>NZ_JACKXE010000001.1:0-667394 GCF_014212315.1 Nocardioides luti
CTAATAGGCCGAGGGCTTGTCTTACACTCACTTTACTGAAACCACAACGACAAGTTGCCCCGCGATGTTCGCGTCCACGAACCAGACCACACCAGAACACCAAGTGTGTGATCAACTGAATAATGTGCACCCATAGATTTGGTGCCACCCCGCACCCACCACACCCCAACAGGGGTTGTCGGTGGAAGACAGGCCGGGGTGGTGACCGCAAGAGTTACGGCGGCCATAGCGAAAGGGAAACACCCGGTCCCATCCCGAACCCGGAAGTTAAGCCTTTCAGCGCCGATGGTACTGCAACCGCAAGGTTGTGGGAGAGTAGGACGCCGCCGGACATTCTTTTGAACAGGGCCATCCCTTCGGGGATGGCCCTGTTTGCATTTCCCGGGCAATTCCGTCGGACGTGGCGACGCTGACGGCTGGATCGTCGGCCCGGAAGCCGTCCCGCGTGCAGCTCCGTGCCGCGTTGTCCCCAGGCACGGCCGTGCCGGCTGCGCGTTGTCCCCGCCCACCGGTTGCGTGGGCGTCGGAGGTGATGTGCCATGACAGCACAGAGAGAAGTGGGCGACGACGTCGTCGTCGCGGTGAACGAGGTGCGCCTGGTCGGGAGGATCTCGCAGGCGCCGGAGCAGCGGACGCTGCCCAGCGGGGACGTCGTCTGGACCTTCCGGGTGGTGGTCGCCCGGCCGGCCGCGCAGGTGCGGTCCCGTCAGAGCGTCGACACCCTCGAGTGCGCGGTGTGGGGCGGTCGAGTCCGTCGCTCCGTGGCCGGGTGGGGTGCGGGCGACGTGGTCGAGGTGTCGGGAGCCCTGCGACGGCGGTTCTTCCGTGCCGGTGGGGCCACGGCGTCCCGTGTCGAGGTCGACGTCAGTGCCGGTCGGGTGCTCCGTCGAGCAGCGACCGGATGAGCACGCCGACGCTGGGCTTCGGCTGGAAGGAGGTGGCCTTCTCCGGGAGCAGCCGCCCGGCCGCCACGATCCGCAGCACCAGGTCGAAGTCCGGTGCGGGCATCAGCAGCGCCGTGCCCTTGCTCCGGGACAGGTGCGCCATCGCCTCCTCGACCGCGTGGTGGTAGCCGATCCGGGCGGGCTCGTCGGTCAGGGCGGGCACCAGCTGCTCGTGCAGGACCTCGACCGCGGCCCGCCCGTGGGGCACGGGGAGCGCGAGGGTCGCCCACGTGGTGCCGTCGGTCGCGGCCAGGCACCCGGGCGCGAGGGCGCCCACGGCGGCGGTCTCGGTCGTGCGGTGGAAGGTTGCTCCGATGCGGTCGCAGGCGTCGCGGAGGTCGTCGAGGCCGGTGCCCACGAGCACCCGGTGGATCGCGCCGAGGAAGAGCGGGGTCTCGTCCTGGTCGACGAGCATCGCGAGACCGAGGTCGTGGCTCCCACCGGGGTCGTCGCGCTGCAGGCGCAGGTAGGCGGCGTAGCGGTGATGGCCGTCCGCGATCAGGGCGCGCGACCCGGCGAGCGCCGCCTCCAGCGCGCCGAGGTCGTCGGGATCGGTGATCGCCCAGACCCGGTGCTCCTGCTCGGCCCGGTCCGTGAACTCGTGCGTGGGAGGCGCGGCGGCGACGCGCGCCAGCAGGGTCCGCACGGCGGCCGGCCCGCGGTGGACGAGGAGGATGGGCGCGGGATTCATCTGCATCTCGGCCATCCGCTCGGCGAGCTCCTCCGCCTGGGCCGGGTGCACGCCCTCGTGCGGGTAGACCGCCCGGTCGGCGCGCGAGGTGGCCCGGCGGGAGATGTCCAGCGCGCCGACGAGGCCGCGTACGACGATGCCGGCCACGGTGTACTCGTGCAGGTAGACCGCGGGCTCGGTGTCGTGGTGCACCAGACCGCGGCGCTCCCACGAGGTCAACCGCGCCGCGACGTCGCGGTAGGGGCGTGCGAAGGCCCGCGCGGACGACGGGTCGCCGATCCGGCTCGGCGAGAGCATGAGGCCGCGGAACGGGTACAGACGCAGCGGACCGGCGACGTACGGAGGCGTGACCACCGCGCTGGAGTCCATCGGAGCATCGTAGGGTGCCCCGACGCCCGGACACCGGGACGCCACGACCCCGAGGAGCCCCGCATGCTCGGCACGACCACCGAACCGCTGATCGCGGCGTACGACCTGGCCATGCTCGACCTCGACGGTGTGGTCTACGTGGGCGGCGAGGCGGTCCCCGGTGCGCCGGAGCACCTCGGTGAGGTGCGTACGAGCGGGATGCGGGTCGCCTTTGTCACCAACAACGCCTCGCGGCCCCCCGAGACCGTGGCCGAGCACCTGCGCGATCTCGGCGTCGAGGCCGGGACCGACGACGTCGTCACCTCCGCCCAGGCGGCCGCCCGGGTGCTCGCGGAGCGCTTCGGCGAGGGGGCGCGGGTCGTGCTGCTGGGGGCCGTGGGTCTCGAGCAGGCGCTGCGTGCCGAGGGGCTCGAGCCCGTGGAGGTGGCCGACGACGCGGTGGCGGTGGTGACGGGGTACGGCCCGGACGTCCTCTGGCGCGACATCATGCGGGCCGCGGTGCGGGTGAAGGACGGGCTGCCGTGGGTGGCGAGCAACACCGACTACACGATCCCGACGGGGTACGGCGTCGCTCCTGGCCACGGGGTGCTCGTGGAGACGCTGCAGAACTTCACGGGCGTCGAGCCCGTGGTGGCCGGCAAGCCGCAGCGGCCGCTGCTCGACGAGACCGTGCGCCGGGTCGGCGGCGAGCGGCCGCTGATGGTCGGCGACCGGCTCGACACCGACATCGAGGGAGCGCGCAACGCGGAGGTGGACTCCCTGCTCGTGCTGACCGGGGTGACCGGGCTCAGCGAGCTGGTCGCCGCCACCCCGGCCGAGCGGCCGACGTACCTCGCGCCCGACCTCGCCGGGCTGCTCGAGGCCCACGAGGCTCCCGACAGCGGTGACGACGGCTGGACGCTCGGCGGCTGGACCGGCCGGGTGGACGACGGCCGGCTGGCGGTCGAGGGCGAGGGCTCGGCGGGGGACTGGTGGCGGGTCGTCGCCGAGGCGTCGTGGGAGCACCTCGACGCTGCGGGCGAGCCGGCCGACACCTCCGGCCTGAGCGTGCCCGACGCCTGAGGCGGCCGCGCGGGCGGTAGCCTCGGACCATGAGCGAGACCGACCACGCGGACGAGCAGTACGACGGCTCCGACCCGTCGCCCGCCCCGGAGCCGGTGCGCACCGGCGTGGACCGGGTCGACACCGTCATCGCCGCCGTCGAGGCGCTCGAGGAGCGCCCGATCGAGGAGCACGTCGGCGTCTTCGAGAGCGCCCACGACCACCTGCGTCGCGCGCTGGACCACCAGCCCGCCGACCCCGCCTGACCCGCCCGTGCCTCCCCGTCGCCTCCGGCTCGACGCCGAGCTGGTCCGCCGCGGCCTGGCCCGCTCGCGCGAGCACGCCAGCGAGCTGATCGCGAACGGCCGGGTGAAGGTCTCCGGCGCGGTCGCGACCAAGCCCGCGACCGCGATCACCACCGACGTCGCGCTCGTGGTGTCGGAGAGCCCGGACGGACCCGACTACGTCTCCCGCGGCGGCCACAAGCTGGCGGGTGCGCTGGCGGCGTTCGGCCCGGCCGGCCTCGAGGTGCGGGGCCGACGCTGCCTCGACGCGGGAGCCTCGACCGGCGGCTTCACCGACGTGCTGCTGCGCGCGGACGCCGGGCAGGTGGTCGCGGTCGACGTGGGCTACGGCCAGCTCGCGTGGAAGCTCCGCCAGGACGACCGGGTCGTCGTGCACGACCGGATGAACGTCCGGGAGCTGACGACCGAGGCGATCGGCGGCCCCGTCGACGTGGTGGTCGGCGACCTCAGCTTCATCTCGCTCGAGCTCGTGCTGGACGCCCTGCTCGGCGTGACCGCCCCGGACGGCGACCTCGCGCTGATGGTCAAGCCCCAGTTCGAGGTCGGCAAGGACCGGGTCGGCAAGGGCGGAGTGGTGCGCGACCTCGACCTGAGGGCCGAGGCCGTCAACGGTGTCGCCGCGGCGGCCGCCCGCCGGGGCTGGGGCGCGCGCATGGTCGTGACCAGCCCGTTGCCCGGCCCGTCCGGCAACGTGGAGTTCTTCCTGTGGCTGCGCCGGGGGGACCCGACCATCGACGCCGACCACATCCACAGCGTCGTGGTGGCAGCCGACCCGTTGGGGGTCCCGGGTGAGAAGGTGGACCCGTGACCGACACCGCGCCGCCCGCTGCCCCCATGACGGGCCGGCGGGTCCTCATGCTGGCGCACACCGGCCGCGACGACGCGCGTGAGGTCTCGCGGGCCTTCTGCAAGGCGCTGACCAGCAACGGCATCGTGGTCCGGCTGCTCGCCAAGGAGGCCGCCGACCTCGGGCTCGACCAGGACCAGCTGGGTGCGGCCCTCGAGATCGCCGACAGCGAGGACGAGGCCGACACGGGGTGCGAGCTCGCCCTGGTCATCGGCGGCGACGGCACGATCCTGCGCGCCGCCGAGATCACCCACGCCAGCGGCACCCCGGTCCTGGGCGTGAACCTCGGGCACGTGGGCTTCCTGGCCGAGGCGGAGTACGACGACGTCGAGTCGACCATCGACGCGATCGTGCACAAGCGCTACACCACCGAGGACCGGCTCACCCTCGACGTCACCGTGCACCGCGACGGCGAGGTCGTGATGAGCACGTTCGCGCTCAACGAGGCCAGCGTCGAGAAGGCCGCCCGCGAGCGGATGCTCGAGGTCGTCGTCGAGGTCGACGGGCGTCCCCTCTCGCGCTGGGGCTGCGACGGCGTGGTCTGCGCGACCCCGACCGGCTCCACGGCGTACAACTTCAGCGCCGGCGGCCCCATCGTCTGGCCCGACGTCGAGGCGCTCCTGCTGGTCCCGATCAGCGCGCACGCGCTCTTCGCCCGGCCGCTCGTGGTGTCCCCGCACTCCGTGCTCGCCGTCGAGGTGCTGGCCCGCACCGAAGGGGCCGGCGTGCTGTGGTGCGACGGCCGTCGCGCGGTGGACCTGCCCCCGGGCGCCCGCATCGAGGTCCGTCGCGGGCCTCGCCCGGTCCGGCTGGTCCGGCTGCACCAGGCCCCGTTCGGCGACCGGCTCGTCGCGAAGTTCGGCCTGCCCGTCGAGGGCTGGCGCGGGTCCAGCGAGCGGCGCCGGCGGCTCGCGGCCGAGGGTGCCCCGGAGGACGCGTCCCGTGCTTGAGGAGATCCGGATCGGCTCGCTCGGCGTCATCGAGTCGTCGACGCTGGAGCTCGGCCCCGGGCTGACCGTCATCACCGGTGAGACCGGTGCCGGCAAGACCATGATCGTCACCGCCCTGGGCCTGCTGCTGGGCGGTCGGTCCGACAGCGGCGCGGTCCGCACGGGCGCCCGCTCCGCCCGCGTCGAGGGCGTCGTCCGGGTGGACGGCCTGCCCGACTTCGCCCGCGCGGTCGAGGACGCCGGCGGCGAGGTCGAGGACGGCATCGTCGTGCTCGCCCGCAACGTGTCGGCCGAGGGTCGCAGCCGGGCCTTCGTCGGCGGGGCGTCGGTCCCGGTCTCGGCGCTCGCCGAGGTCGCCGAGCCTCTGGTCGCCGTGCACGGCCAGTCCGACCAGCACCGGCTGCTGCGGCCGCGAGCCCAGCGCGAGGCGCTCGACCGCTTCGGCGGCGAGCACACGGCCGCGCTGGCGGCGACGTACGCCAGCCTCTTCCACGACCTCGACGCCACCGAGCGCGAGCTCGAGGAGGTCGTGGCGACCGCCCGCGACCGGGCCCGCGAGGCGGACCTGCTGCGCTTCGGCCTGACCGAGATCGAGGCGGTCTCGCCGGAGCCGGGGGAGGACGCGACGCTCGCGGCCGAGGAGACCCGGCTGGGCTTCGCCGACACGCTGCGCACCGCGGCCGAGCAGGCGCGCGAGGCGCTCTCAAGCGAGCAGGGCGACCCCGACACGCTGGCGACCGCCTCGGCGGCGCGGACGCTGCTCGACGGGGTCCGTGAGCACGATCCGGAGGCGGGGGAGCTGGCCGACCGGCTGGCCGAGATCACCTACCTGCTCTCCGACCTCGCGGCCGACGTCGCGTCGTACGCCGCCCGCATCGACACCGACCCGGCCCGGCTGGCCGGGGTCTCGGAGCGGCGCGCCGCGCTGACGGCACTCACCCGGAAGTACGGCGACACCATCGACGAGGTGCTCGCGTGGTCGGAGCAGTCGGCCACGCGACTGCTCGACCTCGACAACACCGACGGGCGCATCGAGGAGCTCCGCTCCGAGCAGCAGCGGCTGCGCGGCGAGCTGGCCGAGGCCGGTGCCGCGCTCTCCACGGCTCGCACCGCCTCGGCCGTCCGGCTCGCCGAGGAGGTCACCGCCGAGCTGACCCTGCTGGCGATGCCGCACGCCCGGCTCGAGATCAGCGTCGTGCAGCACGAGGTCGACCGCGCGAGCGCCGAGGCGGCCACGAGCCGCGGGCCGCTGAAGGTCGGCAAGCGCTGGCTGAAGTACGCCCCCTCCGGGCTCGACGAGGTCGAGCTGCTGCTGGCGGCGAACACCGGCTCCGAGCCGCGACCGCTGAACAAGGGCGCGTCCGGGGGTGAGCTGTCGCGCGTGATGCTGGCCCTCGAGGTCGCCCTCGCCGGGACCAGCCCCGTCCCGACGTTCGTCTTCGACGAGGTCGACGCCGGGGTCGGCGGCACTGCCGCCGTCGAGGTCGGGCGCCGCCTCGCGCAGCTGGCGCAGAACGCCCAGGTCCTGGTCGTGACGCACCTGCCCCAGGTCGCGGCGTACGCCGACCGCCACGTGGTGGTCGAGAAGTCGCACGACGGCACCGTCACGAGCTCGGGGCTCACCGTCCTCGACGACGACCAGCGTGAGCGGGAGCTCTCCCGGATGCTCGCCGGGCTCACCGACTCCGACACGGCCCTCGCGCACGCCCGCGAGCTGCTCGAGGTCGCCCAGCCGGCTAGGGCGCTGGGCTGAGGTAGATCCGGGCCTCCCAGCCCGCCAGCGTGCTGGTCGCGGGGCCGAGGACCGGCTCGTTCAGCGGCAGGTTGCCCAGCAGCAGGCGCGCGCCGTGCCAGTCCGGCAGGTCCAGCGCCAGCGGCTCGCGGCCGCAGTTGGCCACCACGAGCATTCGCTCGTCGGTGGTGGACCGGGTGTAGGCCCACAGGACCGGGTGGTCGAGCCCGATCGACGTCACGTCGCCCTCGACGAGGATCGGCAGCCGGTGCCGGAGGTCGATGAGGCGCCGGTAGTGCGCGAACACCGACGCGGGGTCGTCGACCTGCGCCGCGGCGTTGAGCCAGGTGTGGTTGGGGTTGACCGCGAGCCAGGGCGTGCCGGTCGTGAAGCCGGCGTGCGGCGAGGCGTCCCACTGCACGGGCGTCCGCGCGTTGTCGCGGCTGATGTGCGCCAGCCCCGTGAGCGCGGCCTCCTGGTCGCGGCCCCGCGCGACCACCTCGGCCCAGTAGTTGACCGCCTCGGTGTCGCGGTGCTCGCCGGCGCCGGCGAACGGGTAGTTCGTCATGCCGAGCTCTTCGCCCTGGTAGACGTACGGCGTGCCGCGCAGGCCGTGCAGGACGGTTGCGAGCGCCGTGGCCGAGGCGCGCCAGTACGCCGGGTCGTCGTCGCCGAAGCGGGACACCACGCGCGGCTGGTCGTGGTTGTTCCAGTAGAGGCTGTTCCAGCCGACGTCGGCAAGGGCGTCCTGCCAGCGGTGCAGGGACCGCTTGAGGACCGGGAGGTCGAGACCGACGTAGTCGAACTTGTCGTCGGGCCCCTGGTCGACGGTGACGTGCTCGAACTGGAAGACCATGTCGACCTCGCGCCGGGCCGGGTCGGTGTAGTCCCGGGCCCGCTCGGGCGTGACACCCGGCATCTCGCCGACGGTGAGGAAGTGGCCCTCGCGGCCGCCGAACACCTCCCGGGTCATCTCGGCCAGGTGCTCGTGCACCCGCGGCCCGTCCGCGAAGAGGTCGAAGGCGTTGACGAACTCCTGACCGGGCACGGGCGGGGCGTCCGGGAGCCCGTCCGGCTTGGAGATGAAGTTGATGACGTCCATCCGGAAGCCGTCCACCCCGCGGTCGAGCCACCAGCGCATCATCGCGTGCACAGCCGCCCGGACCTCGGGGTTCTCCCAGTTCAGGTCGGGCTGCTTGCGGTGGAAGAGGTGGAGGTAGGCCTGTCCGGTGGCCTGGTGGACCGTCCACGCCGGTCCGCCGAAGAACGAGCCCCAGTTGTTGGGGAGCGCTCCGTCCGGGGCGTCGCGCCAGACGTACCAGTCGCGCTTCGGGTTGTCCGGCGACGACGCCGACTCCACGAACCACGGGTGCTCGTCGGAGGTGTGGTTCACGACGAGGTCCATCACCAGCTTCATGCCGCGCGCGTGCAGCCCGGCGACCAGCTCGTCGAGCTGCTCGAGGGTGCCGAACAGCGGGTCGATGTCGCAGTAGTCGCTGATGTCGTAGCCGTTGTCGGCCTGCGGGGAGCGGTGCACGGGGGAGAGCCAGACGACGTCGACCCCGAGGCTCTCGAGGTGGTCGAGCCGGGCGATGATGCCGCCGAGGTCACCGATCCCGTCGCCGTCGGAGTCGGCGAAGCTGCGGGGGTAGATCTGGTAGACCACGGCGGAGGCCCACCAGGCGCGCGTCTCGGTGCTCACCACCCGCACTCTTCCAGATGCCGGCCGCTCCCGACGCGCCCGGACCCGTGGGTTGCGGAGACGCCGTACGACCGGCTGAGACGATGGACGGTCATGAAATTCGCCCCTCGACAACGTCCCCCCGCCCCCCTGCCCGGACTCGTCGGCACCGCGCGCGTCGAGCGCCGGACGCACACCCTGCTGCCGCGCCTGCGGCCCGGCGACCTCGCGGTGCTCGACCACCTCGACATGGACCGGGCCACCGCCCAGGGCCTCGTCGACGCCGGCGTGAGCGCCGTGGTCAACGCCTCGCCGATGATCTCCGGGCGCTACGCGAACCTCGGCCCCGAGGTCCTCGCCGACGCCGGCATCCTGCTGCTCGACGGCGTCGGCGCCCCGGCGCTCGGCGCGATCAAGGACGGCAGCACGGTGCGCGTCCACGACGCCACGGTGTACGTCGACGACGAGCCGGTCGCCACCGGCCGGGTCGTCGACGCCGACCTGGTGCGCGCCGAGATGGCCGAGGCCCGCAGCGGCCTCGCGACCCAGCTCGCGACCTTCACGCACAACAGCGCGGCCTTCCTCCGTCGCGAGGAGGACCTGCTCCTGCACGGGCGGGGCCTGCCCCGCCCCGCCACCCGGATCGCCGGACGCGCCGCCGTGGTCGTGGTCCGCGGGCACGAGTGGGAGCGCGAGCTCGCCGCGATCCGGCCGTTCCTGCGCGAGCAGGAGCCGGTGCTGATCGGGGTCGGGCGCGGTGCCGACCTGCTGCGTGCGGCCGGGCACCGGCCCGACCTCGTGGTGCTGGACGCCCGGGCGGAGGAGGCGGACCGCCCCGACGCCGCGACCCTGCGGGCGGCCCGCGACGTCGTCGTCCGCGTCGACCGGGGGGCCGACCGCGCCGCGACCGACCAGCTCGAGCGGCTCGGCGTACGCCCCCTGCGCATCGAGACCGCGGCGACCTGCGAGGACGCGGCGCTGCTGCTGGCCGACGCCGGGCGCGCCTCGGTCATCGTCGGCGTGGGCATGCACGCCACGCTCGACGAGCTCCTCGACCGCCAGCGCTCCGGCCTGGCCAGCACCTACCTGACCCGGCTCAAGGTCGGGCCGCGGCTGGTCGACGCGACCGCCGTGCCGTACCTCTACTCCGGCCGGGTCCGCCCGCGCCACCTCTTCTCCGTGATGCTCGCCGGTCTGGTCGCCCTCGGCGCCGCCGTCGCCGTCACCCCGGTCGGGCACGAGTGGGCGACGACGCTCGCCGCCGCGCTGTCCGACCTCGTCAACTCGTGAGGACCCCGCTGTGATCACCTACCGCCACCACATCACCACCCTCGTGGCCGTCTTCCTGGCCCTCGCCGTCGGCGTCGTGCTCGGGGGCGGCCCCCTGACCGACCTCGGCCGGGAGCCGAGCGTCGCCCCGGCCCGGGCCGGGGCGACCCGGGACGCCCGTGAGCTCGCCGGCTTCGGCGACGACTTCGCCGCAGCCGGGGCGGCCACGCTCTACGACGACCGGCTGCGCGACCACGCCGTCGCCGTGCTGACGCTGCCCGGCGCCGACGACGACGTCGTCGGCGCGCTGACCCAGCAGGTCGAGGAGGCCGGCGGCACGGTGGCCGGGACGTACGCCGCCCGGCCGTCGCTCGTCGCGCCGGGGGAGAAGTCCCTCGTCGACACCCTCGGCAGCCAGCTGATGACGCAGCTGGGCGACGGTGCGGTGGCGAGCGACGCCTCGACGTACGTCCGCGCCGGTCAGCTGGCCGGTCTGGCGATGGCCACGGGCGACGTCCCCGCGGACGACGCGAGCTCGGTGCGGCAGAGCCTCGCCGGCGCCGAGCTGCTCACCTCGCCCGAGAAGCCGAAGGCGGCCGACCTGGTGCTCGTCGTCCTCGGCACCGCCACGGACGACGCGATCGTGTCCGGGCTGGTCGACGGGCTGGCCGCGAAGGCGACCGGCGTCGTCGTCGCCGGGGACACCGACTCTGCCGCCTCCGGCGACCTGGCCGGCGTACGCCGTGAGCCGGTCGGGCAGGACGTCGCGACCGTCGACGGGGTGGAGGCGCCGCTCGGCCAGGTCACCGCCGTGCTCGCCCTTGCCCGGTCGCTGACCGTGCAGGGCGGATCCTTCGGAGCGTCGGGTTCGGACGGAGCGGTTCCTCTGGGATAGCATGAAGTCCCGTGAAGAGCGCTGCGCAAACCAAGCATGTTTTCGTGACCGGAGGCGTCGCCTCGTCCCTCGGGAAGGGACTCACGGCCTCGAGCCTCGGCAGCCTCCTGAGGTCGCGCGGGCTCCGGGTGACCATGCAGAAGCTGGACCCCTACCTCAACGTCGACCCCGGGACGATGAACCCGTTCCAGCACGGCGAGGTCTTCGTGACCGACGACGGCGCCGAGACCGACCTCGACATCGGCCACTACGAGCGCTTCCTCGACACCAACCTGTCCCAGATCGCCAACGTCACGACCGGGCAGGTCTACTCGAGCGTGATCGCCAAGGAGCGCCGCGGCGACTACCTCGGTGACACCGTCCAGGTCATCCCGCACATCACGAACGAGATCAAGGACCGGATCCTCGCGATGGGCTCGGCCGACGTCGACGTCGTCATCACCGAGGTCGGCGGCACCGTCGGCGACATCGAGTCGCTGCCGTTCCTCGAGGCCGCGCGCCAGGTCCGCCACGACATCGGCCGCGACAACGTCTTCTTCCTGCACGTCTCCCTGGTGCCCTACATCGGCCCGTCCGGCGAGCTCAAGACCAAGCCCACGCAGCACTCCGTCGCCGCCCTGCGCCAGGTCGGCATCCAGCCCGACGCGGTGGTCTGCCGCGCGGACCGCGAGCTCCCGCAGTCGATCAAGCGCAAGATCTCGCTGATGTGCGACGTCGACGAGGAGGCCGTCGTCACCGCGGCCGACGCCCCGTCGATCTACGACATCCCCAAGGTCCTGCACCGCGAGGGGCTCGACGCCTACGTCGTACGCCGGCTCGACCTGCCCTTCCGCGACGTCGACTGGACGCTCTGGGACGACCTGCTCCGCCGGGTGCACCACCCCAAGGAGGAGGTGACGGTCGCGCTGGTCGGCAAGTACATCGACCTGCCCGACGCCTATCTCTCCGTCGGCGAGGCGCTCCGGGCCGGTGGGTTCGCCCACGAGGCGAAGGTGCAGATCCGCTGGATCCCGTCCGACGAGTGCGAGACGCCGGCCGGCGCCGCCCGCCAGCTCAGCGACGTCGACGCGATCTGCGTGCCCGGCGGCTTCGGCATCCGCGGCATCGAGGGCAAGCTCGGCGCCCTCACCTATGCCCGCACCCACGGCATCCCGACGCTCGGCCTGTGCCTGGGCCTGCAGTGCATGGTCATCGAGTACTCCCGCAGCGTCGCCGGCCTCGAGAAGGCCGCGTCCACCGAGTTCGACCCCGACTGCCCCGAGCCCGTCATCGCGACCATGGAGGAGCAGAAGTCGTTCGTCGAGGGCGCCGGGGACCTGGGCGGCACCATGCGGCTCGGGCTCTACCCGGCCCGGCTCAAGGAGGGCTCGGTGGTGCGCGCGGCGTACGGCGAGGCCGAGATCGAGGAGCGCCACCGGCACCGCTACGAGGTCAACAACTCCTACCGCGAGCAGCTCGAGGCCGCCGGGCTCGTCTTCTCAGGCACGTCCCCGGACAACAACCTCGTCGAGTTCGTCGAGCTGCCGAAGGACGTCCACCCGTACTACGTCTCCACCCAGGCGCACCCCGAGCTCCGCTCCCGCCCGACCCGCCCGCACCCGCTCTTCGCCGGGCTCGTCGGCGCCGCGATCGAGCGGCAGCGCGAGCTCCGCTTCCCGATCGACGAGTCGCTGCTGCGGCGCGCTGACGCGGACGAGGAGTGAGCCGCGGTCGCGGCTGATCGGACCAGCGGCTCGGTCGCGCTGACTCCGGTCGGTCGGGCCTGTTCATGGGGGCGAGGGGCCGCTGCGCGCCCCTGTGGGACCACGCAGGCTCGCCGTGTCGTCGCGCGATGTCGGCGGTCGCGTCACCGTGGGCGTTCAGCGCGACGCCACGCCTCGTTTTAGCGTGGCTCCCACAGGCCCGCGCAACCGCCCCGCGCCCCAGGGCAGGCCCGACCGCCCGCGGGTCCCGACCTCGCCGCTGCGCGGGTGGGTGGGATGAGGTGGGTGATCCACCACCCTTCACCTCCCCACAGGGGATGACCGACGGTGCGTGCTGCGCTGGTCGACGGCTGGATGGCGGCGCGGACCGGACGGCGCCGGACGGAGTCCGGGCGGCGGAGGGACACGGCGGACGGTGGCTGGGACTGGCCCCCCTGGAGCGACGAAGGAGCGGAAGGGGTGGTTCCCGGCCGCCGTGTCCCTCCGACGCACGGGCGGAGGCCGGTGCCGGGAGGTCCGGGTCGGCAGCCCCGGAGGGCCGACCGCCCGGAGCCCGGTCGACGGAGGGAGAGCAGCCGTTGCGCGCCGCCGCGCGCCTCAGCCGCGGGCGCGGAGGACTCGCCTGAGGGTGTCGGCGCTGGTGAGGAGCTCGCCGCGGATGGTGGGGTTCTGGCCGTCGCGGTGGGCGATCTCGAGGGCGCGGTCGAGGTAGGCCTGGTCGGCGGTGCTCGGGGCGGTGGCGCGGATGAGGGAGCCGACCGTGAGCATGCCGCCCTCGGCGGAGAGCTTCTCGATCTCGTCGAGGTAGCGGTGCGCCCACGGGACGAGGAGCTCGTGCTGGGCGGGGCGCCAGAAGCTCGTGGCGAGCCCGAAGAGGGGCATCCCGGAGGGGATGGCCTTCTCGTCGTAGATCTGGGCCCAGACCTCGGCCTTGGCCTCGTCGTCGGCGCGGGCCGCCAGGACGCCGAGCGCCCGGACGAAGGAGTCCGGGTCGGGGTCGCGCTCCTGGAGGGCCTCGACCGCGGCGGCGTCGTAGTCGCCGAGCGCGGAGCGCCGGGCCAGGACCCGCCAGGTAAGGTCGACGTCGTCGGCGGCGGCCGCGTCGAGGATCGCGAAGTGCTCCTCGGTGCTGGCCGAGGCCGCGAGGGTGCGCAGGGCGGGGGAGCGGTGGTCGGGCTCCTCGGCCAGCGCGGCGGCGACGTCGGCCAGGCGGGCCAGCTGGGCCGGGATGCTGACCGTGGGGCTCCACTGCTCGGCGGCCTTGAGCGCCATCTGGAGGAACGGCTCGACCACGCCGGCGCTGCGCTCGACCTCGAGCACGCCCAGGACGCAGGTGAGCAGCTCGTCGGTGGAGAGCTCGCCGTGCTGCAGCATGTTCCACGCCGTGGAGACCGCGACGGCGCGCGAGATCGGCTCGGGGAGCCCGCCGGCCGAGGCCAGCATCGTGCGCAGGGACTTCTCGTCGGTGCGGGTGGCCGCGAAGGTCAGGTCGGAGTCGTTGACGAGGTAGAGGTCCGCCTCGTCGGGCAGCCCCTCGACGGCGGTACGCGGGCCGTCGGTGTCGACGTACGCCGTGCCGACCTTCTCGAGGGCCTCGCCGGCCTGGCGGTAGACGCCGATCTCGAGGTGGTGCGGGCGGGCGTCGTCGCCGTCGGGGCCGGTCGCGAGGACCTCCCCGTCGGTGAGCGTCAGGGTGTCGGTGCCGGCGCGGTCGAACCACGCCGTCGTCCAGTCGGACAGGTCGCGACCGGCGGCGTCGCCCACCGCGGACATCAGGTCGGCGAGCACGGTGTTGCCCCAGGCGTGCTCGCGGAAGTAGGCGCGCAGGCCCTCGACGAACGCGTCCTCGCCGACCGTCGCGACGAGCTGCTTGAGGACGCTCTCGCCCTTGACGTAGGTGATCGCGTCGAAGTTCGCCATCGCCTGCGCCACGTTGGGGACGTCGCCGCGGATCGGGTGCGACGCGGGGCCCATGTCGGCGGCGTACCCGGTGAGCTTGGACTGCGCGAGGAAGGTCGACCAGCCGTCGATGAACGGCGTCGCGTTGACGCTGGCCCAGGTGGCCGCCCACGAGGCGAAGGCCTCATTGAGCCAGAGGTCGTCCCACCACTGCATGGTGACGAGGTCGCCGAACCACATGTGCGCCATCTCGTGCAGCAGCACCGAGGCGACGACGGCCTTCTGGCCGTGGGTGGGCTCGGAGCGGAAGAGCACGCTGTCGGTCCAGGTGACGCAGCCCCAGTTCTCCATCGCGCCGCCCATGTTGGGCACGAAGACCTGGTCGTAGCGGCGCTGCGGGAACGGCTGCGCGAAGCGCTCGCCGAAGAACGCGAGGCCGTTCGCGGTGTGGTCGAAGAGGTCCTGGGCGTCCCGCTCGAGGAAGGGCCGCAGCGACTGGCGGCAGTAGAGGCCGAGGCTGTGGTCGCCGCGCTCCTCGCGGATCTCGTGGAACGGCCCGGCGTTCACGACCACGACGTACGTCGACAGCGGGGGCGTGTCCGGGTAGGTCCAGACCCGGCCGCCGTCGGGCGCGTCCTCGACCGAGGTCGGGCCGTTGTTGCTGGTGACCGTCCAGGTCTCCGGGGCGGAGACGGTGAACGCGTGCGGGGCCTTGAGGTCGGGCTGGTCGAAGCAGGCCCAGGCGCGGCGGGCGTCGTCGGCCTCGAAGGACGTCCAGACGTAGACGAGCTTGTCCGAGGGGTCCACCGAGCGCAGGATGCCGTTGCCCGAGCCGGTGTCGGACTGGGCGGCGGCGACGACGAGGACGTTCTCGGCGGCCAGGTCGGGCAGCAGGATCCGGCCCCCGCTGACGGTGGCGAGGTCGAGCTCGCGGCCGTTGAGGGTGGCGGAGCGGACGTCGGCGACGCAGTCGACGAAGGTGCTGGCGCCCGG
This sequence comes from Nocardioides luti, assembly GCF_014212315.1. Classification (NCBI taxonomy): domain Bacteria; kingdom Bacillati; phylum Actinomycetota; class Actinomycetes; order Propionibacteriales; family Nocardioidaceae; genus Nocardioides; species Nocardioides luti. The sequence goes on from NZ_JACKXE010000001.1 coordinate 15,320, forward strand.
CGTGTGGCAGCGGAACGTGATCGTCGAGACGGACTCCAGGACCTCGCCCTCGAAGAGCCCGCGCAGGTCCACCGCGATGTCGTAGCGGTCGACGGCGAGCAGAGCGGTGCGCTCCTCGGCCTCGGTGCGGGTCAGGCTCAGCGTGGTGTCGCTCATCGGTGTCCCCTTCGTCCCGACGGGCCGTCCGATCGGTCCCGTCGCGTTCGGCGGCCACGGTAGCGTCACCGCCATGGCGACGCCCCCCGACACCTCGCGCGACGGCGCCACGCCGGTCCTCGCGGACAGCCCCGAGTCCTGGCCGGTCGTGTCGTCGACCGACCTGCACCGCGACGGGTGGGTGATGGCCCTCCGGGCCGATCTCGTACGTCGTCCCGGCTCGTCCGACGAGGAGCCGTTCCGCCGGCTGGTCCTGGAGCACCCGGGCGCCTGCATCGTGCTGGCGCTCGACGAGGACGACCGGGTGCTGTGCCTCGAGCAGTACCGCCACCCGGCGCAGCGTCGCTTCGTCGAGCTGCCCGCCGGGCTCATCGACCAGGAGGGCGAGGACCCGGTCGAGGTCGCCCGCCGGGAGCTGCGCGAGGAGGCGGGGCTCGAGGCCGGGCAGTGGACGCACCTGACCTCGACGTACTCCTCGCCCGGCATCATCGCCGAGCTCATGCACTTCTACCTGGCCCGGGACCTGACCCCGGTCGGGCGCGGCGACTTCGTGCTGGAGCACGAGGAGGCCGACATGGAGACCTTCTGGGTGCCGTTCGCCGACCTGCACGCCGCCGTGCTCGCCGGAGACGTGGGCGACGCGCCGGTGGTGCTCGCGGTGCTGCTGGCCGCGGCACGCGGTCTCGTGGGGTGACACTGGTCCCGATCGCGTGTGCGCGGGCGTCCGATGTGGCACCGTGAGCGCACTCAGGGAAACGGGGAGCACGGGGTTGAAGGTCACGTTCTGCGGCGTCCGGGGATCGACGCCCGCGCCGGGTTCGGCGTTCGTCCGCTACGGCGGCCAGACGTCCTGCGTCGCCGTCTCGCTGGGTGACGACGCCCCGCACCTGCTGCTCGACGCCGGCACCGGCCTGATCGCCGTCACCCCGCTGCTCGGCGGCGAGCCCTTCGACGGCTCGATCCTGCTGGGGCACCTGCACTGGGACCACACCCACGGCATGCCGTTCTTCGCCGGCGGCACCGCGCTGGGCAGCCGCGTCGCGATCCACATCCCCGAGCAGGGCGACTCGGCCGAGTCCGTCCTGGAGCGCGCCGTCTCGCCGCCGCACTTCCCGATCGTGCCGTCGCAGCTCGGGCCCGGCTGGTCGTTCACCGGGCTGCCGGAGGGCACGCACGCCCTCGAGGGGTACGACGTGCTGGCCCGCGAGATCCCGCACAAGGGCGGCCGCGCCTTCGGCTACCGCGTCGCGCACGGCGGCGCGTCGCTGGCCTACCTCTCCGACCACAGCCCGACCTCGGTCGGGCCCGGCCCGGACGACCTGGGGGAGCGGCACGAGTCCGCCCTCGCGCTGGCCGACGGCGTCGACGTGCTGATCCACGACTCGCAGCACCTGCAGGCGCAGTTCCCCGACGTGCAATTCCTCGGCCACGCGAGCGTCGAGTACGGCGTGCAGCTCGCCCGGGAGGCCGGCGCGAAGGCCTACGCGCTGTTCCACCACGACCCCCAGCGCACCGACGACGAGGTCGACGCGATCCTCGAGCACGCGCGGGGCCTCGCCGGCGACGACCTGGCCGTCGTGGCGGCGTACGAAGGCCTGGTGCTGGACCTCACCGTGCCGATCGACCAGCACACGGAGGGAGCGTCGGGTGCCCCTGCAGTGCGGTTCCTGTAACGCGCAGAGCCCGGACGGCGCCAAGTTCTGCCTCGAGTGCGGCTCGCCGCTCGCCCGCCGCTGCCCCTCGTGCGGCACCCCGGACGCCGGTGGCAAGTTCTGCATCGAGTGCGGGACGCCGATGGCCGCCGCTGCGACCGCCGCGGCCCCGGCCGCCACGTCGTCCCAGCCGGTCTCCGAACGGCGCACCACGACCGTCCTCTTCGGTGACCTGGTGTCGTTCACGACGCTGTCGGAGTCGCGCGACCCCGAGGAGGTCCGCGAGCTGCTGAGCGCCTACTTCGCCACGGCGCGCACCGTCGTGGGCCGCTACGGCGGGACGATCGAGAAGTTCATCGGCGACGCCGTGATGGCGGTCTGGGGCGTGCCGGTCTCCCACGAGGACGACGCCGAGCGGGCCGTGCGCGCCGGGCTCGACCTCGTCGCCGCGGTCGCCGAGCTCGGCGAGTCCGTCGGCGCCCCCGAGCTGGCGATGCGGGTCGGGATCGTGACCGGGTCGGTCGCGGTCACCCTCGGCGCGGTCAACGAGGGCATGGTGGCCGGCGACGCGGTGAACACCGCGGCCCGGGTGCAGACGGCCGCCGACCCCGGCACGGTCTGGGTCGACCAGGAGACCTACGGGCTCACGTCCGCGGCGGTGGCCTTCAGCGACCGGGGCGAGCACGCCCTCAAGGGCAAGGCCGAGCCGGTCCGCCTGTTCCGCGCCGACGCGGTCGTCGCGGCGGTCGGCGGCGCGCAGCGCGTCGACGGCCTCGAGGCGCCGATGGTCGGGCGGGACCGCGAGCTGCGCCGGGTCAAGGACCTCTTCCACGCCACCCAGGAGGACGGTCGCGCCCGGATCGCGCTCGTCACCGGCGAGGCCGGGCTCGGGAAGAGCCGGCTGGGCTGGGAGTTCGAGAAGTACGTCGACGGTCTCAACGACGAGTTCCGTTGGCACCGGGGCCGCTGCCTGTCCTACGGCGACGGCGTGGCCTTCTGGGCCTTCGCCGAGATGGTCCGCTCGCGCCTGGGGATCCTCGAGGGCGACGAGGCCGGCGAGGTCGACCGCAAGCTCCGCGCCGGCGTCGAGGCCGTCTGCGCCACCCCGAGCGAGGCGGCCTGGCTGACCCCGCGGATCGCGGCGCTGCTCGGCAGCGGCGCCGGCACCTTTGACCGGACCGACCTGTTCGCCTCGTGGACGACCTTCCTCGAGCGGGTCGGCGGCGACCTCCCGGTCGTGCTGCTCTTCGAGGACTTCCAGCACGCCGACACCGGCCTGCTCGACCTCGTCGAGCACCTGCTCGAGACGATCCGGGCGCGCCTCTACGTCCTCACCTTCACCCGCCCCGAGCTCCTCGAGCGCCGCCCCACCCTGGCCGCCAGCCGCCGCGCCACGCTCGTCGACCTGCCGCCGCTCGGCGATGAGGCGATGAGCGTGCTGCTCGACGGGCTGGTCGCCGACCTGCCGTCCCGGGCCCGCCAGGCCCTCGTGTCGCGCGCCGCCGGCGTCCCGTTGTACGCCGTGGAGACGGTGCGCTCGCTGATCGACCGTGACGCCGTGGTGGCGCGCGAGGGCCGCTACGTCTTCGTCGACCACGACCACGCCCGGGTCGACCTCGACCAGCTGCAGGCGCCGACGAGCCTGCAGACGCTGATCGCCGCCCGCCTGGACACGCTCACCCCGCAGGAGCGCCGGGTCGTCCAGGACGCCAGCGTCCTCGGCCTGACCTTCCGGCTGTCGGCCCTCGAGGCGCTGTCGGGCCTCGGCGCCCACGAGCTGGACGCACCGCTCGCCGGCCTGGTCCGCAAGGGCGTGCTCGGCACCCAGAACGACCCCCGCTCACCCGAGCTCGGGCAGTACCGCTTCGTCCAGGCGATCGTCCGCGAGGTCGCCTACAGCACCCTGGCCCGCAAGGACCGGCGGCTGCTGCACCTGGCCGCGGCCGACCACCTCGAGCAGGAGGAGGCGGCCGAGTCGCTGGCGGGCGTGATCGCCCAGCAGCTGCTGGACGCGCTCGAGGCCAGCAGCGCCGACGACCCCGACCGTCAGGTCGTCACCGACCGGGCGCGCGGGCTGCTGGTCGCGGCCGCGCAGCGCGCCCAGTCGCTCGGCTCGCAGGACGAGGCGCTGCGCCAGCTCCTCGCCGCGATCGCCCTGCACCCGCTGCCCGAGGAGGACGCCCGCCTCCACCTGCTGGCCTGCCAGGCCGCCTTCCACGCCGGCCTCCCCGGTCAGGCGGAGGAGCTCTCGACGCGCGCGGCCGTCCTCGGCCGTGAGGTGGGGGATGCGTCGGCCGCGGCCTCCGCGCTGGTCTACCTCGCCCGCACCCGGATCCAGCAGGGTCGCCCGCGCGAGGCCGGGCAGGCCGCCGACGAGGGGATCGAGCTGGTCGACGGCACCGAGGACCGCGCCGGCCGGGGGGTCGAGATCGAGCTGCTGATGGCGCGCGGTGCCAGCAGCCGGGCCCTGGGGGACTACGCCCAGCAGCAGGCGGCGACGCTCCGGCTGCTACCCCTCGCCGACGACTTCCGTGACCCCGCGCTGCGGGTCCGGGCGCTCAACGCGCTGGGCCTGATGCTGACCGACCTGCGCAGCCCCACGGCGTACCTCGCCGTGCTGGAGCGGGCGGTGAAGATCGCCCGCGAGGAGCGGCTGCTCGGCGAGCTGCTGCGCTCGCTCAACAACATGATCTCCGAGACCTACACCGAGGACCTGGCCGCCGCCGCCGAGATCGCCGCCGAGGCGGTGGTCGTCGCCCGGCAGGTCGGCGAGAGCCAGCAGACCGAGCACGGCCTGATCAACGCCGGCTTCACGTGGTGGCTGCGCGGCGACTGGGACGAGGCGCACGCACACCTCCGGGAGTGGCTGGACGGCCACGAGCCGACCGCGATGGCCAGCACCCTGCGGCTGATCCAGGCGTTCGTGCTGACGGCCCGCGGTGAGCCGCTGCCCGACGGGCGGCTCGCCGACTCCGAGGACGCCTACGAGCAGTACGGCGCCGACCTGGTCACCGCGCTGCGGGTCCGCGCCACCGGGGACGTCGCGACCGCGGCACGCCTGGCCGCTGAGGCCGGGCGCCGGCAGTACGGCTCGCTGGAGACCTACGAGGACATCGAGGTCCAGCTGCCGGTGGCCGTGGAGCTGCAGCTGGAGGCGGGCGACCTGACGACGGCCCGCGAGCTGCTCGGGATGTTCGAGCCGCTCGCCGGCGAGCGCGGCCGGGCGATCACCCGCGGCGAGCTCCCGCGGCTGCGGGCGCTGGTCGCCCTGGCCGCCGGCGAGGACCCCGAGACCGACCTGCGGGAGGCCGAGAGCGCCCACGCGGCCTACGGGGCGCCGTACCTCCTCGCGCGCACGCGCCTCGACCTCGGCCGGTGGCTCCTCGGGCGGGATCGTCGCGACGAGGCGCTGCCGCTGCTGGCCGCGGCCCGCGAGGTCTTCGCCCGGCTCGGTGCCCACCCGTCGCTCGCCGACGTGGACGCGCTCGACCCGGCTCCCGCCCTGACGACGACGGGCGTCGGGGCGTGACGCAGCCCACGGCCTGCTGGGAGTAGTGTCTCGGCGTCGTCTCAGAGTCGAGGCGGTCGGAGACATGGAGGAGCACAGGTGAAGGTCGGCGTCCCGAAGGAAGTCAAGAACCACGAGTACCGCGTCGCGATCACGCCCATCGGCGTGCACGAGCTGGTCGCCCACGGGCACGAGGTCTTCATCGAGACCGGGGCGGGCGTCGGCTCGTCCATCTCCGACGACGAGTACGTCGGCGCCGGGGCGCAGATCGTCCCCGACGCGGACGCCGCGTGGGGCACCGACGGCTCCATCGACCTGGTCCTCAAGGTCAAGGAGCCCGTGTCCGAGGAGTACCACCGGATGCGCGAGGGCCTGACCCTCTTCACCTACCTCCACCTCGCCGCGGACAAGCCGCTGACCGAGGAGCTGCTGAAGCGCAAGGTCACCGGCATCGCCTACGAGACCGTCCAGCTGCCCTCGGGCGGGCTGCCGCTGCTCTACCCGATGTCCGAGGTCGCGGGCTGCCTGGCGCCCCAGGTCGGCGCCTACTCGCTGCTCAAGGCCCAGGGCGGCCGCGGCACGCTGATGGGCGGCGTCGGCGGCGTCGCAAACGCCAAGGTCGTCATCATCGGTGCCGGTGTGTCCGGGCAGAACGCCGCGAACATCGCCCTCGGCATGGGCGCCGACGTCACGCTGCTCGACACCGACCTGGACAAGCTGCGGATGTCGTTCTGGCGCTACAACAACCAGGTTCACGGCCTGGCGTCCTCCAAGCTCGCGATCGAGCAGCAGGTGATGGAGGCCGACATGGTCATCGGCGCGGTCCTGATCCCGGGCGCCAAGGCCCCCAAGCTGGTCACCAATGACCTGGTCTCGCGGATGAAGCCGGGCTCCGTGCTCGTCGACATCGCCGTCGACCAGGGCGGGTGCTTCGAGGACACCCACGCGACCACGCACGCGGACCCGACCTACACCGTGCACAACTCGACGTTCTACTGCGTCGCGAACATGCCCGGCGCGGTCCCGAATACCTCGACGTACGCCCTGACCAACGCGACCATGCCGTACGCCGTCGCGCTGGCCAACAAGGGCTGGGCCCAGGCCTGCCGCGACGACCACTCGCTCGCCCTGGGCCTCAACACCCACGCCGGCCTGCTCACCAACGGACCCGTCGGCGAGGCCGTGGAGATCGACGCGGTGTCGCTGGACTCCGTGCTGGCGTAGGTGCCGGTGAGCGCGGCGGACGGGATCACGCGGGCGGTCCGCACCTACCTCGACCACCTGTCGGTCGAGCGGGGGCTCGCGGCGAACACCCTGTCGTCGTACCGCCGTGACCTGCGGCGCTACCAGCAGTACCTCGCCACCTCGGGCATCGAGGACCTCGGCGGCATCTCGGAGGCGACGGTGTCGGGCTTCCTGATGCGGCTGCGCGAGGGCGACGCCGACCACCCGCCGCTGAGCGCGACGTCGGCCGCGCGGACGGTGGTCGCGGTGCGGGGGTTCCACAAGTTCGCGGTCGCGGACGGCCTGGCGACCCTCGACCCGGCCAGCGCGGTGAAGCCGCCGTCGCCGGCCAAGCGGCTGCCCAAAGCGCTGCCGCTCGCGGACGTCGAGGCGATCCTCGAGGCGGCGGGTGCGTCCGGCACCACGCTCGCGCTGCGCGACCGGGCGCTGCTCGAGGTGCTCTACGGGACCGGGGCGCGGATCTCCGAGGCCGTGGGGCTCGACGTCGACGACCTCGACACCGTGGACGGGACCGTGCTGCTGCGCGGCAAGGGCAGCAAGGAGCGGATCGTGCCGGTCGGGTCGTTCGCCCGCGAGGCGGTCGACGCCTACCTCGTCCGGGGCCGGCCCGAGCTCGTCGCCGCCTCGACGGCGGCCAGCACCGGGGGAGCGATGTTCCTCAACGCCCGCGGCGGACGGCTGTCGCGCCAGTCCGCGTGGGCGGTGCTCGTGAAGGCGGCCGAGCGGGCCGGCGTCACCCGCGACGTCTCCCCGCACACGATGCGGCACTCGTTCGCCACGCACCTGCTCGACGGCGGCGCCGACGTGCGCGTCGTGCAGGAGCTGCTCGGCCACGCGTCGGTGACGACCACGCAGGTCTACACGCTGGTCACGGTCGACAACCTGCGCGAGGTCTTCGCGACCGCGCACCCACGGGCGAGGGACTGATGGCCCCGACCGGCGGGGGCTTCGCGTGGCCGCGCCCGGGAGCCGGCGTCGACGCGGTCTACGACGCCGTCACCGCGTGGTCCGAGCGGCAGGGGCTGGCTCTCTACCCGCACCAGGACGAGGCCGTCCTCGAGCTGCTGTCCGGCAACAACGTCATCCTCGCGACGCCCACCGGCTCCGGGAAGTCGCTCGTGGCCATGGCCGCGCACGCCGCGGCGCTGGCCGACGACCGGGTCAGCTTCTACACCGCCCCGATCAAGGCGCTCGTGAGCGAGAAGTTCTTCGCGCTGTGCGAGGTGTTCGGCGCCGAGAACGTCGGCATGCTCACCGGCGACGCCGCGGTCAACGCCGAGGCCCCGATCATCTGCTGCACCGCCGAGGTGCTGGCCAACATCGCGCTCCGCGAGGGCGACCAGGCCGACGTCGGGCTCGTCGTGATGGACGAGTTCCACTTCTACGCCGAGCCGGACCGCGGCTGGGCCTGGCAGGTGCCGCTGCTGACGCTGCCGCAGGCGCAGTTCCTGCTCATGTCCGCCACCCTCGGGGACGTCAGCCGCTTCGTCGAGGACCTCACCCGGCGCAACGGCCGCGAGACCTCGGTCGTCGACGACGCCGAACGCCCGGTGCCGCTCACCTTCACCTACGCGCTCACCCACCTGCAGGAGACCCTCGAGGAGCTGGTCACCACCCAGCAGGCGCCGGTGTACGTCGTGCACTTCACGCAGGTCGCCGCCATCGAGCACGCGACCTCGCTGCTGACGAGCATCGTCGGCCGCAGCGCGAGCCGGGAGACCCGCGACGCCATCGCCGAGCGGATCGCCGGCTTCCGCTTCGCCGCCGGCTTCGGCAAGACCCTGTCCAAGCTGCTGCGCAGCGGGATCGGCGTCCACCACGCGGGGATGCTGCCGCGCTACCGCCGCGTCGTCGAGCAGCTCGCCCAGGACGGCCTGCTGCAGGTCATCTGCGGCACCGACACCCTCGGCGTCGGCATCAACGTGCCGATCCGGACCGTGCTCTTCACCCGCCTCGCGAAGTTCGACGGCAACCGGCAGCGGGTGCTGCGGGCCCGCGAGTTCCTCCAGATCGCCGGCCGGGCTGGGCGCGCGGGCTTCGACACGGCGGGGTACGTCGTCGTGCAGGCGCCCGAGCACGTCATCGACAACGAGAAGGCCAAGGCGAAGGCGGACGCCAAGAACGCCGGCATGAGCGTCGAGAGGCAGGCCAAGCGCAAGAGCAAGGCCCAGCTCAAGAAGGCCCCCGACGGCGCCGTGGTCTGGAGCGAGCAGACCTTCGACAAGCTCGTGGCCGGGGTCCCCGAGCCGCTGGTGAGCCGGATGAAGGTCGACAACGCGCTGCTCATCAACGTGCTCGCCCGCGAGGAGGACGCCTTCCCGGTGCTCCGGCGGCTGCTGAACGACAACCACGAGGAGCGCCGCAACCAGCTCCGGCTGTCCCGGCGGGCGCTGCGGCTGAGCCGCAGCCTGCTGCGCTCGGGGGTGCTGACCCGGCTCGACGAGGTCGACGAGTACGGGCGCCGCTACATCCTGACCGTCGACCTCCCGGCCGACTTCGCGCTCAACCAGCCGCTCTCGCACTTCGCCCTGGCCGCCCTGGACGTGCTGGACCCCGAGTCCCCGTCGTACACGCTCGACATCGTGTCGGTGATCGAGGCGGTGCTGGAGGGGCCGCGCCAGATCCTGATGGCCCAGCAGCACGCCGCGCGCGGCGAGGCCGTGGCGGAGATGAAGGCTGACGGCATCGAGTACGAGGAGCGGATGGTCCTCCTCGACCAGATCACCTGGCCGCAGCCGCTCGCCGAGCTGCTCGGGGCGACGTACGAGATCTACCGCGAGCGGCACCCGTGGCTGCGCGAGGACGCGCTGTCGCCGAAGTCGATCGTGCGGGAGATGTACGAGCAGGGGATGAGCTTCACGGACTTCGTCGGCCGCTACCAGCTGGCGCGGTCCGAGGGCCTGGTGCTGCGGTACCTCACCGACGCCTACCGGACGCTGCGGCAGACCGTGCCCGAGGCGCACCGGACGCCCGAGCTCGAGGACCTCGTCGAGTGGCTGGGGGAGAGCGTGCGGCAGACCGACTCGTCGCTGCTCGACGAGTGGGAGGCGCTCACGGACCCCGAGGCCGTGCACCGGATCGCGCTCGCGCTGGCCGAGAACCGTCCCACCGCGTCGGCGCGGCCGATCTCGCAGCAGGAGCGGCCGTTCCGCGTCATGGTGCGCAACGCGATGTTCCGCCGCGTCGAGATGGTGGCCCGCGACGACCTCGACGGGCTGATGAAGCTCGAGCGCGCGGCCGCCGACCGCACCGAGCCGCCGCGCGAGGTCGAGATGGGCCGCTCCGCGTGGGACGCGGCGCTGGAGGAGTACTTCGCCGAGCACGACGAACTGCGCACCGACGCGAACGCCCGCGGGCCGAAGCTGCTCGTCGTCGAGCCGGCCTCCGGGCGGCCCGCAGGGGCCGACGAGGAGGCCGTGGCGCGCCTGTGGCGGGTCCGGCAGGTGCTCGACGACCCCGAGGGCCACCACGACTGGGTGATCGACGCGGTCGCCGACCTCGACGCCTCCGACGAGGCCGGCGAGCTGGTGCTGGCGACCGTGGCGATGCACCGGCTCTGACGTGGCGGACCTGCGGACGTCATCGGATCCGTGGGTGATAGCGCTCGGACCCGATGACGTCCGGGGGCTGCTGGGACCGACCTGCCCGGCCGGTCAGGGCCGGATCGAGCAGAGCCCGCCGGGGCAACCGTGCAGCCAGGCCCGCCCGCCGCGCAACGAGCTGATCTGCTTGCGGCCGGAGATGCCGTCGGCGCCGGTGCCGTCGTCGAACCACAGCATCGACCAGAGCGGTCGGACCCGGGCCTCGCGGACGGTCCGGGTGATCCGGGCCGGGCGCCAGGTGCCGTCGGCGCTGCCCTGCGGGCCGACCTCGGTGACGGCCATCCGGCGGACGCGCGACGCGACGTCCTCCCAGCCGGTCAGGTCGACCCGGTCGGCGGCGTTGCGGGTGCCGCGCTCGGGGTCGTAGGTGTCGATCCCGGCCACGTCCACGTGCGCCGGGACCAGGCGGCCGGGGTGCTGGATCCAGGAGCCGGCCCGGGCCGCGAACGCGTAGGACCACAGCAGGTTGTGCACACCCGCGTCGGCGGCCCGCTGCTGCATCAGCGCCCAGACGGCCCGGTAGGTCGCCGGCTTCGGGTGGCCCCACCAGAACCAGTCGCCGTTGGCCTCGTGCAGCGGGCGGAACACGACGGCGGCCGGGGGGAAGAGGCCGCCGTCGCCGGACTGCAGACGGGTGAGGAGCCCCAGCATCCGGTCGTAGTCGGCCCAGAAGGCCTGGGCCTCGGGCGTCGTGGGGTCGAGGAGGGCGCCGAGGTCGTGCCAGGTGCGGTCGAAGGAGGAGCCCGCCGTGTGCGGGTTGGGGCCGTGCCAGGACGCCGTCAGCACCGCGCCGTCCTCGGCCAGCTGGAGCAGCCGTTGCAGCGGCGGGTCGGTGAAGGCGTAGGTCTCGCCGTCCGCGAGCTCCCCGACGTCGAAGCCGACCACGGCGACCTCGTCGGGTGCGAGCCGGGTCAGGGGGTCGAGGTACGCCGCGTTGGAGACGTTCAGCTGCTGCCCGATCCCCATCCGACGGGTGGAGCGCCAGCCGTCGAGGCGGGCCGCCAGGCAGCGCGTCTCGAGGGTCGCCTGCGGGTCGACGGGGGCGACGACGGGGGAGCAGGCCAGCAGGCGCGGGTCGGGGGTCGCGGCGGCGGCCGGTGTCGCGGCGCCCGCGACCGGCGACAGCACCGCCGCGAGCAGGCCCGCCACGAGCACCCTCGGGGCCCACGGGCGACGCATCGACACCGACCCAGTGTCGCAGCGCTCGCGGCGTCCGGCAGGCGAACCGCGAGGCAGGCACGCCGACGTCCCCGGCGTACGGCCGGCGGCGTGCGCGGCCGGTGCGCCCCCACCCGTAGGCTCGGGACATGGCTGACACCGACACCGTCGAGACCACCCACAACGCCGACGAGCACCGCTACGAGGCCCGGATCGGCGGCGAGCTCGCCGGCGTCGCGGTCTACGAGCTCGAGGACCGGCACGCCGGCCCGGTGATCGTCTTCACCCACACCGAGGTCGACGACGCCTTCGAGGGCAAGGGCGTCGGCTCGGCCCTGGCCCGCTTCGCCCTCGACGACGTGCGCCGCACCGGCGAGCGCCGCGTCGTCCCGCAGTGCCCGTTCATCAAGGGCTGGATCGACAAGCACCCGGACTACGCCGACCTCGTCTGAGCGGCTCGGTTGTCCACAGGTGAGTGCACAGGCGAGGCCCTGCCTGTGCACCTGACCGGGGCCGATTCCACAATCCGTGCACAGATTGCCCCGCGGGGCTGGGGGTTTCGGGGATCGCCTTGTCGCCCGTCCGAGCCCGGGTCTAGTCTCGCCCGCGTGCTCGGCCACAAGTCGCCGAGTCGACAATCAGCACAGATGCGGGAGTGGCAATGAGCGGTGGCGGCACGTTCGGTCCGTACGGCAGCAGCGCCTCCGAGATGCCTCCCCTGGTGCGCACGCCCGTGCCCACCCCGACCCCCACAGAACAGGCAGCCCAGGCCACCGTGAGCGACCCCCTGCCCTTCGAGCGCCCCCCGGCCCCGCCGGCCGCGGCCTCCGCCCCCGACCAGGCCCCCGCCGAGGTCAAGCTCGGCCCCACCGGCCGGCCGATGATCGACATCCCCGAGCCCGGCCCCGTGCGCAGCACCGGCCACGCCCGGGTGATCTCGATGTGCAACCAGAAGGGCGGCGTCGGCAAGACGACGACGACCATCAATCTCGGTGCCGCGCTCGCGGAGTACGGCCGCAAGGTGCTGCTCGTCGACTTCGACCCGCAGGGCTCGCTGTCGGTCGGCCTCGGGCTGAACCCGCACGAGATGGACCTGACCATCTACAACCTGCTCATGCAGCGCGACGTGACCGTCGACGACGTGATCGTGCCGTCCGGGGTGCCGGGCATGGACCTGCTGCCCTCGAACATCGACCTGTCCGCCGCCGAGGTCCAGCTCGTCCACGAGGTCGCCCGCGAGCAGACCCTGCAGCGGGTGCTGGCCCCGGCCGTCGAGCGGTACGACGTCATCCTGATCGACTGCCAGCCGTCGCTCGGCCTGCTCACGGTCAACGCGCTCACCGCGTCGGACGGCGTCATCGTGCCGCTGGAGTGCGAGTACTTCGCCCTGCGCGGCGTCGCGCTGCTCAAGACGACCATCGACAAGGTCCGCGAGCGGCTCAACCCGAAGCTGGAGATCGACGGCGTCCTCGGCACGATGTTCGACGGCCGCACCCTGCACAGCCGCGAGGTCATGGACCGCCTGGTCCAGGCCTGGGGCGACAAGGTCTTCCACACCGTCATCCGGCGCACCGTGAAGTTCTCCGACGCCACGGTCGCGGGCGAGCCGATCACGTCGTACGCCTCGTCGTCGACCGGCGCGGACCACTACCGGATGCTGGCCAAGGAGGTGCTGGCCCGGTGCCTCGACGGGTGAGCCTGCCGGCCGCCGACGACCTCTTCCGCCCGACCGCGCCCGGGGACAAGGCCGTCCGGGCCGTCCCGGACGCCCCCGAGGAGGCCGCAGCCGAGCCGGCGGCGGGGGAGAAGGCCCCGAAGAAGCCGAGTGGCCGGGTCCGGCACGACGAGAAGATGACCGTCTACGTCACCTCCGACGAGCTGCTCGACCTCGAGCATGCCCGGCTGGCGCTGCGCCGCTCGCACGGGATGGCCGTCGACCGGGGTCGGCTGGTCCGCGAGGCCGTCGCGCTGGTCCTGGCCGACTTCGAGACGCACGGCGACGACAGCGCTCTGGTCCGACGGCTGAGCGCGGAATGACCCGATGACGGCCGCCACCGGAGCGCTGGAGACGCCGGCGGACGGTGCGGCCCCGTCGTTCGAGCTGCACCTCGCCAACTTCGAGGGCCCCTTCGACCTGCTGCTGAGCCTGATCTCCAAGCACAAGCTCGACATCACCGAGGTGTCGCTGTCGCAGGTGACCGACGACTTCATCGCCTTCGTGAAGATCGGCGGCAAGGCCTGGGACCTCGAGCAGACCACGTCGTTCCTGCTCGTCGCCTCCACGCTGCTCGACCTCAAGGCCGCGCGGCTGCTGCCGCAGGGCGACGTCGAGGACGAGGAGGACCTCGCGCTGCTCGAGGCTCGTGACCTCCTCTTCGCCCGGCTCCTGCAGTACCGCGCGTTCAAGCAGGTCGCCGGCGTCCTCGAGACCCGCCTCAGCGACGAGTCGCGGCGCCACGCCCGCTCGGTCGGCCTCGAGGAGCGCTTCGCCTCGCTGCTGCCGGAGGTGCTGATCGGCATCGGGCTCGACCAGTTCGCCGCGCTGGCCGCGAAGGCGCTCGAGCCCAAGCCGCTCCCCGAGGTCTCCCTGCACCACATCCACGCCAACCGGGTCAGCGTCCGCGAGCAGGCCGGGATCGTCGTCGACCGGCTCAAGCGCAGCGGCACGATGACCTTCCGCGCCCTGTGCGGAGACTCCCCGGACACCCTCACGACGGTGGCGCGCTTCCTCTCGCTGCTCGAGCTCTTCCGCGAGGGGGCCGTGGCCTTCGACCAGGTCACCCCGCTCGGCGAGCTCACCGTTCGCTGGACCGGTGACGAGGACGCCGACATCGAGATCACCGACGAGTTCGACGGCGCCCCGCCCGAGGACCCGCCCGCCGAGGACGCGCCCACCGAGGCCCCCGCCGCACCAGGAGAAGACGCATGACCGAGGTCCCGACCGGTTCGACCACCGACGGCGCCGGCGAGGGCGAGCACCTCGACGTCCCGGTCGCCGAGCTGCGGCCGTCGCTCGAGGCTGTGCTGATGATCGCCGACCAGCCGCTGGACTCGATGACGCTGGCCTCCGCGGTCGGGCACCCGGTCGTCGAGGTCGAGGCGGCGCTGGCCGCCCTCGCCGACGAGTACACCCAGCAGGGCCGCGGCTTCGAGCTGCGCAACGTCGCGGGCGGCTGGCGCTTCTACTCCCGCGAGGAGTACGCCGTCGTGGTCGAGGGCTTCGTGCTCGACGGCCAGCAGGCACGGCTCACGCAGGCGGCGCTCGAGACGCTGGCCGTGGTGGCCTACAAGCAGCCCGTCTCGCGGGCCCGGGTCTCCGCGATCCGCGGGGTCAGCGTCGACGGCGTGATGCGCACCCTGCTCACCCGCGGGCTGGTCGAGGAGGCCGGCCAGGACCACGAGACCGGCGCCAACCTGTACCGCACCACGACGTACTTCCTCGAGCGGATCGGGGTGACCTCGATCGACGAGCTGCCCGAGCTGGCGCCGTACCTCCCCGACATGGATGACTTCGAGGACGAGCTGGAGCGGGTGGCTGCCTCCGGGATGCCCGCGCCGACGCCGGCCGGCGATACGGTCGGGGAGTGATCGCCACCGACGACGAAGGCCTCGTCCGCCTCCAGAAGCTGCTCGCCCAGTCGGGCGTCGCCTCGCGCCGCAAGTGCGAGGAGCTGATGCTGGACGGCCTGGTCGAGGTCGACGGCGAGATCGTCACCCGGCTCGGCACCAAGGTCGACCCCACGACGGCGGTGATCCGCGTGGACGGCAAGCGCCTGCCGCCGATCTCGCCGCACGTCTACCTGGTGCTGAACAAGCCGCGCGGCGTCGTCTCGACGATGGCCGACCCCGAGGGGCGCCGGAACCTCAGCGACGTGGTCGCCGACCGTCCCGAGCGGCTCTTCCACGTCGGCCGGCTCGACACCGACACCTCGGGCCTGCTGCTGATGACCAACGACGGCGACTTCGCCCAGCGGATGGCGCACCCGTCGTACGAGGTCGACAAGACGTACGTCGCCGAGGTGGACGGCGAGGTCACCAAGGAGACCGTGGCGACCCTCCTGGCCGGTGTCACGCTCGAGGACGGGCCGGTCACGGTCTCGCAGGCGCGGATCATCAGCGTCTCGGGGCGCGGGCGCGGCGCGAAGTCGATCGTCGAGCTGGTCATCCACGAGGGGCGCAACCGGATCGTGCGCCGGCTGCTCGAGGAGCTCGAGCACCCCGTCCGCCGGCTGACCCGCACCGCGATCGGCCCGGTGAAGCTCGAGGGCATCGAGTCCGGGGCGCTGCGCGACCTCACGCTCGCCGAGCTCGGCGAGCTGCTGGACGCCGCGCAGCTCTGAGCGCGCGGCCCACTAGCCTTGACGCGGTCAGTGGACACCGAGACGAGGAGCAGACGTGGCAGTGCGAGCGGTCCGGGGCGCGACGCAGCTCGAGGAGGACGTGCGCGACCACATGCTCGAGCGCGTCGCCGAGATGGTGACGGACGTGATGACGTCGAACGGCCTCGAGGTCGACGACTTCATCTCGGTGATCTTCACCGCCACCTCCGACCTGGTCTCGGAGTTCCCGGCCTACGCCGCCCGGCGCCTCGGCTTCGGTGACGTCCCGCTGATCTGCGCGCGCGAGCTCGAGATCGCGGGCTCGATGCCGCGCGTCGTGCGGATGATGGCCCACGTCGAGACCGACCTGCCGCGCGCCGACATCACCCACGTCTACCTCCACGGGGCCGCCGCCCTCCGCAGCGACCTGACCCGGGTCCGCTCGGTGCCCGACGAGAGCGCCGATGCCTGACCTGGTCGGCCCCGTCGAGGTCGTCGGCGCCGGCCTGCTGGGCACCTCGATCGGTCTGGCCTGCCGCCGGGCCGGGCTCGAGGTGCTGCTGAGCGACCTGTCGGCGGAGAACGTCCGCACCGCCTCCGGGCTCGGTGCCGGTCGTGCCCGCCGCGCGGACGACGTGCCGCAGCTGGTCGTCGTGGCCGTGCCGCCGGACCACCTCGGTGCCGAGATCGCCCGGGCCCTGGCCGCCTCGGACGCCGTGGTGACCGACGTCGGCAGCATCAAGACCGAGCCGCTGCGGGCCGTGGCGCACGAGCCCGGGGTGGAGCGGTACGTCGGCAGCCACCCGATGGCGGGCAGCGAGCGCTCCGGGCCGCTCGCGGGGAGCGCCGCGCTGTTCGACGGTCGCCCGTGGGCGGTGACGCCGCACCGGGGCTCGACGCCCGGCGCCGTACGCCTCGTCGAGGAGCTGGCCGTGCTGTGCGGAGCCGTCCCGGTCACGCTGACCCCCGACGAGCACGACCTGGCGGTCGCCCGCACCTCGCACCTGCCGCACCTGGTCGCGGTGCTGATGGCGGGACGGCTGGCCGACGCGCCGCCCGAGCACCTCGCGCTGTCCGGGCAGGGCGTCCGCGACGTCACCCGCGTCGCCGGGGGAGACCCCGCGCTGTGGGAGCAGATCGTGACCGGCAACGCGGACGCGGTGCTCGGCCTGCTCGGTGAGGTCCGCGGCCAGCTCGACGTGCTCATCGACGCGGTCGCCAGCGGCACCCGCGACCGGCTCGGGGAGCTCCTGGCCCTGGGCGTCGCCGGCACCCGGGCGATCCCCGGCAAGCACGGTGGGCCGACCCGTCCGATGCGCTCGGTCTTCGTCTCCGTGCCCGACCACCCGGGCGAGCTGGCCCGCCTGTTCGCCGACGCGGGCGCGAGCGGCACCAACATCGAGGACGTGCACATCGACCACGACCCGGGACGCCCGGTCGGGCTCGTCGAGCTGCTCGTCGAGGAGGACGGCGCGGAGCAGCTTCTCGGCTCTCTCGAATCTCGCGGATGGGTGACCCACCGGTAGGCTGCGGGCTGCCCAGCACGCCGTCCGAAAGCAGTTTCCCGTGTCCGACCGCGCCTCCCGCCCCGCCGCCGACCCGCACGCCCTGGTGGTGGCCATCGACGGTCCCTCCGGGTCCGGCAAGTCGAGCACCTCGCGGGGCGTCGCCGCACGGCTGGGGCTGCGCTACCTCGACACGGGCGCGATGTACCGCGCGATGACGTGGTGGATGCTGCGCGCCGGGATCGACGTCCACGACGCCGGCGCGGTCGCGCACCGCGTGGACGAGGCCCGGATCGAGTCCGGCACCGACCCGCTCGGCCCCACGATCACGGTCGACGGCGTCGACGTGGCCGAGGCGATCCGCGGCGAGGACGTCACCGGCTCGGTCTCGCCGGTCAGCGCCGTCCCCGAGGTCCGGGCCCGCCTGCTGCAGCTGCAGCGCGACATCATCGCCGACGGCGTGCGCCACGGCGGGATCGTCGTCGAGGGCCGCGACATCGGCTCGGTCGTCGTGCCCGACGCCCCGGTCAAGGTGTACCTGACCGCCGACGCCAACGCCCGCGCGCTGCGCCGGGCCGCCGAGGAGGGCGGGTCCGACGTGACCGCCACCGAGGCCTCGCTCCTGGCCCGCGACAAGATCGACTCCGGGCGCGCCGTGTCGCCCCTCGTGATGGCCGAGGGCGCCGTCCACATCGACACCACGCCGTACTCCCTGGTCGAGGTCGTCGACCAGGTGGTCGCGCTCGTGGAGGCGGTGGAGGCACCCGCGTGACCGCCTCCCACCACCACGAGCTGCCGCGCACGGACCGCACCCGCCACCCGGTCCGGCTGTTCCTCTACTCCCCGCTGCGGCCGCTGGCCCGTGCCCTCGTCCGGCGACGCTTCGCGGTGCGCCTGCACGGCACCGAGCACGTCCCCGCGCACGGCCCGGTCGTCTTCGCGAGCAACCACATCGGCGTGGCCGACGGGCCGCTGCTCGGGATCTTCGCGCCGCGGCCGGTGCACGCGCTGACCAAGTCCGAGATGTTCCGGGGGCCGATGAGCGGCTTCCTGCGCGCCTCGGGCCAGATCCCGCTGGACCGCTTCCACACCGACCCGGCCGCGGTGAAGTCGTGCCTGCGGGTGCTGCGCGACGGTCGCGCCGTGGGCATCTTCCCCGAGGGCACCCGCGGTGCCGGCGACCTCGCGCGCTTCCACCGCGGCGCGGCGTACGTCGCCCTCGTGTCCGGCGCCCCCGTGGTGCCCGTCGCGATGCTCGGCACCCGCGAGCCCGGCGCCGGCACGAACGCCCTGCCGCCCCGCGGCGGCACCGTCGACATCGTCTTCGGCGCCCCCCGGAGCGTCCCGGCGGTGCCCTGGCCCCGCACGAAGGAACAAGTCGAGCGGGTCTCGCTGTTGCTCCGAGAGCACCTGCTGGTCCACGTGGACCACGCCGTGGCGTCGACCGGCCGCCCGCTGCCCGGTCCGCTGCCCCCCACCGACGTAGAACGCGACCCCAACACCGGGGTCACCGAGCAAGGAGCATCATGAGCCAGGGCCACCCCGAGCCCCCCGACACCGACGCGACCGGCGAGAGCCTGGGACCCGTCCCGATCCTCGCGGTCGTGGGACGGCCGAACGTCGGCAAGTCCACCCTGGTGAACCGCATCATCGGCCGCCGTGAGGCGGTCGTGGAGGACGTCCCCGGCGTCACCCGGGACCGCGTGTCGTACGACGCCAACTGGAACGGCCGCGCCTTCACGGTCGTCGACACCGGTGGCTGGAACCCCGACGCCCGCGGCCTCGCCGAGCAGATCGCGGCCCAGGCCGAGATCGCGATCGGGCTCGCCGACGCCGTCCTCTTCGTCGTCGACGCGACCGTCGGCATCACCGACACCGACGCCGCGGTCGTCAAGATCCTGCGCGCCTCGAAGAAGAACGTCGTCCTCGCGGCCAACAAGGTCGACGACCAGCGCACCGAGGCCGAGGCCTACGGTCTGTGGAACCTCGGGCTGGGCGAGCCGTACTGCGTCTCCGCGCTGCACGGCCGCGGCTCCGGCGACATGCTGGACGCGATCCTGGCCGCGCTGCCCGAGCCCCCGCCGGAGCGCATCGGCGAGGTCGGCGGCCCGCGCCGGATCGCCATCGTCGGCAAGCCCAACGTCGGCAAGTCCTCGCTGCTCAACCAGCTCGCCCAGGAGCAGCGCGTCGTCGTCGACAACGTCGCCGGCACCACCGTCGACCCCGTCGACGAGCTGATCGAGCTCGGCGGCCAGACCTGGCGCTTCATCGACACCGCGGGCATCCGCAAGCGGGTCAAGGAGGCCTCGGGCCACGAGTACTACGCCTCGCTGCGCACCAGCACCGCCATCGACCGTGCCGAGGTGGCCGTCCTGGTCATCGACGGCGGCGAGTCGATCTCGGAGCAGGACCTGCGGATCATCCAGACGATCCGCGACGCCGGCCGGGCGCTGGTCATCGCGTTCAACAAGTGGGACCTCGTCGACGAGGAGCGCCGCTACTACCTCGAGCGCGAGATCGAGCGTGAGCTCGTGCAGGTCCAGTGGGCGCCGCGCATCAACGTGACCGCCCGCACCGGCTGGCACGTCGACCGCCTCGTCCCCGCGCTGGAGAAGGCGCTCGCCGGCTGGGAGACCCGGATCTCGACCGGGCAGCTCAACGCCTTCCTCGGGCGGCTCGTCGCCGAGCACCCGCACCCGGTCCGCAGCGGCAAGCAGCCCAAGATCCTCTTCGGCACCCAGGCGGCCACCGCGCCGCCGACGTTCGTGCTGTTCACCAGCGGCAAGCTGGACCAGGGCTACGAGCGCTACATCGAGCGCCGCCTGCGCGAGGAGTTCGGCTTCGTCGGCACGCCGATCGTGCTCCAGCAGCGCCCCCGCGAGAAGCGCAAGCGCTAGCAGCCGGCCCCGACCTGCTCGACGAGCCGGGCGACCTCGGGGTCGTCGGCCAGGCGGCGCCGGGCCCGGTGCAGCCGGACCCGGGCCGTCCCGGGACGCAGGTCGAGGCTGACGGCCGCCTCCGCGACCGTGAGCCCCTCCCAGACCGTCAGCATCAGCAGCTCGCGGTCCTGCTCGGGCAGGGCGGCCAGCGCGCGGTGGACGACCGCGTCGCGGTCGTCCGGGCTCGGGGCGTGCTCGGCGGCGCCGCTCGCCTCGTCGCGCCGGGCCAGGTCGCGGGTGGCGTGCCGGACGGCCGCCTGCCGGCGTACCTGCGCGAGGACGAGGCGGCGGGCCACCCCGAAGAGCCAGGCCCGG
Source organism: Nocardioides luti (assembly GCF_014212315.1). Lineage (NCBI taxonomy): Bacteria > Bacillati > Actinomycetota > Actinomycetes > Propionibacteriales > Nocardioidaceae > Nocardioides > Nocardioides luti. Next base: position 35,719 of record NZ_JACKXE010000001.1, read on the forward strand.
TGCAGCTCGGGTGCCGGGAGGTCGCCGCGGCGCTGCCAGGCGATGACGAACACCTCGCCGAGCAGGTCGTCGGCCTCCACCCCGACGCGGCGGCGCAGGTAGCGCAGCACCTCGGGCGCCGTCGCCCGGAAGAGCTCCTCGAACGCCTCGGGCGTCACGTCGGGCACGTCACGAACCGCCGCGGAGGTCTGCCCGCCGGGGATCGCCCGGAGGCAGCGCCTCGGGCAGGTCCGGGATGAGCGCGAGCGGGCAGTAGACCTCGGCTGCGAGGGAGGCACCCATCGCCCGGACGCTGGTGCCGCGGGCGGCCTGCGCGACGCCCGCCAGCCAGTCGAAGCGCTCCGGCTCGAGGCGCTGCAGGACGACGACGGCGTCCCAGTCGGTCGCGCCCACCAGGGCGTCGGTGGCCTGCTGGACACCTGGCCGGTCGCCGGCGCGGGTGGCGCGTGCCCAGGTGCTCGCCCAGGAGCAGACGGCGTCGTTGGCCACGAAGCCCGCCATCGCACTGGTGCTGACCCGGACCGGCTCACCCTCGATGCCGCGGCGCTGGTCGGCCACCTGGGCGTCGAGGGAGAGCTGCCGGGCCTCGTCGGACGGGAACGGGATGCCGGTGGTCTCGTCGGCCACGACCTGGCGGAAGTCCTCGCCCCGCGGGTCGAGCTCCTCGCCGGGCCCGCCCGCCTGCCAGTCCTCGCGGTCGACGTACTGACCCGTGCGGCTGGAGAGCACGTCCGCCGCCGCCGTACCGCCCAGCCCGAGCAGCGCGGCGGCCGCGAGGCCCGCGACGACGGTGCGGCCGGGTCGCCGCCGTGGGCCGGACGACGGCATCGAGGTGACGACCTGCTGCCAGGCACGGTCGAGCGCGGCGCGGTCGAGCGTTTCGTCGGCGTCCCGCGAGCGCGCCGGGTCGGCGCCGCGGAGCAACGTCTCGTGCCGGTCGGTCCAGTCGTTCATCGGGCAACCCCCTGCGGGTGAGTATCGGTTCCTGCAGGGAAGTGCGGGGGCGTTACAGGCCAGGACGCGGGAAGCACCCGACACGCCGCGGTCACGGTGCTTCCTGCGTCGTGACGTACGCCGTGACGGTGTCGTGACGGGCGCCCGCGCAGGCGCTACCGTCGGCAGGTGCGCCGACTCGTCGTCCCGCTGGTCGCCCTCCTGGCCCCGTCCCTGCTCGGCCCGGTGGCGCCGTCGGGAGCGTCGGAGGCCCGGGAAGCGGGGGAGAGGCCGGTGGCCCACACCTCCTGCCGGGTCTTCCCGGCCGACAACTACTGGCACGCCGACGTCAGCGCGCTGCCCCGGCACCCGCGCAGCCGGCAGTGGCTGCGGCACATGTCGCCGGAGGTGGCTCTGCACCCGGACTTCGGCCCGTCGTACGGCGACGGCCCCGGCTACGGCATCCCGGTGACCGTCGTCCGACCGGGACACCGCCGGGTGCGGGTGCGCTTCGACTACGCCGACGAGAGCGACCGGGTGCGCTACCCCCTGGGCCGGGACACCCGCATCGAGGGCGGCCGCGGCTCCGGCGGTGACCGGCACGCGATCGTGGTCGACCGGGGAGCCTGCCGGCTGTACGAGACCTACGCGACGCGGGCGACCGCCTCGGGCTGGCGCGCGGGGTCGGGCGCGGTGTGGTCGCTGGACAGCAACGACCTGCGCCCGGACGGCTGGACCTCGGCGGACGCGGCCGGGCTCCCGATCCTGCCCGGGCTGCTGCGGTGGAACGAGGTCAGGGCGCGGCACGTCGACCACGCGATCCGCTTCACCACCGACGTCACGAGCCGGCACCACCTCTGGCCGGCCCGCCACGACGCGGGGTCCCGCGACTCGCTGGCCTATCCGCCGATGGGCGCCCGCTTCCGGCTCAGGGCGGGCTTCCGCCCGGAGGGGTTCTCCGCCGGCGCCCGGGCGGTGGTCGCCGCGATGAAGACCTACGGCCTGGTGCTCGCCGACAACGGGTCCCCGTGGTTCTTCCAGGGCGAGCGGAACGCCCACTGGCCGACCCGGCTGGTGGAGGACCTGAAGCGGATCCCCGCCTCGGCGTTCGTCGCCGTCGACACCTCGGGCCTGCAGGTCTCGGCGGACAGCGCCGCCACGCAGCAGCCCGATTCCGAGTTGGGCACCGGCCTGCGATAGTGTTCACTCGCTCGTGCGAGGCCCGTCCTCGCGAGCACTCGGGCTGTAGCGCAGCTTGGTAGCGCACTTGACTGGGGGTCAAGGGGTCGCAGGTTCAAATCCTGTCAGCCCGACCGAGAAGCAGCAGGTCAGAGGCCGTTTCCGCCGGTGGCGGGGACGGCCTCTGCTGCGTTCCGCGTTCGGACGCCGGGGCTAGGCTCGGGACATGACCGCGACGCTGGAGCCCTGCTCGGCCGACGAGGTCTACTCCCGGCACCTCGAGCCCCGGGTCCGGGGCCGGGTGCACCGGGCGGTCGACGTGGTGCTGGACCTGTGGTGCGCGACCACGGGCGGCACCTTCGAGCTCACCAGCACCGGGGACGTCGTCGTACGACGTCGGCACGACGGCACCGAGGAGCTCCGGGTGTTCGGGGGCACCCCGCAGGCGGCGGCGCCGCTGCTCGACCAGCTCGACGAGGACCTCGCGACGCTGAGCCCGGACCACTTCCGCGTGGTGTGGGGCCTCGACCCGACCGGCTGAGCCGGCCCGGCGCGCATCACGCCTGGCGCGGGTCCTGCCGGTCGATCTCGGCGACGAAGTCGGCGAACCGCTCCCGGGCGCGCGCCCAGTCGAAGCGGAACGACGGGTCGCTGGTGCTCCAGCCGGGGCCGTAGTTCCGCTCCAGGAACGGCACGGGGTGCCGCGGCAGGCGGACGGTCGAGCCGTGCACCAAGCGCTCGGCGAGCGGCAGCAGGTCGGTGGCGGCGACGTCGCCCGGCGTGTGCGGCCACACGTGCGCGCGACCCCCGATCACCCAGGCGGGGAACACGTCGACCCCCAGGCCGTCGCTGGAGACGAGCTTGCAGTGGGTGCGTGAGCCGCCGGTGGGATCGGTGCGCAACAATCCGGCGTCCGCGAGCTGGGCCTTGAGGTCGTTCCACGCGCGGACGACCTCGGGCAGGCTGTCGCCGCGCAGCACCACGGCGAGGTCGACGTCGTCGTCGTGCGCGATCAGGCGCCCGTCGCGGACCAGCCCGAGCAGGGTGCCGGAGTTCACGAAGGTGGGGTGGCCCAGCGCCGCCAGCCGGTCACCGAGCCGGGCGACCTCGGCCCACACCTCGTCGGCGTCCCGGGCGGAGAGCGGGAAGCGGTAGCCGTGCCGGACCAGGACGTGCGGACGGGTCGCGCGTCCCAGGTCGGCCCAGAGGTCGTCGAAGGCGGTCTCGGTGCCGGCCGCCGCGTGCGCCGCCCGCAGCTGCTCGAGCCGTCGGTGGGTCGCCTTCGGGTGACGGCGGAAGAGCCCGTCGACGAGGACCCGGGCCTCGACCCAGCGGACGTCGCGGTCCGGGTCGGGGACCTTGCTGAGCGTGCGGCGGAGGGTGGCGTACGTCGTCGCGTCCCGTGCCTGCTCGTCCTCGTCCGCCAGCCGCGCGACCCGGGCGCGCACCCGCTCGACCCGGGGGTCGCCCACGACCCGGGTCGCCAGGACGGTGCGCCGGCCGGCGGCGTCCACGACGGCGAGCTCGACGCGGCCCCGGACCTCCAGCCCGGCCGAGCGGAAGCGGGCCCGCTCGCTGGTGCCGGCCCCCTCGAACCGCTCGGCCACTGCGGGGGAGCGCAGGCCCCAGGCCGCGGTCACCGGGTTGCCGTCCACCAGGAGCTGGGGCGTGAGCGCCGCGGACCAGCGCCCGTCGAGGACGAGCACACCCTCCACGACCACCCGCCCGGCCTCGTCGGGCGGGGGGAGGCGGCGGAGCGCCGCGTGCTCGACCCCGCGCGGGCGTGGTCCTGCCGCCCGCGTCATGGCTGCATCCTAGAACCCGCTGCAGGCCTCCGCGTCGAAGTGTCCCGGGCTCGAGGGGTACGGCCCACCCGTGGCGTGGTCCTTGTTGTCGCTGTTGTAGACCAGCGCCAGCTCGTCGTACCCCGAGGTCCCTGGCGTCGCCGTGTCCGCGGTGGTGCCGGTGCCCGCGGGCCGGCCGGCGCCGTTGCCGGTGGCCCACTGGCGGAAGAAGTCCTCCACCTGGGGCGAGGAGTTCCGGACGTCGGTGAAGCCGCCGTACGCCGCGTTGCAGTGGCTGTAGAGGTTGTAGACGCCCGACCAGTCCATCAGCCGGTCGCCCGGGTGGGGACCGTTCTCGGACAGGTCGGCCTGCAGCACGTCACGGTCCCAGCCGCCGTACGCCCAGTCCACGCCCTGGTGGTGCTGGTTGTCGGCGAAGCTGGCCGTCGACGAGGCGACGTCGTTGGCCCGGTCCGTCATCTCGAACCACGAGCACGGGTCCGTGGTCCCGTCCTTCTGGGTGGTGACCGGCGCAGGACCGGTCGTGCAGGTCCGGCCCGCGTAGTCCGGCGCGGTGCCGTAGACGCCGCGCGGCCGCCAGTCGATGACGTCGCCGTCCTTGCCGCCGAACAGCGCGTCGATGAACTCGCCGTTGGCGCCCGGCTCGGCCTGGCACGCGGTGTCGGCCATCGTGCAGACCTGACCGACGCCGCCCCAGAGCACGTCCGCGCCGCGGCCCCCGAAGACCGCGTCGCCACCGGCGTCGCCGTTGGCGAGGTCGTCACCGGCACCGCCGTGGATCGAGTCCCGGCCCGCGCCACCGCGGATCCGGTCCGCGCCGCCGTAGGTGATGCCGTCCAGCGGCATCGCCGTGGCCGTCGCGGACCCGACGAAGTCGGTGCCGTTGACGTCGTGGAGCAGGTCGGCCTCGCGGCTCACCGAGCCGCTGCGGCGCGACGTGTAGGTCAGCGCCGGCGGCATCTTGAGCGAGGTCGTCGTCGAGCGTGCTCCCGTCTCGTAGCGGTCCTGGACGCCGCCACGGTCGCCGAGGATCGCGTCCTCGCCGTCCTCGCCGAAGAGGCGGTCCGCCCCGAGCTCGCCGTAGAGGTCGTCGTCGTCCGCGCCGCCGTAGACCTCGTCGTCGCCGTCCTGGCCGTAGAGCACGTCCTGTCCGCCGTCGCCGTAGACCTTGTCGGCCCCGGAGGCGCCGGCCAGGTCGCAGGTCGCGGCCGCGCCGGTCCCGACGACCGGGCAGAAGCGGGTCGACTTGTCGGTCCCGCCCGCGACCCGGACCTTGGCCGCACCGACGGGCAGGGTGCCGTAGCGCGGGGTGTAGACCCGGTCCTTGCCGGCGTCGACGACCCGGGTGACCGAGCCGTTGTCGGCCAGCACGAAGTCGGCGCCGCCGTCGCCGCGGATGACGTCGGCCCCGTCGCGGTAGCCCGCGAGGTTCCAGCCACCCACGAGGTCGTCCTGGCCCTCCGCGAGGGTCGCGTCGTCCTTGACGGGCGTGGTCCAGGCCGACCCGGCCGGTGCGAGCACGATCTCCGCGGTGGTCAGGGCGACGTCGCCGTGGAGTGCGTCGGCGGCGCCGCCGCCCTCCGCGTAGTCGTCGTTGCTGCCGCCGCTGATCGCGTCGGTGCCGTCCTGGCCCACCAGCACGTCCGAGCCGGTCTGGCCCGAGATCGCGTCGGCGCCGAAGTGGCCGACGGTCCCGGCGGTCGTGCTGGTCGCCGTGCCCACCAGGTCGTAGAGGGCGATGCCCCGGCCCGGCACGAGGGCCGTCTGGGTGGCGTCCGCACGGTTGGTGCGCGGGTCGCGGCCGACCGTGACCCGGGTCAGCAGGCCGTTGTCGCCGAGGGCCAGGTCGGACCCGCTGCCGCCGTACACGTCGTCCGCGCCGTCGGGCTGGCCGACCGCGCCGGCCGTGCTCGACGCCGTCGTCGCCGACGAGCCGCCGGCGAGGTCGTCGTCCTCGGAGCCGCCCTGCACGAGGTCGGAGCCCTGACCGCCCTCGGCGTAGTCGGCCTCCGAGCCACCGTCGACGCTGTCGTCGCCCCCCTGGGCCAGCAGCACGTCGTTGCCGCCGCTGCCGGTGATGGTGTCGGCACCCGAGGTCGCGGCACCCGTGGGGTCGAGCGTGGACCCGTCGCCGAGGTCGTACGTCGTGATCGTGCGCTGCGCGACCACGCGGTTCACCGTGAGGGGGCTGAAGAGCAGGCTCGTGACGAGGTTGCTCGCGGCCGGGCGGACCACGGCCCCGTTGTCGCCGAGCACCACGTCCTCGCCGGCGTCGCCGTAGAGCCGGTCGTCGGCGTCCGGCTGTCCGGACAGGGACGGCGCGGTGCCGCCGATCGCGGTGGACGAGCCACCGACGACGTCGTCGTCACCGGCGTCGCCGTGCACCGAGTCGGCGCCCGGCCCGCCCTCGCCGTAGTCCGCGCCGTCCCCGAGGGAGACGTCGTCCGGACCACGCTGGGCGAAGACGACGTCGGTGTCGTCACCACCCTGGATCAGGTCGCCGCCCGAGATGCCCGTGGGCGTGCCGCTCGACTCGTCGGCCAGGTCGACCGTCCGGGGCGTCACGAGCCCGCGACCGGTCGTCGCGGGGTGCGCCGTGCCGCCCCGCGTGATCCGGGCGTTGTCGCCGGCGACGACGTCCTGACCGCTGCCGCCGTAGACGTAGTCGGTGCCGTCCGGGCGACCCGGCTCGGAGCCGGAGAACAGCCCGCTCGCCAGCTCCGACGAGCCGCCGACGAGGTCGTCGTCGCCGCTCTCGCCGTACAGCCGGTCGGTGCCGGGGTTGCCCTCGGTGTAGTCGTCGCCCGTGCCGCCGTAGACGGTGTCGTTGCCGAGCCCGCCGAAGGTGCGGTCGGCGTCGTCGCCGCCGACCAGGTAGTCGCCCGCCCCGAGGGTGGCGTCGGACGAGGCCAGGTCGGTGGGGTACGGCGCGCCGGTGGCCAGGTCGGTCTGCGCGTCGTCGCCGACGAGCACGTCGGACCCGGACGAGCCGAGCAGGACGTCCGCCCCGTCGGCCCGGCCGGCCTCGGAGGTCCCGCCGAGGACGACGTCGGCCTCGCTGCCGCCGTCGAGCCAGTCGGCGCCGTTGTTGCCCTGGAGCCGGTCCGTGCCCGCGCCGCCGTAGAGGGCGTCGGCCCCGTCGTTGCCGTAGACCTGGTCGGCCCCGGCCTCACCGTAGCCCTGGTCGGCACCGCTGCCGCCCTGGACCAGGTCGTCGGCGTCGCCGCCGTAGAGGTGGTCGTCGCCGGCGTTGCCACAGACGCGGTCCGCGGCACCGGAGGCGTAGACCCAGTCGGCCCCGCCACCGGCGTTGACGACGTCGACGCCGTTCCCGCCGAGCACCAGGTCGGCGGCGTCGAGGGCGTTGGCCGTCTCGGCCGGCTGCTTGCTCACCGGGGAGGTCTGCACGGCGCACGCGTCGACGGTGGTGTCTCCGAAGATCGTCGACGCACCGTCCGCACCGTAGATGCGGTCGCTGCCGGTGCCGCCGACGAGCTTCTTCGGGCTGCTGCCCGCGCCCGGGAGCACGCCGACGTCGCGGGCCGAGCCCAGGGCGTCCGTCGCCGAGCCGGGCTCGCCGACCGTGGCGGGTGCGGCCACGACGTAGTCGTCGCCCGGACCGCCGTAGATCTCGTCCGAGCCGAGCCCGCCGGTGAGCACGTCGGCGCCGCCGGCGCCGTACACGACCGTCTTCTGGCTCGCGCTGGACGACGTGGTCACGAAGTCGGCGCCGTTGGCGCCGTAGACCGTGTCGGACCCGGTGCCGGTGTCGACGGTGTTCACGTCGTTCGCGCCGTCGCCGGCGCCCGTGGCGCTCTCGCCCACGACGTCGTGGCTGCCGGTGTAGACCTCGTCGTCCGCCGACCCGCTCTTGAGCACGTCGCTGCCGGCGCCGCCGACCAGGACGGAGGGACGGGCGCGGTAGAGCGCCTCCTCGGCGGCGGAGCCGCCCGTGGTGCCCGCCTTGATGCCGGCGGAGTCCGCGAGGGTGCTGTCGTTGGCCGTGCCGATCGTGTCGGCGCCGCCGTTGCCGGACAGCCGGGACTGGCCGAGCCCGGCCGCGATCTGGTCGGCGCCGTCGCCCGTGCCGACGGTGGACGACCACAGGCCGGCCGGGTCGGAGAGCTTGCCGGCCGCCGGGTCGACCATGCCGGCCAGGACGACCGTGCTGGTGTTGGGCGCGGAGCGGGTCACCGTCGGCGAGATGTTCGCCGAGGTCCCCAGGCTGCCGTCCCCGGACACGGTGTCCTTGCCGTTGCCGACGGTGATGACGTCCGCCCCGGGGCCACCGGCGACGTGCGCCTCCACCGAGTCGGCGGCGGTGCCGAGCTCGGTGCGGTCCAGCGTGGTGACGCTGTCGGCGCCCGCGCCGGCGTCGACCCAGGACTCGCCCTCGCCCGTGCGGATGACGTCGTCGCCGGAGCCGGTGAAGACCACGGCCTTCTTGCTGAACGGGACCGGCTTGGAGCCGTCGACCGGGCCGGAGCCGCCGGTGAAGGTCACGGTCAGGGCGCCGCCCCAGCCACGGCCGTCGAGCACGACGGTGTCGATCGGGTTGGCCGCGGTGTCCGGGAACGACTCGGTCAGGCCGAGGCCGCGGATCTCGACGGCGGCCGGCTGGTCGACGCCGTCGGCGTCCTTGTACGCCGGCACCTGGCGCACCACCCAGGTCTCGCTCTTGGTGGCGTCGGCGGCCCAGGCCTTGTCGCCGCGTGGTCCGGCGCCCCCGAAGTTGCCGGCGAAGACGTAGAGCACCTTGCCGCTGGTGCCGCCGAGCCTGGGCGGCGGTGGGGTGCAGTTCGGCTTCAGGTTGAAGTCGAGCAGCTTGATGTTGACCAGCGTGAAGTCGAAGCTCACCGAGAAGGGGCTGAAGCCGATCTCGACGAAGATCTTGATGTAGAGGGAGAGCTCTCCTCCTACGTTGAACAGGCAGATCGGGTTGGTCGCGACGGCCCCGGCGAACTCGAACAGCCGGAACTTGCCGTCGTTGTTGGGGTCGTTCCAGTAGAACCCGACGGTCAGCTTGATGCCGCCGACGACGCCGACCTCGAGGATCCCGAGCGAGACCGACGCACCCGCCTCCAGGTACCCCGTGAACTGCACGACCGGGATGGGGGAGCCGTCGTCGTCGACGGTCTTGAAGTAGAGGCTGTCCAGCACCTGCGCGCCGTCGCCGGTCTCCATCGCCCGGCGGATGCCGTAGGTGTCGAACCCGGCCGCGATCCGGAGCGTCACCGAGGCGCCGCCGCCGATGACCATCATGACCGGCGGGGGAGCGTAGATCGGGCCGAAGGACTTCTGGAACTGGAAGCCCAGGCTGAGCGGGCCGCTGTCGAACTCGACCAGCGGGATGTCGCCGCCGGAGATCAGGCCGAACAGCAGGGTCGGGTCCTTGAGCACCGGGATCGAGATGCCGGGCAGGGCCTTGCCGACCTTGTCCTTCATCGACCTGCCCAGCTCACCGGAGGAGTCCTTGGCGACGAGAGCGGCGCCGGCGCCCGTCTTGGGCTGGGGGTTCTCGATCAGCGTCTTGGCGTTGCCGGGGCTGGCGTTGGTGGTGGCGACCCGGGCCGCGGTGAGGTTGAAGCTGCCGATGTTGACGCCGCAGTCGGTGCTGGTGCAGCTGACCTTCTTGGAGAGCTTGCGCACGGTGTCGATCGCGTTGAGGAACGGCTTGATCTTGGCGCCGCCCGGCAGGGTGTTGAACTTGTCGGCGAGCGTCGCGATCGTGACCGCCTCACCACCGGCCGCCTTGGAGAGGTCGGAGATGACCGGCATCGGGGTGAAGATCGTGTCGATGATCGGCTGCAGCGGCTTGGTGGCGTCGACGACCTGGTCCAGGTAGGGCTTGAGGGCCTTGCCGAAGAACTCGCCCGCGTTGAGGGTGACGTTGTCGAACTTCACGACCAGACCGCTCGTGTTGGTCGCCGGGGTGCCGGCGGGCTGGCCGCTGGCCGCGCCCCAGCCCCACGTCAGGCGGAAGTCGGTGGCGACGCCCGGGAGCGCCGCGTCCGCGGTCGCCTTGAGGTGCCAGTCGATGTCGACCTTCGCGTCGACGCTGACCTTGATCGATTTCGCGATCGAGGTGCGGGCGATCTCCGCGAGGGTGAGGGCGCCGTCGGGGTCGGTGATGTCGATGCCGAAGTGGCCGACGAACTCGGGCTTGTCGGCGTTCTTCGTGACGTCCACGTTGATGATCGCCAGCTGCGCCTTGAGGTCGGGACCGGCCGTGGCCTTGTCCAGCTTGAGGGCCGCGCCGACCTCGAACTCGTCCTGGTCCTCGGTGTCGATGTAGAAGCCGCGGCTGCGACTCATCCCGACCTTCACGTCGAGCGCCCAGCCGACCTTGCCGCTGACCGAGCCGGAGTCGCCCGTCTGCAGCGACAGGCCGGGGAGGCCGAGGTCGACCGGCAGCTTGCCGCCGACGCACGTGTTGTCGTCGTCCGTGCCGGCTCCGCCGAGGTCGTCCTCGCAGCCCTTGTCGGCGGAGACGACGCCCTGGCCCATCTCGAGGCCCAGGGTCACGCCCTCCACGTCGGTCACGCTCTGGTCGTCGGTGCAGACGGTCCCGGCCGGGATCTGCGGGGCCGTGGTCTTCGGGACGTACGGCGAGGGCGGGGTGGGCACGACCGCCACGCCCTTGTCGCGGAACGAGGCGGAGAACGACTTGACGAGGCCGACGACCTGGAGGGGACCCCAAGCGGCGGTGGAGCTGGCGCGCTGCTCGCGGAGCACCTTGTAGCCGGTGGCGCCGCGCACGCTCTTCCACGTGACGGTGTTGAACTTCGTGGCCGTGAGGGTGGCGGCGTTCTTGACGCCCGGCAGCGTGGCCGCGGGGGTGACCGCCGAGGGGACGGAGTCCTGGACCGTGCCGGTGCCGTTGTACGTCGCCACGACCCGGTAGCGGTACTCCGCCGTGTCGGCCGCGACCGCGCCGGTCGCCTTCACGACGGGGGCGGCGGACGGCGGGTTGAGCGGGGTCGTCGGGCCGGTGCCGGTGCTCTTGCAGGTGAAGTCGAGCTGGATGCCGTTGCTGCCGTCGACGACGATGCCGAGCGCCGAGGCGAGCTTGGTCGTCAGCATCGTCCGCGCGACGCCCACCGTGCTCGGGTCGCCGTTGGCCTCGATGAACGTGTCGATCTTCGTGCGGGTCTTGCCCATGAAGTCGGCGCCGGCCTGGAGGTCCTTGCCGATGACCGGCATCTCGCCGTTGTTCGAGGCGGTGCGCAGCGAGGACTCGGCGTAGAAGAGGTACTGCTGCAGCCCCTCCGACAGCGTGTCGAACTTGAAGGGCGTGCCGGCCAGGACGTTGGCGAGGCTGGTCGGCGGGCTGACCTTCGTGCTGGCGCCGGTGAACACGTCGGCGAGGTCGTCGCCCGAGCCGAGCGTGCTGGTCACGGTGAAGTTGCCGCCGGAGGCCTTGGCGTTGCTGATGTAGACCGGGAAGTCGGCGCAGAGGACGTCCTTGGTCCCCGTCGGGGTCGGGCCGTCGGTCGTGCAGGCGCCCCCGTTCGTGACCCCCACGTCGAAGCCGCTGGAGAAGAAGTCGGCCAGCGAGGGGTTCGTCCCGCTCGCGGCGCTGCTGGCCTCCACGCCGAAGCCGGCCCGGAGGCTGCCGAGGTCGTCGTCGGCGATGCCGTGGTCGGGATCGGCGAGCGCGCCGAGCTTGACGCTGACCGGGCCGATGTTGGCGCCGAGGTGCGCGTCCTCCGCCGCGACCGCGACGCCGAAGTCCAGCGACGTCTCGGACGTGTCGATCCGCGTGTTCGCGAGCGGGGCCAGCATCGCGGCCTTGCTGAGCGGCAGCAGCAGGCGGAGCTTGACGGTGCCGCTGGCCTCGACGCTGAGCTCGCCGCCGGCGTCGACACCGACGAGCTGCTGGCCGCCCCCGCTGCCGAAGGTCAGGCTGACCGGGCGCGACACGGCGTACTCCCGCTGCCAGGTGAGGTCGAGCCGCAGCTGCGCCGCGCCGGCGCTGTCGGCGACCAGCCCGAAGTCGATGGTGGAGTCGTTGCCCAGCGAGGTCTGGGCGGTGCTCAGGGCCTCCTGCAGGGTCGCCGGGGTGGCGGCGGTCAGCACGTGCACGGCGCCGAGCAGCTCGTTCTCGACGAGGTACGGCGTGTCGTCGGCCGGCTCCAGCGTGAGCTGCGGCGCCACGACGAGCGTCGTGCCGCTCGCGTCGACGATCGTCGCCGAGGTCGAGCCGATCACGACCTGGCGCCCGATGAACGCCGCGTCGAAGTGGGTGCCGGGGTCGGTCAGCCAGGTGGTGGCCGGCAGCGCAGGGGTGTCACCCGCGGCGGGGATGCCCGCGTGCTGGGCGTAGGTGACGCCGCCGGCGCCGCTGGCGCCGGCTCCGACCAGCTGGCTGATCGACGAGCCGACGAACGGGATCGGGGTCTCGAGGCCGCCTCCGGTCATGGTCGTGAGGTCGCTGCCGGCGCCCTCGAAGGCCGCCTGGACGCCGCCGAAGAGGGACGTCGGGTTGTCGGGCTCGAAGTTGAGCGCCTTGAGCAGCGCCGCGCGCCCGGGCTCGGTCGCGGTGACGTTGACCTCGCCGGCCCCGATGCCGTCGGCCAGCTTGTCGACGTCGCCGGTCACGGTCAGGCTCGTGGAGTCCACGCCGTCGGCGAACGCGTCGGGGGCGTCGTCCACCTGGACGGCGAGGCGGGCGGTCACCGTGCCTCCGAGGGTCTGCGAGAAGACCTCGGGTGCGCCGGCGTCCTTGGCGGCCTGGGCGCGGACCTTCTCGACGAACGCCGGCAGCGGGATGTCGCCGGTGCCGGTCAGCGCGAGGACCTGCAGGTGCTTGCCCGACGGGACGGCGACCTTGACGTCGCCGGAGATCGAGAGCCCGAGGAAGCCGCTGGAGGTGCTGATCTGGACGGGTGAGGTGATGGCGACGTCGGCGACCAGCACGTTGCGGGCCGACTGCCGCAGCAGGACCCGGTCGCTCGCGAGGGGGAGCGAGGTGATGACGCGCCCGAGGCCGCTGGCGTCGACCTGCTGGAACGGGCACGGCGCCGTCCCGCTGCTCGGGTCGCAGTCGGGCACCGTCGCGCCGCTGCTGTTCGTGTAGGTCAGCGGGGCGCTCAGGTCCAGGGCGAGCGGCAGGGTGACGTCGACCGTCGGCGTCGCCGTCGCGGTGGAGACGTCCGCGTTGGCCGCGCCGATGCCGGTGGTGGCGGCCAGGGTGTCCGCGAGCTCCGGCGCGCCCGTCTTCGGGTCGGCGGCCTCGATCGAGAAGACCGTCCCGTCGGTGGGCTCGCCGGCCGACCACCCGTCCGCGGTGATCGTCAGGGCGGAGGGGCCCGTGACCGACGCGACGGTGGCGTACGACGTCCCGGCCGTCACCTTGCGACCGACCAGCTGTGCCCCCGAGGTCCCGTCGGGGCCGTCGAAGTCGACGCCGGTGGCGGTCAGGCCCGTCGGGCTGTAGGTGCCGGTGCCGGTCGTGGGGGCGCCGAGGATGTTGAGCTCCACGTCGCTCGCGCCCCGACGTGCGGCGTGCACGGTGAAGTTGACGGTCTTCGTGGCCGGGACGAACGTCGGCGCCTCGCCGCCTCCGGCGACGTCGATGCTCCAGCCGGAGTCGGCGTACTGCGCACCGTTCAGGGCGACGAGCATGTCCTGGAGCGAGGCGAACTTCGGCTGGCCCGGGGTCTGGTCGGAGGGGTCGGCGTCGGGCACCTGGTCGGCGAGGAACTCCTTGATCCCGCCGACCGCGTCCACGGCGTTGCCGATGGAGCCGCGCATCAGCGGCAGGTTGCCGTCGCGGGCGTCCTGCATGCCGATGATCGCCGAGGCCGCCTGGGACAGGCCGGCGGCCAGGTCCCGCGGCGTCATCGTCAGGAACGGCTTGGCGGCGTCAGGGACGACCGCGGTCACCGACGGCGCGTCGAAGGTCGCGGGCGCGGCGGTCGAGAGGGTGACGGTCGCCCCGACGCTCGGCAGCCCGGCCACCGAGCCGTTCGGCCGCGGCTTGGCGACCAGCTGCCCGCTGAGCGAGCCGGTGCGGACGGCGGTCACGATGCCGGTGCCCGCGCCGGCCGCCGCGAGCTCGCCGTCGTTCGCCGCGGGCGTGCCCGGGTTGTCGAAGGCCAGCGCGCCGGCCGCGTCGTTGTCCGGGTTGGCCCACGTGGTCGTGACGGAGCTGGTGAGGCCGTAGTCCGCGGTGCCGTCGACCCCGGTGACGGTCACGCCGAGGATGCCGAGGCCCGCGTCGAGCTCCTCCCCGGCGGGCAGGTCGGCCGTGGTCGTGATGCCCAGGGCGGGCTTCGTGAGGCTCGCCGACCCGGTCGTGGCGTCGTAGACGAACGTGAAGTAGCCGGTGAGGGTGCCCGTGACGTCGATGCCGCTGCCCGACGAGAGGCTCAGCGTGCCCGCCTGGTCGCGGACGTCGAGGCCGGCCTCCTTCTTCTCGAGGCGCGTGAAGCCCACGGTCACCGAACGGGAGTCGGGCTGGATCGCCGAGAAGTCCCAGCCCTTGCCGTCGGCGCCGGCGACGTAGGTCGTCAGGGCGGCCAGCGTCGGCTGGGTGCCGAGGTCCTGCAGCTGCCCGCCCGGGGCGAGGGCCTGGGAGAACGCGGTCCTGAGGTCGACCGACTCCGCGGGCGTCACCGCGAGGGTCGGGAGCTGGCGCGCGAGCGCGGTGCCCGAGGCCACCTGGGGGAGGAAGTCGGTGGCGAGCCGGCCGAACAGCGAGGCGACCGCGGTCGAGGCCGCGTCCGGGGCCGCGGCGCTCGGCAGCGCCTGCGCGGCGGGTGCCTGGGCCAGACCGAGCGTCGCGAGCATCGCGAGCGAGACGGTGGTCGAGAGTGCGGACATCAGCCGTGACGACACGAGGGTTCCCCGGAACTGCTGGCCCGGGCCGACCGACGCTGGCCCGGGGGACGGCGGAGCGCCACGGTCGGCGTCCGTTTCCTGCAGATCCCGTCTGAGGGGATCGTGATCGGCGGCCCCAGTGCCCGAGGCTCATCATGGAACTCCGCCGCGAGAATTCAGTCATACGTTCGGTTGTCCAGACAATGGCCCACTCGGGCCACCCGGGGTGGTCATTTCCGGCCCGCCGGGTCGGGGCGGGGTTACGCTCCCGCGCGGAGGTACGCCGTGAACCGATCCCGTCGCTCGACCACCCTGACCGCCCTGACCGCGGCAGGGGTGCTGGCGCTCGGGCTGCTGGCCGTCGCACCGCCCGCCCCGGCGACTCCGGCCTCCTCTGAAGCGTCGGTGCGCGCCGACGAGCCGGTGGTCGTCACGGGCCGGGGCGTCCGCGCGGTGATCGAGCGGCACCCGTTCCGCCTCACCGTCCAGGACGGCGCCGGGCGCACGGTGCTGAGCGAGGTGCCGCACGCCGACGTCGACGTCCAGACCGAGCCGCCGACCACCGACCCGCTGCCGCCCGGGGTCGACAACCAGGAGACGACGACGCTCTACTCGCCGCTGTCGTTCCTCGTCGGCACCGAGCAGCTGCGGCAGCAGCCCGCCGACGAGTGGATCGCCAACCTCGCGGGCGGCAGCCGCTCGGGCGTGCAGTACGCCGCTCGCGACGTGCTCAGCGCGGAGCCCGAGGGCGCCGGCGTACGCCTCGTGCTGTCGACCAGCGACCCGACCGGCCGGACCCTGCTCGTCCAGGTGCGGCCGCAGCGCTCCGGTGCCCTGCGCGTGACCGCGCGGCCCGACCCGGCCGACGGGGTCGCGATGCTGGGCGACTCGTTCACGGCGCGCGCCCGCGAGGGCTTCTTCGGCTTCGGGGGCCGTCACGACCTGCTCGACCAGCGGGGCCGGGTGCTCTCGAGCTTCGTCAACCAGGAGAACCTGGCGGCCCAGGCCGAGAACACCGGTGCCGGCCTGCCCGGCGACTACGGCATGTTCCCGAACGGGCCGAGCGCCGCCTACTACCCGCAGGCGGAGTTCTTCACGCGGCGCTACGGCTTCCTGCTGGCGCAGCCCGAGCTCGCCCGCTTCAAGCTGGCCGCCGACCGCGAGGACGCCTGGAACGTCACCGCGTCGACCGCGGCGCTGGACTACCTGGTCGCGCCCGGGGGGCCGCGGCGCTCGGTGCGCACCGTGACCGCGCTCAGCGGGCGCCAGCCGGTGCCGCCGCGGTGGGCGCTCGGCACGATGCTCGACCGGCTCGTCAAGAACCAGGGCGAGACGTACGCCGACTACCAGGCCATGCTGCGCCGGGACGTCCGCGACATCGACCGGTACCGCCTGCCGCTCACCGGCTACCGGATCGAGGGCTGGGGCTTCCCCGGCGCCGACAACCACGGCCTGGCGCTGCACACCTGGGTGCACGCGAAGCCGCAGCACCGGATGATCCAGCGGCTCGCCCGTCGTGGCATCCACGCGCTGGCCTACCTGCGCCCCTGGCTGGAGCCGGACTCCGCCCCCGTCGCGCGGGGGTACGCCGTCACGGACGCCGACGGCGCGCCGTACTACGTCGTGGGCTCGGGGGAGCGCCGCTTCGCGCTCGTCGACTTCACGAACCCGGCCGCGGTCGCGTGGTGGCAGCGGCAGGTCCGGCAGGTGCTGGACCTCGGCTTCGACGGGTTCATGCAGGACTACGGCGAGCAGGTGCTCTTCGACATGCACTTCCACGACGGGTCCACCGGCTACGAGCAGCACAACAGCTACCTCACGGCGTACGCCCGGGCCACGCGCGAGGAGGTGACCCGCTACGAGCGGGCGCACCCGCGGCGGCACCCGTGGTTCTTCACGCGTGCCGGCTACACGGGCCTGCCCGGCACCACGGCGTACGACGGGGGCAACTTCCCCGGCGACGAGACCACCGACTGGGGGCACGCCTCGGGCCTGAAGTCGCTCGCGACGGACATGCTGAACCGCTCCGTGGGCGGTGCCTACGGCTACGGGACGGACATCGGCGGCTACCTCGACTACACGACACCGGCCACCAGCAAGGAGCTGTTCCTCCGCTGGGCCGCCTGGGCGGCGCTGAGCCCCGTCTTCCGCCTGCACGGGACCGGGCTGGCCGGCACGCACACGCCCTGGTCCTACGACCGCCAGACCGTGCGGATCTACCGCCACCTCTCGCAGCTGCACCTGCGCGCGCGGCCGCTGCTGCTGCGCCTGTGGCGGCGCGCGGCCCGCACGGGCGCGCCGGTAGTGCGCCCGCTGTGGTGGCAGCGCCCCGGCGACCACCGCGGGTGGCACGAGGACCAGGAGTGGCTGGTCGGGCCGCACCTGCTGGTGGCCCCCGTCGTCGACGAGGGGGCGACCTCGCGACGGGTCTACCTGCCCCGCGGCTGCTGGCAGGAGCACGGCCGCGGCGAGCGGCTGCGCGGGCACCGGACGGTGCGGGTGCACGCCGGGCTGGGGACGCTGCCGTGGTTCAGCACCTGCGGGACCTCGCCGCTCGGTCGCGCCTGACGAGCGCGCGACCTCGCGGCGAGGGGTGACTCAGGACTTGAAGACGTCCTTGACGTCCTCGCCGGTCTTCTTGACGCTGGCCTCGGCCTGGTCGGCCTTGCCCTCGGCCTTCAGCTTGTCGTTGTTGGTCAGGTCGCCCGCGGCTTCCTTGACCTTGCCGGTCGCGTCCTGGGCGGCGTTCTTGGCCTTGTCGCTGAGACTCATGTCGCACTCCTTGCTGTCGCCCGCCGGCGGCTGCCGGCGGGTCCGGTGCGGGAGAACGGCCGTCCCCCCGGGCGTACTGGAACTTTCAACGAGATTCGTGATTACGTTGTAAGCCCGTGGGTACCTTACGTCGTAAGACCAAGAACCCCGAGCGTCACCGACCTCCTCAGGAGTCCTCATGAGCACCACCCAGCCCACCCCCGCCGATCCCGCGGGCACCCCCGTCGTCGACCGCCGCGAGGTCCTCCACCGCGAGAAGGAGGCCTTCGGCGGGGTCAAGATCTTCTGTGCCTTCTTCGGCTGGCTCACCGCCACCGGCATGACCGTGCTGCTCACCGCCCTCCTGGCCGCCGTCGGCGCCGGCGTCGGGCTCGCCTCGAGCGCCTCCGAGGTGGCGGGGGCCGCCGCCGACCAGGGCGTCTCGGCCGCGGAGATCGGCTGGGCCGGTGTCGTGCTGGTCCTCGTCGTGGTGTTCGTCGCCTACTACAGCGGCGGGTACGTCGCCGGCCGGATGGCCCGCTTCGACGGGATCCGCCAGGGCATCGCGGTGTTCGCCTGGGCCGTCGTCGTGGCGATCCTGGTGGCGATCCTCGGCGCGGTCGCCGGCGCGAAGTACGACGTGCTGGACAACCTCAACAGCTTCCCCCGCCTGCCCGGCAGCTTCTCCGACCTCAGCATCCAGGCCGTCGTGGCCCTGGTCGGCGTCGTCGCCGCCGCCCTGGTCGGCGCGATGGCGGGTGGCCTGGCCGGCATGCACTTCCACCGCAAGGTCGACCGCACCGGTCTCGGTCGCTGACCCATGACCCCCCACGAGCGTGAGCTGACCACGACGGACGCGGACGGGCACCCCGACGCGGACGCGGCCATCGTCCTGGGCGAGGACCCGCCCTCGGCGCGGGTCCCGCTGGACCGCCGCCGCATCGTCGACGCGGCCCTCGAGCACATCGAGGAGTCGGGCCTGGCCACGCTCACCATGCGTCGCCTCGGCGCCCGGCTGGACGTCGAGGCGATGTCGCTCTACCGCTACGTCCCCGGCAAGGAGGACCTGTTGGACGCGATCGTCGAGATCCTCATCGGCGACATGCACGAGGACCCGGAGGTCCTGGCCGCGCCCGAGTGCGGGTGGCAGGACTTCCTGCAACGGCTCGCCCACGGCGTACGCCGGGTGGCGCTGGCGCACCCGAAGTCGTTCCCGCTGGTGGCCTCCCGGCCGCCCGAGGCGCCCTGGCTGCGCCCGCCGCTGCGCAGCCTGGACTGGGTCGAGACCTTCCTGTCCGGGCTGTGCAGCGACGGCTTCAGCGACGAGGCGGCCGTGGCCGGCTACCGCGCCTTCACGAGCTTCCTGCTGGGCCACCTGCTCCTCGAGGTGTCCTCGCTGGGGGCGGACATCGGGCCGCTCGACGTGCTCGAGGACGGCGACGACGAGGACCCGCGGCTGCGCGACCACCCCACGGTCCGGCGGCTGCGCCGCGGCCTGGGGGAGGACCACGCCGCCGCGGAGTTCGAGGAGGCGCTGGAGGAGCTGCTGAACCGGATCGCGGTGATCCGTGTCGAGCTCTGAGACCGGCACCGTCGCCCGCCTCGACGCCTTCCAGCAGCGTCATCCCGTGGTCGGCATGCCGATCTCGATCCTCTACAAGTACGTCGACGACGGCGGCGGCAACCTGGCGGCGCAGATCACCTACTACGCCTTCGTCTCCCTCTTCCCGCTGCTCCTGCTGGCCTCCACGATCCTCGGGCTGGTCCTCACCGGGCACCCGGAGCTGCAGGCCCGGGTGCTCGACTCGGCGCTGACCCAGCTCCCGGTGGTCGGCGACGACCTGCAGCGCCCGCGCAGCATCGGTGGCGGGCTGGCCGGCATCGTCATCGGCGTGCTGGGCGCCGTCTACGGCGCCATGGGGGTCGGGCTCGCCGTGCAGAACGCCTGCAACACCGCCTGGACGATGCCGCGCAACCAGCGGCCCAACCCGATCAAGTCCCGCGGCCGGAGCATCGTGCTGCTCGGCGTGATCGGCGCCGACGTCCTCGGGACCAGCCTGGTCGCCGGCGTCGTGGGCGCGGCGACCTTCCTGGGCCCGCTGTCGAGCGTCCTGGCCCTGCTGGGCTGCTGGGCCGTGCACGCTGCGACGTTCGGATTCGTCTTCCGCTTCGCCACCACGCGCGAGCTGACCTGGCGCGACGTGGCCCCGGGGGCGGCGCTCGCGGCGTCGGCCTGGCTGGGCCTGCAGTTCGTCGGCGTCGCCTACGTCAGCGGCACCGTGGGCAGCTCGAGCGCGACCAACGGGGTCTTCGCCGTGGTGCTCGGCCTGCTCGCCTTCCTCTACCTCACCAGCGTGGTGCTGATGGTCAGCATCGAGCTCAACGTCGTGCTCGTCGACCGGCTGCACCCGCGCACGCTGCTGACGCCGTTCACCGACAACGTCATCCTCACCGAGGCCGACAAGCGGTCGTACTCCGACCTCGCCAAGTCCCAGCAGCTGAAGGGCTTCCAGCACGTCGCGGTGGACTTCTCCGCCAGCCCGGCCGAGCAGCGGCTCGACGCGGACGGGACGAGCGGCGGCTGACGGGTCGCGACCCGGTGCCGTCGACGCTGTCGTCGGCAGATGTTGACATCGACCCGTCGCAGAATCGTTGCCTCCGGGTGGTCCCTTCTGGTCTGGACCGGGTTACCGTGCCCGCGATCCCACCCACAAGGAGCCCACATGCATCTGAATGGTCGCCGTGTCAGCGCACTCTCGGTCGTTGCGCTGACCTCACTGACGCTCGGACTCGGCAACATCGCCGCGTCCGACGCCACGGCAGCCAGGCCGTCGTCCACCCAGGCCAAGAGCGTCTACCACCAGCTGACGCAGCCCAAGGCGAAGAAGAAGTACATCAAGCTCGACCTGCTCGCGCTCAACGACTTCCACGGCAACCTCGAGACGGTCCCGTCGACCAGCTCGAGCGGCCGGATCAACAACACGCCCGCCGGCGGCGCCGCCTACCTCGCGCGGCTGATCCGGCACGAGCGCACGGTCTCGCGGGACAACGGCGCCAAGCCGATCACCGTGGCCGCCGGGGACCTGATCGGTGCCTCGCCGCTGCTGTCCGCCGCGTTCCACGACGAGCCGACCATCAAGTTCATGAACCAGATCGGCCTCCAGGTCGCCTCCGTGGGCAACCACGAGTTCGACGAGGGCTACCGCGAGCTGCGCCGCATGCAGCGCGGCGGCTGCCTGGCCGACGGCCCCGACGGCGCCAACGGGCAGAACTCCTGCCCCGGTGACCAGGGCTTCGACGGCGCGGACTTCCAGTACCTCAGCGCCAACGTCAAGTGGGCCGACCGGGCCGGCCACTCCCGCGACACGCTCTTCCCGTCGACCAAGATCATGAAGGTCCGCGGCGTGAAGGTGGCCTTCATCGGCATGACGCTGGAGGGCACGCCCGCCATCGTCAGCCAGGCCGGCATCCAGGGCCTGGACTTCACCGACGAGGTCGAGACCGCGAACGCCCTGGTGCCGAAGCTGCGCAAGAAGGGCGTCAAGTCGATCGTCGTCCTGCTGCACGAGGGCGTCACGCCCGCCGACACCACGGCGTACAACGACTGCACGGGCCCGGCCGGTCCGGCCCTGGAGATCGCGCAGAAGCTCAGCCCCGCGATCGACGCGATCGTCTCGGGCCACACCCACCAGCCCTACAACTGCGTGGTGGCGGACCCGAAGGGCCAGCCCCGCCTGCTCACCAGCGCCGCGTCCTTCGGACGCATGGTGACCAAGCTGCACCTGCTCATCGACCCGGCCACCCGCGACATCGTGCGGCCGGCCGAGTACGCCCACAACATGATCGTCGAGAACGACGCGTCGGTGGCCCCGAGCCAGGACGTGCTGGACCTCATCGGCGTCTACAAGACGCTGGTCGAGCCCATCGCGAACAAGGTCATCGGCCACATCGACCCCGGCTCCCAGATCGTGAAGACGGCCGACAGCAACGGTGGTGACTCGCCGCTGGGCAACCTGATCGCCGACGGCCAGAAGGCCGACGACTCGGTCGTCACGGCCGGTGGGGTCAAGCCCGTCATCGCCCTGATGAACCCGGGCGGCATCCGCGCCGACCTCGTCGAGAACTCCAACGGTGACGTGACCTACGGCGGCGCGTTCTCGGTGCAGCCGTTCAACAACTTCGTGGTCTCCATGGACCTGACGGGCGCCCAGATCCGGGCCCTGCTCAACCAGCAGTGGAACGGCCCGAACGAGGGCACCGGCCAGAAGATCCTGCAGGTCTCGGGGCTGTCCTACACCTGGGACGTCTCGGAGGCCGGCGCGCCGTCCACCGACGCCCTGGTCGGCACGGTCCTCGTCGACGCCGACGGGGACCCGGCCACGGCCCAGGTCCCGCTCGACGACGCGGCGACCTACCGCGTGGTGGCGAACAACTTCCTCTCCGACGGTGGCGACAACTTCACCACCTTCAAGGACGGCACGAACAAGCTGGTCGGCGGGCTCGACATCGACTCGCTGCGGAAGTTCCTCCTCGCGCACGACCCGGTGAGCCCCACGGCCACCGACCGGATCTCGCAGACGCCCTGACGCCTGGTCCGAGACCGCACGACGGACCCCCGCTCCCCTCAGGGAGCGGGGGTCCGGTGCTTCCCGGGGCCGGGCGCGAGGGCCGGCGGCAGCGGGTGGGGCGGACGGCCCGAGGTCGCCCACGCCCACAGGCGCAGCGCCACGACCAGCACGGCCAGCACGCCCACCGAGAGGAGCGCGGGGACCGCGACGACCAGGACACCCGTGCCGGGCAGGGCCGCGGGGACCAGCCCGAGGTGGGACACCGCGGCGCCGGTCAGCAGGACCGCACCCACCACCCCGAGCGCGGTCCCGAGCTGCCGCAGCACCAGTGCCCAGCGGGCCCGGCTGCTGCGACCCTGCAGGGTGCGGTGCAGCTCCACGACGGGCATCGCCAGTGCCAGCAGGACGTAGAACAGCCCACCCAGGCCGGTGCCCGGGAGTCCGGCGTTGTTCATCTCAGTGCCCCTTCTCGTAGACCAGCAACGGCCGGCGCAGGACCCACTCGGTCCACATCGCCTCCAGCATGTAGAGACCGTTGACCGCCCGCAGCACGAAGAAGCCGGGCAGCGAGGCGAGCGCCCGGCCGACCTCGCGCCGTGGCCAGGCGCGCACCAGCACGGGCACGAGCACCGCGGGGAGGTCGATGACGTAGGCCAGGAGGAACCACGGGTTGCCGAGCACCACGGCCAGGACCGGGATCACCACGAGGAAGACGAGCGAGGCCACCACCGCGTCGACGAGCGCCACCCCGACCATCGTGCTCAGGAACGGCAACGGGAGGATCCCGCGCCAGTGGAGCCCGACGTTCTGCACGAAGCCGTGCGACCAGCGCCGCAGCTGCTTGCCCATGAAGTCCAGGTCGTGCGGCTCGATCGGGTGGCAGACGGCCCCCGGCACGAAGCGGACCGAGCGACCGGTCCGGTAGAGGCTCCAGGTGAGATCCATGTCCTCGGCGCGGGTGCGCTCCGACCAGCCGCCGAGCCCGCGGAGGGCCTCGGCCCGGTAGGCCGAGAAGCAGCCGGAGGCGATCATCGGCTTGCCGTAGTAGTCCTGGGTGGGCTTGTAGAACGTGAACGACAGGAGGTACTCGACGTACCGTCCGCGCTCCCAGATGCTGCCCACGTGGCGGGGCACCACGAAGCCGCAGGTGGCGGCCACCTGCTCGTCGGCGACGAGCGGCACCATGAGCCGCTCCAGCGCGTCGGGGGCCAGCGTCGTGTCGGCGTCGATCGCCATGACGTACGGCGTGTCCACCTGGGCGAGGGCGAAGTTCTGCGCACCGGCCTTGGAGCCGGTGTTGGCAGGCGGCGTCAGCACCTCGGCGCCGGCCTCGCGGGCCAGGTCGCCGGTGCCGTCCGTGGAGCCGTCGTCGACCACGATCAGCCGGGCGGGCGGCGTCGACTGCGCCAGGATGCTGTGGACGGTCTCGGCGACGGACGCCGCCTCGTTGTAGGCGGGCACGATCACGGTCAGGGCGTCGGCGGGGGTCGGCAACGGGCACCTCCTCGGGGGTGGGGGAGCGGGGCGCGGTGATGAGACGGCGGCGACCGCGGTGCATGACGCGGTGGGCGTGGATCGGTGAACCAGGAGCAGGCGTCGACCTCAGCGCCTACGGTGGACTCCGGATGTCCGTATCTCGGACCGGCAGCCAGGAGTCGACGTGACGGGGACGGGGGAGCGCGTGACCTGGGCGGCGTATGCCCTGCTCGGGGTGCTGGTGGCTGCCTTCGCGGTCTCGACGGTGCCCGGGGTCCGGCAGCAGCCGGGCTTCCTGGTCCACGTCGACGGCTGGCTGCAGGGGACGGCGTACGTCGTCTGCGCGCTCGTGGCGGGTCTGGTGGCCTGGCGGTCCCGGGAGTCCCGGCGGCTGTGGGCGCTCGTGGCGGTGGCGATCGCCCTGCGGGCGCTCGGGTTCGTGCTGTTCCTGACGCACGTGCGCCGGCAGGTGCCCGTGCCCTACCCGTCGGTCGCGGACGCCGCCTGGCTCGCGATGGCGGTGGTGCTCCTGCTGGCGCTGCTGCTGCTGGTCCGCTGGCAGGTGCCCCGGCTGAGCACGACGCTCGCCCTCGACGGCCTGATGGCGGCCTGCGCGACGGCGGGCGCGGCGATCAGCATCCTCTTCGTGGCCCTGGACGGGCTGCTCCACCGCCAGATGGCGACCCGCGTCCTGGCGACGAACCTCGCCTACCCGGTGCTGGACACCGCGCTGCTGGTGCTGCTCGCCGGCGTCCTGACGGCACTGCGCTGGCGTCCCACGCGCTCGGTGCTGGTGCTGAGCGTCGGGGTGCTGGGCTTCGCCGTCGGCGACGCGACCTTCCTCTACGTCGTCACCACCGGGAGCTACCACCCCGGCACCTGGCTCGCGTCGCTGTCGATGGTCTCCACGGCCCTCATGGCGGTCGCGGGAGGAGTGCAGAACCGCGTGCTCCGCGACGACGTCGAGCAGCCCCCGCCCCGGCTGGGGGTCCCGATCGCCTTCGCGCTGGTGAGCCTCGCGGTGCTGGCCTACGCCTCCTTCGTCGAGGTGCCGGTCAGCGGCGTCGCGCTCAGCGTCGCCGCCCTGCTCGTCGCGATGGCGCGCGCCGTGCTGACGCTGGTGGGGGACCGCGCCGTCGCCAGTGCCGCCCTGGACCTGAGCAGGGAGGAGCTGCTGCGCTTCCGGGCGCTGGTCGAGGACTCGCAGGACTTCATCGGGATGGCGGAGCTGGACGGCCGGATCGTCTACCTCAACCCCGGCGGGCGCGAGCTGGTCGGGCTGGCGCCGGACGTCGACATCGGGACGGTCCGGATCCCCGACCTGCTGTCCGAGGCGGCGTACCAGCACTTCGTCGAGGAGGTGCGGCCGAACGTGCGGCGCCTGGGTGCCTGGCAGAGCGAGTCGACGCTGCTCGACCTGCGCGGCGGTCCGCCGATCCCCGTGGCCAGCTCCACCTTCCTCGTGCGGCCGGTCCGCGAGGGCGGGCAGCCGGTGCTGGCGACGGTGCAGCGCGACATCACCCGCCGGGTGGTCGACCAGCAGGCCCTGCAGCACCTGGCGGACGCACGCCAGGACCTCCTGCGGCGCCTCGTCCAGGCGCAGGAGGACGAGCGGGCCTCGATCGCCCAGGATGTGCACGACGACTCGGTGCAGGCGCTCGCGGCCGTCGACCTGCGGCTGGGGCTGCTCCGCCGCCAGCTCGAGGAGCGGGAGCCGGACCTCCTGGACAGCGTCGACAGCACGTTGGTGGCGGTCACGGAGGCGACCCGCCGGCTGCGCACGCTGCTCTTCGACCTCGAGTCGCCCGCCCAGGCCGCCGATCTCGCGACCGCGCTGACCGAGGCCGCGACGTACGTGTTCGACGAGTCGGGGGAGCGGTGGCGGATCACCGGCGACCGCACCGTCGACCTCCCGACGCCGAGCCGGGTGACGGCCTACCGGGTGGCCAAGGAGGCGCTCGTGAACGTACGCCGCCACGCGGGTGCCCAGCAGGTCGAGATCCACCTGGGGCGTGACGGCGAGGACGTCGTCGTCACCGTGCTCGACGACGGCGCCGGCATCCGCGCCGAGGACCTCGTCGACCAGGCGGGGCACCTCGGGCTGGCCTCGATGCGCGACCGGACCGCGATCGCGGGCGGCCGCGTCGAGGTGTCGGTGCGGCCCGAGGGCGGCACCCGGGTCCGGTTCTGGGTGCCGGGCGGCACGACGGTCCCGGTCACCACATCCACGGAGTGACGGTGTGCAGCACCTCCGCGAGCCGGTCGAGGACGGCCCGGCGGTGCACCACCTCGACCACCTCGTCGGGGCCGGTCCGGACCCCGCGGTCGACGAGCAGGTAGAGCATCCGCAGGGTGTGGAGCGTGTTGCTGACGTGCGCCGGCACCGGCCCGGGCTCGCCCGCCGCCAGGAGGTCCGCGACGGGGTCGAGCCAGCCCAGGGCGTCCGTGGCGGCGAGGTCGGGGCGCGCGAGCACCAGGGCGACGGCGTGCGCCAGCCGGTCGTGCTCCTGGTCGTGCCAGACCTCGTCGACCGGCGCGACCAGGCGGGCGGCGGCGAGGTCGAGCATCCGCCGTGGCACGACGTCCGGGTGGCGGCCGGCCTCGCCCAGCAGGTCGGCCCCGTGGGCGACCGCGTGCACCCAGCCCAGGTCCGCGTCGTGCCCCCGGAGGTCCGGCTCGGCGGCGTACCACTGCTCGAAGGCGTCGATCCACCCCGGCTCGCAGACGCCCCGCGACACGAGCGCCGCCAGGACGAGCGGTGCGAACGACCTCGCCTGCACCTCGTCGGCGGTGAACCGCGCCGCCACCAGGTGGCCGAGGGGCCGGAGCCGGTCGTCGGGCAGCACCCCGTCGCCGATCCAGGTCACGAGGGCGGCGTACGCCGTCTCGTCACGCTCGAGGGGATCCCGCGACGCCAGCAGGTCGGTCAGCTCGGCCACCAGGGCGTCGAGCCGGGCCGGGTCCCGGCGGACCTCGTCGGGGAGGGCGAAGTCGCTGCTGCGGAGCTGCTGCCAGTCGGTCATCCGTGGACGCTAACAAGCCCGTGCCTACGCTGAGGTGTGCGCGCGCTCGGTTCGGTCGTCGGGACGGCCCTGGTCCTCCTCCTGTCGTCGTGCGCCGCGTCGGACTCCGCACCACCCGTGAGCGCGCCGCCGGCGACCGCCCCTGCGTCGGCCGCGCCGCCCGCGACAGCCCCGACGTCGGCTGCGCCGTCAGCGTCGACCAGCAGCGCGCCGCCCGCGGCGCCACGGGTCACCAAGCTGATGGTCGTGATGGTCGAGAACCACTCGCTGGACCAGATGCGGACGCAGCTGCCCTACACCTTCGGGCTCGCGCAGGAGCACGGCTACGCCACGCACTACGCGGCGCTGACGCACCCGAGCCTGCCCAATTACCTCGCCATCGCCGGCGGCAGCACCTTCGGCGTGACCGACGACGACCCGCCGGTCGCCCACCCGGTGCGCGGGGCGTCCGTCTTCGGCCAGGCGCTGGCCCACGGTCGCACCGCGACGCTCTACGCCGAGGGGATGCCCTTCGGCTGCGCGCGGGAGGACGGCGGCGAGCGCTACGGCGTCCGCCACAACCCGTGGGCCTACTTCGCCGACGAGCAGGCGGCCTGCGAGCAGCACGACACGACGCTGGCCCAGCTGCCGGCCGACGTGGCCTCCGGCGACCTCCCGAACGCCGGGATGCTGGTCCCGGACACCTGCCACGACGCGCACGACTGCGACGCGTCGGTGGCCGACGCGTGGCTGCGGACCGAGCTCCCGCTGCTGATGAGCGGTCCGGACTGGCGGGCGGGACGGCTCGCGGTCGTGGTCACCGCGGACGAGGACGACCACAGCCAGGGCAACCTGGTGCTGACGACGGTGCTGCACCCGAGCCTGCACGGGGTCGTGGTGGACACCCCGCTGACGCACTACTCACTGACGCGGTTGTACGACGAGGTGCTCGGCGTCGCCCCGCTGCGGGCGGCCCGCCGCGCCCCGTCGATGGCGCAGGCGTTCGGCCTGCCGGTGGCCGGCCTGCGCTGAGCGTCCCGTCGGGCGCTCAGGCCGCGCGGAGGTGCGTGGGCGCGGGCGTCGGCGCCGGGGTCGAGAGCACGGCGCGGGCGGCCTCCGCCCCGAGCCGGATCAGGTCCTCGGTGTGGGTGAAGTCGAAGACCCCGCCGCAGTCGAAGGCCTCGTCGAGCTTGATCCGCCGGACCGTGACGCCGGACGGGACCGGCGGCTCGTCCCGGTTGCGCACGGACGCCACCAGGGAGGCGATGAGCACGTCGAGCGGGCTGCGCAGCGCGCGGGAGCTCTGGGGGGTGCGGGTGACGTCGAGGACCCAGACCGTGTCGCCCGGCTCGGCGACCGCGAGGGTCCCGGTGAGCGGCACGTTCTCGGAGATGCCCGCGTCGATGTGGGTGGCGGGCCCGGTGGCGCCCCGCAGCACGACGGGCGGGAAGAGCCCGGGGAGCGCGGCCGACGCGGCCAGCAGGTCGGGGATGTAGCCGTGCTCGTGGTGGACCGAGCGGCCGGTGAGCAGGTCGGTGGTGGCGACCCGGACCGGGATCCGGAGGTTCTCGAGGTGGTAGGTCGGGATCCACTCGGCGACCATCCGACGGAAGCGGTCCGCGGAGAAGAGGTAGGGCCGGCGACGGGCGACGTTGACGACGACGCCGCGGCGGTGGCCGCAGAGGGCCTCCTCGGTCATGCCGCGCCACTTCGCGGCCAGGGCCTCGACGCCCTCGAGGCCCGGGTGCGACCCGAGGAAGCAGGCGTTGATGGCGCCGACGGAGCCGCCGACGAGCACGTCGGGCTCGATCCCGGCGGTCATGAGCGTCTGGAGCATCCCCACCTGACCGGCGCCCCGAGATCCACCGCCAGAGAGGACGAAGAAGGTTCGTCCCGTTGTCATGGGAGTTCCTCTACCCACCCGCGAGCGAGTCCGAACCGCGGGGCCGGGACGTCTAGTCCAGTCGGCCCCGCGGTGCGGGTCGGGTGTGCGTCAGCGGCAGGTCAGGCGACGTCGAACCGGTCGAGGTCCATGACCTTGGCCCACGCGGCGACGAAGTCCGTCACGAACCGCTCCTGCATGTCGTCGCTGGCGTAGACCTCGGCCAGCGCGCGCAGCTCGGAGTTCGACCCGAAGACCAGGTCGACGCGGCTGCCGGTCCAGCGGACCGCACCGGACGCGTCGCGAGCCTCGAACGACTCCGAGGAGTCGTCGGTGGCGTGCCACGTCGTGCCGAGGTCGAGCAGGTTCACGAAGAAGTCGTTCGTGAGCGTGCCGGGCCGGTCGGTCAGGACCCCCTGCGTCGACTGGCCGGCGTTCGCACCGAGCACCCGCAGGCCACCGA
The DNA here is from genome assembly GCF_014212315.1 of Nocardioides luti. NCBI lineage: Bacteria > Bacillati > Actinomycetota > Actinomycetes > Propionibacteriales > Nocardioidaceae > Nocardioides > Nocardioides luti. The sequence continues at coordinate 64,602 of NZ_JACKXE010000001.1, forward strand.
CGAGCACGGTCATCTCCGGGGCGCTGAGCGTCAGCAGGTTGGCGCGGTCGAGCAGGAGGTACTCGGTCGGGAGGCGGTGGCCCTTGCCGAGGTAGTTGCGGAACCCGTCGACGGTCGGCTCCAGGGCGGCGAACGACTCGACGTCGGTGTCCTCCTGGGTGGCGTCGCCGCGACCGGGCGTGAACGGCACCGTGACGTCGTGGCCGGCGTCGCGGGCGGCCTGCTCGATGCCGGCGGCCCCGCCCAGGACGATCAGGTCGGCCAGGCTGACCTGGCTGCCCTCGGCGTTGAACGCGTCGCGGACGCCCTCGAGCGCCCGCAGCACGACGCGGAGCTCGTCGGGGTCGTTGACGGTCCAGCCGTTCTGCGGCTCGAGGCGCAGGCGGGCGCCGTTCGCACCGCCGCGCTTGTCGCTGCCGCGGAACGTCGAGGCCGAGGCCCACGCGGTCGAGACGAGCTGGGACACGGTGAGGCCCGAGTCGAGCAGGTGGCGCTTGAGCGTCGCGACGTCGTCGTCCGAGAGCGACGCGTCGCCCGCGGGGACCGGGTCCTGCCAGAGCAGCGTCTCCTGCGGGACCTCGGGGCCGAGGTAGCGCTGGATCGGGCCCATGTCACGGTGCGTGAGCTTGAACCAGGCGCGGGCGAAGGCGTCGGCGAACTCCTCGGGGTGCTCGTGGAAGCGCCGCGAGATCTGCTCGTACGCCGGGTCGAACCGCAGCGACAGGTCGGTGGTGAGCATCGTCGGGACGCGTCGGGCCGAGTCGGCGGCGGGGCCGGGGACGGCGTCCTGGCCGGCGCCGTCCTTCGGCTGCCACTGGTGCGCGCCGGCGGGGCTCTTCGTGAGCTCCCACTCGAAGCCGAAGAGGTGGTCGAAGAAGTCGTTGCTCCAGCGCGTGGGCGTGGTGGTCCAGGTGACCTCGAGGCCGCTGGTGATCGCGTCCTCGCCCTTGCCGCTGCCGAACGAGTTCTTCCAGCCCAGGCCCATCTCCTCGAGGGCAGCACCCTCGGGCTCGGCGCCGACGTACTCGTCGGGGTCGGCGGCACCGTGCGTCTTGCCGAAGGTGTGGCCACCGGCGATCAGGGCGACGGTCTCCTCGTCGTTCATCGCCATCCGGCGGAACGTCTCGCGGATGTCGCGGGCCGCGGCGAGCGGGTCGGGGTTGCCGTTCGGGCCCTCGGGGTTGACGTAGATGAGGCCCATCTGGACGGCGGCGAGCGGGTTCTCGAGCTCGCGGTCACCGGTGTAGCGCTCGTCGCCCAGCCACTCGGTCTCGGGGCCCCAGTAGACGTCCTCGTCCGGCTCCCAGACGTCCTCGCGGCCGCCGGCGAAGCCGAACGTCGCGAAGCCCATCGACTCGAGGGCAACGTTGCCGGTGAGCACCATCAGGTCGGCCCACGAGAGGCTCTGGCCGTACTTCTTCTTGACCGGCCACAGCAGGCGGCGCGCCTTGTCCAGGTTGCCGTTGTCGGGCCAGCTGTTCAGCGGGGCGAAGCGCTGCTGCCCGGCACCGGCGCCGCCGCGGCCGTCGCTGATCCGGTAGGTCCCGGCGCTGTGCCAGGCCATCCGGATCATGAACGGGCCGTAGTGGCCGAAGTCGGCCGGCCACCAGTCCTGCGAGGTCGTGAGCACCTCGGTGATGTCCTGCTTCACCGCGGCCAGGTCGAGGGAGCGGAAGGCCGCGGCGTAGTCGAACGCGTCGCCGAGCGGGTTCGCGACGGCCGGGTTCTTCGCCAGGATCTTCAGGTTGAGCCGGTCCGGCCACCAGCCGCGGTTGCCGCCGCCCTGGGTGGGGTGCGGGGCCCGGTCGTGGGCGACGGGGCACTGGCTCGCCTTGGGCTCGCCGGCCTCCTCGTTCATCTCGCCGACGACGGCATCGTGGTGCTCAGGCATGGCATTCCTTCCGGTGCGGGATCAGGGGGCGCTCGTGGGTGGAGTGGTGGTGGAGCAGGCGGGGCAGGTGCCCCAGTAGACGACCTCGGCCTCGTCGATCGTGAAGCCGTGGTCGGCCGAGGCCGTGAGGCACGGGACGTCGCCGACGGCGCAGGGCACGTCGACGATGACGCCGCACGTGCGGCAGACCAGGTGGTGGTGGTTGTCGGCGAGCTCGGTCTCGTAGCGCGCGACCGAGCCGGACGGCTGGATGCGGCGGACCAGGCCGGCCGCGGTCAGCACACGGAGCACGTCGTACACCGCCTGGTGCGAGACCTCGCCGAGCTCGGCGCGGACGGCACCGATGATCGACTCGGTGTCGGCGTGCGGGTGGTCGTGCACGGCTCCCATCACGGCGAGCCGGGGCCGCGTCACGCGCAGCTCGGCGGCGCGCAGCGACAGCTCGAGCTCCGCGGTGGTGGGCATGGGCCGAGTCTGGCGCGCCATCTGGAACGAGTCAAGAAAGGGACTGACGGGGTGTCGCGGGTCAGGCGCAGCCGAGCGGCTCCCGCTCGCGGGGCCACATCTCGACGCCGTCCGGCCCGCCGACGTAGGCGCGCGAGCGGTCCGGCGCGAGCCACAGGCGCTCGCCGTCGCGCTCGAAGCCGGTGTCGTGCGCGTCGTCCGGCAGCGTCGTGGACGGGTCCCAGTCCTCCACGACGAAGCCGACGTCCCGGGCGAGGGCCATGTCGGGACGGCGGACGTACGTCGCGCGGCCGAGCTCGAGGAAGGTCATGTCCTGCCAGTCGCAGTGCTCGGGCCCGGCGTACGACGTGATCGTGCGGGTGTCGACCGGCGCGCCGGAGGCGTCCGTCCAGACCTGCGTGCCGGACGCCTCCGCCACCTCGGGCGGGAGCTCGGCGAGGTCGCAGCGGGCCCAGGACTCGACGTACCACCCGTCGTCGTCGACGGTCCGACCGTCCCTCACCACGACGGCCACCACCGTGCGGCCGCCGGCGTCGTAGGTGAAGAGCCGGCGGTCCTCCTCGGCGGCGGTCTCCCGCAGCTCGTCGAGCACGTCCGCGGGGGAGACCTGGTCCGCCGCGCCGGCCACGGCGGCCTCCGGGTCGTCGTAGGCCTCGCCGCCGTCGTAGACCCCGGTGTTCTCGCCGCGCTCGCCCAGCCGGCCGGCGCACGACACGGCATCGGCGGCCGTGCCGATCGCGGTTCCGGAGGGACGGTCGCGGACGTCGGGGCTCCCGTCGGTCGTGTCCCCGCAGGCGGCGAGGAACGGCAGCAGGAGCGGGAGGACGAGGGCGATCCGGAGCGGGCGCATGGATGTGTGACGTCGGCCACGCGCGGGGCGTTCCCGGCGTACGGTGACCGCATGTCGACACCGCGCCTCCGGCGCCCTCGGGTCCTGGGTCTGGCGGTGGCGCTCCTGGTGGGTGTCGCCGGCCTCCTGCCGCTGTCCTCGCCGGCCGTGGCGGGCGGTGGACCGGGCACCACGGCGGTCCGTGCCGACCACGTCGACGTACGCCACCACCGGGGTCACTGGACCACGGTCGACCGCCTCGTGCCCGTCACGACGGGTCCGGACGACGACATCGACCTGGAGCTCGACACCCGGCTCTACGTGCCGGACCGGGCGAGCCGTGCGCACCCGCAGCCGGCGATCCTGATGACCCACGGCTTCGGGCTGACGAAGACCTCGGCGGAGGTCGTCAGTACGGCCCGCTTCTTCGCGGCCCACGGCTACGTCGTGCTCACCTACACGTCCTCGGGGTTCGGCGAGAGCGGCGGCTGCGTGACCCTCCAGTCGGCCGACTACGACGTGAAGAGCGCCCGCCAGCTGATCGACAAGGTCCTCGAGCCGCGCCGCGACGTCCTGCACGACGGGAAGGGCGCCGTCGTCGGCACCATCGGCGGGTCGTACGGCGGCGGCATCCAGCTGCCGCTCGCGGCGGCCGACCACCGCATCCGCACCAGCGTGGTGGGCCGGACCTGGAACAACCTGATCTACTCCCTCGACCCGAACAACCGCGTGGTGCCCGGCGACCCGACGGGGCTGACCCACGGGCTCAACCAGCAGGGCGTCTTCAAGCAGGAGTGGACGTCGCTGTTCTACGCGCTCGGCAACACCCAGCCGGCGATGGGCGGCGGCGACTGCCCCGGGGCGAAGGCCGCCTCGCAGGACCCCGCCGAGATCGCGGGCGCGTCCGGCTGCCCCGGGTACTACCTGGCCCTGTGCCGCACCTACTCGCTGCTGAGCTCCTCCGGCGACTCCGACGAGGAGGCGCGTGAGTTGATCCGGCGCGCCTCCGCCTCGACGTTCGTGAAGCAGGTCGACGTACCCGTCCTGCTCGTCCAGGGCCAGAGCGACACCCTCTTCAACCTCAACGACGCGAGCGCGACCTACCGCGACCTGCGCCGGCGCCACGTGCCGGTCGGGATGATCTGGAACTCCGGCGGCCACGGCGGCTACACCTCGCAGCCGGGGGAGTGCGAGGCCTACGACGGCACCCTGCGGACCGTGCGGACGATGAACCACTGCTACCTCAGCCTGCGCTCGCTGGGCTGGATGGACCACTGGCTGCGCGGCACCCGGGGCGGGCGCGGCCCGGCGTTCACCTACTACCGCGACTGGGTGAGGTACCGCGGCCACGGCCCGGACGACGAGCAGTACGCCGCCGCCGGGCGCTTCCCGCTGGCACGCCACGCCACGACGTTCACGCTGTCCGGGACGGACCGGCTGGCCCGGTCGGCCCGCAAGGCCGCCGCCGGGTCGGCATCGTTCCTCAACCCCGACGGTGGCGAGCCGGCGGCCTACTCGGAGACCTCGAACTTCTCCGGCCCCGCGTCCGACCCCAGCTCCGCCGACGTCCCGCCCTCGGAGGTCGAGGGCCAGTTCGCCGCGTTCACCACGAAGCGCCTCCGGCACCGCGTCGACGCCGTGGGCATCCCGTCGGCCCGGCTGCGGATCACCAACACCAACACGCAGGACATGGTCTTCTTCGCCAAGGTGTACGACGTCGCCCGCGACGGCTCCGCCACCCTGGTGCACCGGCTGATCGCGCCGGTGCGCGTCCCGGCCGCCGCCGTCGGCAAGCCCGTCCGGATCAGGCTGGCCGGCTTCGCGCACCGCTTCCGCAAGGGCCACGCGGTCCGGCTGGTGCTCTGCAGCACCGACCAGACGTCGTACAACTCCAAGGTCGCGGACGTGCTCACCGTCGCCACCGGTACGGGCTCGACCTTCACGCTCCCCGGGCGGGTGCGGCGGCGCTGAGGGTCCTCGGGGCGCGCGCCCGGTCCGGGTGGTTTCGAGACGGTTGCTGCGCAACCTCCTCAACCACGGGGAGGCCAGGGTGGTTTCGAGACGGTTGCTGCGCAACCTCCTCAACCACCGGGGATCCCCGACCACCGGGGATCGCCGGCCACCGGAGGGGAGCCCACCGGCGCCGACGTACGGTCGGGATCGACCTCCCCCGACGAAAGTGAGCGCACATGACCAACCCCACGGTGGCCGTCCTCGGCCTGGGCACGATGGGGGCCGCGATGGCCCGCAACATCGCGGCGGCCGGGATGGACGTGCGCGTCTGGAACCGCTCGCCCGAGCGGGCCGAGCCGCTCGCCGACGTCGCGACCGTGGCCGGGTCGGTCCGCGAGGCCGTGACGGGTGCCGACGTCGTGCTGACGATGCTGTACGACGAGCGGGCGACCGCGGAGACCATGGGCGACGCCCGCGGGGCGTTCGCGGCAGACGCCGTGTGGCTCCAGCAGGCGACGGTCGGCATCGACGGCGCGGACCGTCTCGGCGCGCTCGCCGAGGAGCTCGGGCTGGTGCACGTGGACGCGCCGGTGCTCGGCACGAAGAAGCCCGCGGAGGACGGTGCGCTCGTGGTGCTCGCCTCGGGTCCCGAGGACGCCGAGGAGCGGCTCGCGCCGGTCCTCGAGGCGATCGGCAGCCGCACCATGTGGGTGGGGGAGGCGGGTGCCGGGCAGCGGCTCAAGCTGGCCGCGAACGCCTGGGTCTTCACGGTGCTCGAGGGCGTCGCGGAGTCGCTTGCGCTCACCCGCGACCTCGGGCTGGACCCGCACCTCTTCCTCGAGGCGGTGCAGGGCGGCGCCCTGGACGCGCCCTACGTCCAGCTCAAGGGCAACGCGATGCTCGACGGCGCCTTCGACCCGTCGTTCGCCCTGGCCGGCGCGCTCAAGGACGCGGACCTGATCCTCGCGGCGGCCGAGGCAGCGGGCAGCGACCTGGCGATCCTGCCCGGCGTCCGCCGCCACCTGGCGCGCGCCGTCGACGCCGGCCACGGTGACAAGGACATGGCCGCGACCTACCTGCCGCACTGACCGGGAGCCGACGAGGCGACGGGGCGGGCCTCACTGGCCCTGCATCACGCCCACGTGCTCGCGCTGGAAGCCGGGGAACACCGTCGACGTCGAGGCGCCGAAGCGCGAGGCGACGACCTCGGACAGCACCGAGCGGTAGTCCGTGGTGACGAGCAGGTCGGAGTCGAGGTCCTCGGACAGCCCGGGCCAGGTGCCGTAGTAGGTGCCGCCCTTGACGCCCGCGCCGGCGAGGAACATCGCGTTGCCGTAGCCGTGGTCGAGGCCGTAGTTGGCGTTCTCCACGACGCGGCGGCCGAACTCGCTGAGCGCCACGAGCGTGACCTTGTCGCCGAGCGGGCCGAGGTCGGTGAAGAACGCCGAGATCGAGCCGGCGAGCTCGCGGGCGTTGCGGTTCATCCGTCCCCACTCGACGGTGCCGAGGTCGGAGTGCATGTCCCAGTCGCCCTGGTCCACCGTGATCACCTCGACGCCCACGTCACCGCGCACCACGCGGGCCACGGCGGACATCGCGCGGCCCAGGTCGCTGTCGGGGTACGTCGCCCCGTTGGCCGGCACGTCGGAGGTCTCGTGCACGGGGGCGAACGCGTCCACCGCGCTGAAGGTGGAGCGGATCGCCCGCCCCAGGGTGGAGCCGTCCTTCTTCCACATCGCCTCGAGGGAGCGGCGCCGGCCGCCGTCGTGGTCCCACTGGTCGGCGCCGGCCACCTGCACCCGGTCCAGGTCGCCCGCGCCCATCACGTCCTCGGGACCGTAGAGCGAGGCCGGCGGAGCGCCCTCGCCCATGTTGAAGCCCTGCAGCGGCGAGCGGTCCGAGTCGGTGCCGATCAGGCGGTTCAGCCAGCCCACGCGGGTGGTGGAGCCGGGGTTGGCGTCCTCGACCTCCTCCATCGCGGCGAAGTGCGAGCGGTTCGGGGCCGGCAGCCCGGTGGCGTGCACCGCGGCGACCTTCCCGGCGTTCCAGAGCGGGAGCATCGACTCGAGCTCGGGGTGCAGGCCGAACTGGCCGTCCTTGGCCAGCAGGCGGTCCGAGGGGATCGCGATGTTCGGCCGGGCGAGGTAGTACGTCGGGTCCGCGTGGGGGACCACGAGCGACAGCCCGTCCGCGGCCCCGCGCATCGAGAGCACGACGAGCACCGAGGCGGCCGGGGTGACCGTGGCGGCCGAGGCCCGGACGACGGCGGAGCCGACGACCGTGCTGGTGCCGGCCAGGGCCAGCGCGCCGGTCAGCAGGCCGCGGCGGGACACGGCGGCGTACTCCGCGCAGCACGGGGCTGCCGCGGGGGTCCGGGAGGAGCGGGGCGGGGTCATGGCACTCACCTGGTCAGGAACGCGGGGCTGTCGAGGAAGGTGGTGAGCAGCCGCGGCATCTCCCACTTGATGACGGGGTGGTTGCGGGTGATCCGCGCGTCGGGAGGTGTCCCGGTCGCCTCGCAGCAGGCCTCCAGCAGCGCCGGCGTCGAGCGCAGGTGCAGGATCCGCTGGGACAGGGCATCGACGAGCTGGTCGAAGCGGATGGGGTACTCCGGCGCCCACGCGCGACGTCCCCGGTAGTGGATCTGCTCGTCGGGCCACCAGCTGCCGCTCATGCCGTAGTGCACGCCCATCGAGGCGAGCGCGCGGGCGGGGGAGGACCAGGAGGCGTTGTCGATCGGCTGCCCGTCTGGCCGCGGCCAGGTGAACGGCATCAGGCCGATGCTGCTGGCCTGCCAGAGCATCTGGTTGACCGCCGAGCGCTCGCTGGTCGGCGGCTGCAGGCGCACGCCGAGGGCGCGGTAGGTCGCCACGATGTCCTCGCCGGGGTCGCGGACCTTGGCGCCGACGGAGTCCTCGAAGGCGGCGGAGGCGACGAGCGCCCGCAGGACGGGGACGATCGCGGTGTCGTGGTCGAGGTAGACCTGCGCCAGCCGGTCCACGAGGTCCTGCGGCGGGTCGTCGCGGACGAACTTCACCGCGAGCTTCCGGGCGATCCGCTGCGCCGTGGCCGGGTGGTGCGCCAGGTGGGAGAGGTAGCGGCGGGTCAGGTCCCGGCCGTCCGGGGCGAGGTTCGCGTCCTCGAATCCCGCGACGGACACCGGTCCCGTCCAGTGGATCGACGGGCGGTAGGCCGGCGCCCAGGTGCGCCACAGGTCGACGGTCCAGCCGGTGAGGATGCGGGCGCTGCTCTTGACGTCGTCCTCGGTGTAGCTCGCGCGGCCGACCGTGTGCAGCTCGAGGAGCTCGCGGCCGAGGTTCTCGTTCGGGTGGGTCGCGGTCGAGACCGCGTTGTCGAGGTAGATCAGCATCGCCGGGTGCGTCACGGCGTTGCGCAGGAGGTCGTCGAAGCGGCCGAGGGCGCCGGCGCGGATCGTGTTGCCGTACGACGTGCGGTGGGTGTACTGCGCGTCACCGACCGCCGGGACGTTGAGGTGGTTCTCCCAGAACTCCGTCATCACCTCGAGGAGCTGGCGCCGCGACTTCATGCGGCGCATCAGCACCCAGCGGGAGTAGTCGTTCATGACCTCCCAGCCGCCCTCGACCTCGGTGATCTGCCGCTTCCAGAGCTCCGCGGGGCCGCGGACCAGGCTCGGCCACCAGGCGAGGTACTGATCGGCGCCCTGGTCCGCGATCGACGCAGGGTCGAGCTGCCGGTCGAACCAGCCCTGCGCACCCCCCATCCTGCGGACCTGGGCGGCGACCTGGGGGGTCACGCCGTACGAGAACCGCCCGACGAGGTGCCGTGCCTGGGCCGACAGCAGCGGCGGCGCCCCGCGGTAGTGCGCGGGGTGGTAGCGCGTCGCCGCCTGGGCGGCGGGTGCGACGGCGGGTGCGGCGACCACGGCCGTGGTGCCGACCGCGAGACCCCCGAGCAGGGCGCGCCGGCTCGGCGACGCGTCGGAGGCGGACGACATGAGGACTCCCGGACAGTGCTCGACGGCTCGTTGACCCCCTGAGTCTCCGGTGCCGACCCCGGCACGGACACGGGCGAGGGGACCATCCCGGGTAGTCCCAAGGGGCCATGCCGCTCGACCGATCGGCGCACGGCGGTAGAGTCGCGCTCGACGTGATCACGAGTCGAAAGAAGCAAGCCCCCTCTGATGGACGGCCCGCACAGTAGTTCGCTCTCCCTGATCACCCCGGGAGAGCGCCCATGACCGCCTGGCTCCTGCTCCTCGCCGCGCTGCTGCTCATCGTCGCGTGCGGTGTCTTCGTCGCCGCGGAGTTCTCGTTCGTCACCGTCGACCGCACCCGCGTCGAGCAGGCCGCCGCGAGCGGCGACGCCGGTGCCCTCGGCGTGCAGCAGGCGCTGCGCACGCTGTCGACGCAGCTGTCGGGTGCCCAGGTCGGCATCACCGTCACCAACCTCGCGGTCGGCTTCCTGGCCGAGCCGGCCATCGCGGACCTCATCGACGGCCCCCTCGGGGCGGTGGGCACCCCGGAGGGCGCCGTCCGCCCGGTCGCCGTCGGCATCGGCCTGACGCTCGGCACCATCCTGACGATGATCTTCGGCGAGCTCGTGCCGAAGAACCTCGCGCTCGCCAAGCCGATGGAGACCGCCCGCGCCACCCAGCGCTTCCAGCGCACCTTCACCACCGTCAACCGGATCCCGATCCAGGTGCTCAACGGCTCCGCCAACGCGTTCGTACGCCGGCTCGGCATCGAGCCGCAGGAGGAGCTGCGCTCGGCGCGCAGCTCGACCGAGCTCGCGTCGCTGATCCAGCGCTCGGCCGACCAGGGCACGCTCGACGCGGACACCGCCGAGCTGATGGAGCGCTCGGTGGAGTTCGGCTCGCGCACCGCCGGCGAGATCATGACGCCCCGGGTGCGGACCGTCAGCCTCGAGACGACGGACCGCGCGAGCGCGGTCATCGAGCAGGCCCGCCAGACCGGCCACTCCCGCTTCCCGGTGCTTGACGACGAGGAGAACGTCGTCGGCACCGTGCACGTCAAGCACGCCGTGGCCCTCCCGGTGCACGAGCGGGCCACCACCCGGGTCAAGCACCTGATGGCGCGCCCGATCGTGGTGCCGGACTCGCTGCGCCTGGACCCCCTGCTCGCGCTGCTGCGCAAGGACGGCTTCCAGCTCGCGGTGGTCCTCGACGAGTACGGCGGCCACGCGGGGATCGTCACGCTCGAGGACGTCATCGAGGAGATCGTCGGCGACATCTCCGACGAGCACGACCGCCTCGACGGGCGCGCCCGCCAGCGGCGCGACGGCAGCTGGTCGCTCTCCGGCCTCCTGCGCCCCGACGAGGTCGAGGACCTGACCGACATCGAGCTCCCGGACCACGAGGACTACGACACGATCGCCGGCCTGGTGATGCGCACGCTCGGGCGGATGCCCGAGACCGGTGACATCGCCGAGGTCCCGGTGCCCGACCACAGCGACCCCGACGTCGCGCGCGAGCAGCTCGCGGTGCTCACCGTCGAGCGGATGGACGGCCTGCGCATCGACCGGGTGGGCCTGCGCCTGCTGGACGGTCCCGCTGACGACTCGGCCGGAGAGCGGGGTGACGCCCGATGAGCAACCTCACCGCGGTCGTCGTCGCGATCCTGCTGCTGCTCGGCAACGCCTTCTTCGTGGGCGCGGAGTTCGCGCTGGTCTCCGCGCGACGTACCCAGATCGAGCCCAAGGCCGAGGCCGGCTCGCGGATGGCGAAGACCACGCTGAAGGCGATGGAGAACATCTCCCTCGTGATCGGCGTCAACCAGCTCGGGATCACGGTCTGCTCCCTCGTGCTCGGCGCCGTGGGCGAGCCCGCGGTCTCGCACCTGATCGAGCCGCTCCTGCACCTCGCCCACGTGCCCGAGTCGTTCCTGCACCCGATCGCCTTCGTCGTCGGGCTGGCGATCGTCGTCTACCTGCACGTCGTGATGGGGGAGATGATCCCCAAGAACCTCGCGCTCGCCGGCCCGGACCGCGCCGCCCTGCTCCTCGGGCCGCCGATCTGGGGCATCGTCACCGTGCTCCGCCCCGTCATCATCGTCATCAACGCGATGGCCTCCGGGGTGCTGCGCCTCTTCGGCGTCAAGCTGATGGACGAGGTGAGCTCGACGTACACCCGCGAGGAGGTCGCCGCGCTCGTCGAGGAGTCGCGCGGCGAGGGCCTGCTCGACAACGACGAGTACGACCGGCTCGCCGGTGCGCTCGGCTTCACCGAGAAGACGGTGGCCTCGGTGCTGATGCCGGCCGCCACGCTGAGCACGGTGCGTCGCGGCTCCAGCGCCGCCGACGTCGAGGCGCTGTGCGCGGCCACCGGCTTCAGCCGCTTCCCGGTCGCGTCGGAGTCGGGCGAGCTGCTCGGCTACCTCCACATCAAGGACGTGCTCGAGCCCGACGAGACCCGCCGCGAGCGCGCGATCGACGACAAGTGGATCCGCCCGTTCGCCCCCGTGACCCCCGAAGACTCGCTCCACGACACGCTCGAGACGCTGCAGCGCCGCGGGGCCCACATGGCCCGCGTCGTCGACCTCGAGGGTGCCACCCTGGGGCTCGCGACGCTGGAGGACGTGATCGAGGAGCTGGTCGGGGAGATCCGCGACGGCGCCCACCTGGAGGAGTCGGTCTGACGCCTGCACGGCGACCGCGATCGCGGCCCGTCCGGCGGCTAGGGTGTGCTCGCAGACAGGCTCCCGACTTCTCGAAATGCAGGCATCCGTGGCGGACGATTCGGCGCGCAACCGCGTGTGGACCCTCCCGAACCTGCTCAGCATGCTGCGGCTTGCCGGCGTGCCGGTCTTCCTGTGGCTGGTCCTCGGCCCGGAGGCCGACGGCTGGGCGCTCGGGCTGCTCGTCGCCTCCGGCATCACCGACTTCCTCGACGGCTGGCTGGCGCGCAAGCTCGACCAGACCTCGGTCGTCGGGCAGATCCTGGACCCGGTCGCCGACCGCCTCTACATCCTCGCCGTCGTCGTGGGCCTGGCCCTGCGCGACGTCATCCCGTGGTGGATGGCGGTCTCGCTGCCGCTGCGCGACGCCCTGATGTGGGGCCTGGTGCCGCTGCTGCGCACCCGCGGCTACAGCTCCTTGCCGGTGCACTTCCTCGGCAAGGCCGCCACCTTCAACCTGCTCTACGCCTTCCCGCTGCTCCTGCTCGGCGACGGCGAGGGCACGGTCGCGACGCTCGCCGAGGTCTTCGGCTGGGCCTTCGCGTTCTGGGGCATCGGGCTCTACTGGTGGGCCGGCATCCTCTACGCCTGGCAGGTCCGCAAGCTGCTGGCCACGACCGAGCGACGGACCCCGGCGACGCACGATGTCTGAGCGCCGGCCGGGCACCCCGCCCGACACCCCACGACCCGAGCTCCCGGCCCGGGTCACGCTGCCGCTGCTCACCCTGATCACCCAGCAGTCGCTCGATGAGGACTACCTGCACGCGGCCGAGCGGCGCGCGAGCGGGGCGACGCCCCCGCGGACGCCCGGCCTGCGCGGCCGGCACCGCACCGCGGCCGTCGTGGTCGCCGTCTTCGGGATCCTGGTCACCACCGCCGCCGTCCAGACCTCGCGCAACGCCGACGTCGACGACGCCAGCCGCGCGACCCTGCTCGACCGGATCGGCACCAAGCGCGACACGGTCTCGCGGCTGCAGGACGAGATCGTCCGCTTCCGCACCCGCAACGTCACCCTCGAGGGCCAGCTCGCGCAGGTGACCCGGACCGAGCAGGCGTCCGAGGCCCGGCTGCGCCGCCTCGAGACCGCGACCGGCTTCGGCGCCGTCACGGGGGAGGGCGTCCGCATCGTCGTCGACGACGCCCCCGACGGCGACGCCACCCAGACCGTGCGCGACGAGGACCTCGCCCTGCTCGTTGACGGCCTGTGGGGCGCCGGTGCCGAGGCGATCTCGATCAACGGCCAACGCATCACCGCGCTCACCGCGATCCGCAACGCCGGCATCGCGATCAACGTGAACACCCGCCCGCTGTCGCCGCCGTACGTCGTGCAGGCGATCGGCGACACCCGCACGCTGCAGGCGGACTTCCTGTCCACGACGCACGGCCAGGAGTTCACCAGCCTGGCCCAGCAGCTCGGCTTCGTGTTCGAGCGGCAGAATGAGGACCGGCTCACGCTGCCGCCCCAACGCCTGCGGCCGCTGCGCTCGGTGCTCGCCGGCACCGCCGAGGACAACAGCGACAAGCACCTGGAAGAGGAGAGCAAGCCGTGATCGCCGCGCTGGGACTGCTCGTGGGCATCGTGCTGGGACTCGTCTTCCAGCCCGACGTGCCGCTCGGGCTCGAGCCCTACCTGCCCATCGCCGTCGTGGCGGCGCTCGACGCCGTCTTCGGTGGTCTCCGCGCCTACCTCGACGGCATCTTCGACGACAAGGTCTTCGTCGTCTCGTTCGTCAGCAACGTCGTCATCGCCGCGGCGATCGTCTACCTCGGCGACAAGCTCGGCGTCGGCGGCCAGCTCTCGACCGGCGTGATCGTCGTCCTCGGCATCCGCATCTTCTCCAACGTCGCCGCGATCCGACGGCACCTGTTCCATGCCTGAGCCGACGCCGCCCCCCACCGACCCGGCCCCGTCCGGGCGGGCCCGCCTGGCCGCGGCCATGCGCAAGCCGTCGCGCGGGCAGGCCGTCGTGGGCGTGCTCCTGGCCGTGGTCGGCTTCGCGGCCGTCACCCAGGTGCGCTCCAACGACGTCGACGACACCTACGCCAGCTACCGCGAGCAGGACCTCATCGACGTGCTCAGCGGGCTGGCCGGCACTACCCAGCGCGCCCAGACCGAGATCTCGCGCCTCGAGAGCACCCGCCGCGACCTGCAGTCGAGCACCGACGCGCGCGCGGCCGCACTGGCCCAGGCCCAGGAGCGCTCCGACACCCTCAGCATCCTGGCCGGGCTGGTGCCCGTCACCGGGCCCGGCATCCGGATCACGATCTCCGAGACGACCACGCCGATCAGCATCGACGACATGCTCGACACCGTGCAGGAGCTGCGGGCCGCGGACGCCGAGTCGATGCAGATCAACGGGCAGGTGCGGGTGATCGCCCAGACCTCCTTCGAGGACGGCGTCGGCGGCATCTCGGTCGACGGCACGCTGCTCACCGCGCCGTACGTCATCGACGTGATCGGCGAGCCGCACACGCTGTCCGGTGCGCTCACCTTCCCGCGCGGCCCGCGCAGCGAGTTCGAGGAGGACGGCGCGACGGTCCAGATCGAGGAGCTCTCCTCACTCGACATCGAGAGCGTGGTCGAGCCGGAGCAGCCGGAGTACGCCCAGCCCGACACGACCCAGCCCTGACGCGACCAGGACCCCGCCCTGGCAGTAGCCTCGCCCTTCCGGATGCGCCCGCAGCCGGCGACCGACAGGAGACCCCCGTGTACCCCGACGACCTGAAGTACACCTCCGAGCACGAGTGGCTCCGGACGCCCGGCGACAGCGAGGGCTCGGTCCGCATCGGGATCACCCACTACGCGCAGGACGCCCTCGGGGACATCGTCTACGTCTCCCTGCCCGAGGTGGGCGACACCGTCACCGCCGGCAGCACCTGCGGCGAGCTCGAGTCGACCAAGTCGGTCAGCGACGTCTACGCGCCCGTCGACGGCGAGGTCGTGGCCCGCAACGACACCCTCGACGCGACGCCCGAGCTCGTGAACAACGACCCGTACGCCGGCGGCTGGCTCTTCGAGGTCGTCCCGTCCGACCCGACGCAGCTCGACGACCTGATGGACTCCGACGCGTACGTCGCCTCACTCGAGGGCTGATAGCGTGGCGAACAACCGTCAACCTCAGCCCGGCCTTGAGGGTTCCTCAGGGGTCGGGCAGGCTGGCGCCCCCCGCCCCGACCCGGAGGACTGACCGATGCCGTTCTGCACAGCATGTGGCAAGCAGAACCCCGACGACTCCCGCTTCTGCTCGCAGTGCGGGACCCGTCTGGTGACCGCCGACGCCCCGCCGGCCGAGTCCGGTGAGCCCGAGGGCGAGACGACCGCGACGATCGCGATCGGGCTGGGCGACGCCAAGACCGAGACCTCCGACCGCCAGCTCAACGCCGTGGACGCGGCCGCCGTGGACGCCCTGCCCAGCGGGCACGCGCTCCTCGTGGTCCAGCGGGGCCCCGGCTCCGGGAGCCGCTTCCTGCTCGACGCCGACGTGGTCAACGCCGGCCGGCACCCGGACAGCGAGATCTTCCTCGACGACGTGACCGTCTCGCGCCGGCACGCGGAGTTCAACCGCACCGGCGACACCTTCACGGTCAGCGACGTCGGCAGCCTCAACGGCACCTACGTCAACCGCGACCGGATCGACCGCGTCCAGCTCAAGGACGGCGACGAGGTGCAGATCGGGAAGTACCGCCTGGTCTTCTTCTCCGGGCACGAGGGCGCCTGAGCATGAGCTCCTCCTCGGTGTCCGCCGGCGCGGCCCCCGGGCCGTCCCGGGCGCGCATGAACATCGGCGAGGTCCTCGACCGGCTGCGCCCGGACTTCCCGGGCATCACGATCCCCAAGATCCGCTTCCTCGAGGACAAGGGGCTGATCAAGCCCGAGCGGACTCCGTCGGGCTACCGGAAGTTCTCCGGCGAGGACGTCGACCGGCTGCGCTACGTGCTGCGCATGCAGCGCGACCACTACCTCCCGCTCAAGGTCATCGGCGAGCACCTCGAGGCGATCGACCGCGGCCTGGAGCCGCCGCCGATCGACGCCGTCGTCCCTACCGTGCCCCAGGTCGCGCTGGCGGCGGACGGGCTGCCGAGCCCCGAGTCGTTCACCCGGCGCGACAACCTGCGGCTCTCGCGCCGCGAGCTGGTCAAGATCGCCGAGATCTCCGAGGAGCTGCTCGACCAGCTCGAGCAGTACGCCCTCATCACGCCGCGCGCCGGCACCGGCCACTACGACACCGATGCCCTGGTCGTCGCGCGGACGGCGCGGGAGCTGGCCGACTTCGGCTTCGAGCCGCGGCACCTGCGCGCCTTCAAGACCTCCGCCGACCGCGAGGTGGGGCTCGTCGAGCAGGTCATCGCCCCCCACCGCCGGGGTCGCGACGCCGCCGCCACGGCCCGCGCCGAGGAGGCCGTCAGCGAGATCGCCGCGCTCTCCGTGCGGCTGCACGCGACGCTGGTCAAGATCGGCCTGCGCTCGTCCTGACGGGTCGTGAGCCCTGTTCCCGTGGGGCCTGCGGGCGTCGTCGTACGCCCTCCACACCCGGAGTAGGGTGAGGATGTGCGCGAAGTCGATGTCATGGGTGTCCGGGTCGAGATGCCCTCGAACCAGCCGATCGTGCTGCTGCGCGAGGTGACGGGGGAGCGGTATCTCCCGATCTGGATCGGGGCGGTCGAGGCCACCGCGATCGCGTTCGCCCAGCAGGGGGTGATCCCGCCGCGGCCGCTGACCCACGACCTGATGAAGGACGTGCTGGAGGCGACCGGCAACGCGCTCAGCGAGGTGCGCATCACCGACGTCAAGGACGGCGTCTTCTTCGCGCTGCTCGTCTTCGAGTCCGGCGCCGAGGTGAGCGCCCGGCCCTCCGACTCGATCGCCCTCGCGCTGCGCACCGGCACCCGCATCCTGTGCGCCGAGGAGGTTCTCGACGAGGCCGGCCTGGCCGTGCCGGCGGAGCAGGAGGACGAGGTCGAGGCGTTCCGCGAGTTCCTCGACCACGTGACGCCCGAGGACTTCGAGGCGCCGACGGATTCGGACCAGTAGGTCCCGCTCGGTCCGGGTGAACTCTCACCCTCAAGTAGAGGTTGAGGGTTGCGACACGCCGCCCACGTCGTTGACCACCCTCAGGCGGAGCCTTACCTTGAACTGTCTCTGTTGTAACTCCACTGCTGTGGTTGTCCGGTTCCCGGCGTCACACTTCCCCTGAGGGTTACGGACAACGGAGTAGACCCGCGGAGGACCAGTGAACGAGAACGAGCAGGACCGGAGCGCCGACCAGGCAGTGTCGGTCGCTGTCGAGGCGGCGGAGGAGCAGGGTCTCCTCTTCACCGACGACGTGTCCCCGCTGCCGAGCGACACCGGCTACCGCGGCCCCACGGCGTGCAACGCCGCCGGCATCACCTACCGCCAGCTCGACTACTGGGCCCGCACCGGCCTGGTCGAGCCCACCGTGCGCGGCGCGACCGGCTCCGGCACCCAGCGGCTCTACTCCTTCCGCGACATCCTGATCCTCAAGGTCATCAAGCGCCTCCTCGACGCCGGCATCTCGCTGCAGCAGATCCGCACGGCCGTCCAGCACCTGCGCAAGCGCGGCACCGACGACCTGACCCGCGTCACCCTGATGAGCGATGGCGCCTCGGTCTACGAGTGCACCAGCAACGACGAGATCATCGACCTGCTCCAGGGCGGCCAGGGCGTCTTCGGCATCGCGATCGGCGGTGTCTGGCAGGAGATCGAGGGCACCCTCGCCCAGCTGCCCAGCGAGCGCACCGCCACCGACGAGTCCGCGGCGCCCAGCGCCAGCGACGAGCTCGCCGCCCGGCGTGCGGCCCGGCAGACCGGCTGAATCTCGATACGGTCGCTGCGCGACCTACTCGATCACCGAAAGCCGCACGACGGTCGCTGCGCGACCTACTCGATCACCGAAAGCCGCACGACGGTCGCTGCGCGACCTACTCGATCACCGAACGACCCACCTCGGCCCGTCACCTCACCGGTGGCGGGCCGCTGTGCTGCCCGGCTGGTAGATTGGCGACCGCTGACAATCCCGCACGGGAGAGTCTCCGCCCGCGGGCCCCGGCCCCGGAGCGGAGCGCCGAAGGGGCAATTCCTCCCCGGAACCTCTCAGGCGCCCGGACCGTGCGGACCAGGCAACTCTGGAGGTCACGACCGCAGGCGAGGGTCGGGGACGACAGAGGGGGAGGCGTCCCGATCGACCCCGATGAGGAGCCTCCGTGTCCGACCTCCCCACCCTGTCCGAGCTCGATGCCGCGCTGCCGTTCGTGGACCGTCACATCGGGCTGCGACCCGTCGACGTCGACGCGATGCTCGACCGCCTCGGCTTCGGGTCGATCGACGAGCTGATGAAGGCCGCGGTGCCCGGTGGCATCCGCGCCGCCGCCGAGCTCGACCTGCCGGCGCCGCTGACCGAGGAGGCCGCCGCCCGCGAGCTGCGCGCCCTCGCCGCGGCGAACCGGCCGGGCGAGACCATGATCGGTCTCGGCTACCACGGCACGATCACCCCGCCGGTGATCCGTCGCAACGTGCTCGAGGACCCGAGCTGGTACACCGCCTACACGCCGTACCAGCCCGAGATCTCGCAGGGCCGGCTCGAGGCGCTCATCAACTTCCAGACCGTGATCGGCGACCTCACCGGCCTGCCCACCGCGAACGCCTCGCTCCTCGACGAGGCCACCGCCGCCGCCGAGGCGATGACGCTGGTCCGGCGCGGCAACCGCAAGGCGTCCGGCCCCTTCGTGGTCGACGCCGACGCGCTGCCCCAGACGATCGACGTGGTGCGCACCCGGGCCGAGGCGATGGGCATCGACGTCGTCGTGGCCGACCTGACCGACGGCCTGCCCGAGGGCGAGCTGTGCGGCGTCCTCGTGCAGTACCCCGGCGCCTCCGGCCGCGTGCTCGACCCGCGCGCCGTGATCGAGGAGACCCATGCCCGCAACGGCCTGGCCGTCGTCGCCGCGGACCTGCTCGCGCTGACCCTCCTCGAGGCGCCCGGCGAGCTGGGTGCCGACGTGGTCGTCGGCTCCTCGCAGCGCTTCGGCGTCCCGCTCTTCTACGGCGGCCCGCACGCCGGCTACATGGCGGTCGCGAAGGGCCTCGAGCGGCACTTGCCCGGTCGCCTCGTCGGCGTCTCGGTCGACGCCGAGGGTCGTCCGGCGTACCGCCTGGCCCTCCAGACCCGCGAGCAGCACATCCGCCGCGACAAGGCGACCTCCAACATCTGCACCGCGCAGGTGCTGCTCGCGGTCGTCGCGTCGATGTACGCCGTCTACCACGGTCCTGCCGGGCTGCGGTCGATCGCGACCCGCGCGCACCGCTACGCCGCCGTGCTCGCCCGCGGCCTCGCGGACGGTGGCGTCACCGTCGAGACCGAGCAGTTCTTCGACACGATCACCGTGGCGGTGCCCGGCCGCGCGGCCGAGGTGGTCGCCGCGGCACGCTCCTTCGGCGTGCAGCTGCGACTCGTCGACGTCGACCGCGTCGGCATCTCCACCTCGGAGACCACGACCCGGTCGACGCTGACCAGCGTCTTCAAGGCCTTCGGCGTGGAGGCCGACCTCCGCGCGCTCGACCAGGCGACCGCCGACGCGCTGCCCGACGGGCTGCAGCGGCAGACGGCGTACCTCACCCACGAGGTCTTCTCGAGCCACCACAGCGAGACCTCCATGCTGCGCTACCTGCGCCGGCTCTCCGCGCGTGACTACGCGCTGGACCGCGGCATGATCCCGCTCGGCTCCTGCACGATGAAGCTGAACGCGACCACCGAGATGGAGCCGGTCTCGCTGCCGGGCTTCGCCGACCTGCACCCCTTCGCCCCCGCCGAGGACGCCGCGGGCTACCGCCAGCTCGTCGACGAGCTCGAGGGGTGGCTGGCCGAGGTCACGGGCTACGACAAGGTCTCGATCCAGCCGAACGCCGGCTCGCAGGGCGAGCTGGCCGGGCTGCTGGCGATCCGTGGCTACCACCGCGCGAACGGCGACCTCGACCGCAACGTCTGCCTGATCCCGTCCTCCGCGCACGGCACCAACGCCGCCTCGGCCGTGATGGCCGGCATGAAGGTCGTGGTCGTCAAGGCCGGCGACGACGGGGCCGTCGACCTCGCCGACCTGCGCACCGCCTGCGAGGCGCACGCCGACGACCTGGCCGCGATCATGGTGACCTACCCGTCGACGCACGGTGCCTACGAGGACACGATCACCGAACTCTGCGAGATCGTGCACGCGCACGGGGGGCAGGTGTACGTCGACGGCGCGAACCTCAACGCCCTGCTCGGCTACGCCAAGCCCGGCGAGTTCGGCGGCGACGTGTCGCACCTCAACCTGCACAAGACCTTCTGCATCCCGCACGGCGGCGGCGGCCCCGGTGTCGGACCGGTCGCGGTCCGCGCGCACCTCGCGCCGTTCCTGCCGTCCCACGCGATGCACCCGGAGGAGGCCAAGCGCTCCGGCATCGGACCGATCAGCGCGGCGCCGTACGGCTCCGCGGGGATCCTGCCGATCTCGTGGGCCTACATCCGGCTGATGGGCGCCGAGGGCCTGACCCGCGCCACCGCGTCCGCGGTGCTGTCGGCGAACTACGTCGCCGCGCGGCTGGGTGAGCACTACCCGGTCCTCTACAAGGGCCACGGCGGGCTCGTCGCCCACGAGTGCATCCTCGACGTGCGCGGCCTGACGCGGGACTCGGGCGTGACCGTGGACGACGTGGCCAAGCGCCTGGTCGACTACGGCTTCCACGCCCCGACCATGTCGTTCCCGGTCGCCGGCACGCTGATGGTCGAGCCGACGGAGTCCGAGGATCTCGCCGAGATCGACCGCTTCTGCGACGCGATGATCGCGATCAAGGCCGAGATCGACCGCGTCGCCGCGGGGGAGTGGACGCCCGAGGAGTCGCCGCTGCGCGGGGCCCCGCACACGTCCCGCGCCCTCGTCGGCGAATGGGACCGCGGCTACTCGCGCGAGCTCGCCGTCTTCCCGACCGGCATCGACCCTGACAAGTACTGGCCGCCCGTGGGCCGGATCGACCAGGCCTACGGCGACCGGAACCTCGTCTGCGCGTGCCCGCCGCCCGAGGCCTTCGCCGAATGAGCGCCCCGGCCGCGGGCGTCGGTGTCGCCGACCTGACCGGTCGGCGCCTGCACGCCCGGGTCGCGCACGCCCAGGCGGAGGGCCGGTTGCCCTCGGTCGTGGCGGGCGTGGTGCGCGACGGTCGCCTGGCCTGGGCGGGGGCGTACGGCGCCGATCTGCTCGAGGACCACGACCCGTTCGACGTGCAGTACCGCATCGGCTCGATCACCAAGACGATGACCGCGGTGCTCGTCCTGCAGCTGGTCCGGGACGGCCGGCTCTCGCTCGACGAGCCGGCCTCGGTCGTCCTCGGCGACGTCGGGTACGCCGACCGGACGCTCCGCTCCCTGCTCGCGCACAGCTCCGGCATGCAGTCCGAGCCCACCGGCTCGTGGTGGGAGCGCTCGGCGGGCCTGTCGTGGGACGAGCTCGCCGCCGCGAACGACGGCTCCGGCTCCGTGCTGCCCGGGCAGCGGCAGTTCCACTACTCGAACCTCGGCTACGCGCTGCTCGGCGAGGTCGCGGCCCGGGTGCTGGGGGAGTCGTGGTGGGACTGCGTGCTCACCCGGATCCTCGAGCCGCTGGGCCTGCACCGCACGACGTACCTCCCCGACGGGGCGGCCGCGCAGGGGCGCAGCGTGCACCCCTACGCCTCGACGCTCGTCGACGAGCCGGCCACCGACACCGGGGCCATGGCGCCCGCGGGGCAGGTGTGGGCCACGCTCGGCGACCTGGCGACGTACGCCTGCTTCCTGCTCGACGGGCACCCCGACGTCCTGTCGGCGGACCTGCTGGCCGAGGCCTTCGGGCCGCAGTCCGGCAGTGCGGCCGACGGGCTGGGCTACGCCCACGGGCTCGGGTTCCAGATCTTCCCCGGCGGCTCCGGCACGCTCGCCGGCCACACCGGCTCGATGCCGGGCTTCATCGCGACCGCGCTCGTCGACCGGCGGCGCTCGACCGGCGCCGTCGTGCTCGCGAACGCGACCACGGGCTACTCGCCCGCGGCGCTGGCGATCGAGCTGCTCGAGGAGCTCGAGCGCTGCGAGCCGACCCTCGCCCGGCCGTGGGTCGCGACCGCCGCCGTGCCCGCCGAGCTGGTCGACGCGCTCGGCGTCTGGCACTGGGGCAACACGCCGTTCGTCTTCCGCATGGAGGGCGCCGCGCTCGTGGCCCGTCGCAACGGTGTCGAGATGTACCGCTTCGTGGTCGTCGACGGCGAGGTCCGCGGCACCGGCGGCTACCACGCCGGCGAGCGGCTGCACGTCGTCCGTCGTGACGACGGGTCGGTCAGCCACCTCGACGTCGCGACCTTCATCTACACGCGCACGCCCTACGACCCCGACGCCCCGGCGCCGGGTGGGCACCCGGGGCCGGCGTACTGACGGCTTCGGTGGGCGGTGCCGGGTGAGCGGTGAGCTGCCCACCGTTGTCGTCGAGCGAACGGTGGCTGGCGCACCGCCGGATGGCGGGTGGCTGGGGGAGCGGTGGGTCAGCCACCGTTTCGTGAAGCCAGACGGTGGCTGGCGCACCGCCGGGCGAGCGGTGACCTGTCAACCCCCGGCAGGCCCGAGCAGGTTCACCAGTCACCGCCGGACCGGTGGCGCCTCGGGCAGCGGTGACCTGCCAACCCCCTGCGGAGCCGGGGTGGTTGACAGGTCACCGCCCAAGCGCCTCCCGCGTCGTCACTCGATGTCGGTCTTGGTGACCTCGAGGACGTAGCGGAACGCGTTGTCGCAGTCGAGCGGGACGGTGCGCGAGCCCCACCGCAGGGTGAGGTCGGTGGCGAGCCGCTTGTGGAAGCCGTCGACCGTGATGTGCTGGCCGGCGTCGTCCATCTCCTCGTGGACGGGGAGCTTCTTGCCGACGCGGTCGGCGGTGCCCTTCACGACGGCCTTCTTGCCGGCCAGCGTGAGGACGGCGCGGACGTCGCTGCCGTCGAGGAAGGGCTTCGCCGCCTCGCGGCTGGTGCCCTTCTCGCCGACGACGAGCTGGAAGACGTTGCCGTAGGTCTCGTTCTCGTAGACGCTCGCGTAGACGTCCTTGCCGTGGATCGTGCCGGTGCACTCGACGAGGTGACCGCGCTCGGTCTCGGTCGTGGTGGCGGCGTGCGCCGGAGCCGCGCCCAGCCCGATCAGGGCGGAGGTCGCGACGACGGCCAGGCTGCCGGTGATCAGCTGGGTGCGCATGGTAGTGGTGCTCCTGGGGTGTCGTTGGCGGATGAACGACGGGGATACGCCCGGGGAGCGGGGCCGGTTGCACGCCCGGCGGCCGGTCTGGACCGGCTGCTCCACGCAGAGCTCGTTGCCCTCGGGATCGGTCACCACGACCAGGTCGCCGCCGTCGTGGGTGGCGCACCCCCATCACATGGCCTGAGACACGCTCGACATGTTGAAGTCCGGGACCCGCAGGGCCGGCATCGCCGTCCTCGAGAAGTAGTCGTCGCCCCACTCGCGACTGAAGCTCGGGACGGTGGCGGAGGCGTGGGAGAACCTCCGCAGCAGGTCGACGGGCGACTCGTTGAAGCGGAAGTTGTTGACCGAGCCGGTGATCTCGCCGTTCTCGATGAGGTAGACGCCGTCGCGGGTCAGGCCGGTGAGCAGGAGGGTCTGCTCCTCCACGGCCCGGATGTACCACAGGCAGGTGAGCAGCAGCCCGCGCTCGGTGCCGGCGACCAGGTCCTCGACCGAGCCCGCGCCGCCGTCGACCGACAGCACCAGGTTGTCGACCATCGGGGTGACCGGCTGCTGGGTCATCGCGGCGGAGTGCCGGGTCTGGATCAACGACGTGAGGTCGCCGCCACGGATCCAGTCGGTGCGACCCAGCGGCAGGCCGTTGTCGAACACCGAGGACTCATTGTCCGAGGAGGCGGCGAGCGCGAAGGGCGCGCACTCGAGGCCGGGGTACGCCGGGTCCGAGAACAGGTCGACCTCCGGCCGGGCGATCGGGTCGCCGATGCGGGTGCCGACGCCGCGCTTGCTGTAGACCGACTGGCCCTCGTGGGCGACGCGCGCGCCGGCGTACCAGTAGGCGTCGATCATCAGGTCGGCCACCGCGGTGGGCGGCAGGATCGTGTCGTAGCGACCGGCCGGCAGGTCCACGCGGCGGGCACCCCAGCCGAGGCGCTGCTCGAGGGTGGCCTCCAGGGCGAGCGCGTCGACGTCGGCGAAGTCGCGGGTGGCGCCGCCGACCCACGCGCTCTCGGTGAGGTCGGCGGTCTTGCCCGTGCAGCCGTAGTGACCGGTCGGCTGGACGTGGCGCAGGCGCAGGCCGCTGGTGGAGCCGACGTACGTCGTCGTGGACTGGTGGTTCACGAAGCCGTAGAGGATCCGGCCGCCGCCCGACGCCCGGCCGAAGGCCTCGCCGAGCGCAGGGGCGAACGCGTCGTAGACGTGGATGTCGGTCGGGACCGGGGCGTCGTCCCAGTCGGGGGAGACCGCGTCCCGGACCAGGTCGTTCGCGTCTTCGGCGGGCGAGCCGGCCCGGGCGGCGGCGTCGGCCGCCTCGACCAGCGCGGTGACCTGCGCCTGGGTGGTGGCGCTGCCGGTCACGGACCCCGTGGCCGTGCCGTCCCCGCTGCGGATGAAGGACACGATCGTGACCGTGATTCCGTGCATCACGCCGTTGGTCGTCAGCGTGTTGTTGGCCCACCGCAGGTTGGCGCTCGTGGCGTCGCGGACGATCGCGATGCAGTCGTCGGCCGTCGAGGTCGTGACCGCGTGGTCGACCAGGCTCTGGGGTGTCATCACTTGCCTGCCTCGTCGTTGGTGTTGAGGATGTTGACGCCGCGGAACAGCGACGTCGGGCAGCCGTGGCTGACGCTCGCGACCTGGCCGGGCTGGGCCTTGCCGCAGTTGAAGGCGCCGCCGAGCACCCAGGTCTCCGGGCCGCCGACGGCCTCCATCGAGCCCCAGAACTCCGTGGTCGTGGCCTGGTAGGCGACGTCGCGGACCTGGCCCACGAGCTCGCCGTCGGTGATCGTGTAGAACCGCTGCCCGGTGAACTGGAAGTTGAAGCGCTGCATGTCGATGGACCACGACTTGTCGCCGACGATGTAGAGGCCGCGCTCGACGCGCCCGATCAGCTCCTCGGTGCTGGGGCCGTCGGGCGCCGGCTGCAGCGAGACGTTGGCCATCCGCTGGATCGGGATGTGGCCGGGCGAGTCGGCGTAGGCACAGCCGTTGGACCGGCCCCGACCGTCCGGCCCGGGGTTGAGCTCGGGCTTCATGTGCGCCATGGGGCGGTCCAGCTGGTAGCCCACCAGCACGCCGTCGCGCACGATGTCCCAGCTCTGGGTCTCGACGCCCTCGTCGTCGTAGCCGATCGTGGCGAGGCCGTGCTCGACCGTCCGGTCGCCGGTGACGTTCATGACGCCGGAGCCGTACTGCAGGGTCCCGAGCTTGTCGTACGTCGCGAACGACGTGCCGGCGTAGTTGGCCTCGTAGCCGAGCGCGCGGTCCAGCTCGGTGGCGTGCCCGATCGACTCGTGGATCGTGAGCCACAGGTTCGACGGGTGGATGACCAGGTCGTAGCTCCCGGCCTCGATGCTCGGGGCCTTGAGCTTCTCGGCGAGCAGCTCGGGGACCTGGTCGATCTCGTCGTCCCAGTCCCAGCTGCCGTCGGTGAGGTATTCCCACCCGCGCCCGACCGGCGGCGCGATCGACGCCATCGAGTCGAACGTGTCGGCGCCCGCGCCCATCGCCTCGAAGCCCGGCTGCAGCCGCACCCGCTGCTGCGTCGTGCGGGTGCCGGCCAGGTCGGCGTAGTACTTGTTCTCCTGCACCTGGAGGAGGTACGCCGAGGCGTGGTCGACCGCGGCGCCGGTGCGCAGCCGGTCGGTCCAGTCGATGAGGACGGCGGCCTTCTCGGCGACCGGCACCTCGAGCGGGTTCACGTCGTACGACGACACCCAGGTGACGTCGTCGTGGACCGGCTCGGGGGCGATCTCGATCGGCGTGCTGGTCATCTCGGCGGCGACCAGGGCGACGGCGACCGCGCTCTCGGTCACCCGCACGGCCTCGTCGGTCGTGAGGAAGACCCCCGACGCGAAGCCCCACGAGCCGTGGTGGATGACCCGGACCGCGAAGCCGAGGTCCTCGGTGTCGCTCGCACCCTGCAGGACGCCGTCGCGGACGCCGAGCCGTTGGTAGCGAACCCGCTCGAAGCGGAAGTCCGCGTGCGAGACGCCGAGCTCCCGGGCCCGCTGCAGGGCGGCGTCCCCGAGCGAGCGGTAGGGCAGCGAGCTGAAGGTCGGATCGAGGCCGGGTCCACTCATGCCGACGAACCTAGCCGATGCCCGCCACCGAGTTCCGGTCCGACGCGGTGGGCTCAGGGCCGTCCGCGCACCGCCCAGGCGGAGGCGGTGATCGAGAACGGGGCCGGGCCGAGGCGCTCGGCGCACCGGTCGCGCAGGCGGGCGCGGGCGGTGTCGTCGAGGGAGCGGACGTACTCGCCGAGAGGACCGACCCCGAAGGTGTACGGCTCCCACCACTCCTCGAACGACGCCGACGGCACCGTCACGGTCAGCACCCCGGAGACGACGTCGGACCAGCCGGCGGCGGCGGCGAGCTCCTCGAGGTGACCCGCACGGGCGCCGGGGAGCCCGTCCTCGGCGATCGCGCCCGGGTCGAGCTCACGGGCGACCTCCCAGACCGTGCTGAGCGGGCTGCGGCCGCCGTCGTGGTCCCAGACGCAGGCGGCGGCCACGCCGTCGGGCCTGGTCACCCGGGCCATCTCGCGGAGACCGCCGGCCGGGTCGCTCATGAAGTGCACGACCAGCTGGGCCACCGTGGCGTCGAACTCGCGGTCGGGGTGGGGAAGGTGCTCGGCCGTCCCGGTCACGACGTCGACGTCCGGCAGCCGCTCGTGCAGCCCGGCCACGAACGGCGGGGAGGGGTCGATCGCGGCCACGTGGTCGGCGCCCACCCGGCGTACGAGCTCGGTGGTGAGCGCGCCCGGGCCGCAGCCGACGTCGAGGACCCGCTGCCCGGGAGCGATCCCCGCGAAGTCGGCGAACTCGAGGCCGAGCGGGACGGCGAAGCGGCCCATGAACCGGGCGTAGGCGTCCGGCGGCACGAGGAAGGTCATACGTCGAAAGTAGACCTGTCGGGGCGTGTCCGACAGCCTGCCGGGTACGGCCCCCGCATGACTGACACCGAGGACACCAAGAAGCTCGTCGACCTGTTGAAGGACCAGCACATCGGCATGCTCACGACCTATGGCCCGGACGGCCCGCGCAGCCTGCCGATGGCCCGCCAGGAGGTGGAGCCGGACGCCGAGCTGTGGTTCATCTCGGCCCGCGACACCGCCCACACCCGCGCGATCCAGTCCGAGCCGAGCGTGGCGCTCACGTTCTCCTCGCGCGACAGCTGGGTGGCCCTCACGGGTCGCGCCGCGGTCGTCGACGACGACGCCAAGCTCAAGGAGCTGTGGAACACGTTCGCCGAGGCGTGGCTGCCCGGCGGCCCCGAGGACCCGAACGCCGTGCTCATCAAGGTCGAGGTCGACCACGGGGAGTACTGGGACACCCCCGGCAGCAAGGTCGCGTCGCTGATCAGCTTCGCGAAGAGCAAGCTCACGGGCGAGCCGTACGAGTCCGACCACGGGACCGTCACCCCCTGACGGACGGCCGCACCGGTCCGGCCGGCTCCAGGTCAGCGCGACAGCGCGAGCGTGGAGCCGGTGCGGGCCTTGCTCACCCGCAGCTGGGTCGGGATGCGGTCGCGCATCTCGGCGACGTGGCTGACCACGCCGACGATCCGGCCGCCGTCGCGCAGCGAGTCGAGCGTGTCCATCACGTCGTCGAGCGTGTCGGCGTCGAGCGAGCCGAAGCCCTCGTCCACGAAGAGCGTGTCGAGCCGTGAGTCGCCCCGGTCCCCGTCACCGGACTCCTGCGTGATGACGTCCGCGAGGCCGAGGGCCAGCGCGAGGGAGACGACGAACGTCTCGCCGCCCGAGAGCGTGGCCGGGTCCCGGGCCTCGCCCGACCAGTCGTCGCGCACCAGCAGGCTGAGCCCGCCCCGGGTCTCCCCGGCACCCCGCCGCCCGGTGTGCTCGAGGGAGTAGCGCCGGTCGCTCATCTGCGCCAGGCGCTCGTTCGCGGCGGCGACGACCTGGGTGAGCCGGTAGGCCAGGACGTACGCCGAGAGCCGCATCTGCAGCCGGTTGTCGGGTGACTTGCCGTCGACGAAGGTCGCCAGGCGGGTGGTGAGGTCGAGCTCCTCGCGCAGCGGCGCCCAGTCGTCGAGGGCGGTGGCGAGGTCGTCGGCCAGCGTCGTGAGGCGCTCCACGCGGGTGGCCCACACCCCGGCCCGCGACCGGGCGTCCCCCAGGGCGGCCAGGGCCGCCGCGTGGGCGCGCTGCGCAGCGGGAACGTCGGGTGTCGGCGACGCGAGCAGCCCGGCGGCGTCCTCGTCGGCGAGCACGGCGGTCACCGCGGCCAGCCGTCGCTCGTGGTCGGCCAGCGTGCGCTCGAGGGAGCGCAGGTCGTCGGCGGGCAGCGCGGCCCCGGCCGCCTCCTCGGGCGTCGCGAAGCCGGCCTCGGACACGGCCGCTGCGAGCGCGGCGCGGGCCTCGTCGGCCGCCGTGGTGGCGGCCGCGAGCTCCGCCAGCGCCTGCAGGGCGGCCCGCCCGGCGGCGGCCCGCTCGAGGTGCCGGTCGAGCTGGGTGGCCAGGTCGCGGGCCCCGTCGAGCAGCCCGTCGAGCTCGACCTTGAGGGCGGTGTGCTCGGTGGTGCGTGCCCGGACCGTGTCGGTGAGGGCGGCGCTCTCCCGGTCGAGGGCGGCGACCTCGGCGAGCAGTCGCTCGCTGGCGGCCTCGGCCTCCTCCAGCGCCTCGCGGGCGGCGGGCAGGCCGTCGGCCAGGGCGCGCAGCCGCTCGGCACCCTCCCGGACCGCTGCTGCCCGGGCCTGCAGCTCGTCGAGGGGGAGGGGGCCGGCGTTGCCGGTGGCCACGGCGAGCGCCGTCGCGAGGGTGCGGACCTGCTCGTCGTGGACCTGGGTGGTCGACTTCGCGGTGTCGAGCCGCTTGAGGGCGGCCTTCTCGGCGGCGGCGTCCGGGGCGCCCTCGGCGCGGGCGGCCTTGTGCGGGTGCTCGGCGGAGCCGCACACCGGGCAGCAGGCACCGACCGCGAGGGCCCCGGCGATCTCGGCCGCCATCCCCTCCAGCCGCGCCTCGCGCAGGTCGAGCCACGCTTCCCGGAGCACCTGCTCCTCGGCCTGGGCGACGGCGAGGTCGGCGCGGGCGTCCGCGAGCTCGCGGGTCAGCCCCCCGACGAGGGAGTACGCCGTGACGCGGGCGTCCAGGGCGGCCAGTCGCTCCTCCTCGACCGCGACCCGCTCGCCGGCCGCGGTGGCCTCGACCAGCTCGCGCCGCAGCACGAGCAGCCGCTCGGGCAGGGCCGCCCGGGCGCGGGCGACGGCGTCGCGGCGCTCGCCCAGCTGCTCCTGCCGGGCCCGGGCCTCGGCGATCTCACGGGTCAGCCGGCGCTGCGTCTGCTGGCGGGGCAGCGCGGCCCGGACCCGGGCGGCGTCGTCCACGGCGCGCTGCAGCGCCTCGGTCAGCGTGTCCTCGTCGACCATGAGCAGGCCGAGCGCGTCGGCGGCGCGCTGACCGGCGGCCTCGGCCGCTCCCGCAGCCCGCTCCAGCGCCGTGCGTGCGGTCCGGTCGATGCGGTGCAGCGGCAGCACCCCGGCGGCCCGCCGGGCGGCGTCGACCCGGTCGCGGCCCCGAGCGTGGTCGTCCGCCGCGGCGAGCAGCGCCTGCTGCTCGGCGGCGGCCGCCTCCACGCGCCGGCGCTGCTCCAACGTCGTGCGGACCTCGTCGAGGACGTCGCGTGCCACCGTCTCCGCACCCGCGGCCGTCTCGGCGTCGGCCTCGCTGCTCGCGCGGGTGGTCAGGGCGGCGTCACGCAGGCCCGTGGCCCAGGTGAGCAGGGTGCCGTCGGCCGCGGGCCCCAGGAGGTCACGGATGTCCCAGTCGGCGGGGAGCCGCACCTCCGTGGCCTCGCTGACCCGGCTGACCAGGTCGGCGACCCGCTGGTGGGACGCCTCGGAGCGGCGGCGCAGCAGCGAGCGGCGCTCCTTGAACCAGCGCTCGACCTCGTCGAAGCGGCCGGTGCGGAAGAGCTGCTGCAGCAGCCGGTGCCGCTCGTCGGACCGGGCCCGGAGGAAGGCCTGGAAGCGGCCCTGCGGCAGCATCGCGACCTGGGTGAACTGGGTGACGTTCATGCCGACGAGGGCCGTGACCAGGTGACCGGTCTCGTCGAGACGGCTGGACAGCGGCTGCCAGGCCCCGTCGACGCGCTCGGTGATCGTGACCGAGGCCTGCTCGGTGGTGGTGCCGGTGCCGCGCTTCTTGGGGCGCTCCCACGCCGGCGAGCGGCTGATCCGGAAGCGGCGGCCCGACAGGGTCGTCTCGAGCGTGACGCGCGGGGCGACGCCCGGCGCCGCCTGGTCGGCCCGCAGCCGCTTGGCGGCGTTGCGATCGCCGGGGACGTCGCCGTACAGCGCGAAGCAGACCGCGTCGAGCACGCTGGTCTTGCCGGACCCGGTCGGGCCGGTGAGCAGGAAGAGCCCGGCGTCGGAGAGCCGGTCGAAGTCGACGCTGACGGTCTCGGCGAACGGGCCGAAGCCGGTCACCTCGAGCTGGTGCAGCCTCATGACGCCCCGTCCGTCACCAGGGTGTCGAGATCGGGGTCCTCGCAGCACGCGTCGAACGCCTCGCGCAGCAGCAGCGCCTCGTCGTCGGTGGCGGCGCTCCCGCGCATCTCGGCGACGAAGTCGAGGGCGATCTCGTGGTCGGAGCGCCCCTGCACGCGCGCGGCGGGCACGCCGCCCGGCGCGCCGCTCGCGGGCTCGAAGCCGAGGACCAGCGCGTGCGGGAAGCGGCTCCGCAGGCGGTCCATCGCCTGCAGCGGCCGGGTGTCGTCGGTGAGGGTCGCCTGGACCCAGGCCGCCTCGTGCACCACCAGCCGCGGCTCGGCCAGCAGCTCGTCCAGGGTGCCCCGCAACCGCGCGAGGGGGCGGGGGACCGGGGCGTCGACGAAGGTGCAGGACGTGACGCCGACCGGGCCGAGGTCGACGAGCCAGGACCCCTTGCGCTGGTCGGCCTCGGAGAACGAGTAGGCCAGCGGCGAGCCGCTGTAGCGGATCGCGTCGGTGAGCGTGTGCCGCCCGTGCAGGTGGCCGAGCGCGGTGTAGGAGATCCCGTCGAAGACGGACGTCGGCACGAGCGAGACGCCGCCGACGCTGATGTCGCGCTCGGAGTCGCTCGGCCGGACGTCGAGGGCGCCGCCGCCGACGAAGGCGTGGGCCAGCACGACCGAGCGGGTGGCGGACGAGCGGGTCGCCAGGTCGGCGCGGACGCGCCGCATCGCCTCGGTCAGGGCGGCCTCGTGGGAGCGGGCGGCCAGGCCCCAGGGCTCGCGCACGGAGTCGGGGTCGAGGTAGGGCAGGCCGTGCACCGCCACCGGGCCGTGCTCGTCCTCGAGGAGGACGGGCGTGCCGACACCGCCGGCGTCGGTGCGGATGAAGACGCCCGCGGCGTCGATCAGCCGCGAGCTGAAGCCGAGCCGTTGCGCGGAGTCGTGGTTGCCGCTGGTGAGCACCACCTGCGCCCGGGAGGCGGCCAGCCGGGCCAGCGCCTCGTCGGCCAGCCGGACGGCGTCGACGTGGGGCAGCGCGCGGTCGTAGACGTCCCCGGCGACGACCACGAGGTCGACGCACTCCGCGGCGACCACCTCCAGCAGGTGGTCGACGTACGTCGCCTGGTGCGCCAGCATCCCCTCACGGTGGAACGACCGGCCCAGGTGCCAGTCGGACGTGTGGAGGATGCGCATGCGACCAACCTAGGAACAGGCACCGACAGTCCGGCGGACCCACGCCGCCGGACCGCCGGTGTGAGGCGGTCGACCCGGTCGCTCAGTCCTCGAGCGCGGCCATGTCGATGACGAACCGGTAGCGCACGTCGGAGGCGACGACGCGCTCGTAGGCCTCGTCGATGACGGCCGGCTCGGGGGCCAGCACCTCGACCTCGGCGCCGATGCCGTGCTCGGCGCAGAAGTCGAGCATCTCCTGGGTCTCGCGGATGCCGCCGATCTTGGAGCCGGCCAGCGAGCGCCGCATCCCGGCGAGCGAGAACGCGTGGAACGAGTCGGCGTCCGACGGGATGCCGACGTTCACCATGGCGCCGTCGAGGCGGAGCAGCGAGAGGTACTTGTCGACGGGGAGGTTCGCCGCGACGGTGTTGACGATCAGGTCGAAGGTGCCGCGCAGGTCCTTGAAGGTCTGCTTGTCCTCGGTGGCGTGGTAGTGCTGCGCCCCGAGGCGACGGCCGTCCTCCTCCTTCTTGAGCGACTGGCTGAGCACGGTGACCTCGGCGCCCATCGCGACCGCGATCTTCACGCCGAGGTGGCCGAGGCCACCCATGCCGACGATCGCGACCTTCTTGCCGGGACCGGCGCCCCAGTGGTGGAGGGGGGAGTACGTCGTGATGCCGGCGCACAGCAGCGGCGCGGCCTCCTCGAGCGAGATGCCCTCGGGGATGCGCAGCGTGTAGTCCTCGTGCACCACGAAGTGCTTGCTGTAGCCGCCGTAGGTGTCGCCACCCTCGTAGAAGCGGCCGTTGTAGGTGGGGACCTCGCCCTTGAGGCAGTACTGCTCCTCGCCGGCCTCGCAGTTCTCGCACTCGCGGCAGGAGTCGACGAAGCAGCCGACGCCGACGCGGTCGCCGACCGCGAACTTCGTGACCTCGTCGCCGACGGCGGTGACGGTGCCCGCGACCTCGTGGCCGGGGACCATCGGGAAGATGCCCTCGGCCCACTCGTTGCGGGCCTGGTGGATGTCGGAGTGGCAGATGCCGCAGAAGGCGACGTCGAAGGCGACGTCGTGCGCGCCGACGTCGCGGCGCTCGATCGTCGAGCGCTCGAAGGCGGCGCTCGGGGTGGGGACGGACAGGACGGGGGTGGTCGTCGTCATGCGTCGAGCCTAGGGGCCGCGGTCAACGCTGCACCGGGAGCGTGACCGGGCTCGGCGGACCGAAGCCGGTGGTCGCGTGGACGGTGAACGTGACGTCCTTCGCCCCCGCGGGCACGGCCTTCGGCAGCCGCAGCGTCCTGGTGGACTCCTCGGCGAGCTGGATCGGCAGGCTGCCGAGGTCGGTCGAGCCCGAGGTCACGTCCACCGTGCCTGCGCAGCCGCGGTCGCCGGAGCCGCAGGTGAGCTGCACCGTGGCGCCACCGCTGGCGTCCGGCGTCACCGTGGTGCTGGCGACGGCGAGGACCGAGGGGAAGACCACGCCGGTCGGGCTGTTGTCGGTCGCCGGGTCGAAGCACCCGTCGAACTCGAACAGCGGGTTCGTCACCACCCGGCCGCGGGTGTCGGTCATCGTCAGGAAGCCGGTCAGCTTGCTCGGACCGCTCGCGGTGTAGCAGTCGTTGCTGTGCACGTTCAGCTCGAACTTGCCGTAGCCCTCGGGCGGCATCGGCACGTCGGGGTCGTTCCAGCTCATCAGGCAGTTCCAGTCGCCGCCCGGACCGACGTCCTTGTTCTCGGCGCCGGCCTTGTCGCACATGGCGGTGGCGTGCAGCGACGCGGCGGAGACGGTGCGGCCCTGGAGGCCGGCCGTGTGGACGTAGAGGTGGGTGAAGGTCGCGGTGAGGGACCGCTCCAGGCGGGGCCGGGTGACGGTGCTGCTGCCCGAGCTGCCGGCCACGACGGCCGAGGCCAGGCCGAGCACGACGACGAGGGCGGCGAGGACGGTGAGAAGGGTACGGCGCATGGTGGTCAGCCTCCGGTGATGTCGCGACGGCGGAGCATGAGGTAGGCCGCACCGAGGCTGACGGCGCACCAGACGGCGCTCGTGACCAGTCCCTCGGTGAGCGGGCCGGTGAAGCGGGGGTCGGCGAGCAGCCCGTGCCAGGCCTCGAACGGCGTGGTCAGCAGGAACGGGCGCACGGCCTCCACCCCGCCGAGCGCGCCCACGAGCTGCATGACCATGCCGATGACCACGGGGGCGGCGACACCGACGGCCGGGTTGCGCGACCAGACGGACAGCAGGATCGCCAGGCAGGTGAAGCCCAGCATCGGCGGGACCGTGGTGGCCCAGCTCAGCGTGACGAGCCGCAGCGCCTCGCCCGCGGGGATCGTCTGGCCCGTGAGGCCGAGCAGCGGCTGGTGGCCCACGATCAGCAGGCTCGACGCGATCGTCGACGCCGCCAGCACCACCAGGACCAGGACGCCGAACCCGGCGGCGGTCACGGTCTTGGCGGCGAAGAGATCGGTGCGGCTCGTGGAGCGGGTGAGCACGGTCTTCCAGGTGCCGTGCTGGTCCTCGCTGGCGAAGATGTCGCCGGCGACGACTGCGGTGAGCAGCGGGATGACCCACTGCGCCGCGAAGCCCAGGACGAGCAGCGCCAGCGCGAAGCCGTTGTCCGTGGCGAACCGGCCGAAGAGCGTGTCCTTGGGGGGACGGGACTGGCCGTGGATGACCACGACCACGACCACGGGGAGCAGGAGCGAGCCGATCAGGACGGCCCGCGCGCGCTGCTGGGCCCGGAGCTTGCGCAGCTCCCAGCGCAGCGGCGCCAGGCGTCCGGGGCGTCGCGGCGCACCGGCCGCCGGCGCCCGGGTGGCCACGTCGGCAGCGGCGGCCGGGGCGCTCATCGGACGGCCCCCGCCGGCGCGGCCGGGCGGTCGAGGGTCTGGTGGTGGGCGTCGTCGGTGAGCATGAAGAACAGGGCCTCCAGGGGCGTCTGGGTCTGGCTGAGCGCCAGCAGGTCGATGCGGGCCTGCACGATCGCGGCGACGTACGCCGACACCTGGGGCGTCGGGCCGGTCACGACGAGACCGGTGGCGGCCCCGCGGACGACCCGCAGGCCGGGGTGCTCCCGGGCGAGGCCCAGGGCGCGGTCGTCGTCGGTGGTCGCGAGCAGGTGGCCCGGGTCCGGCGCGCGGGTGCGCAGGGCGGCGATGGTGCCGTGGAAGGCGACGGTGCCGCGCTTCATGATGGTGACGTTGTCGCAGATCTCCTCGACCTCGTCCATGTCGTGCGAGCTCAGCAGCACGGTCAGCCCGCTCGCGGCGAGCCGCTTGACCAGGGCCCGCATGTCCCGGATGCCGGCCGGGTCGAGGCCGTTGGCGGGCTCGTCCAGCACCAGGAGCCGCGGCTCGCGCAGGAGGCTCGCGGCGACCCCGAGGCGCTGGCGCATGCCGTAGGAGTAGCCGCCGACCTTCTGGTCGACGCGGTCGCTCATCTCGACCAGGTCGAGGACCTCGTCGAGCAGCCCGGCCGGGGCGCCGCCGTCGAGGAGGAGCAGGCCCTCGAGGTTCTGGCGGCCGGTGAGGTACGGGTAGAACCGGGGGCTCTCGATGAAGCCACCGACGCCGTCGAGGACCGCGACGCCGTCCTCGTCCCAGGTCCTGCCGAGCACGCGGATGGTGCCGGCGTCCGGACGGATCAGGCCGAAGAGCATCCGGAGGAAGGTGGTCTTGCCGGCCCCGTTGGGCCCGAGCACGCCGTACACCTCGCCCTCGGCCACCCGCACGGTGATGTCGTCGACGGCGCGGACCGGTCCGAAGTTCTTGGTGACGCCCACGGCGTCGACGGCGAGCGATTCCATGCTGCGCACCGTAGGAGGAGCAAGATGAAGGGACCGTGAACCGCCCTGCGACGGTGCAGGGTGGTCCTGCCCGCCCCACCTGCCCGCCCGCCTGCCTGCCCCGAGAGGACGACCGTGCGCATCCTGGTCGCCGAGGACGACCGACGGCTCGCCGCCCTGCTCGAGCAGACGCTCGTCGAGGCGGGCTGGGACGTCGAGGTGGTCCACGACGGCACGGCGGCCTACGGCCGCGCGCTGCCCGGCGGTCTGGCGTACGACGTCCTGCTGCTCGACTGGATGCTGCCGGGCACCGACGGGCTGGCCGTGTGCCGGCGGCTCCGGGAGCTCGGTGTCCTGACACCGGTCCTGATGCTGACCGCCCGCGCGGACGTCCGCGACCGGATCGACGGGCTCGACGCCGGCGCCGACGACTACCTGCCCAAGCCCTTCGACCTCGACGAGCTGCTGGCCCGGCTGCGGGCGCTCGTGCGGCGCACGTCGTACGGCGAGGAGGTGGTCGTCGAGGTCGACGACCTCGTCGTGGACCCGGGCTCGCGGACCGTGCGGCGGGCCGGCACCGCGATCGAGCTGTCGGCGCGGGAGTTCGACATCCTGCACCTGCTCGTGGCCCGCGCCGGGCGAGTGGTCAGCCGCTACACGATCCTCGACGAGGTGTGGGACGGCGAGACCGACCTGAGCAGCAACGTCATCGACGTCCACCTCGCGGCGATCCGGGCGAAGATCGACCGTCCGTTCGGGACGAGCACCATCACCACCGTCCGGGGCGCGGGCTACCGGGTCGACACCCGGGAGACCCGGTGAGCCGGCTGCCGCTGCGGGTCCGGCTGGTCGCCGGCTTCGTCGTCGCGATGCTGGTGCTGCTGTCCGCCGCGGGCGCCTTCGTCTACTGGCGCGTGGAGTACGCCCTCGACCGGGGCCTCGACACCGAGCTCACCCAGGCGGGTGCGGTGGTCGCGCCCCTGGTCGCGCCGTCCGGACGGGTCACCTCCACGGCAGCCGCCGACGCGACCGGCACCGGCTGGCAGGTCCTCGACGCCCGGGGCCGGGTGCTGGACTCGGGCGGCACCGCTCCGGACACGCCCCTCGTCCCGGCCTCGGACCTCGCCGGGGTCGGCCCCGGCGGCGTCACCGAGGACATGGGGGCGCTGCTGCCGGTCGCGGCGAAGCCCTACCGCGTCCGGATCACGCCGCTGGCCGGCGGGAGCCGCTTCCTCGTCCTCGGCGTGCGCCGCGACCACCGGGACGAGGCCCTGCGCGAGCTGCTGCTCCAGCTGGCCCTGGCCGGCCTCGGCGCGCTCGCCGTGGCGGCACTGGTCGGCGACCTCCTGGCCCGCGCGGCGCTGCGTCCGGTCGAGACCTACCGCCGTCGCGCCGACGAGATCGCCGGTGGCGGGGAGCGCCTCCGCCTGGACGTGCCCGCCGGGCGGGACGCCGAGGTGACCCGGCTGGGGCACACGCTCAACGACATGCTCGACGCCCTCGAGCGCTCGCTCGAGCACGAGCGCCGCTTCGTCAACGACGCCAGCCACGAGCTGCGGACCCCGCTGACGCTGCTCTCCGCGCGCCTCCAGCTGGCCCGGCGGCGGACCCGCACGGTGGCCGAGCACGAGACCACGCTCGACGAGCTGGCGGTGGACGTCGCGCGGCTCACCGACCTGGCCACCCAGCTGCTGGCCCTGGGTGCCCCGGCCAGCGGCGAGCCTGTCGGCAGCGACGTCGCCCGGGTCGTCCGCGACGTGGTGGCCCGACGCCGGGCGACCGTCCCGGACGGGGCGCCCGGCACCGACCTCCCGGCGGGGGACGCGCCCAGCAGCCTGGCGCCCCAGGAGGTCGAGCGGATCGTGACCAACCTGCTCGACAACGCCGCGCTGCACGGGGCCGCGCCCGTGCTGGTGCGGGTCCGGGTGGTCGCGCCGGCGTGGACGGTCGTGGAGGTGCGGGACGGGGGGCCGGGGATGAGCGGGGAGCTGCTCACCACGGCGACCGGGCGGTTCACCCGCTCGGCCGAGGCGCGATCACGACCCGGCGCCGGCCTCGGTCTCGCCCTCGTCGACCAGCTGGTCCGGCAGGCCGACGGCGAGCTGCGCCTGTGCTCCGGCGGGGAGCACCGCACCCACGGGCGGGCCGTGCCCGAGGTCGCGTGCGAGCACGGCGCGGCGACGACCGTCACGGTGGTGCTGCCGCAGAGCGGTCAGGAGTAGCGCACGCACCTCGAGGCCGAGGTGAAGCCGTAGAGCGCCATCCCGCTCTCGGACGCCAGCCGCGCCGACAGGCTCGTCGGTGCCCCGACCGAGACCAGCGCCCCGACGCCGGCGGTCGCGGCCTTCTGCACCAGCTCGAAGCCGGCGCGGCCGCTCACCACCAGGCACGCGGCGGCCGGGGACTCGGCCGCCAGCACGCGCGCGCCGGTCACCTTGTCCACGGCGTTGTGCCGGCCGACGTCCTCGCGCACGACGAGCAGGGTGCCGTCCGCGTCGAAGAGACCGGCGGCGTGCACCCCGCCGGTGCGCGCGAAGACGGCCTGCCGCTCCCGCAGCGCCTCCGGCAGCCGGCGTACGACGTCGGGCGCGGGGAGCGCGCCCGCCCACCGCTGGGCGGGGGTCACGCTGAGCGCCGCGGCGACGCTGTCCTTGCCGCAGACCCCGCAGGCCGACGACCCCGCCGACTGCGCGTCGTGGCGGTGGCCGGGGTCGTTGACCGGGGGAGCGGAGAGGGTCACGGTGACGACGTTGAACTCCTGCTCGGGCGCCAGGTCGACGTCGGTGCAGTAGGCGACCCCCGCGATGGCGTCGGCCGGGGCCAGGCCCTCGTGCACGAGCCAGCCGGCCGCCAGCTCGAAGTCGTTGCCGGGCGTCCGCATGGTCACCCAGACGCGGCGCGCGGGCGCGCCCGGCCAGGCGAGCCGGATCTCGAGCGGCTCCTCGGTGGCCAGGCGGTCCTCGTGGCGGCGCTCCGTGCCGTCGGCGAAGAGCTCCTCCACACGGGTCCGCACGGTCGGTCCCGGCCGCCGCGCCCGGTCGCTCACGAGGCGCTCACAGGGTGCTCACGAGGGGGAGTACCGCTGGCGGATCGCCATCCGGCGCCCGAGCTCGTCGGCCTCGTCGACCAGGCGCCGCCGGATCGCGAGGTCGAGGCTCTCGTCGGTGATCAGCGCGTGCGCCTGGGCGAGCGTCGACTCGGTCAGCGACGTGGACGGGAAGAACGACTCCGCCGCGTCGGCGAGCAGCCAGCCGCTGCGCTTCTCGACGGTGCCCGGCAGGTCGGCGAAGTAGCGGTCGACGTAGGGATCCGTCAGCTGCTCCTGGCCGACCCGCCACATGCCGAGGCCGATCGCCTCGAGCTCGTAGTTCGGGACGTCCAGCTCGCCGGTGAAGTGCTGCCACGCCCAGGCCTTGGCCTGGGCGTCCGGCAGCGACGCGACCGCGCGGGCGTGCTCGACGCGGGAGCGGGCGGTCGGCTCGGCGTCGAGCGCGGCCTGCAGCTCCTCGCGGTCGGTCTCACCGAGCACGGCCAGCTGGACGAGGATCCGCCAGCGCAGGTCCAGGTCGATCTCGAGGCCGTCGGCCAGCACCCGGCCGGCCAGCCAGCTGCGCAGCTCCCCGGAGTCGGTCGCCGAGCTCACCGCGGCCTGGAAGGCGGACAGCTGCAGCGTCGAGCCGGCCTCCGCGGTCGCGCCCTTGGCGGTGGCGGCCGCGTGGATGCGGACGAGGGCGGCCCGGGGGTCGGCGGCCAGGGCCGCGACCTTCGTGAGCAGCCACGGCAGCGTGTAGAAGACGGCGTCGTCGACGTCCTCGATCGGGAGCCCGGCCTCGAGCAGGTCGAGCACGTCGGCCGGGTCGACGGCGGCGTTGTGGAAGCCGCTGCGGACGGAGTTCCAGATGCCGGCGCGCAGCAGGCTGTCGTCGGTCGTCGGGAGCAGCGTCTTGAGCGCCTGCACCGTCGTGTCGTCGGGCAGCACCAGCGCCCAGGTGTCCTCGTAGGGGTCGAGCACGACGGCCGCCCCCTCCTCCACGGCGTACGCCGTGGTGTCGGCGTCCACGGTGAGCGGCTCGACCTGCCAGGTCCCCCCGGGCGCGGCGCTGGCGACCCGCAGCGCGTGCGACCGCTCGGCCGGGTGCCCGTCGGGTGCGGTCCGGCGGACCACCCCGGCGGCGCGGTCGAGCGCGATCGTGTCGGGGCCCGCGGTGCGCAGCCAGTTGCTCGTGAACGACGACAGGTCACCCGCGCCGGCGGACTCCCAGCTCGCGAACAGGTCGTGCATCGTGGCGTTGCCGAAGCGGTGCTGCGTGAAGTGGTCGATCGCCCCGGCGAAGAAGACCTCGTCGCCGAGCGTCGCGTTGAGCTGCTTGAGGATGCTCGAGCCCTTGGCGTAGGAGATGCCGTCGAAGTTCTGCAGCGCGGCCGAGGCGTCGAAGGCGCCGTTGCCGGCCACGGAGTGCGTGCTCGGGCGCTGGTCGGCCACCAGCCCCCACTGGCGGCGGGCGTAGGCGTTGTGCACCCACGCGTCGTCGTACTCCGTCACGTCGGCGGTGACGCGGTTGCCCATGTACTCGGCGAAGGACTCGTTGAGCCAGAGGTCGTCCCACCAGCGCGGCGTCACGATGTTGCCGAACCACTGGTGCGCCATCTCGTGGGCGACGGTGGTGGCCCGCGCGATCCGGACCCCGCGGGTCACCCGCGACGAGAAGATCAATGGGTCGCGGAAGGTCACGCAGCCGGGGTTCTCCATCGCGCCGGCGTTGAACTCGGGCACGAACGCCTGGTGGTAGTCGCCGAACGGGTAGCGGATGCCGAACAGCCGGTGGAACTCGTCGAAGCACTGCCTGGTCATCGTGAAGAGCTCGTCCGCGTCGGCGTCGAGGTCCTTCGCGATGCTGGCGCGGGCCGAGAGCCCGAGCGGAATGCCGTCGTGCTCGTCGCGGACCAGGTGGTACGGACCGGCGACCAGCGTGACGAAGTACGTCGACAGCGGCGGCGTGGTCGCGAACTCCCAGCGTCCGGTCTCCACCTGCGTGCCGGGGGCGTTGCCGACGACCACCCAGTCGGCCGGCGCGGTGACGTGGAAGGTGTACGGCGCCTTGAGGTCGGGCTGGTCGAAGCAGGCGAAGATGCTGGGCGCCGCGTCCATGAAGGACATGCCGTACACGTAGTGCTTGCCGTCCGCCGGGTCGACCGAGCGGTGCAGGCCCTCACCGTCGTTGCGGAAGCGCATCGTCGCGTCGACGACGAGCTCGTTGTCGCCGGCGACCGTGTCGAGGGGCAGGCGGCCGCGGTCCAGCAGGTCCGCGTCGAGCGGGCTGCCGTTGAGGTGCAGCGACGTGACGCCGACCGGCTTGAGGTCGACGAAGGTCGGCCCGCCGCGCGAGGTGAACCGGACCGTCGTGACGGACCGGAAGGTCGCCTCGTCGGAGGCGAGGTCGAGGTCCACGTCGTACGACGTGACGTCCAGGAGGTCGAAGCGGGCCTGGGCCTCGCTGTGCTGGAGGCTCTGGGTGGGGGTGCTCACGCGCCCACCCTATGACGGCGTCGGGCGGCGTCGACGGGGGACTGAAATGCGCCGTTTCCGCTGCGCCGGGAGCCCCCGGGACCTACGGTCTGGGCGGGCGGGGAATCGCAGGCAACCAAACCGGTCGCCGCGGCGTCTGAGGTGCACACGGGGGCGTGATGTCACGCCACACAATTTCGGGAGGAAGTGACGTCATGTCACGAACAGTCATGAGCCGGGGCCGCGCCCTGGTCTCGTTGGCCGCCACGATCGGGCTGAGCCTGAGCGCAGCAGCGGTCGTCACGGGGGCCACGCCGGCCCAGTCGGCCGAGCCGGCCGGCGACTGCAAGGCCGCCTACCCGGTGGGCGACCTCGCCAGGGGCGACGACGTCACCGGTCTCACGGTGACCTCGGGCACCACGCCCACCGGCTTCACCGGTGACGTCATCGGCGTCCTGGACGACGGCATCGGGCCGGACCTCGACATGGTCATCGTCGAGCTGAGCTCGCCGGAGATCGACCGCGTCGGCGGGATCTGGCAGGGCATGTCCGGCTCGCCGGTCTACGCCTCCGACGGCCGCCTCATCGGCGCCGTCGCCTACGGCCTGTCGTACGGCGCCTCGCCGGTCGCCGGCGTCACGCCGTTCGCCGACATGGACGACTACCTCGCCTCCGCGGGTCGGCCCGGCACCATCGAGGTGTCCGACGCGCAGGCCCGCGCCATCGCGCGCAGCAGCGACGTGTCCCGCGCCCAGGCGGCGCAGGGCTTCAGCCAGCTCAAGATGCCGCTCGGGGTCTCCGGCGTCAGCGCCCAGCGCCTCGCCCAGGCCAAGCACTCCAAGAAGCACGCCTGGCTGCCGAAGAGCGCCTACTCGATCGGTGCCGCCGCGGCACCCGCCGCCGGGCCCGGCCCGGAGACCGTGGTCGCCGGCGGCAACCTGGCCGCCTCGCTGTCCTACGGCGACGTCACCCAGGCCGGGGTCGGCACGGCCACCTCGGTCTGCAACGGCAAGGTCGTCGGCTTCGGCCACCCGCTCGGCTTCCTCGGCGAGACCAGCCTGACGCTCCACCCGGCCGACGCCCTCTACATCCAGAAGGACACCCTCGGCCCGCCGTTCAAGGTCGCCAACCTCGGCGCGCCGGCCGGCACCATCACCGACGACCACCTGACCGGGATCACCGGCAGCTTCGCCGGCCTGCCGGAGACCTCGGACGTCACGTCGACCGTCACCTACCGCGACCGGTCCCGCACCGGCGCCAGCCACGTGTCGGTGCCCGAGGGCACGGCCGGCACGGTCTTCTACGAGGCGATCGGCAACCACGACCGCGTGGTCGACGGTGTCATCTCCGGCTCCGAGCTCCTGTCCTGGACGATCAACGGGCACCAGGCGGACGGCTCGACCTTCAGCCTCCCGGTGACCGACCGCTACGCCTCGGACTACGACATCACCTTCGAGTCGTCCTACGACCTGGCCGACTTCACGTACGCCCTCAGCGCCATCAAGGGCGTCACGATCGACGACGTCACGATGACCTCCGCGGTCGACGACGACAACTCGACCTACGCCCTCACGCAGGTCCAGCAGCGGCGCGGCGGCAAGTGGGTGACGCTGGGCAAGGGCTCGCCCGCCGTGGGCAAGCCGGGCAAGAAGCTGCACCTGCGCACGCTCCTGACCAGCCCGACCGACACCAGGTACGTCAAGGTCTCGGTCGGCGTGCCGTCGAAGCTGCGCCACGGCCGCGCCCGGATCGGCGTCTTCGGCGGGAGCTACAACTACTCGCCGTACGCCTACCCGAGCACGCTCGCGCGGGCCAAGAAGTACGTCGACACCTACGTCCGCAACGACCAGGTCGTCGCGTCCTTCGGGGGCTTCTACGGGGGCGAGGAGGACGTCTACTTCCGTGGCGGCAGCGCGTCCGCGCCCACCCAGGGCGTCAGCGCCCCGCAGGCGCACGTGGTGACCGGCAGCCGCAACGTGAAGCTGGTCGTCCGGTAGGTCCCCGGCCCCGTCCCGGGCCTATCCTCAGGGGCATGGAGCACCACGACGAGGCGGAGCAGCGCGAGGCGCTGCTCCGCCTCATCCGCGAGTCTGTCATCGGGGACGACCAGGTCATGCAGACGCCGTACGGCGCCCGCCGGGTCACCTACGCCGACTACACGGCCTCGGGCCGGGCCCTGACCTTCCTGGAGGACTTCCTCCGCGACCAGGTGCTGCCGGGCTACGCCAACACGCACACCGAGTCGAGCGGCACCGGGCTGCAGACGACCCGCCTGCGCGACGACGCCCGTGCGATCATCCACGCGGCGGTCGGCGGCGACGACGACACCGTCGTGCTGTTCGCCGGGTCCGGCTGCACCGGCGCGATCGCCAAGCTGATCGGCGTCCTGGGCCTGCGCATCCCGTCGGTCCTCGACGACCTGCACGACCTGAGCGGGCACATCCCACCCTCCCAGCGGCCCGTCGTCTTCGTCGGGCCCTACGAGCACCACTCCAACGAGATCCCGTGGCGCGAGTCGATCGCCGACGTCGTGGTGATCCGGCAGGACGCCGACGGGGGAGTGGACCAGGCGGACCTGCGCGAGCAGCTGGAGAAGCACGCCGAGCGACCGCTCAAGATCGGCACGTTCTCGGCCGCCTCCAACGTCACCGGGATCGTCTCGGACACCGCGGGCATCTCGACGCTGCTGCACGAGCACGGGGCGCTGTCGTTCTGGGACTTCGCCGCGGCCGCGCCGTACGTCGACATCGAGATGGGCGTCGTCGACCCCGCCCGCCCGCTGTCCTACAAGGACGCGATCTTCCTCTCGCCGCACAAGTTCATCGGCGGCCCGCAGACCCCCGGGGTGCTCGTGGCCCGCCGCGAGCTCTTCGCCAACCGGGTGCCGGACGTGCCCGGTGGCGGCACGGTCGCCTACGTCAACGACGACGACCACCGCTACCTCGACGACCCGACCCACCGCGAGGAGGGCGGCACGCCGGCGATCATCGAGTCGGTGCGCGCCGGGCTGGTCTTCCAGCTCAAGCAGGCCGTCGGCACGACCACGATCCGCGAGCAGGAGGACCGCCACCTCGCCCGGGCGGTGGCCGCCTGGCAGGACGAGCCGGGCATCGAGCTGCTCGGCAACCTCGACGCGAAGCGGCTCTCGATCGTCTCGTTCGTGCTGCGCTCGCCGTCGGGGCGCTACCTCCACCACAACTACGTCGTGGCGCTCCTCAACGACCTCTTCGGCATCCAGTCGCGCGGCGGCTGCTCGTGCGCGGGCCCCTACGGCCACCGGCTCCTCGGCATCGACCTGGCCCGCTCGCACGAGTTCGAGCGCGAGATCACCGGCGGCTGCGAGGGCATCAAGCCGGGCTGGGTGCGCATCAACTTCAACTACTTCGTCTCCGACACCGTGGCCGACTACCTCGTCGAGGCCGTGCGCCTGGTGGCCCGCGACGGGTGGCGGCTGCTGGCCGACTACCGCTTCGACACGGCCACCGGGATGTGGCGGCACCGCGACGGCGTGGTGCTCCCGCCGCTCAGCCTGCACGACATCTCGTACGCCGGCGGGCGCGCGTCGATGCCGACCGGGCGCGCCACCGGGGGAGAGGGGCTGCTCGCCGAGCACCTGCGCGACGGCGCGGCGATCCTGGCCGCCGCGAGCGGTCCCGACCTGTCCGAGCACCCGGCGAGCCTGAGCGCCGACTTCGAGCACCTGCGGTGGTTCGACCTGCCGCGTGCCTGCATCGCGGAGGGGTGAGTGCCTACCTGACCCGGACCATCTTGGTGAGGGTCGCGCCGGTCAGCGTCGACGAGCCGGCGTAGCGGAACCGCAGCTTCATCGGACCGGGCTCGAGGTGGCGCAGCGCGAAGTTGCGGGTGCCGGTGCGCACCGGCACCTCCTTGAGGACGACGCCGTGCGAGAGGACCTGGAC
The DNA here is from genome assembly GCF_014212315.1 of Nocardioides luti. Classification (NCBI taxonomy): domain Bacteria; kingdom Bacillati; phylum Actinomycetota; class Actinomycetes; order Propionibacteriales; family Nocardioidaceae; genus Nocardioides; species Nocardioides luti. The sequence goes on from NZ_JACKXE010000001.1 coordinate 109,502, forward strand.
GGTGCCGGAGACGACGTCGACGCCGTCGGCCGCGAGCCGCAGCACCAGGTCGAGGCGGCCGTGGCCGGGGTGCGTGGAGCGCACGCGGATCGTCGGGCGGCTCTTGACCAGCGTCGTCGCCGCGGTCGGCTGGACGAGCGGGGTGTACCCGGCCCGGGTGACGGTGACCGAGGCCGCGATCCGCTGGCCGAGGTCCTCGGGGCCCAGGACGTACGTCGTCCCGGTGACGCCCTCGACGGGCAGCCCGCCGCGGAACCACGTGATCGTCGCCGTGGCGTCGGTGGCGGGTGACCAGGACCCGGGGTCGAGCGTCAGCGACTCGCCGAGCCGCGGGCTGCCGGTCAGCGTCGGAGCGTGCTTGACGACGAAGTCGGCGAGGGCGACCGGGTCGGTCGGCGCCGTGACGACGGCGACGTCGTCGTACCCGGCCCGGGAGGCCGTGACCCGGACGGTGAGCACGTGGTCGACGTCGTCGGGGGTGGGGGAGTAGGTGGTGGCGGTCGCGCCGTCGATCGGCGCGCCGTCGCGCAGCCACTGGTAGGCGAGGGACGGCGAGGCCGGGTCCCAGGTGCCGGCGGTGACGCTGAGGACCTGGTCGACGGTGGCCTCACCGCTGAGGACGGGCGCGACGGTGCTGCTCAGGACGCCCGACTCGACGACCGGCGTCTTCGTCGACACGGCCGTCGCGGCCGGGAAGCCGGCGCGGCTGGCGGTGACGGCGACCTGGATCCGCTTGCCCTTCTCGTCGGCCCGCAGCGTCAGGGTGGCCTTGGTCGCTCGGGTGATCGGCTCGCCGCCGGCCTTCCACGCGTAGGAGTAGGTCGTGTCGGTGCTGGCGGGGCTCCACGAGCCGGTGGTGGCCGTCAGGACGCCGCCGACCTTGGTGTCGCCGGAGACCGTCGGCTTGGCGGTGTTGTCGAAGGACACGTCGTTGAAGTGCACGAAGCCGCTCGGCCAGCTGCCGCCGGCACGCGTGATCCGGGCCCAGGAGAAGTCGCCGCCCCAGCTGTCCTGGGACACGATGATCTCGTCCTCGGAGATCACCTTCTCGACGTACGCCACGTGGCCCGCGGACCCGGCCGGGCGGACGTTCTCCGCCCACCAGGCCACCGCGCCGACCTTCGGGACGTCGTCGGTAATCTCCTTGTTGTAGAGACCCCAGTACTCCGCGTTGCCGCCCCCGGACCACGGCCGCTCGTTCGGCAGCCCGCTGTGCACCATCCGGTACGCCGCGTAGTTGGTGCAGTTGTGGCCGGAGTACATCCGCCAGTACATCGTCCCGTTGGCCGCGGCGTACCCCGCGCTGCCCATGCCCTGGCTCTTGCAGCTCGCGTAGCCGCTGCACAGGAGCGTCATGCTCCGGGCGACCGGGACGGCCAGCTCCTGGGGCTTGTCGTCGGTGAGGCTCGAGCCCTTGTCGGCGGTCGCGGGCGCGACGCCGAGGCTGCCGAGCAGCAGCGACGCGCAGAGCGCCACGACGGCGCGACGGAGAAGGGTCACGGGTGGGAGTGTAGGGACGAATGTGACGTGAGTGAAGAGTTCGTCGGAATGTCAACCTTGTAATTCGGCGTGTCGCCGATTGGTCGAGATTTCCGGGCCGCGCTCCCTCAGAGGCGGACCAGCATCTTGCCGGTGTTCGCGCCGCGCATCAGGTCCAGGAAGGCGTCGACCGCATGGTCGAGGCCGTCGACGACGGTCTCGCGGCTGGTGAGCCGGCCCTCGGCCACCCACGCGCCGGCGCGGCGGTAGAACTCGCCGGCCAGGTCGGCGTGGTCGGTCACGATGAAGCCGCGCAGGGTCAGCCGCTTGCTGACGATCATCATCATGTTGCGGGGTCCGGGCGTCGGCTGCTCGTCGTTGTACTGCGCGATGGCGCCGCAGGCGGCGATCCGGCCGTTGTCGTTGAGGTGGAACATCGCGGCCTCGAGGTGGTCGCCGCCGACGTTGTCGAAGTAGACGTCGAAGGGGGCGTGCGGCGTGAGCAGCTTGCCGACCGGGCCGTCCTTGTAGTTGACCGCGGCGTCGAAGCCGAGCTCGTCGGTCAGCCAGGCGACCTTCTCGGCGGAGCCGGCGGTGCCGACCACCTTCGAGGCGCCCAGCAGCTTCGCGAGCTGGCCGGCGACCGAGCCGACCGCGCCCGCGGCGCCCGACACGAGGACCGCGTCGTCCTCCTGGAGGCCGGCCACGCGGGTGAGGCCGGCGTACGCCGTCAGGCCCGGCATGCCGAGCACGCCGAGGTGCGCCGAGGCCGGCACCTGCGCGACGTCGACCTTGCGGACCGCGGCGACCGGCAGCAGGGCGTGCGCGCGCCACCCGGCCTGGTGCAGCACGGTGTCGCCGACCGCCAGCGACGCCTCGGCTCCGTCGCCGAGGGCCACGACCTCGCCCACGGCGCCGCCGTCCATGGGCTCACCGAGCTGGAACGGGGGGACGTAGGACTTCACGTCGTTCATGCGTCCGCGCATGTACGGGTCGACGGACATCACGGTGTTGCGGACCAGCACCTGGCCCGGCTCGGGGTCCGGCAGCTCGACGTCGACGAGGCGGAAGTTCTCCGCGGTGGGCCAGCCGGAGGGACGTGAGGCGAGGTGGACCTCGCGGGTCGAGGTGGTCATGACCCGATCCTCTCAGGCGCCACGCCGGGCCCGGGTGGTGGGCGACGTCACGTCGTCGGCGAGGAATGTCCGGCGGCTCCGGACGCTTAGGATGTAAGAGTCGCTGACGCGGCCACAGTCATTACAGAAGATCACACACACAGCGACCCGGGGACCGGGTCGAAGGGGGATGGACCATCATGAACACCCAGCTGCACCTGGCCTACGGGATCGTCGACATGCGGGCGCGCTCCGACCAGGACCAGGCCCTGCTGCGCGACGTCGCCCTGGCCCGCCAGGACGCCCGCCGCGCGCGCCGCGCCGGCCGCCAGCGCACCCGCTGACACCGACTCGGCGCATCTGCAGAACCTGAGGGTGCCGAGTCGGCGCATCTGCAGACGGAGGCGCGCTCGACCGGCCCCGATTTCTGCATCAGCGCCGACTCGGCGCCCCAACAATCTGCAGTAGCGCCGACTCGGCGTGCTTCGGACGTGACGAACCCCGGACCAGGTGGTCCGGGGTTCGTCGTACGTCGGGGGGTGCGTCAGGCCTGGAGGCCCAGCGCGAACTCCACGCGACCCTCGGGGTCGACGGCGGCGTCGAGGACCTTGTCCTCGAGCATGACGGCGGCGCCCTGGTCGAGGTAGACCGTCGCGCCGTCCTGGTCGACCGTCTGGTCGCCCGGCTCGGGCGCGGCGGCGGCCGTGACCTCGAAGGTCGGCTCGCCGGCGGCCTGCTCGGTGGTGATCCGCAGGCCGGTGGTGTCCTCGAGGCCGGGCTGCGTGGTGATGTCCTTGACGATCGTGCTGGCGTTCTCGGTGAGGGTGAGCATGTACTCGCCTTTCCGGTTCGGCTGCAGGGAAGCGTCCACCGTCCCCGACGCGTCCGCCTGATGCAAACGCGGACCCGTCCCGGGCGTGTCATGGCTGGCCGCTCTGGCAGGCTGTCGCCATGAGCGACCCGACCCCCGACCCCACCCTGCGCAGCATCGACCTGACCCGGATCGGCGAGCGGCGCTACAAGGCCACGAACGGGCGCGGCGGCCAGCTGCCGATCGGCTCCGGTGACGACCCGGACTTCACGCCGGTCGAGCTGCTCCTCGCGGCGCTCGCGGGCTGCGGCGCCGTCGACCTGGACCACATCACCGGCAAGCGCGCCGAGCCGGTGCGGTTCGACGCCACCGCCGAGGGCCACAAGGTCCGCGACGAGCAGGGCAGCCACCTCGTCGGGCTGCGCGTGACCTTCGACGTGATCTTCCCCGAGGGCGAGGACGGCGACCGGGCCCGTGAGGTCGTGCCGCGCACCCTCCAGCAGATCCAGGACCGGCTCTGCACCGTCGGTCGGACCGTGGCGCTCGGCGAGCCGGTCGCGTACGTCGAGAAGGCCTGACCGGTGGCGCGGGCGGCCCGCACCGGGCCGTGGACCGCGGTGCCGCCCCAGCACGGCCGGCGCTTCGTCGTCACCGGCGCCAGCGGGGGCATCGGCCTCGAGACGACCCGGCGTCTCGTCCCGGCCGGCGCCCACGTCGTGCTCGCCGTCCGGGACCCGGAGAAGGGCGAGCGGGTCGCGGCGCCGCTGCGCGCCTCGCTCGTCGGCAGCGTGGAGGTCGCCCGGCTCGACGTGGCCGACCTGTCCTCGGTGCGCGCCTTCGCGGACGCCGTCGGCCCGGTCGACGTGCTCGTCAACAACGCCGGCGTGCTCGGGCTGCCCTTCTCCCGCACGGTCGACGGCTTCGAGACCCAGCTCGCCACCAACCACCTCGGCCACTTCGCCCTGACCAACCTGCTGCTGCCCCGGCTGACCGACCGGGTCGTCGTGGTCGCCTCCGCTTCGCACCGCGGCGGCGACCTGGACGTCACCGACCTGGACTGGTCGCGGCGCGGCTACCGCCCGTACGCCGCCTACGCCGCGTCGAAGCTCGCCAACCTGCTGTTCGTGGCCGAGCTGCAGCGCCGCCTCACGGCCGCCGGGTCCACGCTGCGCGTCACCGCGGCCCACCCCGGCTACACGTCCACCGGGATCCAGGGCGGCACCGGCAACGCCGCCTTCACCCGGCTCGCCCAGGTCGGCAACGCGCTCCTGGGCATGCCCGCCTGGCAGGGCGCGCTGCCCACGCTCTACGCCGCGACCATGGACCTGCCCGGCAACAGCTACGTCGGGCCGCACCGGGCCCGCGAGCTGAACGGCTGGCCGACGCTGGTCGGACGGTCCCGGACGGCCAGCGACCCCGACCTCGCCCGGGAGCTGTGGGCGGCGTCGGAGCGGCTGACGGGTGTCGCGTGGGCCCTCGGCGGACCCGGCTGAGCGAGGGCTACTCGGCGGTGACCGAGGTGATCTCGACCTTGTCCTTGGGCGAGCCGTCGGGGCCGCCGTCGGTGGTGCCCTTGTCGGCGATCGCCTTGACGACCTTCAGGCCGGCCTCGTCGATGGTGCCGAAGACGGTGTACGACGGGGGCAGCGGGCTGTCGCCGTACACGATGAAGAACTGCGAGCCGTTGGTGTTGGGGCCGGCGTTGGCCATGGCGAGCGTGCCGGGGCCGTAGGTCTCGGTGCCGTCGAGCTCGTCGTCGAACGCGTAGCCGGGACCCCCCGAGCCGGTGGCCGTCGGGTCGCCGCACTGCAGGACGAAGATGCCCTGCGTGGTGAGGCGGTGGCACTCGGTGTCGTCGAAGTAGCCCTGGTCGGCCAGCGAGACGAACGAGTTGACCGTGCAGGGCGTCTTGTCGGCGTCCAACGTGGCCGCGATGTCCCCGGCGTTCGTGGCGATCGTGGCCGCGACCTCGCCGCTGACCGCCGCCTTGTCCGGCGGCAGGTCGACCTTCTTGGCCGGTGCCTGGCCGTCGGCGGTGTAGGTGCACGCCGGGCCGGTGGCCTCGCGGGTCGGGGCGGAGGCCTTGCTGGTCGGGGCCGTGTCCGTGGCGCTCGACGAGTCGTCCGAGGAGCAGCCGGCGAGGGCGAGGACGGCCACGCAGGTGGCCAGGGCGGCGAGGGGTCGCTTCAGCATGGGGACGATCGTAGAGGGGCGGTCTCAGGCGTTCAGCCCGCGGGCCGCCACCCGCCACGCCCGCAGCTCGCCCGACTCCTCGGCGTACACCGTGTCCACGAGGTTCACCGCGGCGCACACGTGGTTGGGCACGACGTCGACCTGGCTGCCGAGAGGCGGCAGCGGGGCGCCGCCGAGGTCGACGACCGCGTGGTGCTCGGACAGGAGGACGATCCGGGCGTCCGGGTGGTCGAGCAACCGCCCGAAGCCCGTGGCGTACGGCGCCCGGTCGGCGCCCAGCACCTTGCTCCCGGCGTCGAGCACCACGCGGCCGTGCGCGTGGCTGACCACGGTGCTGCGGCAGGTCAGGGCGATGTCCTCGGGCGGGCAGCTCCCGAGCTCCCACTGCTGGGCGTCCCCGAAGACGTAGACGCCCGGGCGGAGCTCGCTCAGCACCCCCGTGTCGGCGTGGGCCAGGCTGGGCGTGGAGCCGCCGCTGAGCACCTCGGGCTCGAGGCCGACCGCCCGCAGCGCCGCGGCGGCCCGGGCGAGGGCGTCGGCCTCGTCGGCCGCGGCGCCGGCGAGCGCGTCCGGGGCGTAGCTGTGGCCGGGGAACGTGAAGACGCCGCGGACGCCCAGCCCGGTGCGGGTCGCGGTGGCGGCGACGGTGCCCGCCTCGTCGGGGGCGACCCCACTGCGGTGGTGGCCCGAGTCGACCTCGACCAGCACCTCCGCCGTGGTGGCGCCGAGCAGCCGGGCCGCGTTGGCGACGCCCTCGACCGAGTCGACGCCGAAGGCGACCCGCGCGTCGATCGCGAGGTCCCGCAGGCGGGTCGCGCTCGCGTCGTCGAGCCAGAGGGGGTAGGCGATGAACACGTCGGTGACGCCGTTGCGGACGAAGGTCTCGGCCTCGCCGATCGTGGCGACGGTGATGCCGACCGCGCCCGAGGCGAGCTGCAGCCGGGCGATCTCGACGCTCTTGTGGGTCTTGACGTGCGGCCGCAGCGCCACGCCCGCGGTGGCGGCGTGCTCGGCGACGCGGCGGACGTTGCGGCGCAGCCGGGGCAGGTCGACCCGCAACCAGGGTGTCGAGGGGGTCGGCGCCATCACTGCTCCTCGTGCGTGTCCGGGTCCCCGTCGAAGAGCCGGCCGTCCGGACGGCCGAGCGCCGTGATCGCCGCGACCTCGTCGTCGGTGAGCGCGAAGCCGAAGACGTCGAGGTTCTGCCGCTGGCGCTCGGGGGTGGCCGACTTGGGGATCGGCACCGAGCCGAGCTGCACCTGCCAGCGCAGGATCACCTGGCCCGGGGTGACGTCGTACTTCTCGGCGGCGGCGGCGACCGGCGGCTCGGTGAAGGGTGCCTGGCGCTTGCCCAGCGGGCTCCAGGACTCGGTGCGGATGCCGAGCCGCTCGTGCACGGCGCGCATCTCGACCTGGGGGAAGTAGGGGTGCAGCTCCACCTGGTTGACCACCGGCGTCACGCCGGTCTCGTCGATGATCCGGGTGAGGTGCTCCTCGGTGAAGTTCGAGACGCCGATCGAGCGGATCAGCCCCTCCTTCTGGAGGTCGACCAGCGCCCGCCACGCGTCGGGGTAGCGGCCCACGCCCGGGTTCGGCCAGTGGATCAGGTGCAGGTCGAGGTGGTCGAGGCCCAGCCGCTCCAGCGAGGCCCGCACGCTGAGCAGCGCGTCGTCGTAGGCGTGGTGGCGGCCGGGCAGCTTGCTGGTCACCACGATCTCGTCGCGCGGCACGCCGGAGCGGCGGATCGCCTCGCCGACCTCCTGCTCGTTGCCGTAGTTCACGGCCGTGTCGAGCAGGCGGTAGCCGTTCTCCAGCGCGGACACGACGGCGGAGATGCCGTCGTCGCCGGTGAGCGGGTAGGTGCCGAAGCCGATCGCCGGGATCGTGGTGCCGTCGTGGAGGGAGTACGTCGGGAGCTCAGCCATGCCGCCCAATCTACGACGGGTCCGCGGCGGGCCTACGAGGACGCGGGCACGGCCGTGTGGTCGGGATCGCCGTGCGTGCGGCGGTCCTCCTTCATCTCCGCCTCGAACAGGTGGCGGCGACCGCCGACCAGCTCCTCGCGCGCCCGCTCCTCGAGCGAGCGGAACGCGGCGTAGTAGCCGTCGTCGTACTCCTCGACGACCTGGAAGGTCCAGCGGCCCTCGAGGATGTTGCGGCCCACCAGCTCGCGCTCGATCCGGTCCGCGAGCTCGGCGTGCCCGGCCTCGCGCAGCCCGTCGACGCCCTCGCCGAGGGTGAGGTCGGCGGTCCCGGACAGGCGGTGGAAGGCGTAGAGGTGGCCGCGCGCCGCCTCCACCGCCTCGAGCGCCTCGGAGACCTTGCCCAGCGCCTCGACGGTGGCGTCGGAGACGCCGTCGGGGCGGCGGTGCTCGGGGGAGGGGCGGTCGGCGTGGGCGGACGGGTCGGTCATGGGGTGGCCTCCAGGGCGGCGAGCAGGGCGGACGGGTCGGCGACCGTGACGGTGGCGCCAGGGTGGCGGATCAGGCCGGTGGGGTCGATCCCCTTGACCGGCGTGCGGAAGGTGACGCAGACGGCGCGCTCGCCGTTGGTCGCGAAGGTGACGCCACGGTCCGTGAGCGACAGGTGGGCCGGGCCGGCGGTGCGCAGCCACGCGAAGCCGCCCGTGACGGTCGCCGACGCGACGTTGGCGAGCGGCGTGCGCAGCGACCACGGGCCGAAGCGGACGCGGAGCTGGCCGTCGGCGACCTCGACCCAGGTGGTGGCCGGCACGACGCCGAAGAGGAGGGCGGGCAACCGGTAGGACCGGTCGAAGGCGAAGCGGAACCGGCTCATCCCGTGAGCCTAGGGGCGCGCCCGGCACGGCCGATCCCTCCCCGCGGGTGAGGAGCCGCCTTGGGCCGGGCCCCTAGGTTGGCGCCATGACCAACGAGAACCTCGAAGCAGTCCAGGCCGTCGTCGACCGCGTCTCGTCCTACCAGGAGAGCGCCCCCGAGGGGACCGTCGAGAAGGAGCTCCGCGACGGCTTCGCCGAGACCGGCGTCCAGGTCGACGACGCCGACGTGGCCAAGCTCGTCGCCGCGATCGAGGCCGGCGACGGCAGCGTCTCGGCGCAGGACGTGCTGGCCTGATCCTGGACGGCCTGGGTCGCGTCTGGGACGACGTCGTCGGCACCCAGCCGCCACCGACGTCGCCGGTCGTGTGGGTGACCGGCCTGGTGGCGCTGGTGCTCGTCGCCGTGCCGGTGACCTGGTCGATCGGCCGGCACGTCGTGACGATCGCCCACGAGGGCTCACACGGAGTCGCGGCGCTCCTGAGCGGCCGCCGGCTCGCCGGCATCCGCCTGCACTCGGACACCTCGGGGCTGACGGTCTCCCGCGGCCGGCCGACGGGCCCGGGGATGGTCGCGACGGCGGCCGCCGGCTACGTCGGCCCGGGGCTGCTGGGTCTCGGCGCGGCGTACCTCCTGCGCGAGCGGCACGCCCTCGCGGTGCTCTGGCTGGCGGTGCTGCTGCTCGGCCTGCTGCTGCTCCAGATCCGCAACTTCTACGGGCTGTACGCCGTGCTCGTCGCCGGCCTGGGCGTCTTCGCCGTTTCCTGGTGGGCCGACGAGCAGCTGCAGTCGTGGGTGGCGTACGCCGGCACGTGGTTCCTCCTGCTGGCGGCGCCGCGACCGGTGCTCGAGCTCCAGGCGCAGCGCCGCCGCGGCCGCGCCCGCACCTCGGACGCCGACACGCTCGCCCGGCTGACCCGCGTCCCCGGGCTGGTCTGGGTGGGCGTCTTCCTGCTCGTGACCGTCGGCTGCCTGGTGCTCGGTGCCGGGTGGCTGCTGGCCCGCGCGCGCTGAGGCCGGGTCAGGGCAGCTGCACGGCGAGGGCGACGACGTCGTCGAAGCCGCTGCCGAACTGCATGCTCACCGCGTCGATGACCGCCTGCGGGCCCTCGTGGTGCCGGGCGGCGAGGACGTCGCCGAGCTCGTCCATCTGGACGTCCAGGTCGACGCCGGGCAGCTCGATGACGCCGTCGGAGTAGAAGAGCACCGTCGAGCCGGTGGGCACCTCGATCGTGCTGTCGTGGCGCCGGCCGTCGTACAGGTCGCGGTAGCCGAACAGCAGGCCCTGGTCCTCGGCGCTGAGCTCGAGGCGCCGGACCGAGCCGTCGGGCCCGGCCAGCAGCGGTGGCGGGTGGCCGGCGGAGGTCCAGGTCATCGACCAGGCACCGGTCGTCGCGTGCCGCGAGAGGAACGCGAGCACGGCCGTGCCGCGGGCGTCGACGTCGAGGGCCTGGCAGGCCGACTCGAAGTGGGTGAAGACGTCGGCCGGCCCGGCTCCCGGGCGGTCGAAGGCGGCCTGGCGAAGCATCGCGCGGGCCTGGCCCATGACGGCGGCCGCCGGGATGTCGTGGCCGATCACGTCGCCGACGGTCACGGCGACGACCAGGTCGTGCTCGGGGTCGGTCGGGGGCAGCACGATGGCGTCGTACCAGTCGCCGCCCACCCACTCCTCGGCCGTGGCGGCGACGTAGCACGCGGCCATCGGTAGCCCGGGCACGTCCGGCAGGGTGGTCAGCATGGCCTGCTGCAGCTGGTGGGCCACGCCGGTCCGCCGCTCGATGAGCTGGGCGCGCTCGAGCGCCTGGCCGACGTACGACCCGAGCGCCATCGCCATCAGGCACTCCTGCTCGTCGAGCGCGCGGGGCACGTCCCAGAGCATCTCGATGACGCCCACGAGCCCGCTCGACCCGGTGACCGGCACGCAGAGGACGGCGCGGACCTCGGAGTCGGCGTGGTGCTCGCGCAGCGCGGCGAGGTCCTGCACGCCGAAGGCGACCGTGGCGTCCTCGGCGAGGTCGTCCTGCGCCACGAGCGCGCCGCGCTCGGCCGCCTCGAGCACGGCGGGGGAGATCCCCTCGCCCTGCAGGTCGTCGATCAGGTGCAGCCAGACCAGGCGGAAGCCCTCGATCCCGTCGACCAGGTGCTGGAGGCGGGTGCGGACGCCGAGCTCGGTGCGCGTCTCGTTGAGCGACTCGGCGATGGACAGCATGCGTCGCGAGCGCGCGATCTCGGTCGTGAGCTGCGCCTCGATCCGGTCGCGGCGCTCGCGGTCGCGCTGGGCATCCAGGCGGGCGACCCGGAGCCGGATCTCGTTGCTGCAGTCGCGGGCGAGGTCCTCCAGCAGGGTGAGGTGCTCGGGGGTCCAGTCCCGCGGCTCGCCGTCGATCGCGCAGAGGGAGCCGAGGACGTAGCCGTCGTCGTCGGTCAGCGGGAAGCCGGCGTACGCCACCACGCCGAGCTCGGAGACGGCCAGGTTGTCGGCGACGAGTGGCTCGCGCGACGCGTCGGAGATGACCAGCGGCTCCGCCGAGGTGACGACGTGCTGGCAGAAGGAGTGGCTCAGCGGGGTCGCCCGCCGCTCGGCCCACGGCATCGGCAGTCCGCACATGCCGGGGAACAGCTGCTCGTCGCCTGTCACCAGCGACACGAGGGCCACCGGCACCTCGAGGAGCTCGCGGACCCGGTGGGCGAACCGCTCCATCGCCGGGTCGGACTCCTGACTCAGCCCGAGCTCCCGGAGCGCGGCGATCCGCCCGGCGTCGCCCAGGGGGCGTCGGGAGGGGTCGGCGTCACGCCGGGCCGAGTCCGAGAGAACGGTCACGACCAAAACGCTACCGGGCCCGGAGCCGCTCCGTGCCGTTCTGGGTGAACGGGGCGGGGCTAGGTTGGCCACGTGAAACTGGGAATCCACTACGCCAACTTCAGCCACCCCGACTGGTCCGCGCGCCTCACCGAGCGCCTCACCGAGACGGCGCGGGTCGCCGACCAGGGCGGCGTCGACCTGCTGACGGTGATGGACCACTGGTTCCAGATGGAGAACCTCGGCGGCCCGCCGGAGCCGATGCTGGAGGGCTACACCACGCTCGGCTACCTCGCCGCCGTCACGGAGCGGGTGCGGCTCAGCCTGCTGGTCACGGGCGTGACCTACCGGCACCCGGGTCTCCTCGCCAAGACCGTCACCACGCTCGACGTGCTCTCGGGCGGCCGCGCGATGCTCGGCATCGGGGCGGCGTGGTACGACCGCGAGCACCACGGCCTCGGCGTGCCCTTCCCCTCGACGTCGGAGCGCTTCGAGCGGCTCGAGGAGACGCTGCAGGTCGTGCACCAGATGTGGAGCGACGAGGACGGCGCGTACGCCGGCACGCACTACCGGCTCGCCGAGACGGTCTGCGTCCCGCCGCCGGTCCAGCGCCCGCACCCGCCGATCCTAATCGGGGGCAGCGGCGAGAAGAAGACGCTCCGGCTGGTCGCGCAGTACGCCGACGCCTGCAACCTCTTCGGCGAGAGCGCCGAGGTCGTCGCCCACAAGCTCGACGTGCTCCGCGGCCACTGCGACACCCTCGGCCGCGACTACGACGAGATCGAGAAGACCGTCATCGCGATGGGCGACCCGCTCGGCGACCCGGACGGCTTCGTCCGCGACGCCGCGGCGTACGCCGCCCTCGGCATCACCCTGCTCACCACGATGCCGTCCGGCGACGACCCGGTCGCCGGCACCACCGAGGTCTGCGAGCGGATCGTGCCGCGGCTGGCCCAGCTGGGCTGACCCCGGCGCTCGCTAGGGTCGGGGCGTGGCTCTCGAACGACTGGCGCTGATCTCGGACGTGCACGGCAACCTCACCGCCCTCGAGGCGGTGCTGGCGGACATCGACGCCCGGGGGATCACGCGGATCTTCAACCTCGGCGACTACGTGGGCAAGGGTCCGCGCGGCCGCGAGGTCGTCGAGCTGTGCCGCGAGCGGTGCGAGGTCAACATCCTGGGCAACTGGGACGACTTCCTCCCGGACCCGGCTCGCGAGTTCGACAACGACGCGTTGCGCTGGTGGCTCGACCAGCTGGGGCCGGGGCAGGGCGAGTGGCTGCGCGCGCTGCCGTTCAGCCACGACTTCGTGATGAGCGGGCGCCGGATCCGGCTGTTCCACGCCTCCGAGGAGACGGTGCACCGGCGGGTGCGCTTCGACCACGACGAGGCGGAGTTCCTCGGCCTGTTCACCAACACCCCGGCGACCGGCGACGGCCCCGTGCCCGACGTCGTGGGGTACGCCGACACCCACGACCCGTACTACGAGACCGACCGCGAGCGCCGCACCGTCTTCAACACCGGCAGCGTCGGCAACTGCATGGGGGATCCCACCCCGGTCTACGTCGTCCTCGAGGGCGAGATGGACTCCGAGGTCGACGCGCCGTTCTCGATCACGTTCGTCCGCGTTCCCTACGACTGGGAGGCCGAGCTGGCCGTCGCGGCCGAGATGGGGCTGCCGCACCTCGACGGCTACACCGTCGAGATCCGCGACGGCGTCTACCGCGGCAACCTCGCGGCCGGCGAGGAGCCGGACTACCACCGCTCGCCCCGGCCGTGACCCGACGCGTCCTCGTCTACGGCGTCACCGGGTCCGGCAAGAGCACCGCCGCCGCCCGGATCGCCGAGCGGACCGGCCTGCCGCTGACGCTCGTCGACGAGCTCACCTGGCTGCCCGGCTGGGTGCCGCTCGAGGTCGAGGCGCAGCGCGAGCTCTTCGCGGAGATCGTCGCGGGGGAGCGGTGGGTGCTCGACTCGGCGTACAGCCACTGGATCGACCTCGTCCTGGCCCGCACGGACCTGGTCGTCGGCCTCGACTACCCGCGCTGGCTCTCGCTCTCCCGGCTGGTCCGGCGCACCGTGCGGCGCGCGACCGACAAGCGGCCGGTCTGCAACGGCAACACCGAGTCGTGGCGCCAGCTCCTGTCGCGGGACTCCATCGTGGGCTGGCACTTCCAGTCGTTCGCGCGCAAGCGCGCCCGGATGCGGGCGTGGGCCGGCGACCCGACGAAGCCCGAGGTGCTGCTCTTCCGGCGGCCCCGTGACCTGGAGCGCTGGATCGCGACGCTCGGCTGAGCCGTCAGGCCCCCGCCCGGGCGCGGGCCGCCTGGCGCACCAGGTGGTCGCGCTCGGCGACGACGGTGGCGCGCCGGGCCGCCTCGGCGTACGCCGTCGCCGCGGCCGCCAGGTCGCCGCCGAGCTCGTGCAGGTGACCGCGGACCGCGTGCCAGCGGTGTCGGTCACCGAGCACGTCGCGCAGCCGCTCGGTCTCGCGGAGCCCGGCCTCGGGACCGAGCGCGTGACCCACGGCCACCGCCCGCGCCAGCACGGCGGCGGGATCCCGGCGGACCGGGTCGTCGGTGAGGGCGACGAGGTCGTCGTACCACGCCAGCACCTGGGGCCAGTCGGTCTCCTCGGCGCTCGCGGCGTCGTCGTGCAGGGCCGCGATGGCCGCCTCGACCTGGTAGCGGCCGGGCCGCCCCGCGGCCAGCGCGGACTGCAGCACGCGCACCCCCTCGGCGATCTCCCTCGTGTCCCAGCGCGAGCGGTCCTGGCGGTCGAGCGTGACGATCCGGCCCTGCGCGTCGAGCCGGGCCGGGAGACGAGCGTGGTGGAGCAGCATCAGCGCCAGCAGCCCCCGCGCCTCGGGCTCGTCGGTCGCGAGGGTGAGCTGGCGGGCCAGCCGGATCGCCTCGGCGGCCAGGTCGACACGACCCGCGTGCGCGGTCGAGTAGACGAGGTAGAGCACCCGGAGCACGACGGCCAGGTCGCCGGGCCGGTCGAGCCGCACCCCGGCGAGCGAGCGCTTGGCCCGGCTGATCCGCTGCGCCATCGTCGCCTCGGGCACGAAGAAGGCCTCGGCGATCTCGCGGGTGGTCAGCCCGCCCACGGCCCGCAGCGCCAGCGCCACCTGGGAGGCGGGGGAGAGGTCCGGGTGGCAGCAGCAGAACAGGAGCAGCAGGGTGTCGTCGCCCTCCTCCGTCACCCCGGGCTCCGGCGCGGCCGCGGTCGGCTGCTCCCGGCGCCGCCGGGCCGCCTCGCTGCGGCGGGCGTCGACGAGCCGCCTCGTCGCCACCGTGGTCAGCCATGCGCGCGCATCCCGCGGCGGGTGGTCGGGCCACACGCGGAGCGCCTCGAGCAGCGCCTCCTGCAGGGCGTCCTCGGCCGCGTCGAAGTCCTCCCCACGACGCACCAGCCCCGCGAGCACCCGGGGGACGAGGGCGCGCAGGGCGGCCTCGTCCACGACGGGTGTCGGGTGCTCGGTCATCGGTCCGGTCGTCCGGTCAGTCGTCGGCGGGACCGTCGGACATGACCTCGCGCACGTCGATCCACTCGTACATCGGCTCGCCGCCCTGGCCCGGCTCCGAGGAGACGTACGCCGCCAGCTCGAGCGCCCGCTCGCGGGACTCGACGTCGACCATGTACCAGCCGGCCACCAGGTCGCTTGTCTCGGGCGAGGGGCCGTCGGTGGTGACCGGAGCGGCATCCGGGCCGCCGTACCGCACGAAGGTGCGCTCGGGGGTGAGCGCCTGCGCGTCGACGAACTCGCCGGTCTCGACGAGCATCTCGCTGACGTGCCGCAGGAAGGCCATGTGCGCCTCGACGTCCTCGGGCGCCCACTGGTCCAGCGGGGGAGAGGGACGGTGCTGCTCGGGGCCACCGCGGTAGTGCTTGAGGAGCAGGTACTTCGGCATCGTTGCCTCCTGGGTCGTGGGCCGCGTCCGTCACGGTCCTCACGTGGTGAGCGGAGCGGGGCGGCGGTCCTCGACATGCAACCACGGGTCTCCGACGAAATTCTCGGAGAAGATCTTTAGCGTACCCTTGCGGGTACGTACCTAACCGGATACATTCTTTCCCATGGACGCCATCCTGCACGCACTCGCCGACGGCAGTCGGCGCACCGTGCTCGAGATGCTCCGCGAGGGCCCGGCGACCGCCGGCGACCTCGCGGAGGCGCTGCCGATCGCCCGCCCGGGCGTGTCGCGGCACCTGCGGGTGCTGCGCGAGGCCGGCCTGGTCGACGTCCGCCAGGAGGCGCAGCGCCGGATCTACAGCCTGCGACCCCAGCCGCTCGCCGAGGTGGACGACTGGCTGGGGGAGTACCGCGCGTTGTGGCAGCACCGCCTCGACGCCCTGCACACCGAGATCGCTCGGGGGAAGAAGGAACGGACATGACGAGCACGGAGACCACCAGCACCGGGACCATGCGCGACCTCGACGGCGTCACGGGCGCCGTCCGCGTCGAGGACGTCTACGACACCGACATCGACGACCTGTGGGCCGCGTGCACCACGCCGGCGCGGCTCTCGCGCTGGATCGCCGAGGTGGCGGGCGAGCTGCGCGAGGGCGCGACGTTCGACGCGGTGCTGACCAGCACCTGGTCCGGCCCGGTCCGGATCGACGTCTGCGACGCGCCGAGGCACCTGCTGCTGACGATGGAGCCGGGCGCCGCCGACGAGACCCGGGTCGAGGCCTGGCTGACGACCGAGGGGAGCGGCACGCGGCTCGTCGTCGAGGAGCGCGGGCTCCCGCTGGACAAGATGCACTTCTACGCGGCCGGTTGGCAGGCGCACGTCGACGACCTCGGTCGCTCGCTGGTCACCGACGGCGCCGTGCACCCGGACGGCTGGTCCGCCGAGGCGCCGGCGGCGGGTTGGCGGGCGCGCTGGGACGAGCTGACCCCGGCGTACCGCGAGGCCTCGGGCGGCTGAGCTGAGGTGATCTAGGGTCCTCCTGACCGTCCGACCTCGGGAGTCCCATGAGAGCCGACCACTACGACTCGTTCGCGGAGAGCTACGCCCACCAGAACGAGACCGGCCTGTTCAACGCCCACTACGAGAAGCCCGCGATGCTCGCGCTCGCCGGTGACGTCGCCGGGCGCCGCGTCCTCGACGCAGGGTGCGGCGCCGGCCCGATGGCCGCGGCCCTCCGCGAGCGCGGGGCGGCCGTGACCGGCTTCGACGCCAGCCCCGCCATGGTGCGGCTGGCCCGGAGCCGTCTCGGGGACGACGTGCCGGTGCTCGTGGCCGATCTCACCGCGCCGCTGCCGTTCGGCGACGAGGAGTTCGACGACGTCGTCGCGTCGCTGGTGCTGCACTACCTGGAGGACTGGTCGGGACCGCTCGCCGAGCTGCGCCGCGTGCTGCGGCCCGGTGGGCGGCTGCTGGTGTCGGTGAACCACCCCGTCATCCGGCCGGTCGTGTACCCCGACGAGGACTACTTCGCGACTTCGGCCTACACCGAGGACTACGAGTTCGGCGACCAGACCGTCCCGCTGACCTTCTGGCACCGGCCGCTGCACGCGATGACCGACGCGTTCGGTCGGGCCGGCTTCCGCATCGTGACGATCGGCGAGCCGCCGTACGACCCCGCGACGCCGCGCGAGCTGCTGCCCGAGGGCCTCGGCGACCGGACGGCGTTCCTGTGCTTCCTGTTCTTCGTGCTGGAGACGGCGTAGGCGAGGGGAGTGGTGCCCATGGACGATCCGGACCCGGGCTCACGCGGCGACGCGAGCGCGCCGTGGCAGACGCTCTCGGCGGGCTTCGAGCAGGCCCGTGCGCGCGAGGACTCGTTGGACCGGCTGGTGGAGTGGCCGGCGCAGCGCGCGCTGCTCGGTGACGTCACCGGGCTGGCCGTCCTCGACGCCGGCTGCGGCAACGGGGCGAAGATCGTGCAGCTCGCCGACGAGGGCGCGGCCGCGGCGGTCGGCGTGGACATCAGCGGCAACTTCCTCGACGTGCCAGCAGGCGTGGAGCTGCTGGTGGGCGACCTGTCCGACCTGGCCGCCGTCCCGGGGCTCGCGGGACGGCGCTTCGACCGGATCCTGTTCCTGCAGTCCTTCGGGTACGCCGCCGACGGCGTGCGGGCCCTGCGGACCGCCCGGCAGATGCTCACCGAGGACGGCTTCATCCTGCTCACGCGCACGCAGCCGGTCCGCTACGCGCTGGAGCAGGCGGAGCGGAACGGCACGTCGCTGGGCGAGGAGTACTTCGCCACGGAGCCGTTCACGTACCGCCACCGTGGCTGGGACGAGCAGGTGGTGCTCACCAAGCGTCCGTACACGATGTCGGACCTGCTCAACACCTTCAGTGCCGCCGGCCTGTGGCCGGAGACGACGGTCGAGCCGCAGCTGTCCGCCGAGGCCGCGGAGCGTCACCCGCACAAGCAGGCGGTGCTGAACGCCTACCTCGGCATCCTGGTGTTCAAGCTGCGGCCGCTGCCGACCGCGTGGTTGGAGGAGCGGCTCGATCAACACTAACTGACATAATGCCAGTTATCGGCGGTATGTCGTGAGGGCAGCCGTACGCCTCTTCCGGGCGCTCAGACGACGCCCGCACCACAGTGCCACGACACCGGCGCCCGCCACCGCGAACGTCGCGGCCGCCGCGAGCTGACCCAGCTCCAGCGCCGGCGAGTCGGGACGCTCGGCGTCGACGAGGTCGAACGACCGGCCCCAGAGGAACCAGTACGCCACGAAGCCGACCCCGGACGCGACGCCCAGGCTGGCCGTCGAGAACGTCACCCAGCGAGGCTGGGGCGAGCTCAGCAGCATGATGCACGTCGTCAGGACCAGCAACGGCGCACCCGCGAGCGCTGCGGTGAACGCGAGGTCGCCCAGGGTCTGCACGGCTCCAGTCTGCGTCACCCGGCGTGCCGGGTTGTCGCAGCCCCACCGGATCAGGCCGGGCCGGAGCTCTCGCCCTGGAGCCGGTCGATGTGCTCGGACGCCTCGGCCTTGGTGAGCGACGCCGGCAGCGTCTCGCCGTGGTCGCGGGCCAGGGTGTCGAGGTAGCTCTTCTGGGCGCCGGTCATCGGCTCGTCGCCGGTCACCCAGTCCTGCGGGTCCTTCTCGGTCGTGTTGTTGGCGTCGCCGCCGATGGTCTCCTCGGTGGCGCCGATCTCTTCGGTCGAATGCGTGTTCGATTCAGTCATGGGGCGACCGTACCCGGCCATCCCCACGACAAACCCACGGACGTGGAAGAGTCCTTCACTCGTAGTGGTACCGGCACGCCGCGACCCGGATCTCCCCGTCCGCCATCTTGTAGACCAAGCGGTGCTCGTCGGTGATGCGCCGCGACCAGTAGCCGTGGAAGCCGTGCTTGAGCGGCTCGGGCTTGCCGATCCCCTCGTTGCCGCCGCGCTGCACGTCCTTCAGCAGCGTGTTGATGCGGCGCAGCACCTTGCGGTCCTGGGTCTGCCACCACACGTAGTCCGCCCGGGCCGCCTCGTCCCAGACGAGCCTCACTCGACGAGGTCGTGGGGCGTGCCGGCGCCCGACTCGAGGCGCTCGATGGAGGCCAGCAGCCGGCGGGCGTTGGCCGGGTTGCGCAGGAGGTACGCCGTCTCCTTGAGCGACTCGTAGTCCTCCAGCGAGACGATCACGACCGGCTCGTGACCCGCCCGGGTGATGACGACCTCCTCCCGGTCGTCCACGACCGCGCTGAGCGTCTCGGCGTAGCGGGCTCGGGACTCGGAGTAGGACATGGTGCGCATCGGGGCTCCTCGTGACGGCGTACAGAAAAGTGTACGTCGAACACCTGTCGGACGCCAGGTCCGTCAGACTGGCTCCATGTCCTCCTCTCGCGCGCTGAGCTTCGGGTCGGTGGCGGCGACGTACGAACGCTTCCGGCCGGGCTACCCCGACGCGCTCGTCGACGCGGTCCTGGCGTACGCCGGCAGGCCGGTCCGCACGGCGCTCGAGGTCGGCGCCGGCACCGGCAAGGCGACGCGGGCCTTCGCCGCCCGCGGCATCCACGTGACGGCCACCGACCCGGACGCCGCGATGCTGGCCGAGCTGCGCCGGCACGTCCCGCCGTCCGTGACGACCCTGCGCGCGGCCTTCGAGGACCTGCCGCTGACCGAGCGGCGCGACCTGGTGCTCGCCGCGGCGTCGCTGCACTGGACCGAGCCGCTCGGCCGCTGGGAGCGGATGGCGGCGCTGCTGCACCCGGAGGGCACGGTCGCCTCCTTCGGCGGACAGCTGCACCTGGCCGACCCGCGGGTCGAGCAGGACGTGCGCGCGGCCCGGGCCGAGCACCTGGTCGAGGACGGGTTCCCGTCGCCGGACGGCACCGCGGACGAACAGGCGGAGACGGCGATGGAGTGGCCCGGGACCGAGCTGCTGGTCTCGGACCTCTTCACCGACGTGCGGCAGGTCGTCGTGGAGCGCCGCCTGGAGCAGTCGCGGGAGGAGTACGTCGGCCACCTGTCGACGATCTCGGCCTACCTCCAGCTCTCCCCCGACGTCCGCGCGCTGGTCCTCGACCGGATCCGGCAGGCGCTGCCGGAGCGCGTCGTCCTCGACGGCGACCTCACGCTGCACCTGGCGCGCCGGGCGTAATCCGGTGGCACTCCGCACGCGGGGTGACGAAGACTCCGTGCCATGACGTCGAGCGATCTCTGGGACGAGGACACGGCCGCGCGGTACGACGAGGCCTCGGCCGACATGTTCGCGCCGGACGTGCTGGACCCGGCGGTCGACCGCCTGGCCGCGCTGGCGGGCGGCGGCCGGGTGCTCGAGCTCGCGGTCGGCACGGGACGCGTGGCGATCCCGCTGGTGGCACGCGGCCTCGAGGTCGTCGGCATCGAGCTGTCGCAGCCGATGGTCGACCAGCTGCACCGCAAGTCCCCCGACCTGCCGGTCACCGTCGGCGACATGGCGACGACGACCGTGCCGGGCGAGTTCGCCCTCGTCTACGTGGTGTGGAACAGCATCAGCAACGTGCGCACCCAGGACGAGCAGATCGCCTGCTTCGCCAACGCGGCCCGCCACCTGGTGCCCGGTGGGCGCTTCGTCATCGAGCTGTGGATCCCCGGGATCCGCCGGTTCCCGCCGGGCCAGGCGGCCGTGCCGTTCCACCTCGACGAGCGGCACGCGGGCTTCGACACCTACGACATGGCCACCCAGCAGGGCACCTCGCACCACTACACGCGCCAGCCCGACGGGACCACGAGGTACGGCGCGAGCAACTTCCGCTACATCTGGCCGGCCGAGTGCGACCTGATGGCGCGCCTCGCCGGCCTCGAGCTCGAGAGCCGCCACGCCGACTGGCAGGGCGCGCCGTTCACCAACGACAGCGAGAGCCACGTGTCGGTCTGGCGCAAGCCCGCCTGACCCGGGCGCTCAGCCGCCGACGTACGCCGCCAGGTGCTGCCCGGTGAGCGTCGAGGCGTCCGCGACGAGCTGCGCCGGCGTGCCCTCGAAGACGACGAGACCGCCGTCGTGACCGGCGCCGGGGCCGAGGTCGATGATCCAGTCGGCGTGCGCCATCACGGCCTGGTGGTGCTCGATCACGACCACCGAGCGCCCGGACTCGACGAGCCGGTCCAGCAGGCCGAGCAGGTTCTCGACGTCGGCGAGGTGCAGCCCGGTGGTCGGCTCGTCGAGGACGTAGACGTCGCCCTTCTCCGCCATCTGCACCGCCAGCTTGAGCCGCTGCCGCTCCCCTCCCGACAGGGTCGTCAGCGGCTGGCCCAGGGTGACATAACCCAGCCCCACGTCCGCGAGCCGGTCGAGCACCTTGGCGGCCGCCGGCGTGGCCGCGTCGCCGGAGCCGAAGAACGCCAGGGCCTCGTCGACCGACATCGCGAGCACCTCGGCGATGTTCCGGCCGCCGAGGGTGTACTCCAGCACGGCCGCCTGGAAGCGCCGCCCCTCGCACTCCTCGCACGGCGACTCGACGGTGGCCATCACGCCGAGGTCGGTGAAGATGACGCCCGCGCCGTTGCAGGACGGGCAGGCGCCCTCGGAGTTGGAGGAGAACAGCGCCGGCTTGACGCCGTTCGCCTTCGCGAAGGCCTTGCGGATCGGCTCGAGGAGACCGGTGTACGTCGCCGGGTTGCTGCGCCGCGAGCCCTTGATCGCCCCCTGGTCGATCACGACGACGCCGTCGCGACCGGCCACCGAGCCGTGGACCAGCGAGCTCTTGCCGGACCCGGCCACCCCGGTGACGACGGTCAGCACGCCCAGCGGCAGGTCGACGTCGACGTCGCGCAGGTTGTGGGTGGAGGCGCCCCGGACCTCGAGCGCCCCCGTGGACTCGCGCACCGTCTCCTTGAGCCGGGCCCGGTCGTCGAGGTGGCGACCGGTGGTGGTGTCGCTGCCGCGCAGTCCCTCGACCGTGCCCTCGAAGCACACCTCTCCCCCGCCGGAGCCGGCGCCGGGGCCGAGGTCGACGACGTGGTCGGCGATCGCGATCGTCTCGGGCTTGTGCTCGACGACCAGCACGGTGTTGCCCTTGTCGCGCAGCTGCAGCAGCAGCGCGTTCATCCGCTCGATGTCGTGCGGGTGCAGCCCGATCGTCGGCTCGTCGAAGACGTAGGTGACGTCCGTGAGCGACGAGCCGAGGTGCCGGATCATCTTGGTCCGCTGGGCCTCTCCCCCGGACAGGGTCCCGGCGGGTCGGTCCAGCGAGAGGTAGCCGAGCCCGATCCCGGTGAACGAGTCCAGCAGGTGCTGCAGCCCCGCGAGCAGCGGCGCGACCGACGGCTCGTCCAGGTCGCGGACCCAGGCCGCGAGGTCGCTGATCTGCATCGTGCAGAGGTCGGCGATGTTCCTGCCGTCGATCTTCGAGGCCAGCGCCTCCTTCGTCAGCCGGGTGCCCCCGCAGTCCGGGCAGGACTGGAAGGTGACGGCGCGCTCGACGAAGCGGCGCACGTGCGGCTGCATCGCCTCGGGGTCCTTGGACAGCATCGACTTCTGGATCTTCGGGATGATCCCGTCGAAGGTCAGGTTGATGCCCTCGACCTTGATCTTGGTCGGCTCCGCGTAGAGCATCGTCTCGAGCTGCTTCTTGGTGAACGACGCGATCGGCTTGTCCATCGGCAGCCCGACGCCCTCGAAGAGCCGGCCGTACCACCCGTCCATCGAGTAGCCCGGGATCGTCAGGGCCCCGTCGCTGAGCGACTTCGACGCGTCGTACAACGCCGTCAGGTCGATGTCGCTCACGTTGCCGGTGCCCTCGCACCTCGGGCACATCCCGCCGAGGTAGACCGCGTCCTTGACCGCCTTCTTCTCGACCCGGCCGGCCTTCTCGGTCGACATCATCCCGCTGGCGCGGCGGGTGGGGACGTTGAAGGAGAAGGCGGTCGGCGGGCCGACGTACGGCGCCCCGAGCCGGCTGAACAGGATGCGCAGCATCGCGTGGGCGTCGGTGGCGGTCCCGACGGTGGAGCGCGGGTTGGCGCCCATCCGCTCCTGGTCCACGATGATCGCGGTCGTGAGGCCCTCGAGCCGGTCGACGTCCGGGCGGGACTGCTGCGGCATGAAGCCCTGGACGAACGCGCTGTAGGTCTCGTTGATCATCCGCGACGACTCCGCGGCGATCGTGGCGAAGACCAGCGAGCTCTTGCCGGAGCCGGAGACGCCGGTGAAGACGGTCAGCCGGCGCTTCGGCAGCTCGACGGTGACGTCCTTGAGGTTGTTCTCCCGGGCGCCCTGCACCCGGATCAGGTCGTGGGTGTCGGCGGCGTGGGGTGCGGTCCCGGTCGTCTTCGCGGCCATGCGGGTGTCGGCTCCTCGGTGCGGGTGGCGCTGGATGGTCGATCAGTCCTCGGGGAGCTCGGCGAACTCCCGCTTGGTGTTCTTGTACCAGCCCATCGCCTTGACCGGGTGCTTCCAGCGGCCCTTCATGGCCGCCAGGGCCGGCTCGTGGGCGGTGTCGCCGGCGGCGACCGCCTCGCGCAGGTGCCGGTCCTGGGCCTTGATGACGTCGTCGGCGGACTCACCGCTCAGGCCGACGTCGCAGGCACCGCCGAGCTGGCGACAGGTCATGGTCCTCACGAGATCGCCCGGATCCGCACGAGGTTGCCGGCGGGGTCGCGGAAGGCGCAGTCCCGCAGCCCGTACGGCTGGTCCGTCGGCTCCTGGACCACCTCCACGTCG
Source organism: Nocardioides luti (assembly GCF_014212315.1). Taxonomy (NCBI): domain Bacteria; kingdom Bacillati; phylum Actinomycetota; class Actinomycetes; order Propionibacteriales; family Nocardioidaceae; genus Nocardioides; species Nocardioides luti. The sequence goes on from NZ_JACKXE010000001.1 coordinate 132,797, forward strand.
TGGTCCTGGACACGTTCGAAGGTGCCGTCCAGGTCGTCGGTGGCGAGCAGGATCCAGCCGTAGGTGCCCTTGGCCATCATCTCGGTGATGGTCCGGCGCTCGTCGTCGGTGATCCCGGGATCCACGGCGGGCGGGCCGAGCAGGATCGAGGTGCCGGGCTGGTCGGGGGGCCCGACGGTGATCCAGCGCATGCGGCCCTGGCCGACGTCGGTGCGGACCTCGAAGCCCAGGACGTCGCGGTAGAACGCGACCGACGCGTCGGCGTCGTCGTGAGGGAGGACGGTGGTGTGGATGGTGAGGCTCATGCGTCTCACGCTAGGGGTCCCCGCGCCGCCGCGGCTTCTCGATTCCTGACGGATGGCGCCCGCACGGGTCGCGTGACCTGCTTGGCCAGGCAGGGGGGCATCCCCTCGGTCGTGGCCACCCCGTCGCGCCGGTACACGCTCGGCGGGACGCCCACGAGCTCGGTGAAGCGGGTGCTGAAGGTGCCGAGCGACGAGCACCCGACCGCGAAGCACACCTCGGTGACGCTCAGGTCGCCGCGCCGCAGCAGCGCCATCGCCCGCTCGATGCGCCGCGTCATCAGGTAGGCGTAGGGCGACTCGCCGTACGCCGCCCGGAAGGCGCGGCTCAGGTGCCCGGCGGACATGTGCTCGCCGCGCGCCAGCGCCTCGACGTCCAGGGGCAGGGCGTACTCGCGGTCCATCCGGTCCCGCACCCGCCGCAGCCGTGCGAGGTCGCGCAGGCGCTGGTCCTCGGGGCTGCCGGTCACGACGCCGATCGTGCCACGCCGTGCCGGCGCGCGGCCGGTGTGGCAGCGTGCCGTCCATGAGCAGGGCGTACGACGAGGACCCGGTCGACCCGCACTTCGGCGTGCCCCGCCTCGCCGCGGTGTACGACGCCCTCGACCCGGACCGCTCCGACCTGGACGCCTACGTGGCGCTGGTGGACGGGCTCGGCGCCACGTCGGTGCTCGACGTCGGCTGCGGGACCGGTGTCCTGGCCTGCCTGCTCGCCGGTCGGGGTCTCGACGTGACCGGGGTCGACCCCGCCGGGGCATCGCTGGACGTCGCGCGCGCCCGCCCCGGCGCCGAGCGGGTCACCTGGTGCCACGGGGACGCCACCGCGCTGCCGCCGCTGCAGGTCGACGTCGCCGTGATGACGGCGAACGTCGCCCAGGTCTTCCTCACCGACGAGGCCTGGGCCACGACGCTCGCGGCGGTGCACGCCGCGCTGCGACCCGGCGGGCACGTGGTGCTCGAGACCCGGGTGCCGGAGGCCGAGGCGTGGCGGGGCTGGACCCCGGAGCGGACGCACCGCCGGGTCGAGGTCGCGGGCGTCGGTGCGGTCGTCACGCGGACCGAGGTGACCGACGTGGCCCTCCCCCTGGTCTCCTTCGCGCACACGATCCACTTCGAGGCCGACGGGGCGACGTACCACTCCCCCTCCACGCTGCGCTTCCGCACGGCCACCGAGATCGGCGACAGCCTGGTCGCCGCCGGCTTCGAGCCGCCGGAGCTCCGGGAGGCGCCCGACCGGCCGGGGCTCGAGATCGTGGCGCTCGCGCGACGGCGTTAGCAGGGCATTCGCGGCCTGTCGGACAGTGCCCGTGGCGTGTCGTGACCATGGCGCATGGCCCGTTCGGGCCATGCCACCCCGGTCATTCCTCCAGACCTCGTCAAGGAGTCCTCAAGTTCCGGACATCGGTGTCCGGATCGGGGCATGGTGGTCCACAGAGCGTTGTGGGGACGCTCACCACCCCCGAGGAGAACCTGTCATGTGGGACACCGTCCAGAGCACCAGCCACCACCTGTCGCACGACCTGCCGTGCGGCCGCTGCGGGCACGCGATGCACACGTTCCTGGCCTGCTCCGACGCCTGCGCCTGCCAGCCGGCCGAGATGCCCGGCGCGCGCGGCCTGCACCCCGTCCCGGCCTGACCTCTCCGGGCTGCCAGACCGACGCTCAGCCCAGTCCACTGACCGTCGCGACGCGACGCAGCAGCGGCAGGTCCTGACGGTCCACGATCTCGCCGGCGTTCCACCACATCGCGAGCCCGCTCGGCCGGAGCTCCAGGATCGCCAGGTTGTTGTCGTACCACGGCCCCTGGCTCAGCCGCCACGCCAGCGGCGAGCCCGCCACGTGCGCGGCCCGCGAGAGCATCCGGACCACCCGCCCCACGGGTCGCCGGGCCGCCGTCTGCGTCAGGGTCTCCATGAAGGCCGGCAGCGGGTTGCGGATCGGTGAGCACACCGCCTGCAGGATCGCGGTCGACACCCGGGCGCCGCCCTTCGCCGGCCACGCCTCGGCGACGTAGCTGTGGTGCACGTCGCCGGACAGGAACGTGATCGTCCGCGGCGGTCGGCCGCGCTCCCCCGACGCCACCTCGAGCACGATCCGCGCGACGTCCTGGAAGCCCTGCTGGAAGGCCGCCCAGTGCTCCATGTCGGTGGCCTGGCGCAGCTTCTCGCCGACCACCCCGACGGCCCGGCCCCAGGCGCCCTCGCTGACCGCCTCGTTGAAGGCCTCCGCGTGGTGCAGGCCCGGGGCCAGCAGGAACGGCAGCGAGGTGCCGATCAGCACGTGGTCGAAGTCGCCCTGCAGCTGGTCGTCGAACCACGCCATCTCGTCCTCGTCGAGGATCGAGCGGCTGTCGGGATCGAGCACCCGCGCCGCCCGGGAGTCGACGACGACGAGCCGCGCCTGCGTGTCGAAGTCGCGGGCGAAGCTCCAGCGGTAGGTCTCCGGGTGCTGGTCGGCCCGGTCGGCGAGGGCGTCCAGCTCGGCGGTGACGTCGAGCTCGTCCGGCCCCTCGTGGCCCACGATGCGCTGCCACAGCGGGTCGGCGGCGCGGTCGTCGGGTCCGAGGTTGCCGAGGTGCTGGTAGACCCAGTACGACGCCAGCCCGCCGACGATCCGGTCGTGCCACCAGCGGGTGGCCTCCATCTCCTGCTTCCAGGTCCAGCTGGTGTTCCAGTCGTCGCGGATGTCGTGGTCGTCGAAGATCATCGCGCTGGGCAGCGTCGAGAGCAGCCAGCGGTTGGCCGGGTCGCTCCAGGCGAGCGCGTAGAGGTGGGCGTACTCCTCGAAGTCCTTGAGCTCCTCGCCGGGCGGCTCGTCGAGCGAGCGGCGCGAGGAGATGAACTCCTGCATGGCCTCGCTGGTCTCGTCGGCGTAGACCTGGTCGCCCAGGAACAGCACCAGGTCCGGCCAGCGCTCGTCCTCGTCGAGCAGCTGTGGCGTCACGCCCGCCATGTGCAGGGCGTAGGACCGCAGCGCGTCGACGCCGAAGTCCGCATTGCCCCGCTCGTCGTGCGGCACGCTGACACGGCAGGACCCGAAGGCCATCCGCAGCGGCTTGCCCGGCTCCAGCGTGGCGATGACCGACGGTGGCAGGTCGCTGTCGCGGGGCGGCCAGACGGCCGTGCCGTCGATCTCCACGGCGTACGGCAGCCTGCTGCCCTGCGGCAGCCGGGTGAGCTCCACCAGTGCGTAGTGGTGGTCGTGCGCGGCGAAGGTCCGGGCCGCGGCCCGGTGGTCGCCGGCGGTGACGGTGACCGTGGCGGCCGCCGCGGTCTCGACCCAGACGGTCGCGGACGTGGCGTCGACAAAGCGGACGAGGGGTCCGAGGACGAGGGGCGTGCTCAGGGTGTCCTCCCGGGGTCGGGACCGAGGCGGGCCGCGGTCAGGGCTGGATCAGGACCTTGATGGCCTCGCGCTGGTCCATCCGACGATAGGCCTCGGCCACCTCGTCGAGCGGCAGCGTGGCGTCGAAGACCAGTCCGGGGTCGATGGTGCCGTCGAGCACGAGCTGCAGGAGCTCGGGGAGGTACTTCCGCACGGGCGCCATGCCTCCCGCCAGGCCGATGTTCTTCTGGAACATCCGGCGCACCGGGAGCTCGACGCCGTGGGGCACGCCCACGAAGCCGACCGTGGAGCCGGGCCGCGCGATCGCGAACGCCGTGTCGATGGCCTGGCCGGTGCCGACGCACTCGAGGACGGAGTCGGCCCCCACTCCCCCGGTGATCTCCATGATCGCGGCGGTGCCCTCGTCGCCGCGCTCGGCCACGACGTGCGTCGCGCCGAACTGGCGGGCGATGGCCTGGCGGGGCTCGTGCCGCGACATCGCGACGACCTTCTCGGCCCCCATGACGTGGGCGGCGAGCACGCCGCAGAGACCGACGGCGCCGTCGCCGACGACGACCGCGGTGCCGCCCTTGCGGACGCCCGCGGCCACCGCGGCGTGCCAGCCGGTGGCCATCACGTCGGACAGCGTGAGCAGCGACGGGATGAGCGAGGCGTCGGGCTGTCCGTCGGTCTTGACGAGGCTGCCCTCGGCCTGCGTGACCAGGGCGTACTCCGCCTGGCCGCTCACGGTGAAGCCGAGGTTCTCGCAGCCGGCGTGCGCACCGGCGGCGCAGTGCGGGCAGGTGTTGTCGCAGTGGTCGAACGGCACGATGACGAAGTCGCCCGGGCGGAAGGAGGTGACGGCCGAGCCGACCTCCTCGACCACGCCGACGCACTCGTGGCCGATCGTGTTGCCGGGGGTGATGTCGTTCTCGCCGCGGTAGCCCCACAGGTCGCTGCCGCAGACGCAGCCGGCGGTCACCTTGATGACGGCGTCGGTGGGGGCGGTGATGGTCGGGTCGGGGACCTCGCTGACCCGGATGTCACCGGGTGCGTGGATGGTGGTTGCGCGCATGCTGGCATCCTTGCACCCGCCTCCTCGCCGCCGGTCTGCACCACGGGCACGCCGAGGTCACGCGGGTTGTTGCGTTATCTCATATCTGAGATACCTTGATTTCATGACCGAGGGATACAAGGGCCGGATCGGGAACCTGATCCGCGACGCCCGCAAGCACCGTGGCCTCACGCAGCACCAGCTCGCCGACCTGCTGGCCACCAGCCAGAGCGCGATCAACCGGATCGAGAAGGGCCACCAGAACCTCTCGCTCGAGATGCTGGCCCGCATCGGCGCCGCACTCGACTCCGAGATCGTCGCGCTGGGCGCCGGCCCCACCCACCTGCGCGTCACCGGGCCGACCAGGCTCGCCGGCACCATCGACGTGAAGACGTCGAAGAACGCCGGGGTCGCGCTGCTCTGCGCCTCGCTGCTGAACCAGGGCCGGACGACCCTGCGCAAGGTCGCCCGCATCGAGGAGGTCAACCGGCTGCTCGAGGTGCTCGGCAGCATGGGCGTGCAGACCAAGTGGCTCAACGCCGACAACGACCTCGAGATCATCCCGCCGAAGCACCTTGACCTCGGCCGGATCGACGAGGCCGCGGCCCGGCGTACCCGCTCGGTGATCATGTTCCTCGGCCCCCTGCTGCACCGCCAGGACGCGTTCGACCTGCCGTACGCCGGCGGCTGCAACCTCGGTGAGCGCACCGTCGAGCCGCACATGGCCGCCCTGCGGCCCTTCGGCCTGGAAGTCAAGGCGACCGACGGGATGTACCACGCCAGCGTCGACCGCGCCGTCGAGCCGGTCCGCCCGATCGTGCTCACCGAGCGCGGCGACACCGTCACCGAGAACGCCGTGATGGCCGCCGCCCTGCACCCCGGCACCACGATCATCCGCAACGCGTCGTCGAACTACATGGTCCAGGACCTCTGCTTCTACCTGCAGAAGCTGGGCGTGACCGTCGAGGGCATCGGCTCCACCACGCTGACCGTCACCGGCCTCGAGACCATCGACGTCGACGTCGACTACGCCCCCAGCGAGGACCCGATCGAGGCGATGTCGCTGCTGGCCGCCGCGATCGTCACCGACTCCTCGATCACGATCCGCCGGGTGCCGATCGAGTTCCTCGAGATCGAGCTCGCGCTCCTCGAGGAGATGGGCTTCCAGTACGACCGCACCGAGGAGTACGCCGCCCTCAACGGCAACACCCGCCTCGTCGACATCACCACCAGGTCCTCGGTGCTGCGGGCGCCGCTGGACAAGATCCACCCGATGCCGTTCCCGGGCCTCAACATCGACAACCTGCCGTTCTTCGCCGTCATCGCGGCCGTCGCGGAGGGCCAGACCCTCCTGCACGACTGGGTCTACGAGAACCGCGCGATCTACCTCACCGACCTCAACAAGCTCGGTGGCCAGGTCAAGCTGCTCGACCCGCACCGCGTGATGATCGAGGGGCCCACGCACTGGACCGGCACCGAGATCGTCTGCCCGCCCGCCCTGCGCCCCGCCGTCGTGATCCTGCTGGCGATGCTCGCCTCCAAGGGCACGTCGGTGCTGCGCTCGACGTACGTCATCCACCGGGGCTACGAGGACCTCGCCGAGCGGCTGAACCTCCTCGGCGCCAACATCGAGCCCTTCCGCGACATCTGAGGTCCCCCGGCCCGAGCCTGCGAGGGCGGGGGGAGCCAGGTCGAGTAGCCGCGCGAGCGAGGAACGAGCTCGCGACCGGCGTATCGAGACCCGGTGACCGCAGCGGGTCGGATCGGCGAGGGTCTGGGTCTCGATACGGTCGCTGCGCGACCTACTCGACCAACGAGAGGGCGCGACCTACTCGACCGACGAGAGGGAGCGCGGGGTCTCGATACGGTCGCTGCGCGACCTACTCGACCAACGAGCGGCCCGCGTCAGCGGAAGAGGGTCTCGATCCAGGCGCGGGCGGGGGTCTTGCCGGCCGGCGGGGCCTCCATGTCGGCGGTGATGCGCGGCATGGGCGTGGTGTGCTGGCCCGCGTGGCGGTGCCAGTCGGTCTCGGCCTCGATGAGGGAGCCGAGGTCGGCACGGGAGAGGAACACGCCGTGCCCGTCGGGGCACTGGGCGACCTCCGCGTCGCCGCCGAGGGCACGCGCGGCCATCTCGGATCCGCAGCGGGGACAGGTCAAGGACTCCATCCCGCGACGGTACCGCTCTCCCCCGGTGACCGGGCGGTACGCGCGCCGGTCCGTGGCGGCGCGAAATGCGGGCTCGCGGACCGGGCGGCGGTGAATACTGCTCGGGTGACCCCGCCCCGCACCGGACGTGCCTACCTGGACGACGTCGGGTCGGTCGACGGAGGCGGCTCCACCGGGGTGCTGGCGTTCGCGCACCGCGGCGGTGCCTACCACCCCGGGCTCGAGGGTCTCGAGAACACGATGGCGGCCTTCCGGCACGCGGCGGGGCTCGGCTACGGCTACCTCGAGACCGACGTGCACGTCACCAGCGACGGCGTCCTGCTGGCCTTCCACGACCGGGTCCTGGACCGCGTCACCGACCGCCGCGGCGAGATCGGCTCCCTGACGCACGCCGAGGTCGAGGAGGCGCTGGTCGGGGGCCGCGAGCGGGTCCCGACGCTGGCCTCGCTCGTCGAGGCGTTCCCGACCGCGCGCTTCAACATCGACCTCAAGTCCGAGCGCGCGGTGGCCGCGCTGGCCGCCTTCGTCGAGGAGTACGCCGTCCACGACCGCGTCCTCGTCGGGTCGTTCTCCCCGCGGCGGCTCAACGCCTTCCGCCGGCTCACCGCGGGGCGGGTGGCGACGTCCGCCCACCCGGGCGAGATCGCGGCCTTCCGGCTGCTGCCGAGCGGCCGGCTGGCCGACCGCGTGACCCGGGGCCGGGTCGCCGCCCTGCAGGTGCCGCACCGGCGCCACGGGTTCACGATCACGACGCCCGGGCTGGTCCGCCGCGCGCACGCGGCCGGCAAGCACGTGCACGTCTGGACGATCGACGACCCGGCCGAGATGCGGCTGCTGCTCGACCGCGGCGTCGACGGCCTGATGACCGACCGCACCGACCTGCTCAGGGCCGTGCTCACCGAGCGTGGCCAGTGGATCCAGCACGACGGAGGGACCAGCCGATGACGTCACCCGGAGGCATCGCCGACCTGGGGCCGCTCAACCGGGCGCGCGAGCAGAAGGCGTGGTACTGGTACGACTGGGCCAACTCGGCGTTCTTCACGACCACGCTGACGGTGCTGTTCGCGCCGTACATGATCGAGGTCGCGGGCAAGGCCGCCGGCTGCGCGGACCCCGACGAGACCTGCGCGCGGACCGTCAGCCTGCTGGGGCTGCACCTGGCCGCGGGCTCGCTGCCGTTCTACCTGACCAGCTTCGCGACGATCCTCAGCGCGTTCGTGCTGCCGGTCGTGGGCGCGATGGTCGACCGGTCGCCCCACAAGAAGCGGCACATGGCCGGCTTCGCCTGGTCCGGCGCCGCGGTGGCCTCGCTGATGTTCTTCATGCAGGGCGAGAGCTGGCAGATCGGGGCCGTCTCCGTCGTCGTCAGCAGCATCCTGGCGGGCTGCTCGCTGGTCAGCTACTCCGCGATCCTGGTCGACATCTCCACCGAGGACGAGCGCGACCGCGTCTCGTCGAAGGGCTGGGCGTTCGGCTACCTCGGCGGAGGCACCCTGCTGCTGGTGAACCTCGGCATCGTCCTCGGCCACGACGCGATCGGCCTGGACAAGGGCATGGCGGTGCGGATCTCGCTGCTGTCGGCCGCCGTGTGGTGGGCGGCGTTCACGATCATCCCGTTCGTGCGGCTGCGCGACCACGCCCCGGTCAACGTCGTCCCGGAGTCGGGATCGCTCTTCCAGCGCAGCTTCGGCCAGCTGTTCACGACGCTGCGCGAGCTGCGCGGCTACCCCATGACGCTGACCTTCCTGCTGGCCTACCTCTTCTACAACGACGGCATCCAGACCGTGATCTACGCCGCCTCGACCTACGGCTCCAAGCAGCTCGACTTCGGCCAGTCGGTGCTCATCGCGACGATCCTGCTGATCCAGTTCGTGGCGTTCGGCGGGGCGCTGTACTTCGGCCGGCTCGCCGAGCGGTACGGCGCCTACCGCTCGATCGTCTGGGGCACCTACGCCTGGATGGTCATCGTGGTGGTGGCGATGTTCCTGCCCGCCCGCAACATCGCGCTGTTCCTCCTCGTGGGCGTCGCCATCGGCATCGTGCTGGGCGGCACCCAGGCGCTCTCGCGCTCGTTCTTCAGCCTGCTGATCCCCCGCGGCCGCGAAGGCGAGTACTTCGCGCTCTACAACGCCGCCGAGCGGGGCACCTCGTGGTTCGGGACGCTCCTGTTCGGCGTGGTCTTCCAGCTCACGGGCTCCTACCGCCCGGCGATCTTCGCGCTGATCGTGTTCTTCGTCATCGGCGCCGTGCTCCTCGCGCGGCTGGACCCGGAGCGGGGCATCCGGGAGGCCGGCAACGCCGTCCCGCGCGCGGTGTGACCCCGGCCGGAGCCTGCGGCCGGGCGTGAATTCCCGGAATCTTCGGGACCCCACTACCGTTGAACAGATTGAGACCCCACTCGCGTGGGTAAGAACCCCCCGACGTCACGACTCGGGGAGTGCACCGTCTCAGGTCATGTCAAACGGGGGAAAGAACACCTAGGAGGTGGCTCATGGCAGAGCGCACACTTCGTGGAGCGCGACTCGGGGGCCAGAGCTTCGAGGACGAGCGCGGCATCGAGTTCGCTGCACGTCAGCAGGTCGGCTACCGCTGCAAGCAGGACCACGAGTTCGAGATCACGATGTCCGTCGAGGCCGACATCCCGGCGGTCTGGGAGTGCCCTCGCTGCGGCGAGGAAGCCCTCAGCACGCAGGGCATCGAGAAGGAGGTCAAGGCCGAGAAGCCCGTCCGCACGCACTGGGACATGCTGCTCGAGCGCCGCTCCGAGAAGGAGCTCGAGGACATCCTCAAGGAGCGCCTCGAGCTGCTCCGCGGCGGCGAGATCGGCCCGGCCCACCTGCACCGCGCGAACGCCAAGAAGCGCAAGGCGTCCGCCTGACGAGTCCTACTCGTCCACGACCTCGCCCCGGACCACGGATCCCTCGGATCCAGGTCCGGGGCGATTCGCGTTCCCGGGCACGTGCCCGGTCGACACGCGTGAGGACAGCAGCCGCCGGGCGACCAGCTGGGTCAGCAGCCGGCGCGCGACCGGGCGGGTGACCGGCAGGATCAGCAGGATGCCGAACACGTCCGTGACGAACCCCGGGCTGAGCATCAGCGTGCCGCCCACCAGGATCAGCGCGCCGTCGGCGAGCTCGCGGGCCGGCATCCGGCCGGTGTCCAGCGCCGTGCGGAGCGCCTGCCAGGCCCGGCCGCCCTCGCGCTTGATCAGCCAGCTGCCGAGGATGCTGTCGAGGATCAGCAGCAGGATCGTCCACCAGGGGCCGATCACCTGCCCGACCTGGATCAGCACGTAGATCTCCGCGAGCGGCACGACCACGAACAGCGCGAACAGCACCCAGGTGACGGTGCGGCGGCGGCTCATCGCCGACCCCGTCCCGACCCGAGGGCGGCGCGCACCCGGCGGCTGCGCTCACGCAGGCCCCACTCGGTGATCCGCTTGAGCGACTCCGTGGCGACCGCGCCGCTCATCTTGGAGTCGCCGCGCACCCGCTCGACGAACTCGATCGGGACCTCGCGCACGGTCAGCCCCGCGTTCAGGGTCCGGGCGACCAGGTCGGTCTGGAAGACGTAACCGGTGGACCGGACCGTGGCGAGGTCGATCTTCTCCAGCGTCGTGCGCCGGAAGAGGCGGAACCCGGCCGTGGCGTCGCGGACCCGGACCCCGAGGAGCAGCCGGACGTAGAGGTTGCCGCCGCGCGAGAGCAGCTCGCGCCGCCGCGGCCAGTTCACGACCGATCCCCCGGGCACCCAGCGCGACCCGATGACCAGGTCGGCGTCGGCCAGCGCGGCGTACAGCCGGTCCAGCTGCTCGGGCTGGTGGGAGCCGTCGGCGTCCATCTCCCCGATCACGTCGTAGCCCGCGTCGAGGGCGTGCGCGAAGCCGTGGAGGTACGCCGCCCCGAGGCCGCCCTTCGCGGTGCGGTGCAGCACCGACACGTGCGGGTCCGCGGCGGCGAGCTCGTCGGCGATCCGACCGGTGCCGTCGGGCGAGTCGTCGTCCACCACGAGGACGTCGAAGTCGGGCTGCGCGCGCCGCAGCCGCTCCACGATCCAGGCGAGGTTCAGGGCTTCGTCGTAGGTGGGGACCACCATCACGACGCGACCCAGACCCTCGAGGGGAGCGTCCTTGCTCACGGTGCCGCCTTCAGTCGTCCGGGGTGGCGGGGGCCGACCGGCCTCGAGCTCGTGGGGCGCGTGCGGTCACCTGCCGGTGGTGCCTCCGACGATACGGGACGAGGACCAGCAGCAGCCCCACCAGTGTCAGGCCGACGCAGGCCCGGCCGGTCCAGGGCCCCAGGCGCACCGCCGGCGTGATCGAGGAGTCCAGACCCACCCGCTCGACCAGCACGTCCTGGGTGCGGATCCCGGCCCGGTCCAGCACGGAGCCGTCCGGGGCGATGATCCCCGAGACGCCGTTGGTGGCCGCCACGACGACGTACCTCCCCGTCTCGATGGCGCGCAGCCGGCTCATGGCGAACTGCTGGTCGATCTGGTCGGTCTGGATGAACGTCGCGTTGCTGGTCTGCACGGTCACCAGCTGGGCGCCGCGGGCCACCTGGGCGTACAGCCCGTCGTCGTACCCGACGTCGAAGCAGATGGCGTCGGCGACCGGGACCCCGGCGATGTCGAGCGGGGCGGTGCGGGTGCCGCTGAGCATGTCGCGCGGGATGATCGCGAGCCGCCCGAGGTTCTTGCCGTCGAAGAAGCGGCGGAAGGGGATGTACTCGCCGTAGGGCACCGGGTGCCACTTGGTGTAGCGGTCCGCCGCGCCGGTGCCGGGGTTCCACACGATCCCCTGGTTGAGCACGAACCGCTCCCCCGCGTCGACGATGGCGCCGACCAGGATCGGCACCCCGATCGCGGCGGAGGCGGCCCGGATCCCGGCCAGGGTCTGGTCGTCCGCGAACGGGTCGACCGCGGTGGAGTTCTCGGGCCAGACGACGAAATCGGGCTTCGGCACCGTCCCGGCCCGCACGTCGTCGGCGAGGTCGATCGTCGCCTGGACGTGGTTCTGCGTGACCTGCCGGAAGTCGTAGAGGATGTCGTTGCCGAGCGGTCCGGGCACGTCGCCCTGCACCGCCGCAACGGTGACGTGCGCCTCCGGCGTGGAGGTGTACGGCGCCAGCGTGGGCGCCACGGCCATCCCGACGACCGCCGCCAGGCTCACCGCGGCCACCGCGCGCTGCCGGCCGCGCGCGACGACCAGCCACGCCAGGAGCGTCGCCGCGAGCGCGAGCAGCAGGCTGACCCCGGTGGAGCCGACGTACGCGAGCCCGTCGGCGACCGGGGTGTCGACGACCGCGAACGACAGCCGTCCCCAGGGCATCCCGCTGAACGGCCAGGTGCTGCGGATCGCCTCCATCGCGACCCACGCGGCGGCGATCGACAGCGGCCAGCGGCGCAGCCGGCCCAGGAGCGCGGCCACGGAGCCCAGCAGCCCGTAGAACAGCGCCTCGACGCTGGAGAGGCCGATCCAGGCGTCGGTGCCCACGGCCCGCATCCACCAGATCAGCACGAAGTAGAAGCCGATGCCGAAGACCAGGCCCGGGACGAAGCCCTTGGGACCGCTCAGGCCGCGGGTGCTGAGCACGAAGCCGGCGACCGCGAACGGCACCAGGACGGGGAGCGCCACGGGCTCGAAGGCCAGCGCGAGGGCCACGCCGGAGGCCAGGGCCAGGAGCATCCGGAGCAGCACGGGGCAACCGTAGCGAAGGGGGCGGCGTCGCCTGCCTCCCGGAGCGTGCGTGCAGAGCTCCGGAAGGGACCCCCACCCTTCGGTCCAACCCGAGAACGACCGGCTGCCGTGGTCGAATTGTTGTCTAGGGGACGTGGGTCCCTTCCGTGTCTGCTCTCGCGGAACGGACCGACCTCCGTGAACCGGCTCTGACGGGTGATTGGCACCCCACCCTCGACCCGGCCACTCGGACGTCGGTCCGCCGGCACGATCTGCATGAGCGGACGCGCAAGATTGGATCGAGACAACCCCGGCTGTCAACCACCTCGTGACCTGCACAAACAGGCGTTGGTGCAGGTCAGCGCGGCCCGGTGCGGCCCGAAGATTTCGGCAAAATCTCACCTCGGACCGGCGTGTCGGCCCGGTCCCGTCGTCCCGGGTGTGCGATCAGCCCGGGACGACCACGGTGCCGGTCGCCGAGGTGGCCAGGATCGGCTCCTCCAGGAGCGTGGCGGCGCCGGGGGCGGCGTCCGTGGCCGCGCCCCGCGCGACCACGTGGACCGCGAAGTCCATCACCCGCGAGCGGGTGCCGACGCGGATCAGCTCGCAGGTGATCTCGAGGACGTCGCCGGCGCGGACCGGCGCGCGGAACTGCACGTCGGCGTACGACGCGAAGAGGCCCTCGTCGCCGTCGGTGACGATGCACATCTCGGTCGCGACGTCGCCGAAGAGCCCCAGGCTGTAGGCGCCGTCGACGAGGTTCCCGGCGTAGTGCGCGTGCGAGTAGGGGACGTAGCGGCGGTGGACCACGCGGGTCCCGACGGTGGCGGTCACGATGCCTTCCTCTCCTGGGTGCGGGTGCTCATCCGGTGGACGATGAACGAGGCGACCTCTCCGGGGGTGGTGCCCCGGCCGAAGATCCGGTCGACGCCTAGCTCGTCGGCCATCGCCTCGTCGAAGCGCGGGCCGCCGACGACCAGCAGCGGTCGCTTGTCCGACGGGTAGGACTCGCGGAAGGCCGCCGACATCTCGCGGGTGTTGAGCAGGTGCGCGTCGCGCTGGGTGACGACCTGGGAGACGAGGACCGCGTCGGCCTTCTCGGCGCGGGCCCGCTCGACGAGCTGAGGCACGGAGACCTGGGCGCCGAGGTTCACGACCTTGACCTCGCGGTAGTACTCCAGGCCCTTCTCCCCCGCGAACCCCTTGATGTTGAGGATCGCGTCGATGCCGACGGTGTGGGCGTCGGTGCCGATGCAGGCGCCGACCACCACCAGCCGCCGGCGCAGCGAGCGCTTGATCGCGGCGTTCGCCTCCTTGGGCGTGAGCAGCGGGTAGTCGCGCTCGACGACCACGACCTTGCTCGGGTCGACGAGGTGGTTCACGCGGCCGTAGACCACGAAGAACGTGAAGTCCGGTCCCATCGGCTTCGCGTGCACGACCAGCGCCGGGTCCATGCCCATCTTGTTGGCCAGCTGCGCGGCGGCGCCCTCGGCGACCTTGGAGTGCGGCATCGGGAGCGTGAAGCTCAGCTGGACCATGCCGTCGCCGGTGGTGTCGCCGTACGGCCGGATGATCGGGCCGCCGGTGGTCGTCTCGGTCACTTGCCCTCCAGGAGCTCGGTCGCGGGGTTGTAGTACGCGCTCGACTTCTTCGCGACGCCGTCGAGGCCGCGACCGGCGTCGGCGGGCCGCTTCATCAGGCCGAAGGTGCCGTCCGCGATGGCGTCGAGCAGGCCGTTGTCGTGCTCGAGGATCCGGGTCATCAGGTCGATCGACTCCCCCAGCACCTGGCGGGCGCGGGTCGCGATCACGCCGTCCGGCGCCGGGTGGAAGTCCTCGTGCAGGCGCCCGGCCGACTCCAGGACGTAGCGGACGTTCTGCAGCGCCAGGTCGCGGTCGGAGATCCAGGGGGTGACGACCGCCTCGGTCATCATGCCGACGAGCAGGATGCCCTGGCCGGTCAGCGCGCCCGCGAGGTTGAAGAACCCGTCCAGGAGGTAGCCGCGGAAGACGTCGCCGGTCATGTGGCGGGTCGGCGGCATCCACTTCAGCGGCGCCTTCGGGAAGAGCTCGCGCGCCAGCAGCGCGTGCGCCAGCTCGAGGCGGAACGAGTCCGGGACCTCGGGGTCGATCTCGAAGGCGTGGCCCAGGCCGAGCTGCCAGTCCTCGAGGCCGGCCTCCTTGGCGAAGTACTCGTTGAGGAGCTGGCTGGTCGTGACGGTGTGCGCGGCCTCGATCGCGTCGGCCGTGGTGAGGTAGTTGTCCTCGCCGGTGTTGATGATGATCCCGGCTCGGGCGTGCACCTGGCGGCTGAAGCGCTGGTCGACGAAGGTGCGGATCGGGTTGATGTCGCGGAAGAGGATGCCGTACATCGAGTCGTTGAGCATCATGTCGAGACGCTCCATGCCGGCCAGCGCCGCGATCTCCGGCATGCAGAGCCCGGAGGCGTAGTTCGTCAGCCGGACGTAGCGGCCCAGCTCCTTGCTGGACTCGTCGAGGGCCGCCCGCATCAGCCGGAAGTTCTCCTGCGTGGCGTAGGTCCCGGCGAAGCCCTCGCGGGTGGCGCCCTCGGGGACGTAGTCGAGCAGGCTCTGCCCGGTCGAGCGGATCACCGCGATCACGTCGGCGCCCTCGCGGGCGGCCTGCTGGGCCTGCGGGATGTCCTCGTAGATGTCGCCGGTGGCGACGATCAGGTAGATCCACGGCTGGCGGGGCGCGTCACCGTGCCGCTTGATCATCCGCTCGCGCTCGACCCGGCGGGTGTCCATCAGCTTGATGCCGCGCCCGACCTGCCGGCGCGAGGCGGCCCGGGCCCGGTCGGCGTCCTTGCCCTCGGGCAGCCGGAAGCGGACCGACCCGGCGCTGGCCTTCTGGGCGAGCGTGGTCAGGTCCTCGGCCTCGCCGCGGAGCAGGGCGTCCCAGACGGGCAGGGCCACGCCGTGCTCGAGCCCGCCCTGATCGGCGAGGTCGGCGCGGACGACGTCCGAGAGCCGGTTCACCCACGGGGTGCCCTCGGCGTCGGCGCCGCCGAGCCCGCCCAGGCGCAGCGTCGCGCGCTCGACGGCCACGGTGGTGTGCTTCTTCGCCGTGGTGACGATGGGGCGCCCGACCCGGCGCGCGAGCGCGCGGGCCTGGCGGACCGTCGTCGGGTCCAGGCTGAGCTTGCTCGGACGGGGCTTGCCGGTCACGGGTGGGTCTCCTCGGAGTCGTGGATCGTGCGGCCGCTCGCGAGCAGCCGGCGCAGGACGGGCAGGTCGCCGCCCGGGGTGAGGTCGGGCAGGCCGTCGGCGGCGAGGCCGCCGGGGACGTCCCACACGGCGAGGTCGGCGCGCTGGCCGACCCGGAGCAGGCCGCCCTCGTCGTCGCGGGCGGCGTACGTGCCGCCGCGGGTGTGCGCGTGGAACGCCTGGGCCGGGCTGAGCCCCTGCCCGGGCGCCTGGTGGTGGACGGCGGCCCGGATCGCGGCCCAGGGGCCGAGCGGGGTCACCGGGGAGTCGGAGCCGAAGGAGAGGCGGACGCCGCCGGCCGCGAGGTCGGCGAACGGGTTGGTGTCGCGCCAGCGCTCACCGAGGCGGGCGGCGTACATGCCGTCGGGGCCGCTCCAGAGCGCGTCGAACATCGGCTGCACGCTCGCCACGACGCCCAGGCGGGCCATCGTCGCGACCATGTGCGGCGCGGGCATCTCGACGTGCTCGAGGCGGTGCCGGGCGGCGCGGATCCGCTCGGCGCCGAGGACGGCCTCGGCCGCGCAGAGCCCCTCGTCGATGGCCGTCAGCGCGGCGTCGCCGATGCAGTGGAAGCCCGCCTGCAGGCCGGCCTCGGTGCACGCGACCACGTGGTCGCGCACCTGGTCGGCGGTGACGTAGGCGTGGCCGCAGGTCTGGTCGCGGTCGGTGTACGGCGTGCTGAGCGCGGCGGTCCGGGAGCCGAAGGCGCCGTCGGCGACCAGGTCCCCCGCGAGGCCGGCCACCCCGAGCCGGGCCGCGGTGTCCACGGCCAGCAGCTCGCCCCAGTAGGCGGTCGCCCGCAGACCCACCTCGGCGGCAACCCGGCGCACCACCTCGATCTCGGTCTCGGGGCCGATGTGGGGGGCGGCGTTCTCGTGGAAGCCGACGATGCCCTGCGCGGCCATCGCCCGGCAGGCGGCCCGCGCGGCCGCGAGGCGGTCGTCGGGGCCGATCAGGCCCTCCAGCACGTTGCGGACCGCGTGGTGGGCGTCGCGCTCGACGCGGCCGTCGGTCGTCCAGCCGTCCAGCTGGTCGAGGCCGGGGACCAGCGCGGCCAGCACCGGCGAGATCACCGAGGAGTGCCCGTCCACGCGGGTGAGGTAGCTGCGCCGGCCGGGCGCGGCCCGCTCGAGCTCGTCCCCGGTCGGCACCCGGCCCTCGGGCCAGCCGGTCTCGTCCCAGCCCTGGCCGACGAGGACGCCGGCCTCGGGGGTGACGGCCGCGTGCGCGGCGAGCGCGTCGAGGGTGTGGCGCAGGCTCGGCGAGCCGGTGAGGTCCAGCCCGGTCAGCGCGAAGCCGGTGCGCACGGTGTGCACGTGGGTGTCCACGAACGCCGCCGTCACCAGGGCGCCCCCGAGGTCGAGCTCGGCTCCCCCGGCGTGGGCGGCCGCGGCGTCGTCGTCGCCGACGAACGCGATCCGCCCGTCGCGCACCGCCACCGCCGTGCTGCCGGGCCCCCCGTCGTACACGCGGGCGTTGCGGAGCAGCAGGCTCTCCCCCGCGGAGCCTGCCGTCATCGCGCGGCCTCGTGCGCGAGCCGCGCCTCGAAGAGCGAGCGGACGCCGGCGTCGGAGCGCAGCAGGTCGAAGGCGTAGGCCGCGTGGCCCGGCACGTAGCCGTTGCCGACCAGCATCGTGACGTCGGCGGCGAGCCCCTCGGCGCCGAGCGCGGCGGCGGAGAACGACGTCGCCATCGAGAAGAAGATGACCGACCCGCCCTCGGCGGTGGCCAGGATCGCGCCGCCCTCGCAGCCGGGGACGTCCACGCACACGACGGTGACGTCCGCCGGACCACCGGCGCCGGTCACGGCGTCGCGCAGGCCGATCGGGTTGCGGGCGTCGGCGACCACGACCTCGTCGGCGAGTCCGGATGCGCGCAGCAGCTCGGCCTCCGCGTCGTGCGGCACGACCCCGATGGTGCGGGCGGCACCGGCCCGCCGGGCGGCCGCGAGGCTCAGCGAGCCGGACTTGCCGCCGCCCCCGATCACGGCCACCGTCGGGGCGGTGCCGCGGGCGGCGTACCCCTCGACGACGCGGGCGGTCAGGGCCGGTGCGCCGCACACGTCCATCACCGACAGGGAGAGGTCGTGGGGCAGGTCGTCGGGGATGACGGCGGCGATCGAGCGCCCGAAGAGCACGGCGTAGCCGTCGCACGGCACCTGCTCGCCCGTCGCGTCCCAGCGCGCCAGGCCGTCCTCGATGACCAGCGGGGTCAGCGTGAGGGAGACCAGCGTCGCGACCCGGTCGCCGACGGCGAGCCCGAGGGGGGACCGCTCCCCCACCTCCTCGACGGTGCCGATGAGCATCCCGCCCGACCCGGTGACCGGGTTCTGCATCTTGCCGCGCGTCGCGACGATGTCGAGGACCTCGGCCCGGATCGCGTCCCGGTCGGTGACGGCGTACTGCGTGTGCGCCCGCTCGAGCTGGCGGAAGGAGGCCGCGTCGAGGTTGAGCTTCTCGACCCGGATGCGGACCTCGTCGGGCCACACCTCGCGGCGGGTGTCGAGGCGCTGGGCGGCCTGGGGCAGGACGACCGTGTCGTCGAGGACGCGGTGCAGACCGGTCGGATCGCTGTCGAGGGCCACCATGGCGGAGGTTCCTCCGTAAATTCAGGGCTGGGACGGGAGATCGTACGGCGCGCCATTGGACTAGCCGGACATTCTCCTCGTACTCTGGCAGAGGTGGCCCAGCCCACACAACTGAACGCGCCGCCGTGCGACGTCCCCACACCCTTCGCCGCAGACCCGGGAGTCCCCATGAGTATCGAGACCGCCATCGGCCTGGAGACCGGCCAGCCCTACCCCTACCAGCGCACCGAGCTCGTGGAGCCCGACTGGACCCGCTTCCCGGGCTGGAAGGACGTCACGGCCGCTGACTGGGCCTCGGTCCAGTGGCAGCGCGCGCACTGCGTCAAGAACGTCAAGCAGCTGCGCGAGCTGCTCGGCGACCTCGTCGACGACCGCTTCTACGCCGACCTCGAGCGCGACCAGGCCGAGCGGGCCACGATGTCGATGCTGGTGCCGCCGCAGATGATGAACACCATGGTGCCGCTGTCGGTCCCGGCCGGCCCCGGCTCGCTCACCGACGCGTTCTACGCCGACCCGATCCGGCACTACATGATCCCGGTGTTCAGCGACCGGCGCACCGACTGGTCCTCGCACCCGCACGCGACGCGCGACTCGCTGCACGAGCACGACATGTGGGTGGCCGAGGGCCTCACCCACCGCTACCCCACCAAGGTGCTGGCCGAGCTGCTGCCGACCTGCCCGCAGTACTGCGGCCACTGCACCCGGATGGACCTGGTCGGGAACTCGACCCCGGTCATCGAGAAGCTGAAGTTCGTCGCCAAGCCCCACGACCGCCTCGGCGACATGATGGACTACCTGCGCCGCACCCCCTCGGTGCGCGACGTGGTCGTCTCCGGCGGCGACGTCGCGAACATGCCCTGGCCGCGGCTCGAGGACTTCCTCACGAAGCTCCTCGAGATCGAGAACATCCGCGACATCCGGCTCGCCACGAAGGCCCTGATCGGGCTCCCCCAGCACTGGCTGCAGCCGGACGTCGTGGCGGGGATGACGCGGGTGGCCGGCCTGGCCCGCTCGCGCGGGGTCTCGATCGCGATGCACACCCACGCCAACCACGCGAACTCCGTCACCCCGCTGGTCGCCGAGGCGGCCGGTGCGATGCTCGACGCCGGCCTGCGCGACGTGCGCAACCAGGGCGTCCTGCTCAACGGGGTGAACGCCGACCCGCACGCGCTCCTGGACCTCTGCTTCGGGCTGCTCGACGGCGCCCGGATCATGCCCTACTACTTCTACATGTGCGACATGATCCCGTTCTCGGAGCACTGGCGGGTCTCGGTCGCCGACGCCCAGCGGCTGCAGCACCACATCATGGGCTACCTCCCCGGCTTCGCGACGCCGCGCATCGTCTGCGACGTCCCGTTCGTCGGCAAGCGCTGGGTGCACCAGCTCGCGGACTACGACACCGAGCGCGGGATCTCCTACTGGACCAAGAACTACCGCACCTCGATCGAGCAGACCTCCGAGGACGCGCTCTCGCGGACCTACGAGTACTACGACCCGATCCACACCCTGCCCGAGGCCGGCCAGGCCTGGTGGGCCGAGCACGGCAACCTCGACGAGTCGGCGCTGAAGGCGGCCGAGGTGGCCGAGGCGTCGCGCCGGATGGCGGCCCTGCAGGCGTACTGACACCGGTCCGGACGAGCCATCCCGCAGCTGGTCACCCCGGTGCCCGGGCTGGTCAGGTCGGGCCAGACCAGACCACCTGAGCGTGCCATGGACCCCGGTCCGGACGCCGGATGACGATCGAGCCACTGCCCGGCGCTCGACCGGGCGCCTCTACGTCCGGGAGCTCTGTCATGCGTCGTGTCTCTGCGGTGGTCGCCGTCTCGGTGGCCGCCTTCCTGCTCGCCACCAACCCCGTCGTCGCCGACGCCGCCAAGATGATCACCGGCGCCTCGATCAAGGACGGCACCGTCACCACGAAGGACATCAAGAACGGCTCGCTGCTCAAGGCGGACTTCAAGTCCGGGCAGCTGCCCGCGGGCGCCCAGGGACCGGCCGGGCCCACCGGTCCGGCAGGCCCGACCGGGGCCACCGGCGCGGCGGGCGCCGACGGTGCCACCGGTCCGGCCGGCCCGACCGGGGCCACGGGCGCGGACGGTCCCGCGGGCCCGCAGGGTGCGCAGGGGCCGCAGGGTGCCCAGGGACCGGAGGGAGCCCAGGGGCCGCAGGGACCCGCCGGACCGATCGGGCCGATCGTGCGCTTCTCGGCCAGCGTCGCGACGGTGCCGGCCAACACGTCGGGCACCGTGTGGGGCTTCGTCGGTGGCACCAGGCAGATCACCCTCACCAGCAGCTCGCGCCTCTCCGGCGTCGTCTCGGCGACGCTGGCAGGCGCCTCCGCCACGACGGCGGACCTGGGCCTCTGCACCCAGCAGGCCGCCGGCCCCATCCTCGAGTTCGGTAACGACTACCACGAGAACCTGGGCCTCGGCACGACCAACAGCCTCATCACGATGTCGAGTGTGTCCACGAGCTCCTACCCGGCCGGGACCTACACCGTCGGGATGTGCATCCGCCAGCACGCGGCGAACATCACCGGGAACTGGACCTCGGGCTTCGTGCAGGCGCTGCCCACGAACGCGGTGAGCCGCGCGGTCGCCGAGAAGCGCTGAGGGACCGCCCGGTCCGACCGGCACCCGCCAGGGACGCCGGCGACCCCATGGCCTGATCGGGCCAGGAGGCCATGACCTGATGAGGTCATGGCCTCCTGACCGGACGGAGGTGACGATCGAGGGACCGCCCGGTGCTCGGCCGGGCCCACTCGTCCGGGAGCTCTGTCATGCGTCGTGTCTCTGCGGTGGTCGCCGTCTCGGTGGCCGCCTTCCTGCTCGCCACCAACCCCGTCGTCGCCGACGCCGCCAAGATGATCACCGGCGCGTCCATCAAGGACGGCACCGTCACCACGAAGGACATCAAGGACGGGTCGCTGCTCACGGGCGACTTCAAGTCCGGCCAGCTGCCCGCCGGCGCCCAGGGCCCGGCAGGGCCCACCGGCCCGGCCGGCCCGACCGGGGCCACCGGCGCGGACGGCGCGACCGGTCCGGCCGGCGCCACCGGCCCGGCCGGTCCCACCGGACCGGCCGGCCCGACCGGGGACACGGGCGCGGACGGCGCCACCGGTCCCCAGGGGCCGCAGGGTGCCCAGGGGCCGCAGGGTGCCCAGGGACCGCAGGGTCAGACGGGACCCCAGGGCCCGCAGGGACCCGACGGTCCCACCGGTCCGCAGGGGATCGTGACGGTCAAGCGGCTCAACGGCGCCGTGCCCGTCATCCCCGCCTCGCCGGCCAACTTCGTCTTCGCAGGACCCACGGTCAACCTCGCGGTGGAGCCGGGCCAGACCGTCCTCGGAGGAGCATCGCTGGCCCTGGCCGTCGCGAGCGGCGTCGCCACGTCGACTGTTGACATCGACCTCTGCTACCAGCCGAGCGGATCGACGACAGTGACGAACTTCGTGGGCTTCTCGTACGTGAGGGGCCAGGTGACCACCACCCGGACCATCCAGTCCGCCACCGCTGCCGTGAACCCGTCGGTGTCCACCACGTGGAAGCTCGGCGCCTGCGTGCGGACCACCGAGGCGCTGGGCAACAACGACTACGTCTCGGGCTGGTTCCAGCTGGTCCAAGGGGCCTCCAGCGCCAACAAGGTCGACAAGGCCGACGCGCGACGATGACGGGCCGCCGCCCGGTCCTCGACGCTCCGGCGTCAGACCGGGCGGTTCTCGTACGGCGTGGACAGCACGATCGTGGTGCGCGTCGACACGTTGGCGGCCGCGCGGATCCGGGCCAGCAGGTCCTCGAGGTCGATCGGCGCGGCGACCCGGACCTTGAGGATGTAGGACTCGTCGCCGGCGACCGACCAGCAGGACTCGATCTCCGCGACGTCGCGCAGCCGCTCGGGTGAGTCGTCGGGCTGCGACGGGTCGATCGGGCGGATCGAGATGAAGGCCGTCAGCGGCAGGCCGAGCTGGTCGTGGTCGATGCTGGCGCCGTACCCCGTGATGGTGCCGCGGGCCTCGAGCCGCTTGACCCGCTGGTGCACCGCCGAGGTCGACAGGCCGGTCGCCTTGCCCAGGTCCGTGAAGGACATCCGGCCGTCCGCGGCGAGCAGCTCGAGGATCTTGCGGTCGGTGGCTTCGACGTCGGAGGTCACGCTCGCCAGCCTAGGGCAACCTGCCGGTGCGGCATGGCAGGATCGGCGCGTGACCAGCCCCGAGACCGGCCGCCTGATGCTCCTCGACACCGCGTCGATGTACTTCCGCGCGTTCTTCGGCGTGCCGGAGGTGCTCGCCGACGACGGGACCCCCGTGAACGCCGTACGGGGCCTGATGGACTTCATCTCCCGGCTCGTCACGGAGTACGACCCCACCCACCTGGTGTGCTGCTGGGACAACGACTGGCGTCCGCAGTGGCGCGTCGACCTGATCCCCACGTACAAGGCCCACCGGGTCGTCGAGGAGGTCGCGACGGCCCCCGACGTCGAGGAGGTGCCGGACCCCCTCGAGGTGCAGATCCCGGTCATCCTCGAGGTGCTGGACGCGTTCGGCATCTGTGTCGTGGGGGCGGACGGCTACGAGGCCGACGACGTCATCGGCACCCTGGCCACCGGTGCCGGGCAGCCGGTCGACATCGTCACCGGCGACCGCGACCTCTTCCAGCTCGTCGACGACGAGGCGGACGTCCGGGTGCTCTACATCGCCCGGGGCGTGCGCAACCACGAGCGCGTGACCAACGAATGGGTCCGGGAGAAGTACGACATCGACGCCGCGCAGTACGCCGCCTTCGCCACGATGCGCGGGGACGCCAGCGACGGGCTGCCCGGCGTGGCCGGCGTGGGCGACAAGACCGCCGCCACCCTGCTCAACCGCTTCGGCGACCTCGACGCGATCGTGGCGGCCGCGCTGGACCCCGACTCCGACATGGGTCCCGGCCCGCGCGGGAAGCTCAAGGCGGCGGCCGACTACCTCGAGGTCGCCCCGACCGTCGTGGCCGTCGCCCGCGACATCGACCTGGGCGAGCACGACACCGTCCTCCCCCGCACGCCCCGCGACCCGGACAAGGTGCTCGAGCTGGCGCGCCGCTACAACCTCGAGAGCCCCTCCCAGCGCCTCGTGGAGGCGCTCACCCGCTAGGTCCCGACCCCTCCCGCCGGAGCCCGCGACGACCTACCATCGGACCATGGTCCGCCGTGGCGTCCTCGCCGGTGCCGCCACCGTCCTGGTGCTCGCGGCCACCGCGGGCACGCCGGCGGTCGCCGGCCCGCAGCCGTGGGGCCGTCCGACGACCGGCCACGGGCACGAGCGACCGGGTCACCACTCCGACCGCCCCCGTCTCCCTCTCGAGCCTCCCCCGGGCCTGCTGGTCCCACGGGTCGAGCCCGCGGAGCCCTGCATGCTCATGGTCTCGACGTACCGCGGGCGGGAGATCGGCCCGTGCGACCCGCCGATCGGCTCGACGGAGAGTCGGATCGTCCCGGTCCACGGCCCCTGAGGGCTCGCCGGGCAACCGGAGGGCTCGTACCGTGGTCGGCATGACCCGGATCGCGATCGTCGGGGGCCACGGACAGGTGGCCCAGCACCTCATCACCGAGCTCAGCCGGACGGGGCACACCCCCGTCGCGCTGGTGCGGAAGGAGGAGTACCGCACCGAGCTCGAGGGCCTCGGGGCCGAGGTCCGGCTCCTGGACATCGAGCAGCAGGACGCCGCCGGCTTCGCCGAGGCCTTCGCAGGCTCGGACGCCGTGGTCTTCGCGGCCGGCGGCGGCGCCGACGGTGACATCGAGCGCAAGCGCACCGTCGACCTGGAGGGCTCGCTGAAGTCGGTCGAGGGCGCGCGGCTGGCCGGGATCGACCGGTTCGTGCAGATCTCCGCGATCAGCGTGGACGAGCCGCTGCCCGAGGACACCGGCGACGTCTGGCGGGCGTACGTCGAGGCGAAGCGCGACGCCGACGCCGCCCTCCGCGCCAGCGACCGGGCGTGGACGATCATCCGACCGGGCCGGCTGACCGACGACGCGGCGACCGGCCGGGTCGCCCTGGGCCCGGACGTGGAGCGGGGCGACGTGGCCCGCGCCGACGTGGCCGCCACGGTCGCCGCCGTGCTCGGCGAGGACGCGACGATCGGGCAGCAGTGGAACCTCGTCGGCGGCGACGTGCCGGTCGCCGAGGCCGTGCGTCAGTCCGCCAGCCCGGAGTAGGCCACCACGCCGCGCCGCAGCCGGCGTACGACCTCGCGCGCCGTGGCGCGCAGGGGGACGTCGCCGGCCGCGTCGGCGACCTGCCCCGCCACGTCGAGCAGCTGCTTCATCCAGCGGACGAAGTCACCGGCCGCCAGCTCGCTGGCCCCCAGCAGGTCGTCGAGCTCGTCGCCCTCGGCCCAGCGGTAGGCCAGCCACGCGAACCCGAGGTCGGGCTGGCGCAGGAAGTCCAGCTTGTGCGACCGCTCGAGGGCGTCCAGCTCGCCCCACAGCCGGGTCATCTCCCGCACGGCCTCCTTGACGGCGCCCGTCGGGAGCCGCGGTGAGGACGAGTCGTCCGCGCGCCGGGCCTCGAAGACCAGCACCGACAGGGCGGCGGCGAGCTCGGAGGCGTCGAGGTGGTCCCACAGGCCGTGGCGCAGCGACTCGGCGGCCACCAGGTCCATGTCGGAGTAGAGGCGCTGCAGGTGCCGGCCACGCGGGGTGACGGTGTCCCCGTCGAGGTAGTCCAGCGCCGTGAGGACGTCGCAGACCCGGTCGAACTGGCGGGCCACGGTGTTGGTGCGCTGCTCGACCCGGCGCTTGAGGGTCGCCGCGTCGCGGTCCAGCTTGAACCAGCGCTCCGCCCAGCGGGCGTGGTCCTCGCGCTCGGGGCAGCCGTGGCAGGGGTGCGCCTTCATCTCGTTGCGGAGCCGGGTGATCTCCTCCTCGGTGCCGGCGGACCGGGCCGGGGCGGCGGAGCGCGGCGCCGCCACCTTGCCGGGCGGCGGCGGAGCGAGGTCGTGCGTGCGGGACCGGAGCGCCGAGGCCAGGTCCCGGCGCATCTGGGGGTTCCGTCCGCTGAAGTTCCGCGGGATCTTCAGGCGGGTGAGGGCCGCGACCGGCACCGGGAAGTCCATCATCGCGAGGCGGCGCGCCTGGCGGTCGGCCGTGACGACGTACGGGCGCGGGCCCTCGGGCGTGAAGCCCGGGTCGATGACGACGGCGTACCCGGCGAACTTCCCGGTCGGCACCTCGATGACGTCACCGGGCTTGAGGAGCGCCAGCGAGGCGAGCGCCTCCTCGCGACGGTCCGAGCGACGCTCGCGGGCGGCGCCCTTCTCGGCCTCGCCGACGCGGCGGCGGAGGGCGGCGTACTCCATGAAGTCGCCCAGGTGGCAGGTCGCGGCCTCGGCGTAGCCGTCCAGGGCCGTCTGGCTCTTCGACAGCTGGCGGGCCAGGCCGACGACCGCCTTGTCCGCCTGGAACTGGGCGAACGACTGCTCGAGCAGCTCGCGGGAGCGCTCGCGGCCGAACTGGTGCACGAGGTTGACGGCCATGTTGTACGACGGGCGGAAGGACGACCGGAGCGGGTAGGTGCGCGTCGAGGCGAGCCCGGCGACCTCGCGCGGGTTCATCCCGGGCTGCCACAGCACGACCCCGTGGCCCTCGGTGTCGAGGCCGCGGCGACCGGCCCGGCCGGTGAGCTGGGTGTACTCCCCCGGCGTGATGTCCGCGTGCGTCTCGCCGTTCCACTTCGAGAGCTTCTCGATGACGACGGTGCGGGCGGGCATGTTGATGCCCAGCGCGAGGGTCTCGGTGGCGAAGACGACCTTGCAGAGCCCACGGATGTAGAGCTCCTCCACGATCTGCTTGAACGCCGGCAGCATCCCCGCGTGGTGGGCGGCGACGCCGCGCGTCAGCCCGTCCAGGAAGTCGTGGTAGCCCAGGACGTGGAGGTCCTCCTCCGGCAGGTGCCGGCAGCTGTCCTCGACGAACTGGTGGATCGTGTCGCGCTCCTCGGGTGAGGTGAGCCGGGTGCCGGCGTTGAGGCACTGCGTGACCGCGGCGTCGCAGCCGACCCGGCTGAAGATGAACACGATGGCCGGGAGCAGGCCCTCGCGGTCGAGGCGCTCGATGACGTCGAAGCGGCTGGGGATCCAGACCCGGCGGCCGTTGCCGACCTGCTTGGCACCGGCCGACCCGGCGCGCTGCTGCGGCGTCTTCCCGCGGCCCTTCTTGGGCGCGCGGCGGTCCTTCATGTGGCTGCTGGCCCAGTCGTCGCGGGCGATCTTCTGGAGCTCGTTGTTGACCGGTGCGCCCTCCTTGACGAAGCCCGCGGCCGCGTCGACGTCGGAGGAGGCGAACAGGTCGAGCAGGCGCTTGCCCACCATCACGTGCTGGTAGAGCGGCACCGGCCGCCTCTCCTCGACGATCGTGGTGGTGTCGCCGCGCACGGTGGCCAGCCACTCGCCGAACTCCTCGGCGTTCGAGACCGTCGCGGACAGCGAGACCAGCGACACCGACTCGGGCAGGTGGATGATCACCTCCTCCCACACGGCGCCGCGGGCACGGTCGGCCAGGTAGTGCACCTCGTCCATCACGACGAAGCCGAGGCCGAGGAGCGTCCGCGAGCCGGCGTACAGCATGTTGCGCAGCACCTCGGTCGTCATCACGACGATGGGCGCCTCGCCGTTGACGGAGTTGTCACCGGTGAGCAGGCCGACCTGGTCGACGCCGTAGCGGGCGACGAGGTCGTTGTACTTCTGGTTCGAGAGCGCCTTGATCGGCGTCGTGTAGAAGCACTTGCGGCCGGTCTCGACCGCGAGGTGGACCGCGAACTCCCCCACGATCGTCTTGCCGGAGCCGGTGGGGGCGGCGACGAGGACGCCGCGGCCGTCCTCGATCTCCTTGCAGGCGCGGGCCTGGAAGTCGTCCAGCGGGAAGGAGTAGAGACTCTCGAAGCCCCGGAAGACCGGGTGCTGGCGGCCGTTGCGGTAGTCGGCGTACCGCTCCGCCGGCGAGAGGTCGTCGGCCGTGCTCATGTCCCCACCCTACGGGCGGGGCTACACCAGGACGGTCAACGCACCGGGGGCGCACTCGATCGTGAGCGGCAGCGGGCCGAAGCGCTCGCCGTCGGCGTACGACACGATGCCCGGCGCCGCGACGGTGACGGTGCGGACCCGGTGGTGCTCGTACTGCGGGACGGTGGTGTGGGTGCCCTTGAACAGCTTGGGGTAGGTGCGGATCAGCATCGGCTTGCTCATCGGCTTGATGATCACCACGTCGAGCAGACCGTCGTCGAGGACGGCCCCCTCGGTGATCCGCAGGCCGCCGCCGAACGACGGGCCGTTGCCGACCGCGACCAGCATCGCGTCGAGGCGCAGCACCTCCCCGTCGAGCTCGAGCACGTAGGGCAGCGGCTCGAAGGTGCGCAGCTCGGCGAGGGTGGCCAGGTTGTAGCGCATCTGGCCCTTGGGCCAGGTCATCCGGTTCGCCCGCTCGTTCACGATCGCGTCGAAGCCCGCCGAGAGCACGGCGACGAAGTACTTCGACCCGCTGCGGGCCAGGTCGATGGTCCGGGTGGTGCCGGCGAGCAGCCGGTCGGTCGCGGCCAGCGGGTCCTTGCGCGGGAGGTCGAAGTAGCGCGCGACGTCGTTGCCGGTGCCGGCCGGGACGATGCCGAGCGGGGTGCCGGTGCCCGCCACCGCCTGGACGCCCAGGTGGACCATGCCGTCGCCACCGCACACGACCAGCGCGTCGACGCCGTCCGCGACCGCTCCGCGGGCCAGGTCGAGCGCCTCGTCGACGTCGCGGCCCTCGAGGTCGCGGACGGTCAGACCGGCCGCGCGGAGCCGGGTGAGGGCGATGTCACGGGCCTGGGCGCCCTTGCCCTTGCCGGACGTCGGGTTGGTGAGGAGTGCGATCTCGCGCAGGGAGCCGGCCACGGGCCGAGACTAGGGCACCCGGGGCGTGCGCCGCTGGCTCTCCGCACCGATGCGCAGGCGCGCGGCGTACCGCTCCGGGGAGGCCCCGACCGCCTTGGCCAGCCGGCTCAGGGCGTCGAGGACGCCGTCGGCGGAGACGCCGGTCCCGGGCACCGCGAGCGTGAGCCGCCCGTCGTACGTCGCGAGGAGGATCTGGCCGTGGCGCCAGGCCTGGTGGGCGCGCAGCCGGGCCTGGTCGTCGGCGACGGGCGAGGGGTAGGCCTCGTCGACGGCGAGCAGGTCGCAGGGCACCGGCTCGTGGCCGTCCTCGCTGGTGAGGCGGCCGCGCACGTGGTGCCCGGTGCGGAGACCCACGTCGGGCGTCCAGGTCACCTCGGACTCCCCCAGCCAGTCGGGGAGGTCGAAGGGGTCGAGGTCGTCCAGCGGCGGCGGTGCGGCGCTCACAGCGTCGACAGCTCGTCGTCGCCCCACTGGTCGGTCCGGTCGGCGCCCCGGCCGCGGCTGCGGTCGATGATGCGCGCGATCACCTCGGACACGGCGAAGAGGATCAGCATCGGGATCGCGAGCATCAGCATCGAGAACGGGTCCGTCGAGGGGGTCGCGACCGCGGCGAAGATCATCGTGCCGAGCACGATCCACGGGCGGGCGCGACCGATCGAGCGGCCGGAGATGATCCCGGCGAGGTTGAGCAGGACCACGAAGAGCGGGATCTCCATCGCGATGCCGAAGACGAGCAGCATCCGGGTGATGAAGGAGAAGTAGGTCGCGAAGTCGACGAGGTTCACCACGTTGTCCGGCGTGAAGTTGATCAGGACCGCGATGCCCTTGGGCAGGACGTAGTAGCCCAGGGCCACGCCGCCGATGAAGATCGGGCCGGCGATGCCCGCGAACACCCGCGACCACTTGCGCTCGCCGGGGTGCAGGCCGGGGACGATGAAGGCCCAGATCTGGTAGAGCCAAAAGGGGCTGGCCGCGACGATCGCGACGACGCCGCAGAGCTTGAGCTGGAGCAGCAGGCCCGCGGTGATGTTGTTGACGACCAGCTGGCTGTCCACGTCGCCGCCGAGCTTGGCCTGGGCGTCACGGTACGGCGTGGAGACCAGCTCGAGCAGGTGGTCGTAGAAGTACAGCGCGATGCAGAACGCGACGACCAGGAACAGCGCCGACTTGAGCAGGCGCGCACGGAGCTCGCGCAGGTGGTCGGAGAGTGCCATCCGGCCGTCGGCCCCGACGGGGTGGACGGGGCGGAAGCGGAACAGTCCGACGACGCCGGAGAAGGCCACGGCGTGGCGTCAGGCCGTGGTGTCGTCGCGGCGCTCGCGCGTGATGCGCTCGCGCTCGATGCGGTCCCGCTCGGCGTCGAGGAGCTTCTGGCGCGCCTCGAGCTCCTTCTCCTCCGCGGTCTTCGTGTCGTCGTCGTCACCGTCGACGAGGCCCTTGGTCTCGGCCTTGAAGATGCGCAGGGCACGGCCGCTGCCGCGGGCCAGCTCGGGGAGCTTGGACGCACCGAACAGCAGGACCACGACAGCCAGGATGAGCAGGAGCTCCGTGGTGCCGAGACCGCCGATCAGGAGTGGCCCAGTCACGTGCGCAGTCATGGTGTCCTCACGTTGTCGAAGATGGTTGCTTCATCGTAGCCCGGCCTCCATCAGTAGAGACCGAGGGCGTCCTGTGCCGCCGCTGTGAAGGTGTGGGCGTACTCCTCGGGGCTGACGACCGAGGCGTACGGCGCCAGGCGGAGCAGCAGCCGCTGCAGCCACCGCTCGTCGGCGACGAGCAGCTCGACCTCCAGGGAGCCGCCCTTGCGGGGCCGCACCTTCTCGACGGGGTAGTACTCGACGATCCAGCGGGCCTGGGGGGCCAGGCGCAGCGTGACCCGGGTGGTGTCGGTGGCCCGCGCGAAGATGCCGTCACCGAGGTCGCGAGGCGCCTCCGGCTCCGTCTCGACGGCGGCGTCGAGGACCTCCGCACCCCGGATCCGGTCCAGTCGGAAGAGCCGCGGCGCCTCGGCGCTGTGGCACCAGGCGTCGAGGTAGGTGAAGCCGTGGGCGGTCACGATCCCCCGCGGGTCGACCGTGCGCTGGGACTCCTCGTCGCGCGAGGGGACGAAGTAGTCCAGGCGCACCTGGCGTCGGTCGTCCACGGCGCCCTGGAGCCGGCGCTGCAGGGCCGAGTCGTCGCGACGCACCGGCTCCTCGCCCGGGTCGATCCGGGGCGCGGCGGAGCCCTCGGCCGCGGCGGCCTCGAGCTTGGCCAGGGCGCGGTCGACGACCTCGCGGGTCTCGTCGCGGGCGCCGTTGCGCAGCGCCCGCAGCGCCACGATGATCGCGGTCGCCTCGGTGGGGCTCAGGCGCAGCGGGCGGGCGAGGTAGTCCGCGTTCGACACCCGGATCACGCCGTCGGCCTCGGGGCCCTCGAGCGCGTCGAGGTCGACGTCGATCAGGTCGTCCGGGTAGCCGCCCGGCAGGCCGCACATGAGCAGCACCTTGAGGTCCTTGAGCAGCTGCTCGGCGGGCACGCCCAGGGCGCTGGCGGCGTCGTCCAGGCGGACCTGGCCGTGCGCGTGCAGGAACGGCACCAGCGTGAGCAGCCGGGCGACCTGGTCCTTGGCCCCCTCGTTCGCGGGGCGGGGCGTGCTCACGAGGCGGCCTCCACGACGGCCCGGAGCCGCTCGACGACCTGGTCGCGCAGCGCGGCCGGCTCCTCCACGAACACGTCGGCGCCGTGGCCGAGCAGCTCGTCGGCCATGCCCTGGTGGTCGCGCGTCACGACGACGCGGTCCCAGGCCGTTCGGGTGTCCGGGCCGGCGACCCCGCTCTCGACGGACTCGGCGTTGCGGCGCAGCACGTGACCCGAGCCCGCGCGCACGAGCACGACGGCCCGCTCCGACGTCGGCGCGGGGGCCAGCCGGCGGGCGGTGGCGCGCACGTCGGTGCCCGGCGGGACGTCGTACGACCCGGCCTCGCCGACCTTGCGCGCCTCGCCGACCACGCGGGAGAGCCGGAAGACGCGCTCGTCCTCACGGTCGGTGTCCAGGCCCACGACGTACCACCGTCCGGAGTAGCGCACGACGCCCCAGGGCTGCAGGTGCCGGGTGGTGGTGGCGCTCTGGCCGGAGCGGCGGTACTCGAACTCCACCGGGTGCCGCTCCTGGGTGGCCTCCCAGAACACGTCGAAGGACGGCTCGTCCGCGCTCAGCCGCGGCTCCGCGATGTCGAGCGCCGAGACGTCGAGCGGCAGCCCGAGGGCGGTCAGCTTGCGCACCGCCTCGGTGGTCGCCTCCGCCAGCCGGGCGTGCTCCCAGACCTTCGTGGCCAGCCCGATCACCGACGCCTCGTCGGCCTCGAGGCTGATCTCCGGGAGCGCGAACTCGTCGGGACGGACGCGGTAGCCCGGCTCGTCCTCGAAGAACGCGTCGATGTGGCCGACCTCGATCGGCACCCCGAGGCTGCGCAGCTCGTCCTTGTCGCGCTCGAACATCTTCTCGAAGGCGTCGTCGCTGGAGCCGGGGTACAGGATCTCGCGGATCCGGTCCTTGGAGACGTAGCTGCGCTGCACGAGCAGCATGATGAGCAGGTTGAGCAACCGCTCGGTCTTGCGCACCGTCATCTCGCCCCCGCTCCCGCGTCGTCCCGGACCGTCAGGTCACTTCGCCGAGATGATGTCGACGACGAAGTAGAGCGTGCTGTTGGCCGGGATGTTCGCCTGCTCCTGGGCGCCGTAGCCGAGGCCCGGCGGGATCTGCAGCAGGACGCGGCTGCCGACCTTCACCCCGGTCAGGCCGGCCGTCCAGCCCTGGACGACCTGGGCGAGCGAGAACGGCACGGGCTTCTTGGAGTAGCTCTCGTCGAAGGGCTTCTTGGCGCCGTACACCTGGCCGAGGTAGTTCGCGGTCACGGTCATGTCGGCGGTCACCGTCTTGCCGGTGCCCTGCTTGACGACCGCGCGGAGCAGGTCGCCGTCGGCCTTCGGCTCCGGCAGGCCCTTGAAGTCCAGGCCGGTCGGCTCACCCTTCTTCTCGATGATGCCGGGCAGCTTGGACTCGGGGACGTCCTTCGGCTTCGGCTCCTCGTAGAGCGACATGATGTCGATGATCACGAGGACGGAGTCCTTGTTGCCGATGTTGAGCTGCGGGTTGCCGGTCTCGCCGAACGCCTTGTCGGCGGGGGCGGTCACCGCGATGCGGGAGCCGATCGTCGCGTCCTTCATGGCGTCCGCGAACACCGGGCTGAGCTGGTCGTTGAGGGTGATCGTCTCGGGCTGGCCCTGGTCGTAGCTGCTGAAGGACTTCTCCTTCGTGAAGCCGTTCCCGATCCAGATGTTGGCCTCGACCTTGTCGCCGTCCTTGAGCGCGTCGCCGTCGCCGGTGGTGAGCGCCGTCGAGACGATGTCCTTGCTCGACATCTCGGACTTCCACGTGACCTTCGGCTCGCTGCCGACGTCCCCCGTGATCGAGACGGCCTTGAGCCCCTCGG
The DNA here is from genome assembly GCF_014212315.1 of Nocardioides luti. Lineage (NCBI taxonomy): Bacteria > Bacillati > Actinomycetota > Actinomycetes > Propionibacteriales > Nocardioidaceae > Nocardioides > Nocardioides luti. The sequence continues at coordinate 165,510 of NZ_JACKXE010000001.1, forward strand.
CGGAGCCCGCGGCGGCGGAGTCGTCCCCGCTGTCGCCGCACGCGGTCAGCGTGGCGGCGCAGAAGACGAGGGGCAGCAGGAGGAACGGGAGGCGACGGAGTCGTCGTGACACGGGGCTCACCTTCACAGTGCGGGGTTCGGAACGGCGTCGCACCACGTGGGTACGGCGCGGATCACCCTAGCCGGACCGCCTGAGAGGATCCGGCAGCCGGGCGGGTCACATGCCGTCGATCAGGCGCTGCACGCGCTCGTCGTACGCCCGGAACGGGTCCTTGCACAGCACCGTGCGCTGGGCCTGGTCGTTCAGCTTGAGGTGCACCCAGTCGACGGTGAAGTCGCGCCGGCGCTCCTGGGCCTTGCGGATGAACTCGCCGCGCAGGCGGGCGCGGGTGGTCTGCGGCGGCACCGACTTGGCCTCGAAGATCTTCAGGTCGGTGGTCACCCGGGCGACCATGCCGCGCTTCTCGAGCAGGTAGTAGAGCCCGCGGCCGCGGTGGATGTCGTGGTAGGCGAGGTCGAGCTGGGCGATCCGCGGGTGGCCCAGGGGCAGGCCGTGCTTGGCGCGGTACTGCTCGATGAGCTTCCACTTGATGACCCAGTCGATCTCGCGGTCGACGAGACCGAGGTCGTCGGACTCCACGGCCTTGAGACCCCGCTCCCACAGGTCCAGCGCCGCCTCGATGACCGGGGTGCTGATCTGGCGTCGGTCGACGAAGTCGCGGGCCTTGGCGAGGTACTCCCCCTGGATGTCGAGGGCGCTGGCCTCGCGGCCGTTGGCCAGGCGCACCTTGCGGCGGCCGGTGACGTCGTGGGAGATCTCCCGGATCGCGCGAATGGGGTTCTCCATCGTGAGGTCGCGCATCACCACGCCCTCCTCGATCATCCGCAGGACCAGGTCGCAGCTGGCGACCTTGAGCATCGTGGTCGTCTCGCTCATGTTCGAGTCGCCCACGATGACGTGGAGCCGGCGGTACTTCTCCGCGTCCGCGTGCGGCTCGTCGCGGGTGTTGATGATCGGGCGGCTGCGGGTGGTGGCGCTGCTGACGCCCTCCCAGATGTGCTCGGCGCGCTGGCTGACGCTGTAGCTCGCGCCCCGCGGCGTCTGGGTGATCTTGCCGGCCCCGACGATGATCTGCCGCGTGACCAGGAACGGGATCAGCACGTCGGCCAGCTTGCTGAACTCACCGGCCCGCCCGACGAGGTAGTTCTCGTGGCAGCCGTAGGAATTGCCGGCCGAGTCGGTGTTGTTCTTGAAGAGGTAGATCTCGCCCTGGATCCCCTCGTCGTGCAGGCGCTGCTCCGCGTCCAGGAGCAGCCCCTCCAGGACCCGCTCCCCCGCCTTGTCGTGGGAGACCAGCTCGACCACGTCGTCGCACTCGGGCGTGGCGTACTCCGGGTGGCTCCCCACGTCGAGGTAGAGCCGTGCGCCGTTGCGCAGGAAGACGTTGCTGCTGCGTCCCCAGCTCACCACCTTGCGGAAGAGGTACCGCGCGACCTCGTCCGGGCTGAGGCGCCGCTGCCCCTTGAACGTGCACGTGACGCCGTACTCGTTCTCGATCCCGAAGATCCGACGGTCCATGCGAACCACCCTAGGCGCAGGACGGTCGTGTGTACGGGAGGCGCTGGGTTTCTGTGGGGGGTTCGGGGGTGTGGGGGTGCGGTTTGGTCACCAACCGCAACATTTGCGGCCGCGATCATGCAGTTCGTGACCAATCGACGAGGGTGGTCTGGCGTCGCCAGCGGTTCATCACCCGCTCCCGGCCGCGCTCCGAGTAGAGCGAGTTGTCCACCAGCCGGCGCCATCGCGCCAGACGCTGCAGGTCGTGGCTGCGGCCCACGGCACGGTCGATCTCGTGCATCGCCACCGCCGGGTGGTTGAGCAGGTCGTCGAGGACGAAGCCACGGCGGACGTACGCCGTGCCCGTCCAGCCGCGCTCCCGTCTCAGATCGGTCCGGTGCTGTCCCTTGCCCCGGTGGTGCTCACCGTCGTACTCGTGCACCGACGTCGTCCCGGTCACCAGGAGGTCGGCGCGACCGAGCATCTGGCCGGCCTCGTCGTAGAGGTCGACCTGCGGCTCGACCGCGACACCCAGGCAGTCGTGGAACAGGCGCAGGCAGCTCTCGCCGCCGGAGTCCGACTTCTTGCAGGACAGGGCATACGCCTCACGGAGCATGCGAACACCCGGGCGTCCGCTCTCGAGCAGGGCCTGCATCCGTCGGTCGTCGAGGTGGCCGAGTCGACGGGCGGAGTCGATCACGATGACGAGGTCCAGGAGCCCCAGGTCACGAGCCATCCGCAGGAGAATCTCCTCGGCCAGGTCGACCGGCAGGCCCTTCGCCCAGCCCGGCGCCAACGCTCGCACCAGCCGCGAGCAGATGAGTCCGTGACGTCGGGGCCGGCTGGGGTCACCCGTCACCGCTGCGAAGACCGGCACCTGCTCGGGCAGCTTGGGGAGCTGCCAGCCGAGCAGCCGCGCGGCCGTGACGTGCGTGAAGACGGCACCCTCCGGCAGCACGAGCAGGTAGGCCCTCAGGTCCCGGAGGAACTCCTCCTCGTCGGTGAGACCGTCCTTCTTGGGGACGGAGAGGCCGTGGCTCACGCGCCGGTACGCCGCCAGCCGGACCTCGCCGCGGATGGGGTTGTCGTCGTCGAGGTCGTCCTCGGATGCTTCCTGGGTCATGGCGAGAAGCGTCCGACGGCAGCGGCGTCGGTGGGAGACGGCCACCGCCGGCTGGGGACAACCGCGGCGCCGACCTCAGCTGTGAATGGAACGTGGTCCCTGGGCACCCCACGATTGGTCCCCAACCGCATGTTTCCGGGGCCGGATGCTGCGGTTGGTGACCAAACCGCAAGGTCCAGCACCCCACATGCGGGCGGGGCCGCTCAGCCGAGCGGCGGGGCGGTGGGGGGCTCGCCGGTGGTGGGGTCCTCGAGGGGCGGGGTGGCGCCGCTCTCCTGGTCGGTGGGGTCGGCGGGGTCGTCGGTGGTGATGACGGGCGACGCCGTGCCGGGGGCCTGGTCGCCGTCGTGGGCGGTGTCGGCGACGGCGGGGCCGCGGTTGCCGAGCAGCTCGAGCAGGCGTGCCGGGCGCAGCCGGCTGAACTTGCGGGGCTGGGTGCGGGTGCGGTCGAGCACGGCGACCTCGAGGTCCTCGGCGGGGATCACGCGGTCCACCGAGCCGCCCTTGTCGTCGGCGCTGTGCCCGAGCGCGGCCACGGCCACGCGCAGGGCGTCGGCGAGGGAGGCGCCCTCGGTGTAGTGCTCGCGGAGGTACGTCGCGACGGTGTCGGCCGCGCCGCCCATCACGGCGTACCGGTGCTCGTCGGCGACCTGGCCGTCGTAGGTCAACCGGTAGATCTGGTCGTCCTCGGGGGCGTCGCCGATCTCGCCGACGAAGATCTCCACCTCGTAGGGCTTCTCGCCGCCGCTGGAGAAGATCGTCCCGAGCGTCTGGGCGTAGGCGTTCGCCAGGCCGCGGCCGGTGACGTCGCGCCGGTCGTAGGCGTAGCCGCGCATGTCGGCGAGGCGGACACCAGCGATGCGGAGGTTCTCGAACTCGTTGTAGCGGCCGACCGCGGCGAAGGCGATCCGGTCGTAGATCTCCGAGACCTTGTGCAGCGCCTGGGAGGGGTTCTCGGAGACGAAGAGCACGCCGTCGGCGTACTGCACCACCGCGACGGAGCGGCCGCGGGCGATCCCCTTGCGGGCGAAGTCGGCCCGGTCCTTCATCAGCTGCTCGGGCGAGACGTAGAACGGCATGCTCATGACCGGCTCCCCTCGAGCGGCGCGGCGGGTCCGTCGGGTCGTTGCATCCGCCCGGCGATGACGCGGTCGGCGATGGCCGCCACCTCGGTGTCGGACATCCGGCGGCCGCCGTCGGCGGTGATGACTTGGACGACCGGGAAGATCCGGCGGGTGATGTCCGGGCCGCCCGTCGCGGAGTCGTCGTCGGCGGCGTCGTACAACGCCTCCACCACGGCCTCGACGGTCTGCTCGGCGGTGAAGTCGTCGCGGTAGAGCTTCTTCAGCGAGCCGCGCGCGAATAGCGAGCCGGAACCCACGGAGTGGAAGGCCGTCTCCTCGTAGCGGCCGCCCGTCACGTCGTAGCTGAAGATCCGGCCCTGGTCGTGGTTGAGGTCGTAGCCCGCGAAGAGGGGGACGACGGCCAGCCCCTGCATCGCCATCCCGAGATTGTTGCGGATCAGCGCGGCGAGCCGGTTGGCCTTGCCGTCCATCGAGAGGGTGCTGCCCTCGATCTTCTCGTAGTGCTCGAGCTCGGTCTGGAACAGCCGCACCATCTCGACCGCGAGGCCGGCGGTGCCGGCGATGCCGACCGCGGAGAACTCGTCGGCCGGGAAGACCTTCTGGATGTCGCGCTGGGCGATGATGTTGCCCATCGTGGCGCGGCGGTCACCCGCCATCACCACCCCGCCGGGGAAGGTCGCGGCGACGATCGTGGTGCCGTGCGGCGCGAGGTCGCCGGCGTGGCCCTGCGGCACGGCCCGGCGCGACGGGAGCAGGTCGGGCGCCTGGGCGGCGAGGAAGTCGCTGAAGGACGAGCTGCCGGGGACGAGGTACGCCGCCGGCAGTCGCGGCGCGTCCGTCATTCTCCGCCCTTCTGGATGAACGACTTCACGAAGTCCTCGGCATTGGCCTCGAGGACCTCGTCGATCTCGTCGAGGATCGAGTCCACGTCGCTGTCGAGGACTTCCTTGCGCTCGGCGACATCGGTCTCGGGGGCGACCTCGGTCGCCTCCTCCGTCTCGGAACTCTTGCGCGGCTGCTTCTGCTCCTGGGCCATGACCCGACCCTATCCAGTCGCCCCGACAAATTCAGTCAACGAGTCAGCGCGGTGAACAACGCCTCGGCCGTCTCGCTGCGGTCGAGCAGCTCCCCCACGTGCGCGCGGCTGCCGCGCAGCGGGTCGATGGTCGGGATCCGCTGCAGCGACTCGCGCCCGGGCAGGTCGAAGATGACCGAGTCCCACGACGCCGCGGCGACGTGCTCGGCGTACTTCTCAAGGCAGCGCCCCCGGAAGTACGCGCGGGTGTCCTCGGGCGGGTCGTGCATCGCCCGGGTCACCTCGTCGTCGGTGAGCAGCCGCTCGATCCGGCCCGCCGCGACGAGGCGGTGGTAGAGCCCCTTGTCGGGACGGATGTCGGAGTACTGCAGGTCGATCAACTGCAGCTTCGCGTCGTCCCAGCCGAGGCCGTCACGGTCGCGGTACTGCTCGAGCAGCTTCAGCTTCGCGACCCAGTCCAGCTCGCTGGCGAGCAGCATCGGGTCGCGCTCGAGCCGGTCCAGCACCGACTCCCAGCGCTCGAGGACGTCCACGGTCTGCGGGTCGGCGTCGGCGCCGAGCCGGTCCTCGACGTACTTCTTGGCGAGGTCGAGGTACTCGAGCTGCAGCTGGACGGCCGTGAGGGTCCGCCCGTCGCGCAGCGTCAGCCGGTGCTGGAGGGTGTGGTCGTGCGAGACCGCCCTCAGCGAGGAGACGGGCCCGTCGACGCCGAAGTCGTCGGCGATGAAGCGGTCCTCGATCATGGCAAGCACCAGCGCGGTCGTGCCGACCTTGAGGTACGTCGACACCTCGGCGAGGTTGGCGTCCCCGATGATCACGTGGAGGCGGCGGTACTTCTCCGGGTCGGCGTGCGGCTCGTCACGGGTGTTGATGATCGGTCGCTTGAGCGTGGTCTCCAGGCCGACCTCGACCTCGAAGAAGTCGGCGCGCTGGGTCAGCTGGAAGCCGTGCTCGCGGCCGTCCTGGCCGATCCCCACGCGGCCGGCCCCGGTGACCACCTGGCGGCTGATGAAGAACGGGGTCAGGTGCTTGACGATGTCGGCGAACGGTGTCGAGCGGCGCATCAGGTAGTTCTCGTGGGCGCCGTACGACGACCCCTTGTTGTCGGTGTTGTTCTTGTACATCGCGATCGCCACGCCGCCCGGGAGCTGGCCGGCGCGACGCTGGGCGTCGAGCATGACCTGCTCGCCCGCCTTGTCCCAGCGGACGATGTCGAGGGGCGTCGTGCACTCGGGGGTGGAGTACTCCGGGTGGGCGTGGTCGACGTACAGCCGCGCGCCGTTGGTCAGGATCACGTTCGCCAGGCCGAGGTCCTCGTCGGTCAGCTGGCTCGGGTCCGCGACCTGACGGGCCATGTCGAAGCCCCGCGCGTCGCGCAGCGGCGACTCCTCCTCGAAGTCCCAGCGGGCCCGGCGTGCCTTGACCGTCGCCGACGCGTAGGCGTTGACCACCTGCGACGAGGCGACCATGGGGTTGGCCAGCGGCTGGCCCTGGACCGAGATGCCGTACTCGATCTCGGTCCCCATCACGCGGCGCACACTCATGACCCGAGCCTACGCGGCGTACGTCGTCCCCGGTGGCGCACGGCCACCGGGGACGGACGCGTCAGCGCAGCCCGGCGAGCAGCTTCCTCGCGCCAGGTCGCGGTGTGAAGACCGACCCGGTCATCGGCACCGTCTTCGTGGTCTTCTGCAGGGTGAAGGCGGCCGGCTGGAGCACCGTCGTGTTCCCGGAGAAGGAGCAGCCCCAGATGACCTGGTGGCCGGCCGGCAGCGTGACGACGTTGGACTGGTCGATGTTGAGGTCCTCACTGCTGTCGCTGCGGAAGGCCACCGCCCAGTAGCCGGAGTAGTCCATGGCCGCGAACTTCGTGTAGTCGATGAAGAGGCACTGGTAGTTCGCGCCGCTGTCGGGCGACATCAGGCCGTGCATCGACGCGACGTAGGTGCCCGCCGGGATGGCCGTGGAGGTGAAGTACTGGTTGCCGGTGATCGGCTGGTTGGGCGTGCCGACGGTGGCGCGCATGATCGTGGGCGACAGCTGCTCGGCGTGGCGTCCGTCGAGGGCGTCGGCGTTGAGCTTCTTGACGAGCTTGGAGTTCGAGACCGCCAGGGCGGGGAACTTCTTCTTCGAGATCAAGGAGAGCGCCGGGCCCTTGCCGGTGTTCTTGATGACCGTGGTGTCGCCGGCGCGCGGGGACGAATGCCCCGAGCCTGCGTAGCTGAGGGAGCCGGCCCCGGCCGCGACGAGGGCGGCGGCGGACAGGACCGAGGCGACGGCGCGCCACGAGGGACGTGAGAGGGACATGACACTCCTGGGAGGGACGAGAGGCGTGCCAGGTTGCGCGCCCCGCCCAGTCGACTCCCCCTCCTCGCGGCGGGCAATGGCCCGTGTTGGGGATGCGCCCACGACACGAACGGGGGCCACGCTCCACTCGTTCGGGCCATCCGGAGCCGCGGCACCTGACCCGTGCGGGCTGGCCCGGAGGGACCCCTTCGGTGCCGGACGCAGCGTGAGAGGCGTGCGCGACACGCTCGCGATCCCGTCGACGGCGCGGAAGTCGAAGTTCAAGGGGATGGCGAGGGTGGACCCGGTGGCGAAGCAGCCCACTACCCAACTCCTCGCCCTTGGTCACGGCGTGATTGGTGACGCCGGACGGGATGGCGGTCCCGGTGTCGCCCTCGACGAGGGAAACGCCGGGGGGAGGACGAGGCGCGCCTGGTCGCGCACGTCGACCGGTCGATCGCCGTGGTCCCCAAGGTCGGCAATGGCCCACCTTGACGGGTTCGCCCGCGCACCCGGGGGGCGTCGCCGCCGCCCGGACGGGTCAGGCCCGGGCACTCCGGGTAGCCCGCTCGGGGCAGCCCGTTCGGGCTGGCCCGCACCCGGGTCGAGGCAGCGTGCGGCCGAGGATCAGCGGCGCCGCTCGGGCGAGCTGAGCACGGTCAGGGTCATGACCACCACGACGATGACGAGTCCGGCGATCGCGATCCACATGTGAGCTCCTTCGAAGACGGAGCCCGAGGGTAACCAGCACGGCCGGGTCGCCCGAGGGCGACCCGGCCGAGTGCGGGTGGCGGGTGCGGCGTACGCCGGCTCAGAGGTACTGGCCGGTGTTCGACACCGTGTCGATCGAGCGCCCCGGCTCGGTGCCCTGCTTGCCGGTGATGAGCGTGCGGATGAAGACGATCCGCTCCCCCTTCTTGCCGGAGATGCGGGCCCAGTCGTCGGGGTTGGTGGTGTTCGGGAGGTCCTCGTTCTCCTTGAACTCGTCGACGCACGCCTGGAGCATGTGGGAGACCCGCAGCCCCCGCTGGTCGTGGTCGAGCAGGTCCTTGATCGCCATCTTCTTGGCGCGGTCGACGATGTTCTGGATCATCGCGCCCGAGTTGAAGTCCTTGAAGTACAGGACCTCCTTGTCGCCGTTGGCGTAGGTCACCTCGAGGAAGCGGTTCTCCTCGGTCTCGGTGTACATCCGCTCGACGGTCGCCCGGATCATGCCGGTGACGCAGGCGTCGCGGTCGCCGCCGAACTCGGCCAGGTCGTCCGCGTGCAGCGGCAGCGTGGCGGTGAGGTACTTGCTGAAGATGTCGCGTGCCGACTCCGCGTCGGGGCGCTCGATCTTGATCTTCACGTCGAGGCGCCCGGGCCGCAGGATCGCCGGGTCGATCATGTCCTCGCGGTTCGAGGCGCCGATCACGAGGACGTTCTCGAGCAGCTCGACACCGTCGATCTCGCTCAGCAGCTGCGGGACGATGGTGTTCTCGACGTCCGAGGAGACCCCGGAGCCACGGGTGCGGAAGAGCGAGTCCATCTCGTCGAAGAACACGATGACGGGGGTGCCCTCGCTGGCCTTCTCACGGGCCCGCTGGAAGACCAGGCGGATGTGGCGCTCGGTCTCCCCGACGTACTTGTTGAGGAGCTCGGGCCCCTTGATGTTGAGGAAGTAGGACTTGCCCTCGTGGCCGGTCTTGGCCGCGACCTTCTTGGCGAGGGAGTTCGCGACCGCCTTGGCGATCAGCGTCTTGCCACAGCCGGGAGGGCCGTAGAGAAGCACGCCCTTGGGCGCCTTGAGCTCGTGCTCGAGGAACAGCTCGGGGTGGAGGTACGGCAGCTCCACGGCGTCGCGGATCTGTTCGATCTGGTTGATCAGGCCGCCGATCGCGGAGTAGTCGATGTCCGGGACCTCCTCGAGGACGAGCTCCTCGACCTCGGACTTCGGCACCTTCTCGTAGACGTAGCCCGCGCGCGTGTCGAGCAGCAGCGAGTCGCCCGCGCGGATGGTGTCGTGGCGCAGCGGCTCCGCGAGGCGTACGACGCGCTCCTCGTCGGCGTTCGCGATGACCAGGGCGCGCTCACCGTCCTCGAGGAGCTCCTTGAACATCACGACCTCGCCGACCTTCTCGAACTCGAGGGCGGCGACGACGTTCAGGGCCTCGTTGAGCATGACCTCCTGACCGCGCTGCAGCGCGTCGAGGTCGACCGACGGGCTGGCGTTGACCCGGAGCTTGCGGCCCCCGGTGAACACGTCGACCGAGTCGTCCTCGTTGCGCGCCAGGAAGGTGCCGAAGCCGGCCGGCGGCTGGGCCAGCCGGTCGACCTCCTCCTTCAGCTTCATGATCTGGTCGCGGGCCTCGCGCAGCGTCTGGGCGAGACGTTCGTTCTGCGACGTCACCCCCGCCAGCGAGCGCTGCGTGTCGGCGAGCCGGAGCTCGAGGCCGCGGGACTGGGTCGGTGCGTCGCTCAACCGGCGGCGGAGGTCGGTGACCTCGGCCTCCAGGAAGCGCACCTGGCTCACGAGCTCGTCGGGGCTGCGGCCGCCTGTGCTGGAAACGCCTTCCGATGTGGACATCAGCGTCACCTCCTGTGCTGGCGACACTACCCGCGCACCGGGTGCTCACCAGGGCAGAAACCCCGGTGTTGATCACGATTTGGACGCGGGTGGGTCTGCGGTTGGTGACCAAACCGCAACTCAGGCGGCCTCGGACTTGCGGTTGGTGACCAAACCGCAGCGCAGACCGGCTGCGACTTGCGGTTGGTGACCAAACCGCAGCGCAGACCGCCTGCGACTTGCGGTTGGTGACCAAACCGTAACCCAGACGGCCTCGGACTTGCGGTTGGTGACCAAACCGCAAGGCCAGCGACCTACTCGGCGGGGACGTCGGCGGGGCGGGGGCCGGTGTAGTCGGCACCGTAGGCACCGGGGGCGGGACGGCGGGTCTTGCGGGGGGCCCGCTCACCGGGGGCCATCCGGCGGGCGGTGACGAGGAAGGCGGTGTGGCCGATCATCTTGTGGCCGGGGCGGACGGCGAGGCCCTCGACGTGCCAGTCGCGCACGAGCGACTCCCAGGCCTGGGGCTCGGTGAAGCCGCCGTGGAGGCGGACGGTCTCGACGAAGCGGGACAGCTGGGTGGTGGTCGCGACGTAGGCGCAGATGATGCCGCCGGGCAGCAGGGCGTCGGCGGCGGCCTCCACGCACTCCCAGGGCGCCAGCATGTCGAGGATGATGCGGTCGGCGCGGACGCCGGAGCGGGGCAGCTCCTCGGCGAGGTCGCCGAGGGAGAGGTTCCAGGCGGGGTGGTCGGAGCCCTCGGGGCCGCCGAAGAACTGGCCGACGTTCTTGCGGGCGACGTCGGCGAACTCCTCGCGACGCTCGTACGACGTCACGCGGCCGAACGGGCCGACCGCGCGCAGCAGGGAGCAGGTGAGGGCGCCGGAGCCGACGCCGGCCTCGACGACGTGCGCACCGGGGAAGATGTCGCACATCGCGACGATCTGGGCGGCGTCCTTGGGGTAGACCACGGCCGCGCCGCGCGGCATCGACACGACGAACTCCGCGAGCAGCGGCCGGAAGACGAGGTACTCACCGCCGGACGAGGAGGTGATCGTGAAGCCCTCCTCACGCCCGATCAGGTCGTCGTGGGCCATCCCGCCGCGGTTGGTGTGGAAGGTCTTGCCGGGCTCCAGGCAGATGTTGTGGCGCCGGCCCTTCTGGTCGGTCAGCCGCACCCACTCGCCCGCGCGCAGCGGCCCGCGGTGCACGCCCGACCAGGCCTCGACCGGCACGTCGTCGTACGCCTCCGGGGACGGCGCGGAGGACGCCGTGGGAGACGCCGCGGCCTCCTCCGACGGGGTCGTGGGGCTGGCGTCGGGAGGGGTGGGGACCGCGTCGGACATGGCGGAAACCCTAGTGCTGGGCCTGCCGGAAGGCCTTATCGACGTCGGCGGTCGAGAGCACGCCGTAGATCGCGCCGTCCTCCTCGACGAGGAGGTACTCCGCCGACGGCTTGCGGTTGATCGCGGAGATCAGGTCCTCGCCGGTGATGGTCGCGGGGAGCGTCAGCCCGTCCTCGAGCGTGCGGGCCACGGTGGAGACCGCCACCCAGGGACGCCGGTCCTCCGGCGTGGCGAGCAGCGCGGCCTCGTTGACGACGCCGACGGGGCGACCGCCGGTCGTGGTCGTCACGATGCTGCCGGCGTGGGCGTCCTGCGCCCGTCGCACGGCCTCGGCGAGCGGGAGGTCGTCGGGGACGGCGAGGGTACGCCGGGCGAGCTCGCGCGCCACGATGCTCGGCAGCCGGGAGCGGATGCGGGCCGACGCCATCGCGGCGGTCGAGCCGGACCAGAGGAACGCCGAGACGATGAACGCGAGCAGGAAGTCGAGGATCTCGGGCGGGGTGCCGAGGACCCGCTCCTGCAGCAGCGGCCACCCGAGCACGGCGACGGCGGTCAGGCGACCGCCCCAGCCGGCCACGAGCGTGCCGCGGTGCACGTTGCCGGTGACGCCCCAGACGAGGGACTTGAGCACCCGGCCCCCGTCCAGGGGCAGCCCGGGGATCAGGTTGAGCACGCCGACGAGGAGGTTCGCGCCGGCGAGCCCCTCGACAGCCATCAGCAGCAGGCCGTCGGGCGTCACGAACCACAGCCCCACGGCGGCACCGCCCACGGCGAGGGAGGTCAGCGGCCCGACGACCGCGATCCAGAACTCCTGGCGCGGGCGTCGCGCCTCCCCCTCGATCGAGGTCATCCCGCCGAGGAAGTGCAGCGTGATCGAGGTGACCGGGAAGCCGAAGCGCCGGGCCATCAGGGCGTGCGACGCCTCGTGCAGCAGCACCGAGAGGTAGAGCACGACGGCGAAGGCCAGGCCGGCGACGTACTTCAGCGGCCCGAGACCGGGCGAGACCGCCTCCACGCGCGGCGCCATCACGATCGCGATCAGCCCGGCCACCAGGAACCACGTCGAGGACACCAGCACGTCGCTGCCGGCGATCGTGCCGACCTTGAACGTGCCGGGCGGACGGGTCCGCTGCTGGGGCTCTCGGTCGGACACGCCCCGAGGCTATCCGACGCGCCCTCGCCCGCTCGGCCCGACTGTCCACGCCCTCGCCTACTGTGAGCGGCGTGAGCGTGCAGCAGGAGTCCCCCGCCGAGCGGATCTCGACCCCGGTCGACGGCGTGACGGTGCTCGGTGCCCTCTCCCCCAGCCGGGCCGGCGACTTCATGACCTGCCCGCTGCTCTACCGCTTCCGCACCATCGACAAGCTGCCGGAGCCGTTCTCCCCGGACGCCGTGCGCGGCACCGTGGTCCACCAGGTGCTCGAGGACCTCTTCGACCTGCCCGCGGCCGAGCGCACCCCCGAGACCGCCGGCGACATGCTGGTGCCGACGTGGCACCGGCTGCTCGACGAGAGCCCCGCCCTGGCGGAGATGTTCGGGACCGGCGAGGACGGCAGCGGGCCGGAGGTCGCGGGCTGGCTGGTCTCCTGCCGCACGGTGCTCGACCGCTACTTCACGCTCGAGGACCCGACGCGCCTCGAGCCCGCCGAGCGGGAGCTGTACGTCGAGACGCTCCTGGACTCCAAGCTCCTGCTGCGCGGCTTCGTCGACCGCATCGACGTCGCGCCGTCGGGGGCCATCCGGGTCGTCGACTACAAGACCGGCCGGTCGCCGGGGCCGCTGTTCGAGGGCAAGGCGCTGTTCCAGATGAAGTTCTACGCGCTCGTGCTCTGGCGGCTGCGCGGGGTGCTGCCGGCGATGCTGCAGCTGGTCTACCTCGGCAACGGCGAGCTGCTGCGCTACGTCCCCGACGAGGACGACCTGCTCGCGACCGAGCGCAAGGTCGAGGCGATCTGGCGGGCCATCCGGCTCGCCGAGGAGACCGGCGACTGGCGCCCCAACCCGGGTCGCCTCTGCGACTGGTGCGCCCACCAGGCGCTCTGCCCCGCCTGGGGCGGCACCCCGCCGCCGCTGCCCGAGCGGGTGGCGAGCACGCCGGACCCCGACGCCTAGCGGTCCTCGCCCCACACGGCGGCCAGGTCCACGTCCACCAGGGTGTCGCGGAAGACCCGCCGCGGTCCGTCGAGCACCGGGACGTGGTTCTCCACGACCAGGACCGTGCAGCCGGCGGCCTCGGCCGACTTGGCGCCGGTGTTGGAGTCCTCGATCGCCAGGCACTGCTCGGGGCGCAGGCCCAGCGCGGCCGCGGCGGTGAGGTACGGCTCGGGGTGCGGCTTGCCCAGCTCGACGGTGTCGCCGGTGACGATCACCCGGAACGTCTCGGCGGGCAGGTGGCCCAGGATCGGCGCGACGAAGCGCTCGTACGACATGGTCACCAGCGCGCACGGCACACCCGACTCGCGCAGCGAGGTCAGCAGCTCCAGGGCGCCGGGCTGCCACGGCACGGCCTGGCGGACCCGGTCGACCACGCCGTCGAGCAGCTCCTCGACGATCTGCTCGGGCGACCGGTCGATCCCCATGTGCTCACGGATGTAGCGACCCGACTCCAGCAGGTCGTTGCCCACCAGGTTGAGGGCGTGCTGCTTGCTCCACGTGCCCCCGTGCCGCTCGGCGATCTCGAACTCGACGTCGATCCAGTAGGGCTCGGTGTCGACGAGGGTGCCGTCCATGTCCCACAGCACCGCCGCCGGCGCGGCCGGGCGGTTGCGCTCCCCCACCGCTCAGTCCTCCGGGTCGTAGCCGAGGTTCGGCGAGAGCCAGCGCTCCGCCTCGGCGAGCGTCCAGCCCTTGCGCTGGGCGTACTCCGCCACCTGGTCGCGACCGAGCCGGCCGACGACGAAGTACTGCGACTGCGGGTGCGAGAAGTACCACCCCGACACCGCCGCGCCCGGCCACATGGCCATCGACTCGGTCAGCTGGATCCCGGCGTTCTCCTCGACGTCGAGGAGCTCCCACAGGGTCTGCTTCTCGGTGTGCTCGGGGCAGGCGGGGTAGCCCGGGGCGGGCCTGATGCCCTCGTACCGCTCCGCGATCAGGGACGCGTTGTCGAGCTCCTCGTCCGGGACGTGGCCCCAGAACTCCGTGCGGACCCGCTGGTGCAGACGCTCGGCGAACGCCTCGGCCAGCCGGTCGGCCAGCGACTCGAGCAGGATCGCGGAGTAGTCGTCGCTCTCGGCCCTCATCGCAGCGATCCGGTCCTGCGAGCCCAGGCCCGCCGTCACCGCGAACGCGCCGACGTGGTCGGCCAGGCCGGTCTCCCGGGGCGCCACGAAGTCGCCGAGCGACCGGTTGGGCACGCCCTCGCGGTGGTCGCCCTGCTGGCGCAGGTTGTGCAGCGTCGTGAGGACCTCGGTGCGCTCGTCGTCGGCGTACACCTCGATGTCGTCGCCGACCGCGGCCGCGGGGAAGAACCCGAAGACGGCGTTCGCGGTGAGCCACTTCTCCTCGATGATGCGGTCGAGCATCTGCTGGGCGTCGTCGTAGAGCGCCTTGGCCGTCTCGCCGGTCGTGGGGCTGTTGAGGATGTCGGGGAACTTGCCCTTCATCTCCCAGGCGTTGAAGAACGGCTGCCAGTCGATGTAGTCGCGCAGCTCGCCGATGTCGTAGTCCTCGAGCACGTGCAGACCGGGCGCCTTCGGCTGCGGGGGAACGTAGCCGTCCCAGTCGATCGGGGTCCGGTTGGCGCGTGCCTTCTCCAGCGAGACCATCGGGCGGTCGTGCTTGGTCGCGTGCCGGGCGCGCAGCGAGTCGTAGTCGTCCTGGAGGTCCGCGAGCAGCTGGGGCCGCTGGGCGTCACTGAGCAGGGCCGCCAGGGTGGGCACCGAGCGCGACGCGTCCTTGACCCAGACCACGGCGCCGTCGTACTTCTGGTCGACCTTGACCGCGGTGTGGGCGCGCGACGTGGTGGCGCCGCCGATCATCAGCGGGATCGTGAAGCCGCGGCGCTGCATCTCGGTCGCGACCGTGACCATCTCGTCGAGCGAGGGCGTGATCAGGCCGGAGAGCCCCACGGCGTCCGCACCGATCTCGACCGCGGTGTCCAGGATCTTCTGGGCCGGGACCATCACGCCGAGGTCGATGACCTCGTAGTTGTTGCACTGCAGCACCACACCGACGATGTTCTTGCCGATGTCGTGGACGTCGCCCTTCACCGTGGCCATCACGATGGTGCCGTTGGTGTCCTTCGCGGTGGCGTACTCCGGGTTGTCGAGCTTCTCCTGCTCGATGAACGGGATCAGGTAGGCCACGGCCTTCTTCATCACCCGCGCGGACTTCACGACCTGCGGCAGGAACATCTTGCCGGCGCCGAAGAGGTCGCCGACGACGTTCATGCCGTCCATCAGCGGGCCCTCGATCACCTCGATCGGGCGGCCGCCGCGCGCGGCGATCTCGGCGCGCAGCTCCTCGGTGTCGCTCTGCACGTGCGCGTCGATGCCCTTGACCAGCGCGTGCGTGATCCGCTCGCCGACGGGCAGCGCGCGCCACTCCTCCTCGGTGGCCTCGACGGCCTGCCCGGCGCGGTTGTGCGTCTCGGCGATCTCGAGCAGCCGCTCGGCGGCGTCGGGCCGACGGTTCAGGACGACGTCCTCGATGCGCTCGCGCAGCTCGGGGTCGACCTCGTCGTAGGTCACCAGGGCGCCCGCGTTGACGATGCCCATGTCGAGGCCGGCCCGGATCGCGTGGAAGAGGAACACCGCATGGATCGCCTCGCGGACCGGGTTGTTGCCGCGGAAGGAGAAGCTGACGTTGGAGATGCCGCCGGAGACCAGTGCACCGGGGAGGTTCTCCTTGATCCAGCGGGTGGCCTCGATGAAGTCCAGGCCGTACGACGCGTGCTCCTCGATCCCGGTCGCGACCGCGAAGACGTTCGGGTCGAAGATGATGTCCTGGGCCGGGAAGCCCACCCGGTCGACCAGGATCCGGTAGGCGCGCTCGCAGATCGCCTTGCGGCGCTCGAGGTTGTCGGCCTGGCCGTCCTCGTCGAAGGCCATCACCACCGCGGCGGCGCCGTACTTGCGGCACAGGGTCGCCTGCTCGATGAACTTCTCCTCGCCCTCCTTCATGGAGATCGAGTTGACGATCGGCTTGCCCTGCACGCACTTGAGACCGGCCTCGATGACCTCCCACTTGGAGGAGTCGACCATCACGGGCACGCGGCTGATGTCGGGCTCGCTGGCGACCAGCTTGAGGAAGCGGTCCATGGCGGCGACGCCATCGATCATCCCCTCGTCCATGTTGACGTCGATGACCTGCGCGCCGTTCTCGACCTGCTGAGCGGCGACGGCCAGGGCCGTGTCGTAGTCGCCGTCCTTGATCAGGTTGCGGAACCGCGCCGAGCCGGTGATGTTGGTGCGCTCGCCGACGTTGACGAAGAGGCTGTCCTCGGTGACCGAGACGGGCTCGAGCCCGGCCAGGTGCAGGCCCGGGTGGGGCTCGGTGGGTGCCCGCACGGTGGCGGTCGAGACGGCCTCCCGGATCGCGGCGATGTGCTCGGGCGTGGTGCCGCAGCAGCCGCCCACGATGTTGACGAGGCCGCTGGTGGCGAACTCCCCCACCGTGCCCGCCATCTGCTCGGGCGACTCGTCGTACTCGCCGAAGGCGTTGGGCAGGCCGGCGTTGGGGTGCGCGGAGACGAAGGTGTCGGCGAGGCGGCTCAGCTCGGCGACGTACGGCCGCAGCTCGTCGGCGCCGAGGGCGCAGTTGAGGCCCACCGCGAGCGGGGCGACGTGGCGCACGGAGGTCCAGAACGCCTCGGTCACCTGGCCCGAGAGCGTGCGGCCGGACGCGTCGGTGATGGTGCCGGACATGATGACCGGCCAGCGCCGGCCGTGCTCCTCGAAGAGCGTCTCCAGGGCGAAGATCGCGGCCTTGGCGTTGAGGGTGTCGAAGATCGTCTCGACGAGCAGCAGGTCGGCGCCGCCGTCGACGAGGCCGCGGGCCTCCTCGAGGTACGCCGACACGAGCTCGTCGTAGGAGACGTTGCGTGCCCCGGGGTCGTTGACGTCGGGCGAGATCGACGCCGTGCGGTTGGTCGGCCCGAGGGAGCCCGCGACGAAGCGCGGCCAGTCGGGCGTCGACAGCTCGTCGCAGACCTCGCGGGCGATCCGGGCGCCACGGAAGTTGATCTCGTAGGCGAGGTCCTGCATGCCGTAGTCGGCCTGGGCGATGGAGGTCGCCGTGAAGGTGTTCGTCTCGACGATGTCCGCGCCGGCCTGGAGGTACTGCCGGTGGATCGAGGCGATCATCTCGGGCTGGGTCAGGTTGAGCAGGTCGCTGTTGCCCTTGACGTCGTGGGTCCAGTCGGCGAAGCGCTCGCCGCGGAACTCGGTCTCACCGGGCTGGAAGCCCTGGATGAGGGTGCCCATCGCGCCGTCCAGCACCAGGATCCGGTCGCGCAGCAGCGCCCCCAGCGTCTCGGTGGCATCGGGTCGCAGCGCCGGTGCCGGGAGCCCGTGATCGGGACCGGCGGCGGGGGCGGATGACTCGGGCAACGTGGCTCCTCTCGTGGCGGTCAGCCACGCGTCAAGCGTAGGCAGGGTGTCCACGAGGTGGACGTCGTTCCCGCATCCTGACACCGGCATCGTCCCACCGGCCGCGAGGCAGCACGAAATCCCCGGGACGTGGTGACTAGGCTTCAGTGGTGATCGAGATCGTGGACGCTCCCGACCTGGTGGACCCGTTGGTCATCGCCGCCTTCGAGGGCTGGAACGACGCCGCCGACGCCGCCTCGTCGGTCGTCGACCACCTCATCAGGGTCTGGGACGCCCGGGTCGTCGGCTCGATCGACCCCGAGGAGTTCTACGACTTCCAGGTCAACCGACCGGTCGTCGGGACGGACGAGAACGGCTACCGCCGGCTGACCTGGCCCAGCACCCAGATCGCGATCGCCTCGCCGCCCGACCTGGACCGCGACGTCATCCTCGTCCGCGGGATCGAGCCGAACATGCGCTGGCGGCAGTTCTGCGCCGAGCTGCTGGCCGCCTGCGACGAGCTGGGGGCCGAGCTGGTCGTGACGCTCGGAGCACTGCTGGCCGACACCCCCCACACCCGGCCGATCCCCGTGACCGGCACCGCCACGGAGCCCGAGCTCGTGGACCGCCTCAAGCTCGAGCAGTCGACGTACGAAGGCCCGACCGGCATCGTGGGCGTCTTCCAGGACGCCTGCATCCGCCTCGACATCCCCGCGGTGTCGTACTGGGCGGCGGTCCCCCACTACGTCGCGCAGCCGCCCTGCCCCAAGGCGACGCTGGCGCTGATCGGCCAGCTCGAGGAGCTGCTCGAGGTCAGCATCCCGCTCGGCGACCTGCCCGAGGACGCCCGGGCGTGGGAGCGCGGGGTGGACGAGCTCGCCGAGGAGGACGAGGACGTCGCGGACTACGTCCGCGCGCTCGAGGAGACCCGGGACACGACCGACCTGCCGGAGGCGTCCGGCGAGGCGATCGCGCGGGAGTTCGAGCGCTACCTCAAGCGCCGCGGCGACGAGGACTGACCCGGCTCCGGATCAGAGCGAGAAGCCGAGCGAGGCGTCCAGCAGGGCGACCATCGCCACGGCCGCCTCGCGGTCGCTGGTGTCCGCACGGACGCCGAGGCCCAGGGTGGCGGCCACCCACGCGTCCACGGCCGCGACGGCCCGCGGGGCGTCGAGGTCGTCGGCCAGGGCCGCCAGGACCTCGTCGACGACGGGCCCGGCCGGCGCCCCCGCGCCGAGCGCGAGCGCCTGGCGCCAGCGGCCGACCGTGTCGACGGCGTCCCACAGCTCGGCGTCGGTCCACTCCCAGTCGGAGCGGTAGTGGTGCCGCAGCAGCACCAGCCGGATCGCCATCGGGTCCACGTCGCTGTTGCGCAGCGCGGAGACGAAGACCAGGTTGCCCCGCGACTTCGACATCTTCTCGCCGTCGTAGGCGACCATGCCGGCGTGCGCGTAGGCCAGCGCGAACGGCGTGCCGGGGTCGGCCACCTGCGCGTGGCCGGCGCACATCTCGTGGTGCGGGAAGACCAGGTCGCTGCCGCCGCCCTGGACGTCGAAGGCGCCGCCGAGGTGCTCCTGCGCGATGGCGGTGCACTCGATGTGCCAGCCGGGCCGCCCGGGGCCGAACGGGCTCTCCCACGAGGGCTCGCCCTCGCGCTCGCCGCGCCAGACGACGCAGTCGAGCGGGTCCTTCTTGCCCGGGCGCTCGGGGTCGCCGCCGCGCTCGGGGAAGATCCGCAGCATCTCCTCGCGGTCCATCCCGGACTCGTCGCCGAAGGCCGGGTCGGCGGTGACGGAGAAGTAGAGGTCGTCCTCGACGCGGTAGACCGACCCGGCGGCCTGCAGCCGCTCGATGAGGGCGATCACCAGCGGGATCGACTCGACGGCCCCGATGTAGTGCGCGGGCGGCAGCACGCGCAGCGCCGTCATGTCCTGACGGAACAGCTCGGTCTCGCGCTCGGCCAGCTCGACCCAGTCGACCTTGACCTTGGTCGCGCGCTCGAGCAGCGGGTCGTCGACGTCGGTGACGTTCTGGACGTAGGTCACGTCGTGGCCCGCGGCGCGCCAGGCCCGGTTGAGGAGGTCGAAGGCGACGTACGTCGCCGCGTGGCCGATGTGCGTGGCGTCGTACGGCGTGATGCCGCAGACGTAGAGCCGCGCGGGGCCGTCGGGGGTGGCGGTGACGCGGCCCCCGGTCGCGGTGTCGTGGACGCTCACGCGCGGACCCTGGACGGGCAGGGCGGGAATCTCCGGGGCGGTCCACGTACGCATGCGGGCAGCCTAACGGTGGTTTCGAGACGGTCGCTGCGCGACCTCCTCAACCACCGGCGGGCCGTCGCTGCGCGACCTCCTCAACCACCGGCGGGCCGTCGCTGCGCGACCTCCTCAACCACCGGCGGGCCGTCGCTGCGCGACCTCCTCAACCACCGGAGCTAGAAGGGCGGCCACGGGATCGCCGGCCACTCGCCGCGCGGCGACGGCATCGCGCCGTGCGCCAGCAGCCGGTCGCACCGGCGGGCCACCACGTCGATCTCGAGGTCGGTGAGGTGGCCGGCGAGGGCGTCGCCCAGCGCACCCCCGAGCTGCTCGCGGACCGAGCGGACGGTCGCGACCTCGTCCTCGTGCAACGGGTCGCCCATCCACCCCCACAGGACCGTGCGGAGCTTGTGGTCGGTGTGGAAGGTGACGCCGTGGTCGACGCCGTACCGGTGCCCGTCGGTCATCTCCAGGACGTGCCCGCCCTTGCGGTCGGCGTTGTTGACGACGACGTCGAAGACCGCCATCCGCCGTAGCGGGGCGGTGTCCTCGTGGACGAGCGAGATGGGCTGGTCGTGACCGTCGATGCCGTCGAAGACGTGCCGGAAGCCCGCGGGGACCTCCCCCTCGGGGACCAGGTCGACGGCCGACTGGTCCTCGTCGGGCTCCTGCCAGACCTGGACCATGCCGGGGCCGTGGGGGCCGTCGCGCAACCAGGTGGTGGGGACGACGTTCCAGCCGAAGGCCTCGGAGACGAGGTACGCCGCCACCTCGCGGTCCGCGAGGGTGCCGTCCGGGAAGTCCCACAGCGGCCGCTCCCCCGCGACCGGCTTGTAGACGATCCGGGTGCCGCCGGGGCCGCCGAGCTCGCCGACGAAGGTGGCGTTCGACGCGGGCATGATCCGGCCGTGGAGCACCAGCTCGTCGTCGAGGAAGCCGGGGATCCCGGCGGCTGCGGTCACGGGTCCCGGCGGCGGAAGCCGTTGGCCCGGACGCAGAGGTGGCCGTCTGGGTCGACCGGGTTGCCGCAGAACGGGCAGCTGGGCCGCCCGGCCTCGATCACCGAGGCGGCGCGCTTGACGAAGGCCCGGGCCATGCCGGCCGGGAGCCGGACCAGGAAGATCTCTTCGGGGTCGGGCTCCTCGAGGTCCTCGTCGAGCTGGTCGGGCGACACGACCGCGGCCTCGGTGAACGGGAAGACCTCGATCACGATGCGCTCGTCATCGGGGTCCCACGACAGGGTCATGGTCCCGGCGCGGAACTCCTCGTCGATCGGCTGCTCGAGCGGCTGGGTGTCCTCGAGTCCGAGCGGCGCGACGGCGGGGATGGTCGCGTCGGTGCTCTGGCTGGCCATCACCTCGTCGAGCAGCTCGTCGATGCGCTCGGAGAGGGCCGCGACCTGCTGCTTCTCGAGCGACACGCTCACGATGCGCACACCGGAGCGGGCCTGCAGGAAGAACGTGCGCTGCCCGGGCTCGCCGACGGTGCCGGCGACGAAGCGCTCCGGAGGGTCGAAGGAGTGGACGACGGGTGCCATGCGACCAGCCTAGGGGCGGGCCGGGAGCGCCCCGGGACCGGCGCCCCCACCGACGGCGGCGTCGGTGCTGCGCTTCTGGCGGCGGCCCGGCTTCGGGGCCAGCCAGGACAGGTCGCCCTCGTGGGTGTTGGTGGCCAGGACGTAGGGCCGGGTGGCGGTGTAGCGCACGACCGAGACCGACGCCGGGTCGACGTGCAGGCGCTGGAAGAGGTCGAGGTGCATGCCGAGGGCGTCGGCCAGCAGCGACTTGATGATGTCGCCGTGGCTCACGGCCACCCACACCGCGCCGGGACCGTGCTCGGCCTCGACGGCGGCGTCGTGACGGCGTACGGCGCTCACCGCGCGTGCCTGCATCGCCTGCAGCGACTCGCCGCCGGGGAACGCGGCCGCCGACGGCTGGGCCTGCACGGTGCTCCAGAGCTTCTCCTTGGCGAGCTCCTTGAGCGGCCGGCCCTGCCACTCGCCGTAGTCGCACTCGGTGATCCCGCGCTCGGTGGCGACGGTGAGCGGGTGCGGCTGCGCGCCCAGCACGGCCTTCGCCGTCTGCCGGCAGCGCTCGAGGGGGCTGCTGACGATCGCCGCGAGCGGCACGACGGCGAGCCGCTGACCGGTCCGCTCCGCCTGCCCCTGCCCGGTGTCGTCCAGCTTCACACCGGCGAGCCGGCCGGCCAGGACACCCGAGGCGTTCGCGGTGGTCCGGCCGTGTCGCACGAGGATCACGGTTGCCATGTCGGCGAGCCTAGTGGGACTAGCCTCAGCCTGTGATCGTCGACAGCGCGCTGTACCGCAAGGGGGTCCGGGTCCCCGTCGACTGCGCACCCCAGGACCTGCACGAGATGCGCTCCAAGGTCACCGAGGACGGCGACTTCGTCTGGATCGGGCTGCACGAACCGGCCGAGCACGAGCTCGAGGACGTCGCCGTGGCCTTCGGGCTCCACCCCCTCGCGGTCGAGGACGCCCTGCACGCGCACCAGCGGCCCAAGCTGGAGCGCTACGACGACAGCCTGTTCCTGATCCTCAAGACGCTCTGGTACGTCGACGAGGACGACGCCGTCGAGACCGGCGAGATCAACATGTTCGTGGGCCGCGACTTCATCGTGACGGTCCGCCACGGCCAGGGCTCCGAGCTGCACTCGGCGCGGCGCTACCTCGAGTCCAAGGAGTCGGTCCTCACCCACGGGCCCTCCGCGGTCGTCTACGCGGTGTGCGACCGGGTCGTCGACGGCTACACCGAGGTCGCGTCGGAGCTGGAGATCGACGTCGACGAGGTCGAGGCGTCGGTGTTCTCCCCCGAGCGGACCCGCGACTCCGAGCGGATCTACACGCTCAAGCGCGAGATCGCGGAGGTACGCCGGGCCGTGATGCCCCTGCGCGAGCCGATGCGCCGCTTCGCGACGGGCGTCGTGACCGGCATCCACGAGGACGCCGCCCCGTTCTTCCGCGACGTCGCCGACCACCTGACCCGGGTCGCCGAGGTCGTGGACACCCTCGACAACCTCCTGTCGACGGCCTTCGACGCCCACCTGGCCGCGATCTCGGTGCAGCAGAACGAGGACATGCGCAAGATCTCGGCCGGCGTCGGCCTGGTCGCCGCCCCGACGCTGATCGCCGGCGTCTACGGCATGAACTTCCAGCACATGCCGGAGCTGGGGTGGTACCTCGGCTACCCCATGTCGCTCGCGCTGATGGCGCTGACGTCCGGCGCGCTGTGGGTCTTCTTCAAGAAGTCCGGCTGGCTGTAGGCCGCGGCGCGTCGGCCTAGGTGGCGCTCATCGTCCCGGTCGCGAGCAGCACCAGCAGCAGCGCGCCCAGGGCGAGGCGGTAGGGCACGAACCACGCGATCGAGTGGCCGGCGACGAACTTCAGCAGCCACGCGACGGCGGCGTAGGCCACCAGGAACGACACGAACGTGCCGACCAGGACCGGCCCGACGCCGATGTGGCTGCCGTGCAGGTCCTTGAGCTCGAACAGGCCGGCCGCGACCAGCGCCGGGATCGACATGAAGAAGCTCAGCCGGGTGGCGGTCACCCGGTCGAGCCCGCGGAAGAGGCCGGCCGAGATCGTCGCGCCGGAGCGCGAGACGCCGGGGATCAGCGAGACGACCTGGAGGAAGCCCACGGCGAGGGCGTCCTTGAGGCCGAGGTCCCGCTCACCGCGGTCCTGGCGCCCGACCCGCTCGGCGAACCACATGACGGCGCTCCAACCGATCAGCCCGAAGGCGACCACCCACAGCGAGCGCAGGTCGCCGGTGATCAGGTCCTTGAGCAGCAGCCCCGCGAGCCCGACCGGGATGGTGCCGACGATGACGTACCACCCCATCCGGTGGTCGAGCTGCCCGCGGTACTCCGCCTTGAACAGCCCCAGCACCCAGGCCCGGGCGATGTTCCAGATGTCCTGGAAGAAGTACACGATCACCGCGGCGATCGCGCCCATCTGGATCACGGCGGTGTATGCCGTCACCGCCGGGTCGGCCACGTCGAGCCCGAGCAGCTTCTCGGCGATGGTCAGGTGACCCGTGCTGGAGACGGGGAGGAACTCGGTCAGTCCCTCGACGATGCCCAGGATCACGGCGTCCAGATAGTTCATGGGGATGACCCTAGCCAGCCGGGGCTGTCCGCCACCTGACCGGATGCCCCTCACCGGATCGCGTGTCCACCCGGCGTGCCGCGGTCCCGCGTCGAGGACCCGCCCGATACTTTGTCGCCATGCAGCAGCGGTCGGTCGGCGCGACCGGACTCCGGGTCTCCCGGCTCGGTCTGGGGACGATGACGTGGGGTCGGGACACCGACGAGCACGAGGCCCGCGACCAGCTCATCGCGTTCGCCGAGGCCGGGGGCACCTTCCTCGACACCGCCGCCGGCTACGGCAACGGCGCCTCCGAGGAGCTGATCGGCACCCTGATCGGCGACGTGGTCGCCCGCGACGAGGTCGTGCTCGCCACCAAGGCCGGCATCGGCTCGAACCGCAGCGGCGAGCGCGCCTACAACGTGGGTCGCGGCCACCTCCTGTCGACCCTCGACGCCTCGCTGCGCCGTCTCGGCGTCGAGCACGTCGACCTGTGGCAGGTCCACATCTGGTCCGACGACACCCCCCTCGAGGAGACGCTCAGCGCGCTCGACCTCGCCGTCACCAGCGGGCGGGCGTCGTACGTCGGGGTCTCGAACTACACCGGCTGGCAGACCGCGCAGGCGGCCACCTGGCAGCGCGCCGTCCCGGGTCGCACGCCGCTGTCCTCGACCCAGGTCGAGTACTCCCTGCTCAACCGCGGCGTCGAGCACGAGGTGCTGCCCGCCGCCGAGGCGATGGGACTGGGCGTGCTGCCCTGGTCCCCGCTGGGCCGCGGAGTGCTCACCGGGAAGTACCGCTCCGGCACGCCCGCTGACTCGCGCGCCGCGTCCTCGCACTTCGCGAACTTCGTCAACGCCTACCTCGGCGAGCGCTCGCGCCAGGTCGTCGAAGCCGTGGCCCGGGCCGCGGACGGGCTCGGCTGGAGCCCGCTCGAGGTCGCCCTGGTCTGGGTCCGCGACCGGCCCGGCGTGACCTCACCCGTCGTCGGTGCCCGCACCGCCGCGCAGCTGCGGGGCGCCCTCGGCGTCGAGGAGCTGAGCCTGCCCCCCGAGATCGTCGAGGCCCTCGACGACGTGTCGGGGGACTGAGCGTGTCGCGCGCCCTGGCCCGTCCCCTCAACCGTGGTGTCGAGTGGGAGTTCGAGCGGATCACGCTGTCGCGGGATTTCTCGCGCAACGTGGTGACCCGCCTGCTCGTCGAGCGTGCCGAGCAGGGCGGCTGGGAGCTCGACCGCGTGCAGATCGGGGCCGACGGCAACCGCCGGGTCGTGCTGCGCCGCAAGATCATCCGGCAGCCGCGGCCCCTGAGCCTCTAGCGCGCTGCTAAATGTCCTCGAGGAAGCGGTCGAAGACCCGCGCCCCGAACTCCAGCGCGTCCACGGGCACCCGCTCGTCGACGCCGTGGAAGAGCGCGGTGAAGTCCAGGTCGGCCGGCAGCCGGAGCGGCGCGAAGCCGTAGGAGCGCATGCCGAGCTTGCGGAAGTGCTTGGCGTCGGTGCCGCCGCTCATGAGGTACGGCGCGATGATCCCCTCGGGGTCCTCGGCCAGGATCGAGCGGTGCATGGCGGCGACCAGGTCGCCGTCGTACGGCGTCTCCCAGGGCTGCTGGTGGCTGAGGTAGTCGACGTCGATGCCCTCGCCGACCAGCTCGGCCAGGGTCGCGAAGAACTCGTCCTCGAAGCCGGGCAGGAAGCGGCCGTCGATGTGCGCGGTCGCCTCGGTGGGGATGACGTTCACCTTGTAGCCGGCGCCGAGCATCGTCGGGTTCGTCGTGTTGCTGATCACCGCGCCGAGCATCCGCGCGGCGCCGCCGAACTCCTCGATCAGCGCGGGCGCGTTCTCGGGGGTGGCCTCGGTGCCGGCCAGCTCGGCCACGGCGGCGAGCAGGACCTCCATGGTCGGGGTCAGCCGGACCGGCCACTCGTAGGCGCCGATCCGGGCGACGGCCCCGGCCAGGCGGGTGACGGCGTTGTCGCCGTTGATCATCGAGCCGTGGCCGGCTCGGCCGCGGGCCGTGAGCCGCATCCAGGCCATGCCCTTCTCGGCGGCCTCGACGAGGTACATCCGTCGGCCCCGGACGGTGGTGCTGAAGCCGCCGACCTCGCCGACCGCCTCCGTGCACGTCGCCAGCTCGTCGCGGGCCTCGGTGAGCAGCACCTCGGCCCCCTTGTGGCCGCCCGCCTCCTCGTCGGCGGTGAAGCACAGCACGACCGGGCGCTCCGGCACCCGCCCGGCGCGGGTGCGGGCCCGGACGACCGAGAGCAGCATCGCGTCGAAGTCCTTCATGTCGACCGCGCCGCGGCCCCAGACGTAGCCGTCCTGGACCTCGCCGCTGAACGGGTCGACCTGCCAGTCCTCGGCGGCCGCGGGCACGACGTCGAGGTGGCCGTGCAGCAGCAGGGCGCCGCGGTCGGAGGTGGAGCCGTCCGTCGGGCCACCCCAGGTCGCGACCAGCGACGTGCGGCCGGGCTCCGACTCGATCAGCCGGCTCTCGATCCCGACCTCGTCGAGCAGCGTGGCGACGTACTCCGCCGCCTTGCGCTCCCCCGGCCCCTCGTCCTCGCCGTAGTTCGAGGTGTCGATCCGGATCAGGTCCCGGCAGAGCTCGACGACCTCGCCTGCCGGGTCGTGCGTGGGGTCCTGGGGCGTCTTCTCGCGGTGGTCGGACATGACCTCAGCATGCCACTCCCCCGACCCTGTCCCCGATGTGAGAGTTGGGCCCCGGCTTTGCTATGGTTCCGAGGCACTCGTCCGGGTGGCGGAATTGGCAGACGCGCTAGCTTGAGGTGCTAGTGCCCGTATTAGGGCGTGGGGGTTCAAGTCCCCCCTCGGACACTGGAAAGGCCCCGGCTCCACGGGGCCTTTTCTTCATTTGCGCCCGGCGCGACCGCTCCCAGTGCGGCGACTCTCAGCGCGGCGACTCTCAGTGCGGCGCCCGCGGCATCCGGTAGGTCACGGTCGCCAGGTTGCCGTCGTACTGCTGGGTGTCGAAGAACGGAAGGTAGACCCCGAGCTTCCCGCTGCGCTGCAGGATCCGGCCGCCCTTGACGACGAGCCTCCCGGCCAGGACGGGCTCGCCGTAGCGGATCTCGGTGCGCTGCTGCTTGCGACGGTCGCTGGCCCAGAGCCCCTCCTCCCGGCTGGCCGTCAGCATCGGGATCTCGTAGTAGTCCAGGTGCGTCGTGCCGTCGGCGTGGACCTGGCCGACGAGGTAGTTGAACGCGGCGCGGAAGACGCTGCCGTGGCTGATCTGGATCGGGCCGCGTCCGCGGCCGGCGACGACGGTCGTGTCGTGCACCTCGCCGCAGAAGTAGAAGTCGGCGCCCGTGTCGGCCAGGGCGCGGTAGAGCGCCGAGTGCTCCCCGCCCGACACGTGCAGCCCGCCCGTGGAGAAGGTGCGCACCGGCCGGACGAGCGGGGCGTGCCCCTGCACGATGACCACCCGCCCGGCTCGCTTGGCCGTCCGCACGGTGTCGCGCAGCCAGGCGAGCTGGACCTGGTCGAGCCCCATCTCGACGCCGCCGGGGTGGTGCCGGAAGACGTCGACGGTGACCAGCGTGAGGTGCGGCCCCAGGTCCACGGCGTACGCCGTGTCCTCGGCGGCCGAGCCGCGCGGGCGGTTCGAGAAGCGGTGCCCGCCGCCGCTGGTCCGGGTGAAGTGCCGCGCCCAGACCTCCTTGGCGTGCGGGACCAGGTGCCAGCGGTTGTCGGGCTCCCCCGCGTGCGGCCCCTCGGTGAGGTGTCCGGACGGGCTCCAGCGGTCGTCGACGTCCTCGGCGAAGCGGTCGTCGAGGATCTCGTGGTCGCCGAGCGCCGGGTAGAGCCGCAGGCCGCGGTCCGCGAAGAGCCTGCGGTAGTAGCCGTAGTAGACGTCGCCGGCTGCCGTGATCGCCGAGCGGCAGCCGGCCAGGCTCACCGGATCGGACCCTTGGCTGACCTTGCCGAACAGCCGGCGGTCGTCGCTGTCGATGTTCCAGTGGCCCTCGACCAGGTCTCCCGCCACGAAGACGGCGTCGGGCCGGTGCGCGGCGACGGCGCCCAGGCAGGTGTCGATCGCCGTCTCCCACGAGGAGTTCACCGAGTTGGCGCCGCCGTCCCAGGTCGGCAGCACCGACAGGTCGGCGACGTCGCCGTTGAAGAAGTCCGGCGTGGACACGAAGGTGAACGCTCCCCGTCGGGGCCGCAGCAGGTGCCCGACCGCGGGACGCGGCCGCTCGCCCCGGCCGAGGCGACCGGAGGAGAGCACACCGGCGCCGAGGCCGGCGGTGCGGAGCAGGGAGCGGCGGGAGAGCACGTGGGAGGTCCTCCAGGTCGGGTGGCTGTCTCTCGTGGGATGCGCGAACTCGCTCCATGGTTCCCCAGCCACCCGAATCGGCGAAGTCCGCGTGGCAGGGTGGACGCGTGGTCCACCTCTCCGACCCCCTCACCCGCGAGCGCGCACTCGCCTGGGCGCGCGGCCAGTCCGACGACCCGGAGCTGCGGCCCTACCCGCACGAGGAGCTCGAGTCCGACGAGGTCTCGGGCGGGTGGGCCTTCGCCGACGGCAGGCGTCTGTACGTCGCCGGGCGGGACGGCTCGACGGGCGTCTCGCTGCTCGGCCACCGCGATCCGGAGGACACGATCGCGGCCTGGCTGGTGACCCGCCGGCACGCGAACCGCACGCTCGCGCCCGACGACCTGGGACCGTGGCAGCAGGCAGCGGTGCGAGCCGTCGAGCGGGGGGTGACGGTCGCCGCGCTGGACGACCCGCGCATCGCCACGGCCGACGACCGGGACCATGCGGACTGGATCTGGCTGTCCCTGCGCCGTTCGCGGGTGGCGCCGCTGCGTGCACTGGCCGCGAACGACCGCTTGATGGGACCGCCGCAGCCGCCGGGTCGCGGCGGGCGGCTCACCCACGCTTGCCCCCTCTGCGGCCGGCCGGCCCCGCACCAGGAGCGCTACCCGCGCGCGGTGTGCGACGACTGCCACGAGGCCACGCTGGACGCCAAAGGGCGCCGGGTCCGGGGCCGCAACGTGAGCATGAGCGGTGGCTTCGAGGCGCGGTTCTGCGAGCCGCTCCCGGGGTCGGCGCCCGGCCCGGAGGGCGACGGCGGACCGTGCCCGGAGGTCACGCGCAGCGGCTCGGTGTGGGTCCACGGGCACGCATGCCGCATGGGCGAGGCCCGTTTCGGAGGGATCGTCGTCGAGGCGCTCTGACCGTCCCCCGGGTCGGGCCCTCGACGGGGTGGCAGCCCCGGTCGCCTAGCGTGGACGCATGCAGACCCCCTTCCGCGTCGGCTTCGTCACCGGTGCGACCCCGGACAAGTGGGCGGGCGTGTGGCGCCAGCGCCGCTTCCGCGAGCCCCTCGAGCTCGTGCCGGTCACGCAGGACGAGCAGGAGGACGCGCTGCGGGCCGGGGAGCTCGACATGTGCCTGGTCCGGCTGCCGGTCGACCGCGACGGCCTGCACTGCATCCCGTTGTACGACGAGCTGCCGGTCGCCGTCGTCGGGGTCGAGCACGTCGCGAGCGTGGTCGAGGAGCTCAGCGTGGAGGACCTCGCGGACGAGCAGCTCGTGCGACCCCACGAGTCCGGGTGGACCCCGACGGCCCCCCAGCTGGACTGGCCCCCGATGACGGTGCCCGATGCCGTCGAGGTGGTGGCCAGCGGGACCGGCGTCGTGATCGTGCCGATGTCGATCGCCCGGCTGCACGGACGCCGGGACACGGCGTACCGCGTGGTCACGGACCTGCCGCCCACCACGGTCGGGCTGGCTTGGCGCACGGACCGCGACGACGAGCAGATCCAGGCCTTCATCGGCATCGTGCGCGGGCGGACCGAGCGCAGCTCGCGCGGCTGAGCGGGCCGGCGGGCCCTGCGACCCGGGTCACAGTGCGGGAGATCACGATCACGCCGAACACGCGTGTGACCTGCGACGACGCGGGAACGGTGGGGAACGCCCGACCGTTCAGCTTGTGCTCAGGAACGCGCACTGACACGGTCGAACATTCCCCTACTCGACCGTAACGAAGGAGGCGGCGCTCCCCTGCGCCGACTGACGTGACGACAGACCAGGCACCCGCCCGCACCGCGTCCCCCGACGCCCCGCCGGCACCCACCACCGCCCACCCCGAGCCCGTCGACGAGCTGCACCCGGCCCTCGACCCCCACGTCGAGGAGGCCGGCCACGCCCGGGCCGGGCTCGACAAGGTGGTCTTCGGCGTGACCGCCGCGATCGCCGTGGCCTTCCTGGTGTGGGGCTTCGTCAGCACCGACTCGCTGGCGAAGGTCTCGGGCGACTCCCTCTCCTGGACGATGGCCAACACCGGCTGGCTGTTCGTGACCACCTCGAGCGCGTTCGTGGTCTTCGTCATCTGGCTCGCGATGAGCCGCTACGGCAACATCACCCTCGGCCGCGACGGCGAGGAGCCGGAGTTCAGGACGGTGTCGTGGGTCGCGATGATGTTCAGCGCCGGCATGGGCATCGGCCTGATGTTCTACGGCGTCAGCGAGCCGATCACGCACTTCGCCACCCCGCCCCCGGGCACCGGCGCGGCCGGCAACCCCGAGGCCGTGCAGAACGCCATGGCCACGACGCTCTTCCACTGGACCCTGCACCCGTGGGCGATCTACGCCGTCGTCGGCCTGGCCATCGCGTACGGCGTCTACCGCAAGGGCCGCCTGCAGCTGATCTCGGCCGCGTTCGAGCCGCTGCTCGGCAAGCACGCCAACGGCCCCGCCGGCAAGGTCATCGACATGCTGGCGATCTTCGCCACGCTCTTCGGCTCCGCCGCCTCGCTCGGCCTCGGTGCCCTGCAGATCCGCTCGGGCCTGCGCATCGTCAGCGGCTGGAGCGCCACGGGCAACGCGATCCTCGTCGTCATCATCGCGGTGCTGACCGTCGCGTTCGTGCTGTCCGCCGTCACGGGCGTCGCCAAGGGCATCCAGGTGCTCTCGAACATCAACATGGTGCTCGCGGTCGTGCTCGCGCTGTTCGTCTTCTTCGTCGGCCCGACGGTCTTCATCCTGAACCTCGTGCCGACCTCGCTCGGCAGCTACGTCCAGGACCTCGCGATGATGTCCGCGCGGACCGGCGCCGAGGGCGGCGACACGAACACCTGGCTCCAGTCGTGGACGATCTTCTACTGGGCCTGGTGGCTCTCGTGGACGCCGTTCGTCGGCATGTTCATCGCCCGCATCTCGCGCGGCCGCACGATCCGCCAGTTCGTCTCCGGCGTGCTGCTCGTGCCGAGCCTCGTCAGCCTCGTGTGGTTCTGCATCTTCGGCGGCGCCGCCATCAAGCTGCAGCAGACCGGCACCGACATCGCGGGTGCCGGCGGCGTGGAGTCGCAGCTGTTCACCACGCTGCAGGCCTACCCGCTGGCCACCGCGACCAGCATCCTGGTGATGGTCCTGGTCGGCATCTTCTTCGTCTCCGGTGCCGACGCGGCCTCGATCGTCATGGGCACGCTCTCCGAGCGCGGCACCATCGAGCCGAGCAAGCCCACCGTGGTCTTCTGGGGCGTCGCGACCGGCGCGGTCGCCGCGGTGATGCTGCTGGTGGGCGGGGCCGACGCCCTGTCGGGCCTGCAGAC
Source organism: Nocardioides luti (assembly GCF_014212315.1). NCBI lineage: Bacteria > Bacillati > Actinomycetota > Actinomycetes > Propionibacteriales > Nocardioidaceae > Nocardioides > Nocardioides luti. The sequence continues at coordinate 196,955 of NZ_JACKXE010000001.1, forward strand.
GATCACGATCGTGGCGGCCCTGCCGTTCGTCCTGGTGATGGTCGGCCTCGCGGTGTCGCTCGTGAAGGACCTGCGCAGCGACCCGCTCATGGTGCGCCAGCAGTACGCCGCGGAGGCCGTCGAGGCCGCCGTGATCGCCGGCGTCACCGAGCACGGGGACGACTTCGTCCTCTCCGTCGACCGCGACCCGGCCGCCGAGCCGGCGCAGGAGCCGGCGCGCAGCTAGCTCCCCGAGGCAGCAGGACGGGGGCGGTCCGCCAGCGGACCGCCCCCGAACACGTGCTCAGGCCTCGGCGGCGTCGAGCAGCCCCTGCACCTCGCCGCGGGCGGCGTGGATCTCGACGAGCTGCTGCTCGGCCATCGAGCGCAGCTCGGAGGAGAGGTCCTCCGCGAGCGCCTTCTCGTACTCCTTGATGGCGTGGTCCTCACCCGTGAGGGCCGTCTTCAGGATGCTCTCGGGACCGGACCCGGTCACGGCGTCCTTGAGCTTCATCCAGCCGCGGTGCACCGCGGCGGCCGTCGAGCCGCCCTCGTCCACGTCGTCGCCGTACTTCCCGGCGAGGCCGCGGAGGTCCACGGCGTACTGCTGGCGCTGCTGCGCGAGACGCGTGAAGACCGCTGCCAGCTCGGGGCGGTCCCCGTCGGCCAGGTCCTTCGCCCCGCGGGTGTAGCCCTCCTTGCCGTCCTCGGCCGTCTCGACCAGCTCTTCGGTGTACTTCTCGTCGACAGACATCGCTCTCCCTCGTTGTGGTGTGGTGAGCCCGTGCCCGACCGGCTCCACCTCAAACGGGGGTCGCCCGACGCGCCGTCTTCACCAAGAGGTGGCGAGCGGCCGCCCCTCGTGGAAGCCGGCGGCGGACTGGATGCCCAGCACCGCGCGCTCGTGCAGTTCCTCGAGCGTCGTGGCGCCGGCGTACGTGCACGCCGAGCGGACCCCGGAGCAGATCTGGTCGATCAGGTCCTCGACGCCGGGCCGCGCCCGGTCGAGGTACATCCGCGAGGACGAGATGCCCTCCTCGTAGAGCCCCTTGCGGGCGCGGTCGTACGCCGACTCGGTGGACGTCCGGTTGGCGACGGCGCGGGCCGACGCCATCCCGAAGGAGACCTTGTAGGAGCGTCCGTCGGAGTCCTGCATGAGGTCGCCGGGCGACTCGTGGGTGCCGGCGAACCAGGACCCGATCATCACCGAGGACGCACCGGCGGCCAGCGCGAGCGCGACGTCGCGCGGGTGCCGGACGCCGCCGTCGGCCCAGACGTGGGCGCCGAGCTCCCGGGCGGCGGTGCTGCACTCGAGGACCGCGCTGAGCTGGGGGCGCCCCACGCCGGTCATCATCCGGGTCGTGCACATCGCGCCGGGACCCACGCCGACCTTGACGATGTCGGCGCCGGCCTCGACCAGCGCGCGTACGCCGTCCGCGGCCACGACGTTGCCGGCGGCCACGGGCACCTGCGGGTCGAGCGCGCGCACCGCGCGCAGCGCCTCGAGCATCCGGTCCTGGTGCCCGTGGGCGGTGTCGACGACCAGGCAGTCGACGCCCGCCTCCAGCAGCTCCGCCGACTTGCGCGCGACGTCGCCGTTCACGCCCACCGCCGCGGCGATCCGCAGCCCGCCCCGCGCGTCCACGGCCGGGGTGTAGAGGGTCGCCCGGAGCGCGCCCGTGCGGGTCAGCACGCCGAGCAGCAGTCCGTCGTCGTCGACGGCGACCGCGAGCCCGGCGTGGGCGGCGTCCAGCGCGTCGAAGGCGGCCCGCGGGTCGGTGTCGGCGGTGATCGTGACCGGGGCCGGGTTCATCACGTGCTGGACCTGGGCGAAGCGGTCCACCTCCACGCAGTCCGCCTCCGCGACGACGCCGACGGGGCGCCCGTCCTCGACGACGACCGCGGCCCGGTGGCTGCGCTTCGGGATGAGGGAGAGCGCCTCGGCCACGGTCTGGTGCCGCGTCAGCTCGATCGGGGTGTCGAAGACCAGGTGCCGCGACTTCACGAAGCGCACCACCTCGGCGACGACCGGGATCGGGATGTCCTGCGGGATCACCGTCAGGCCACCGCGGCGGGCGACCGTCTCGGCCATCCGCTTGCCGGCGATCGCCGTCATGTTCGACACGACCAGCGGCAGGGTCGCGCCGGTCCCGTCGGAGGTGGCCAGGTCGACGTCGTACCTGCTGGCCACCGCGGAGTGCCGCGGGACCATGAAGACGTCGTCGTAGGTCAGGTCGTGCGGCGGGGCCGCGTCATGGAGGAAGCGCACGGGGAGCGAATCTACGCGAGGGTGCGGCCGAACATCTCCGCCGTCGCCCGCGCGGTGGGCTGGCCGGCGTCCGGGTCGGCCCCGAGCGCGAGCAGCGCGGCGACCACGTCGTCCTCGCCCTTGAAGACCGCCCCGGCCAGCGGCGTCTGGCCGCGGTCGTTCGTCCGGTCGACCTCGGCGCCGCGCTCGGCCAGGCCGGCGACCACCGCGGCGTGGCCGTGGTACGCCGCCAGCATCAGCAGCGTGTTGCCCGAGGCATCCGTCAGGTCGGCGGGCACCCCGGCGTCGACGTAGGCCAGCAGCCGCTCCCCCGCGCCCTCGCGGGCCAGGTCGAACATCTGGTGGGCGAGCTCCACGAGCTCGGGGCTGGGTCCGGCATCCGACATGGGGCCAGTCAAGCAGCGGCCCCCACCTGCCGCCCTAGAGTTGCCGCCATGTCCTTCGTCGAGCCCGGTGACACCGCGGACCTGACCCGGGAGCTCCGTGCCGAGTTCCGCAGCACCTTCGACCGTGACCCCGACGTCGTCGGCCGCGCCCCCGGCCGGGTCAACCTCATCGGCGAGCACACCGACTACAACGCGGGGCTGGTGCTGCCGCTCGCGCTCCCCCACGCGACCTACGCCGCGATCGCCCGTCGCGACGACGACCGGGTCCGGATCGCGAGCCGCCAGGAGCCGACGCCCTGGGAGGGCGCGCTGGACGCGGTCGGCCCGGGTCGCGTCGAGGGCTGGCCGACGTACGTCGCCGGCGTGCTGTGGGCGCTGCGCGAGGCCGGCCACGACGTCCCCGGGGTCGACGTGCTGGTCGACGGCCGGGTGCCGCTGGGCGCGGGTCTCTCCAGCTCGGCCGCGCTCGAGTGCGCCGTGGCCGTCGGGGTCGCCGACCTGCTGGGTCTCCTGCTCACCCGCGACGTGCGTCGCGAGCTCGTGGCCGCCTGCATGCGCGCCGAGACCGAGGTGGCCGGCGCGCCGACCGGGGGCATGGACCAGACCGTCTCGCTGCTCGCCGAGGCCGGTGCCGCCCTGCTCATCGACTTCGACGACCACACGACCGCGCCCGTCGACCTGGGGCTGCCGGCGGCCGGCCTCGCGCTGCTCGTCACCGACACCCGGGTCTCGCACGCCCTGGTCGACGGCGGGTACGCCGCCCGCCGGGCCGACTGCGAGGCGGCCGCCGCGGCCCTGGGCGTGGCGTCGCTGCGGCACGCGGACCTCGACGCGGTCGAGGCCCTCGCCGACGAGCAGGTACGCCGGCGGGCGCGACACATCGTGACCGAGATCGTCCGGGTGCGGGAGACCGTCGACGCGGTCGGCGCCGGCGACTGGGCCGCCGTCGGACGACTCTTCGCGGCCAGCCACGTCTCGATGCGGGACGACTTCGAGATCTCCTGCCCCGAGCTGGACACCGTCGTCGAGACCGCGCTCCAGGCGGGCGCGACCGGCTCCCGGATGACCGGCGGCGGCTTCGGCGGCTCCGCCGTCTCGCTGGTCCCCGTGGAGCGCGTCGAGGCCACGGTCCGGGCGATCGACACCGCGTTTGTGGCGGCCGGCTACCGCGCGCCCCAGCACCTGCTGGTCGAGCCAGCAGCCGGGGCGGGCCTGGTCGAGGACGGGCCGGTCGAGGACGGCAGCGCCTAGGACGAGGCGGGGGCTCCGGGCACGGCCCGCACCAGGCGCTCCGCCAGCGCCCGCAGCTCCGCGGCGACCTCCGCGGACCCGACGAGGGTGAACGGCAGCTCCAGGGCGGCCAGCTGGCCGGCGTACCACCCCGGCTCGTCGGTGCTGCCCCGCAGCACGCAGCGGTGCTCGTCGACGGCCTCGAGCCGTCCCAGGCTGCGGGGCACGCACCGGGAGGCGACGTCGAAGCCGACCTCCAGGTGCACCTCGACCTCGTGCGCCCACCCCACCGCGAGGTGCTCCTCGACCTCGCGCACCGGGTCCAGCCCGGCCGGGACCTCGCAGGCGTCGGCCGTCACGTCCACCCGCTCGACGCGGTCCAGGCGCAGCACCCGGCGACCGTCGGCGCTGCGGGACCAGCAGAGGAGGTACCACCGCCCGTGGCGCACCACGACCGCCCACGGGTCGACCACCATCTCGCGCGGCGGCCGCGAGGCCGACGAGCGGTAGACGAGACGGACCCGGTGGCCGCTCTCGCAGGCACGCGCCAGGTCCGCGGTGCGCTGGGAGTCCGGGGTCGCCGCGGCGTCGCTGGGGTTCTGCGCCACCACCCGGCGCATCGCCTCCGCGGAGGCCGCCGCCGGCTGCGGCAGCACGCGGGTGATCTTGCCGAGGGCGCTGGCCGCCGGCTGGTCGGAGTCGACGGGGCCGTGCCACCCGCGGAGCACCGCCATCACCAGCCCGAGCGCCTCCTCGGGCGTGAACATCAGCGGGGGCACCCGCGCGCCGCGGCCGATCCGGTACCCGCCGTACGGACCCGTCGCCGACTCCACGGGCATCCCGGCCTCGCGCAGGATGCCGACGTAGCGCCGGGCCGCACGGTCCGAGACCCGCAGCCTCGAGGCCAGCTCGTCGCCGGTGATCCCGGGGCGGGCCTGGATCGCCTCGAGCGCCAGCAGGGCGCGGGCGGTGGGGCTCTGGTCGGTCGTCATCTGGCGGGCTCCTCGTCGCGGAAGCGGATCGTCCGGGACCGACGCTAGCGTCCCGGGCATGACCGATGAAGCCACCACCTTCGACCACCAGGACCTGACCGGCGCCGAGTTCTCCCACGTCGACCTCAGCCGGGCGGTCTTCCGCAACGTCGACCTCACCGGCGCCCGGCTCCTCGGGGTCGACCTCGTCGACGTCGAGATCCACGGCGACGTCGACAACGTCGTGGTCAACGGCGTCGACATCGCGCCGCTGGTCGAGGCCGAGCTCGACCGCCGCCACCCCGGCCGGGCCGCGATGCGTCCGACCGACGTCGCGGGCTACCGAGCCGCGTGGGACCTGCTCGAGTCGCTGTGGGCCGACACCGTCGCGAAGGCCCGCACGCTCCCGCCCGAGCAGCTGCACGCATCGGTCGACGGTGAGTGGTCCTTCATCCAGACCCTGCGCCACCTCGCCTTCGCCACGGACTCGTGGGTCAACCGGATGATCCTCGGCGACCCGCGGCCGTGGCACCCGCTGTCGCTCCCCTGGGACGACATGACCCCCGACCCGGCCGTGCCGTGGGACCGGGACGCCCGTCCGTCGCTCGAGGAGGCGCTCGCGCTGCGCGAGGACCGCTTCGCCACGGTGCGCCGGGTCCTCGACGACCTCACCGAGGAGCAGCTCGCCAGCGAGACGACCCCGGTCGAGGGTCCGGGCTGGCCGCCGCCGCGCGCGTTCCCCGTGCAGCAGTGCCTGCGGATCGTGCTCAACGAGGAGTGGCACCACCGGATGTACGCCGAGCGCGACCTCGACGCGCTGCTGGCCCGGGCCTGAGCGGTCCGCGGCCGCCGGCCCGCGGGCTCAGGTCGCGGAGACGCCGATCCGGCCCTCGCGGAAGGCGTGCACGAAGTGCGCGTGGTCCTCGCGCACCTGCTCGGCGTAGGTCATCCCGAAGTCCGTCACCCACGCGATGAACTCGCGCCGACGCCGCTCCACGCTGGCCGCGATCGCCTCCTCGACCTGGAAGTCGACGAGGTCCTGCTCGCTGTCCTCGTCGGACGCGCAGTGGATCTTGGCGGTCGCCCTCCCCAGCAGCCCGACCACGGCCGCGATGTCGTCGGGCTCGGTGAGGTCGCTCCAGTCGAGGTCGACCTCGTACGGCGACACCTCGGAGACGACGTACCCCACGCCGTCGAGCTCGGTGTACCCGAGTAGCGGGTCCGTGTGGACCTGCAGCGCACGCTGGCTGACGACGGTGCGGTGGCCCTCGTGGTCGAAGTACTTCTCCACCTCACCGGTGTCCACGAAGCGGCTCACCGCGGGGATGTTGGCCTGCTTCATCGACAGCAGCACGTCGTTGTCGAGCGCCTGGGTGTAGCCCTCGACGAGGACGTTGTACGCCGGCAGGCCGGCGCTCCCGATGCCGAAGCCGGACTTCCCGGCCACGTCGCGGACCTCGTAGAACAGGTCCCGGTCGAAGCGCTTGTCCTCGGGGATGGTGTCCAGGTAGGCGCCGAAGGCCTTCTCGACCTTGCGCCGCTCCGCCTTGCCGAGCCGCCGCACGGAGGCGTCCTCGCGCAGCATCCGGACGCCGTCCGTCACCACCGTCGCCTCGTCGAGCAGGTCGGCGCGACGGTTGAGGCGCGCGATCGTCAGTGCCTCGAGGATCGGGCCGTGGGTGTTCTCGAGGTGGAGGGCGAAGTCGTCGTCGTCCTCGCTCCTGCGGTAGTCGTCGACCTGGCTGAGGTAGGACCGCAGGTAGGTCCCGATCAGCGACCGGACGCTGTCCTCGGGCAGGGCCTTCTGCCAGCCCACCAGGGCGAGCGACGCGGCGAACCGCTGCAGGTCCCACGTGAAGCGGCCGAGGTAGGCCTCGTCGAAGTCGTTGATGTCGAAGACCATCCGGCCGTCGGAGTTCAGGTAGGTCCCGAAGTTCTCCACGTGCAGGTCGCCGTGGATCCAGATCCGGCCGCTCTGCTCGTTCGCGTAGTCGTCGTCCTGCTGCGTGACGTCGGCGTAGAACAGGCAGGCGCTGCCGCGGTAGAACGAGTGCGGGTCGGAGGCCATCTTGCGGAACTTGCCGCGGAACGCCGCCGGGTCCGCCTTCATCAGCGGGGCGAACGCGTCCTCGAGCGTGGAGACGATCAGGTCGCTGCGGCTGGTCTGCGCGGAGGACGTGGACTTCTTCGTCGACTTCTTCTTCGGAGGCACGCCGTCACTATGCCCGGGCGGTCCGCATCCCAACCGTGGGCGGTCGCAGCCCGCTGTCGGCCATCTCGATGCCGGCCAGCCGCGCGATCACGTCGGTGTCCCCCCGGCGGAGCGCGGCCACCGGGTCGTCGGTGACCCGGGCGATCACGTGCAGCGGCTGGTGCGTCATCGCCCGCAGCGCGAAGAGCTCGAGGTCGGCCGGACCGTCCACGAACCGCTGCGCCGCGGTCGCGTCGCGCACGAAGCGGACCCGGCCGGGCAGGTAGCGGCCGGCGACCACGAGGATCGGGATGACCGCGATCGACAGGCCCAGCCAGAACGCCAGCTTCTCGACCGCACGGACCTCCGCCTGCCCGGCGTCGGCGAGCGCCCGCGACGCACCGGCGGCCTTGTCGAACGGCGTCGCCGCACCGTCGCCGACCACCGGCAGCCCGCTGAGGAAGTCGCCGGCCTCCGTCATCGACTCGGCCAGCCCGGTCGCCGACTGGGTCGTCTGGTCGCCCGGACCGGCCAGCTGCATGGTCCCGTCGTGCACGACGTTGCCGATCCACACCCAGGCGATCACCCAGCACAGGAAGAGCACGTCCGCGACGAGCTGGCGGGCGAACCGGGACGAGGAGTCGGCGTACAGCTTCATGCGCCCATCCGAGCACGCCCGTGGGTGCCGGTACTCACCCGCACGGGTGGTGAGGTCGAGTAGCCGGGCCGATCCCGCGCCGGCCGGCGTTCGTGAGGCTGGGCGCATGAGCACTCCGAACCAGTCCAGGAACACCAACGCCTTCTTCGCGCAGGCCGGCATCTCGTTCGCCATCGCCCTGCTCGCCATGGTCTTCGCGATCCTCTACCTGCCCGTCGATCCCTGGATCCGGGCCTTTCTCGGTCTCGGGACGTTGTTCCTGACGACCTCGGCCTTCACCCTCGCCAAGTGCGTGCGGGACGCCCAGGAGAACCAGTACGTCGTCTCCCGGCTCGACCAGGCCCGCGTCGACAAGATCCTCGCCGACCACGACCCCTTCAAGGCCGTGGTCTGATCACGGCCCGCGGACCAGACGCCTGTCTGCTTCAATCGCGAGCAGGACCTGACCTCCACCGAAAGGGACCCCGTGGCTCACAAGAACCCGCTCGGCAAGATCAAGGACGTGGCCGTCACCAGCCTCAAGGACCCCGTCGGGACCGCGAAGGAGACCGCGTCGCTGGGCCGGCTGATCGCGGGTGAGGTGACCAAGAAGGCCGCCGGAGGCGTCACCTCCCTGGTGAACCGTCGCAAGCCGTCCGCTCCCACCGCGACGCCGGCCCCGGTCCGGGCCACCGCACCCGCGCCGGCAGCGGTGGACCCGACCGCCACGACGGAGCCCGTGGCCCGCCGCGCTGACGAGCCCATCCACGCGCCGGCCACGACGAAGGCGCCCGCGGCGAAGAAGGCCACGGTGAAGGCACCGGCGAAGAAGGCGCCCGCACCGAAGCCCGCGACCGAGCCGGCCGGTTCCGAGGAGCCGCACGTCGACGCCACGCCGGCCGACCTGGCCAAGGTCGTCGCCAAGAAGCCCGCGACCGCCCGGAAGGCCGCGGCGAAGAAGGCGCCCGCCGCGCCCGCGAAGAAGTCGGCCCCCGGCGCGAAGCTCCCGCCGCGCAAGCCGACCCCGGACAGCACGAAGGACTAGCACGACCGTGCGTCTGCCCGACCCGGCGCTGGTCGTCCTCGTCGGCCCGTCGGGGGCGGGCAAGTCGACATGGGCGGCCGGCCGGTACCGCACCGAGGAGGTCGTCTCCTCGGACGCCCTGCGCGGCGTCGTCGGCAGCGGTCCGCACGACCTCGACGCATCGGCGGACGCGTTCGCCCTCCTCGAGACCGTGGTCGCCGCACGTCTGGGACGCGGCCTCACGACGGTCGTCGACACGCTCGGTCTCGACGCGGACCGCCGGCTCGCCTGGCTCGCGGCGGCCCGGGCCGCCGGCCTGCCGGCGGTGGCCGTCCGGATGCACACGCCGGACGCACTCTGCCGGCAGCGCAACGCGGCCCGGGACCGCCCCGTCCCCGCCCCGGTGCTGGCCGCCCAGCTGAAGCGGGCGGCACTCGTCGGGACGGCGCTCGACCTCGAGGGCTGGGACCTCGTGCACGTGGTGGACACCGACGAGGCGCCCCGTGTGCCCGAGGAAGCGCCCCGGCGCGTCGAGGGGCACACGCCGCGACGCGGCCCGGACGACCGGCGCAGCTCACAGGGGCTGCGGGTGGTCCTGCAGGTCTCCCGCTTCCCCTGGGGCGAGGACCCGGCCGGCTGGCTGCGCTCGGTGGCGCTGGCCGCGGACGAGGCGGGCTTCGCGGGGCTCGCACTGATGGACCACCTGATCCAGATCCCCCAGGTCGGGCGCGCGTGGGAGCCAATCCCGGAGCCCTGGGTGACGCTCGGCATGCTGGCCGGTCTCGACACCCGCCTCGACCTCGGCACGCTGGTCACGCCCGTGACCTTCCGGCCGGCGGGGGTGGTCGCCAAGGCCGCGGCGACCCTCGACGCGCTCACGGGTGGCCGCTGCTTCGTCGGCATCGGGGCCGGGTGGTGGGCGCGTGAGCACGCGGCGTACGCCGTCCCGTTCCCCTCGGCCCGCGAGCGGCTGGACCTGCTCGAGGACGCGATCCGCACGATGCGGGCCCTGTGGGCCTCCGGAACCAAGGCGTACGCCGGCGGGCGGGTCGACCTGCCGGAGACGACCGGCTACCCGCGGCCTGCGGGGCGGATCCCGGTCGTCGTCGGCGGGGGCGGCGAGCGCCGCACCCTCCGCATCGCCGCGGAGCTGGGCGACGCGTGCAACGTTGCGTCCGACCCGGAGACGCTCGACCGCAAGATCGAGGTGCTGCGCGCCCACTGCCGCGACGTCGGACGCGACCCGGCCGAGGTGGCGGTCACGGTGCTGGACCTGCCCGTGGTCGGGCGCGACCGTGCCGACGCCTGGGCGCGCGTGGAGCGCCTGCGCGGCCGATCCCCCGCGGCGGCCTTCGCACGGCGCACCCACGCGGGCACCGTGGCCGACCAGCGCGACCGCTACGGGGCGCTGGCCGACCGGGGCGTCGACACGGTGTTCCTGGGTCTCGGGGACCTGGCGGGTCCCGAGGACGTCCTGGCCCTCGCCGACCTGGTCGGGTGACCGGCCCCCCAGCGCGGTCACCCGACCCGTCGGTCGGAGGGGGCTACTTCAGCTCGGCGCTCGAGAGGCCGAGGACCCGGCGGGCCACGATCAGCTGCTGGATCTGCTGGGTGCCCTCGAAGATGTCGAGGATCTTGGAGTCGCGCGACCACTTCTCGAGGAGCTCGGCCTCGCTGTAGCCGATGGAGCCGGCGAGCTCCACGCACGACAGCGTGATGTCCGAGCCGACCCGGCCGGCCTTCGCCTTGGCCATCGAGGCCTCGAGCGAGTTCGGCTGGCGGTTGTCGGCCATCCACGCCGCCTGCAGCATGAGCAGGTGCGCGGCCTCCCAGTCGGCCTCCATCTGGAGGAACTTGGCGGCCGCCGCCGACTGGACGACCGCGGGACGGTCGTAGTCGATGACGACGCCCGCGTCCTCGAGGAGCTCGCGGGTGAGGTCGAGCGACGCCTTGGCGCAGCCGACGGCCATCGCGGCCACCAGCGGCCGGGTGTTGTCGAAGGTCGCCATCGCACCGGCGAAGCCCTGCTTCACGTCGACCTCGGGCGAGCCCATGAGGTTCTCGGCCGGCACCCGGCAGTTCTCGAAGATGATCGTCGCGGTGTCGGAGGCCCGGATGCCGAGCTTGTGCTCGAGCCGGTCCACCCGCATGCCGGGCGTGCCCTTCGGCACCACGAACGACTTGATCGCGGCGCGACCCAGGTCGCGGTCGAGCGTCGCCCACACCACGATGTGGTCGGCCCGGTCGCCGGAGGTGACGTAGATCTTCTCGCCGTTGAGGACGTAGTGGTCGCCGTCCAGCGTGGCGGTCGTCTTGATGTTGGCGGAGTCCGACCCGGTGCCGGGCTCGGTGATCGCCATGCCGGCCCACACGCCGGCGAAGCGCTCGGACTGCTCGTCGTTCGCGACCGACGCGATGGCCGAGTTGCCGAGGCCCTGGCGGGGCATCGAGAGCAGCAGCCCCACGTCGCCCCAGCACATCTGCTCGATCGACATGACCGAGGCGAGGTTGGCGCCGTTCTTGACGCCCGCCTTCTCCTCGGGCTTCTCGTCACGGCGTACGCCGGCAGCCCCCGCGCCCTCGGCCGCGCCGGACTCGGAGAGCCCGTCGATCATGGCCGCGAGCATGTCGAGCTCCTTGGGGTACTCGTGCTCGGCGCGGTCGTACTTGCGCGAGATCGGCCGCAGTATGTTCATCGCGACCTGGTGGGCCTGGGAGGCCAGCGGGCGGAACTTCTTGGGATCGTCGAGGTTGATCATCAGACCAGAACACTTCCTTCCATGACGCCGACGGCCCGCAGGTCGCGGTACCACCGCTCCACCGGGTGCTCCTTGACGAAGCCGTGGCCACCGAGCAGCTGGACGCCGTCGAGGCCGATCTGCATGCCCTTGCTCGCGCAGAGGTTGCGGGCGAGCGCGACCTCGCGGGAGAAGTCCTTGCCCGCGGCGGCGCGGGCGGCCGCCTTGTAGGTCAGCAGCCGCATCGACTGCAGCTCGATCGCGATGTTGGCGACCATGAACGCCACCGACTGGCGGTGGGCGATCGGCTCGCCGAACGCCTCGCGCTCCTTGACGTACGGCGTCACGTAGTCGAGCACGGCCTGGCCGGTGCCCACGGCGAGCGCGCACCAGGCGAGACGGGCGAGCCGGACGCACTCGACGTACGTCGTGCCGTCGGTGGCGCCGAGCACGGCGTCCTCCGGGACGACGACGCCGTCGAGGGTGATCTTCGTGAGCGACGCCGCGCGGATGCCCATGGCGGGGTCGCCCTCGACGCTGAGGCCGTCGGCCGACGACTCGACGAGGAAGAGCACCGGCTGACCGTCGAGCATCGCGCCGACGACGAGCAGCTCGGCCTCGGCGCCGCGCACGACCAGCGACTTCACGCCGTTGAGGACGTAGCCGTCGTCGGTGCGCTCGGCCGTGGTGCCCGGGCTCAGCACGTCGAAGAGAACGGTCGGCTCGGTGAGCGCCAGTGCGGCGGCCGGCACGTCGTCGCCCGTGAACGCCGGGAGGTAGGTCTGCTGCTGCGCGTCGGTGCCCCAGAGGCCGATCGCGGTGGCGACCGAGCCGGGAGCGAGGGCCGCGACGGCGAGGCCCATGTCGCCCTTCGCGAGGGCCTCGGCCACGAGGGTGCCGGCCATCGCCGAGCGCTCCTCGGAGATGCCCCCCAGCGACTCCGGGACGCCGAGGATCGGCAGGCCGATCTCCAGGCTGGCCTTGAGGAGGTCCTCGGGCGCGGTGCAGGTCTCGTTGGCGTCGGCGGCGGCCGGGCGGACCACCTCGTCGGCGAACTCGGTCACCACGTCGACGAGCATCTGCTCGTCCTCGGTGGGCGTGAGGTCGAAGACGCCCTTCGGGGCCGCGGCCGGCACGCGGACGCCGGGCTTGCCCTTCTTGCCGGCCTTCGCGAAGGTCCGGCTCGCGGTCGTGACGGTCTGGAAGCCGTTGCGGGTGACGGTGAAGACGGCCTGCTCCGCCTGCTTGCGCAGGCCGATGCGGTCGATCAGGTCGCTCTGGGCGACCCGGCTGAGCGCGGCGACGGCGTACCCGATCGGGTCGCGCGCCTCCTTCGACGTCAGGCCGTGCTTGCCACCGGGCTTGAGGCTCTTGGTCAGGGACATGCAGTCAATGTAACTCGGAGTTACACTCGGCGCTACAGCAGTCGCCGTGTGTCGGGTCACACCAGCGCTCCCGGCGGTTCCGGCGCTGGCTCTTCGGTCGTCGGGCGCTGGCTTTTCGGTGGTCGAGCCTGTCGAGACCTAGGATCCGCACATGCCCGACGACGCACCCCTGGCGCCCCACGGACCGCTCCCGACGGGCGGCTCCGTCCGCCCGATGACGCGCTGGGGCGAGGCCGTCATGCACCGCCCGCAGCAGCTCGTGACGGCGTACGACGACGCGCTCGCCGCGCTGGTCGCCGACATGGTCGCCACGATGTACGCCGCCGACGGGGTCGGCCTCGCGGCCTGCCAGATCGGTGTGGACCAGGCCGTCTTCGTCTTCGACTGCCCCGACGAGAGCGGCACCCGGACGGTCGGCGTCGTCTGCAACCCGGTCCTGACGCTCCCCGAGGTCGGCGACCGCAACCTCGACGACAGCGACGAGGGCTGCCTGTCGTTCCCCGGCGCCTTCGTGGAGTGCGCGCGGCCGGACTTCGCGTCGGTGACCGGCACCGGCGTCGACGGCTCCCCGGTCTCCTTCTCCGGCGACGGGATGCTCGCCCGCTGCCTCCAGCACGAGACCGACCACACGCTCGGCACCGTCTTCGGGGACCGCCTCCCGACCAAGCTGCGCAAGAAGCTGCAGAAGCAGCACGACAAGGCGGTCGACGACTACCCGTCCGGCTGGCCGGCGTGAGCGACCCGACCCGGCCCCGCGTCCGCATCGTCCAGCTGGACCCGGCCACGCTGCAGGCGCTGTCGGAGGGTGACCTCGAGCGGGCGCAGGCGACGGCCCCGGTGCTGCTGAGCGCCTACCTCGTCGCGGCCGAGAGCATCGGCACCTGGCGCTTCCGGGCCAAGCAGGCCGTCGAGACCCCGCAGGACCTGCCCTGGATCACCGGGGTGCTGTGGGACGAGACGGGCGGGCAGGCGGTCGGCAAGGCCGGCTTCCACGCCGCGCCCGACGCCGACGGCATGGTGGAGATCGGGTACGCCGTCGACCCGGCGTTCCGGCGGCAGGGGTTCGCCCGCGCCGCCCTCGAGCTCCTCCTCGACCGCGCGCGCCGCGAGCCGGAGGCCCGCGTCCTGCGGGCGACCGTCGCCCCGGCGAACGCCGCGTCGCTGGCGCTCGTCCACCAGTACCCCTTCCTCGAGACCGGCGAGCAGTGGGACGACGAGGACGGGCTCGAGATCATCTACGAGCTGCCCGTCGACGGCCCGGGGCCGACGGCCCCGTGAAGGCCGTGGGCTGCGCGGTCCTCGTGGTGGTGCTGGCGGCCGGGGGGTTCTTCGGGCTCGCGGCCTGGTTGGTCGTCCGCGGGGACGACCAGAGCGGGCTGACCCAGCGGGTCGAGGCGACGGTCCTGGATCCGCGCGAGGTCGGGACCGGGACCGGCAGCGGCTACCGCTTCGCCTACGCCTACGAGGTCGACGGCCAGTGGTACGGCTACGACCGCTACGTCGTCAACGAGCGCGTGTGGACGCCCGGTGACCCGGTCTCGGTCTGCGTCGACCCCGACGACCCCCACCGGCACGTCGTGTCCCTGGTGCGGCCCTGCGGACAGGAGCGCACCGACGGGAACTTCGTCAAGGAGGCCACCCCGCGGCCCGCCCCGGAGTCACGGGACCAGCCCGCCGCCCGGCAGCCCTAGACGAGCGCCTCTCCCCCACCCGCCGCCAGCGACGACGCGACGACCCGCAGGTGCTCGGCCGCGAGGTCGTCCGGCAGCGGCGGCAGCACGTCGTTCCAGAAGGCCAGCATCGCGCCCCGACCCTGCATCATCCCGGCCGGCCGCCCGAGGGCCCACAGGTGGAAGTGCTCCGACCCGTCGCCCCAGCGGGCGAAGTGCGTGCGCGCCACCCCCGGGATCGCCTTGACCGCGACGCTCAGCCGCTGCATCAGCGGCCCGAGCGAGGCCAGCACCTCGAGCGGCGCGTCGTCGAGGCGGCAGTGCTCGTTCGGCGCCAGCCCGCCGATGTAGGGGATGCCCATGGGCTCGAAGCCGGCGTTGACGTGCCACACGGCGTCGCGCCAGATGGTGAACTCCGACGGCCGGCAGTGCCCGCACTCCGACCTGTCCAGCTCCCCCGCCCGCGGCGCCTCGGGCACCAGCATCGGCTCGAGCGGTCGGAGCGTGACCTCCTCGAAGCACGACAGCCGGTCGTCGACCAGGGGTGCGCCGGACAGGCGCTCCCCGATCGGCATCAGGCGGTGGAAGGGGGAGTCGGCTGCCTCGCTCATGGCGACACCGTACGACGCGGCAGCCGACCCCCTACTTCACCCTGGTGCTGGCCGTGGCCGACGACGTCGAGGTCGTCGCGTTGCCGAGGTAGGAGGCCGTGAGCTTGAGCTTGCCCTTGGCCAGCTTCGGCAGCTTGAAGGACGCCGCGCCGGACTTCAGCGTGAGCGTGACCTTCTTGGCGCCGTACGTCAGGACCACCTGGCCGGTGGCGCCGGTGGCGCCGCGCAGCACCTTGATCCGCACGACCGGGCGGGTGCCCTTCTTGGCGGTCTTCGGTGCCGTGAGGGTGGTCTTCGACGCCACGACCGGAGCCGGGACGGTGAGGGCGAGCGGCGACGAGGACGACGACGCCACGTCCGGGGTCTGGTCGAAGACCGCCTGGTAGGAGTGGTTGCCGGACGCGACCCCCGTCAGCACCAGGGTGCCGCGACCGGCCACCAGCTGCACGGTGCCCACGGGCGTCCCGCCGTCGAGCACGCGGACCGCGCCCACGGGCACCGTCCCGTCCAGGCCGGACACCGTCGTCTCCAGCGTCACCGTCGAGCCGCTGCGCGAGCCCGTGAGCGCCGTGCTGGTCGCCGTGCGCTCGACGGTCGCCGTCACCGGCTCCGAGACCGACGCGGCGTACGACGCGGGCGCGGCCGGCACGAACGTGGCGGTGTAGTGGTGCTGGCCCGCGGTGACCGCGTCGAGCACGAGCCGCCCGGTGCCGCCGGGGCCGACCGGGACGGACCCGATCACGACACCGTCGTCACTGAGCTGCAGCGCGCCCTCGGGTGCCCCCGTCGGCGAGGTGACGGTGCCCGTCAGGGTGACCGTGCGGCGCACCACGTCGGCCACCAGCGTCGTGCTGGTGGTGGCCGTCGACGGCACCGTCGGCACGGTGATCTCGCGCGTCGGCGAGGCCGAGCCGCGGAAGGTCCCGGTCGGGTCGGAGTACGACGCGGTGTAGCGGTGGGCGCCCGGCGACAGGTTCGTCAGCGCCAGGACGGCGTGGCCGTCCACGAGCGCGACCGCGCCGACCTCGGCGCCGTCCTCGAGCACCGCGACGGTCCCACCCGGGACGCCGTCGGGACTGGTGACGTCGATCGTGAGGACCACGGAGTCCGAGCTCCGTTCGGCGGTCATCGACGTCGTGGTCGCACTGGGCAGCATCGCGACACCACGGACGGGCGAGGACGACGAGGAGTGGATCGCCGGGTCCGTCGCGGCGAAGCTCGCCGAGAGCGGGTGGGTCCCGCTGGTAACCTGCGTCAGCGTCGCACTCGCCTCGCCACCGGTCAGCGGCGCGGTCGCCACGACCACGTCACCGTCCCGGAAGGTCACGAGTCCGGTGGGCGACCCGAGCGGCGAGGACACGTGGCCGGTGAGCACCAGCGACCGCCCCACCTGCTGGGCGTCCAGCGACGTGGTGGTGCCGGACGGGGCGACCGTCACCGACCTGGACGCGGAGGACGAGGGCTCGAACCGGTCGCCGGCGGGGACGTACCGCGCCGTGTAGGTGTGCCCGCCACCCACGACGTCGGTCAGCACGCCGGAGGCGTTGCCGGCGCCGAGGGTCGCCTCGGCGACCACCGCACCGCCCTCGCGGAACTGCACGGTCCCTCCGGGGGCAGCGAAGCCCCAGGCGGCCACGACGCTGGCCTGCAGCAGGACCTGGCTGCCGCTGCTGGAGACGGTCAGGACCGTCGCGGTCGCGGTCGCGGGCGCGACGACGTCCTGCGGCGCCGACTGCGAGGGCTCGAACGCCCCCGCGTCGGCGGGGACGAACCGGGCCGTGTAGCGGTGGGTGCCGACGCTGACGTCCGCGACGGACCAGTCGAGCTCGCCGTAGGACGCGGGGTAGGACGCCAGGACCTGGTCACCGTCGAGGACCTGGAGGTGGCCCTCCGGGAAGCCGTCCTCGGCGGAGACCGTTGCGTGCAGGCTGACGTAGCGGTTCTCGTCGATCGTGGCCTGGAGCGTCGTGGTGGTGGGGACGGCGACGGACGCCACCGTCACGGTCTCGACCGGCGAGGTCGACTCGGCGTGGACCGGCCCCTCGGGCAGGAACCGGGCGGAGTAGTGGTGCTCCCCCGTCGAGACGTGGGTGAGCACGGTGCCGGCCGTGCCCGACGTCAGCGGGACCGTGTCGAACGGGTAGCCGTCCTCCAGGAGCTCGACCTGACCCGACGCGGTGCCGGAGGCCGCGGACACGGTGGCCGTCAGGGTCACCGTGCGGCGGTCGGCGGAGCCGGTCAGCTGCGTCGTGGTGGCGACCCGGTCGACGGTCACGGTGCGGTCGCCGGTGCTGGAGCCGGCGTACGTCGCGGAGTCGGCCGGGACGAAGGTCGCCCGGTAGGTGTGCTCACCCGGCACGACGTCGCTCAGGACGACGGCGGCCGACGCGTCGCCGGCGTCCAGCGTGTCGAGCAGGTCGTCGCCCTCGAAGACCCGCACCGAGCCGGTCACGGTGCCGGAGTCGACGGTGACGACCGGGGCGAGGGTGACGGTGCGCCCGTCCACGCTCGGGTCGAGCGTCGTCGTCGAGACGATCGGCGCCACCGTGACGGACCCGACCGAGGAGGTCGAGCCGAGGTACGTCCCACCGGTGGGGACGTACGTCGCGGTGTACACGTGGTCGCCCGGCTCGACGCCCGTGAGGGTCAGCGAGGCGGCACCGTCGCTCAACGGGACCGTGTCGAGGAGCTGCGCCCCCTCGCGCAGCTCGACGGCGCCGGGCGGCGTGCCGTCGGCCGACGTGACGTCGACGCCGAGCGTGACCGTGCGGACGTCGACCGACGTCGTGAGCCCGGTCTGCGTGGCGACCCGCTCGACGGTCACGGACCGCTCCGCGGAGCTCGAGGTGGCCCAGTCGGTCGCGCTGGAGGCGTACGACGCGGTGTAGGTGTGCGTGCCGGGGTGGACCCCCGTCAGGACGAGACCGGCAGCGCCTTCGACCAGGTCGGCCGACCCGACGGGCTCGCCGCCCTCGAGGAACGTCACCGTCCCTGCAGGCGTGCCGTCGGCACTGGTGACGACGGCGCCCAGGGCGACGACGCGGCCCTCGACCTCGGCGGTGAGCGACGTGGCCGTGTCCACCACCCCGACCGCGACGGTCTCCACGGGCGATGTCGACCCGACGTGACGGCCGCCGCTGGGGAGGAACACCGCACGGTAGGTGTGCGTGCCGACGCTGACGCCCGGGATCTCGAGCACGGCGGTGCCGTCGGTGAGCGTCACGGTCCCGACGTACGAGCCGTCCTCGGTGAACTCGACGTCGCCCTGGAGGCCACCGAGGCTGCTGGCCGGCGTGGCGGTCAGCGTCACGGTGCGACCTCGGACGCTCGAGGCCAGACCGGTGGTCGTGGCCACCCGGTCGACGAAGCCCCCGCGCACGTCCGACGCCGAGCCCCGGTGGACGGTGGCGTCGGCAGGCACGAAGGTGGCCAGGTAGGCGTGGTCGCCGGGCTCGACCTCATCGAGGACGACGGTGACCGCACCGTCCACGACGTCGCCGGCGCCGACCGGCTGGCCGTCGTCGGTGAAGAGCACTCGACCGACCGCGGGGTCGCCCACGGAGACCACCGAGGCGTCCAGCGTCACGGTGCGTCCGGAGACGTCGACCGCGAGGTCGGTGGTGGTCACCAGGGTGGCCACGGTCGCGGAGCGCGCCGGCGAGGTGGAGCCGGCGTAGGTCGCCCCGGACGGCACGAAGGTGGCGGTGTACGTCGACGTGCCCGGACGGACACCCGTGAGCTCCTTCGACGCCGCCCCGGCGACCAGCGGGACGGTCGCGAGCACGGTGTCGCCCCGGCGCAGGACGAGGTCGCCCGTGGGCGTGCCGTCGGAGGACGACACCGACCCGGCCAGCGTGACGACCTGCCCGGCCACGGTGACGGCGAGGTCCGTGGTGGTGGCGACCTTCTCGACCACGACGGTCCGGACCTCGGACAGCGACCCGGCGAAGCGCGTGCCGGACGGCACGTACGTCGCGCGGTAGGCGTGCACGCCGGGCAGGACGCCCGTCAGCACCGTGGTGGCCTCGCCCTGGGTCAGCGGCACCGTGGCGAGCAGCTCGTCGCCGTCCCGCAGCTCGATCGCGCCGGTCGGGGTCTCGGACCCGGCCGCGGAGGCGGCCGTGAGCGTGACGGTGCGTCCGGTGAGCGAGGCGGTCAGCGACGTCGTCGTGGCGAGGCGCGCCACCGTGACGGTCCGGGCCGGCGACGCCGAGCCCGCGTGCACGTCCCCGCTCGGGACGAAGGTCGCGGTGTAGGTGTGCTCGCCCGGGTCCACGTCGCCCAGGGTCAGGGCGGCGGTGTCCCCCGCCAGCGGCACGGTGCCGAGCACCTGGTCGCCCTCGCGCAGGACGACATTGCCCGTTGGGGTGCCCGTCGCCGTGGCGACGGTGGCCACCAGCTCCACGGCACGGCCGGTGGTGGTGGCCGTCAGTGCGGTGGTCGTGGCGACCCGGTCCACCGCGACCGAGCGCACCGGGGACAGCGACCCGGCGTAGAAGGTGCCGGACGGCACGAACGTGGCCCGGTAGTCGTGGGCGCCGGGAGTCACGCCGGTGAGCGTGAGCACGGCGGCACCGTCGGCCAGCGGCACGGACCCCAGGAGCTCGGTGCCGTCGCGGAGCTCGACCTCACCGGTCAGCGGAGCCTCGCCGGACGATGCCGGCGTCGCCGTGAGCGTCACGGATCGTCCGTCGACGACGACCGACAGTGCCGTCGTCGTCGCCACCCTGGCCACCGTGACGGTGCGCTCCGGCGAGGAGGACGGGGCGTGGACAGGCCCGGTCGGGTCGAACGTCGCGGTGTAGGCGTGGTCCCCGGGGACCACGCCGGTCAGGACCAGGACGGCGGTGCCACCGGTCGCCGCGACGGTGCCGAGGACGGTAGAGCCCTCGCGGAAGGTCACCGGGCCGGTGGGGGTGCCGGACGCCGAGGTCGGCGTGGCCGTGAGCGTCACGGTCCGGCCGTCGGCGGCAGCGAGCAGTGTCGTCGTCGTCGCCACCCGCTCGACCGTCACGGTGCGCGGTGCGGAGGAGGAGCCGTCGTACGTCGTACCGGTCGGGACGAGCACGGCCGTGTAGGTGTGCTCGCCGGGCACGACGCCCGACAGCGTGAAGGACGCCGTGGAGCCGTCGAGCGGCGCGGTGTCGAGGACCGTGTCACCCTCGCGGAGCTCCACGCTGCCCGTCGGAACGCCCGCGTCACCGCGCACGGTGGCCGTGAGGCTCACGGTGCGGCCGTCGACGACGGTCGCGAGGTCGGTCGTGGAGGCCAGGCGTGCCACGGAGACGGTGCGCGTCGGCGAGACCGAGCCGGCGAACGAGACCGCGTCGACCGGTACGAAGGTGGCGGTGTAGGCGTGCTCGCCCGGCAGGACGCCGGTGAAGGTCCAGGCCACCCGGCCGAAGGTGACGGGGGCGGAGTCCAGCAGCGTCGCCCCGTCGCGGAGCTCGACCGAGCCGATCGGCGCGCCCCCGTCGGCCGTGACGACGGCCTCGAGGGAGACGGTCCGGCCGTCCTTCGTGACGCTGAGGTCGGTGCTCGAGGGGTACCTGACCGTGACGGTCCGCTCCGGCGAGGTCGAGGGCGCGTGGACGGGACCGGTGGGGTCGAAGCTCGCCCGGTAGGTGTGCGCACCGGGCGTGACGTCGGTGAGCGTGAGGACCGCCGTGGCCCCGGTCGGCGTGACGACGCCGAGCACGGTGTCGCCCTCGCGGAAGGTGACCGGGCCGCTGGGCGAGCCCGAGTCGGAGCCCGGGGTGGCGGTCAGGGTGACGGAGCGTCCCTCCACGGTGACGTCGAGGCCGGTCGCGGTGGCGACCCGGTCGACGGTGACAGTCTGCTCGCCGGAGGTGGAGCCGGCGTACGTCGTGCCCGAGGGGAGGAAGACGGCGGTGTAGCTGTGGGCGCCCGGCACGACGTCCGGGACCGCCAGGACGGCGGTGGCGCCGTTGAGCGGGGCACTGCCGACGACCACGTCGCCCTCGCGGAACTCGACGGTGCCGGCGAGCACCCCGGCCGCGGTGGTGGGCGTCGCGGTCAGGGTCACGGTGCGCGCGCTGACCGCGGCCGTCAGGCCGGTGGCCGTGGCCACCCGGGCGATCGACACGGTGCGCGTGGGCGACGTCGACCCGGCGTACGACGTGCCGTCCGTCGGCACGAAGGTGACGGCGTAGGCGTGGTCGCCGGGCGTCACCTCGCTGAGGGTCCAGGAGCCGGCTCCGGCGGTGACGGGCGTCGACCCGAGCAGCGTGCCGCTGTCGCGGAGCTCCAGGGTGCCGGCGGGCGAGCCGCCGTCGGTGCTGACGGTCGCGTCGAGGCTCACCGTGCGACCGGACGCGGTCGCCGCGAGCTCCGTGGTCGACGTGACGCGGACGGTGACCGAGCGCGTCGGCGACGTCGAGGTGGCGTGCGAGGTGCTGCCGGGCACGAACGTCGCGGTGTAGCCGTGCGCGCCGGGGTCGACGCCGGTGAGCGTGAGGGCACTGCCGAGCGGTCGCGTGCCGACGAGCGTGGCTCCCTCACGGAACTCGACGGATCCGTCCAGGGTGCCGTCGGTGGTGCTCGGCGTGGCCGTGAGCGTGACGGTGCGGCCACTGACCTCCGCCGTCAGGGCGGTGGCCGTGGCGGTCGCGAGGACGCTCACGGTTCGCGCGGCCGAGACCGAGCCGGCGTACGACGTCGGGACGGTCGGCACGAAGGTGGCGGTGTAGTCGTGGTCGCCCGTGGCGACGGCCGGCAGCACCGTGCTGGCGGTCCCGCCGGAGACCGGGACGGTCGCGAGGAGCGTCGTGCCCTCGCGGACCTCGACGATGCCGGCGGGGCTCCCGCCGTCGGCCGTGACGGTGGCGACGAGCGTGACCCGGTGGTGGTCGACGCTGGCCCCCAGCGCGGTCGCGGTCGGCGTGGCCTGCACGCTCACCGTGCGCGTGGGCGAGGTCGACGGGGCCTGGCGCAGGTCGTCCGCCGGGACGAAGGACGCCGTGTAGGCGTGCTCGCCCGCCGGGACGTCGGTGAGCGTCTGGGCGGCGGCGCCGCCCACCAGGGCGACGGTCCCGACGAGGGCGCCGCGGTCGCGCAGCTGGACCGTGCCCGCCGAGGCGGGCGCCACGGAGGTCTGCAGCGTCACGGTGCGACCACTGACGGTGACGTCGAGGCTGGTGCTGGTGGGGGTCGCGGCGACGTCCAGGGCCAGGTCGGCGGACTGCGACCCGGCGAAGCGGGTCGGGTCGGCCGGGACGTGCTGGGCGCTGAAGTGGTGGGTGCCCCGGGTCAGGTCCGTGAGGGTGAGTCGGGCGGTCGAGGCCACCAGCGGGGCCGATCCGACGACCGTGGTGCCGTCGAGGACCTGGACGGTGCCGGACGGGGTGCCGGACGCGGCGGTCACGGCGACGTCGAGGGTCGCGGTCCGCCCGGACACCTGGCCGGAGAGGGTGGTCGTGGTCGCGGTCGGGGGCGGCGGGGCGTCGACCGTGACGCTGCGCGCCGGCGAGGTGGAGGCGGCGTACCGGTTGGTGTCGGTCGGGACGAAGGTCGCGGTGTAGCTGTGCGCACCCGGCGTGACGCCCGTGAGGGTCAGGCCGGCAGCGCCGCCGGTGACGCTCGCGGTGCCGACGAGGGTGGCGTCGTCGCGGAACTCGACGGTGCCGGTCGCGGTGCCCGCCGTGACCGCGACGGTGCTGCTCAGCTGGACGCTCTGGGCGTTCGGCGTCGCGGTCAGCGTCGTGGTGCTGGGCGTGGCGGCGATCGACCGCACGACGGAGGCCTGCGACCCGGCGTAGAGCGTGCTGTCGTCCGGCACGAACTTCGCCGAGAAGGTGTGGTCGCCCTTCAGGAGGTCCGTGACGGTGAGGCTCGGGGCGTTGCTGCTCCCGTAGATGTCTCCGTAGCCGAGCAGGACGGACCCGTCCCGGAACTCGACGTAGCCCGTCGGCTGCCCGATGGTCGAGGTGACCGTGCTCGTCAGCGTCGCCGAGCGCCCGCTGGTGCTCACCGCGAGGGCGGAGGTCGTGGGGCGGGCGCCGGTGTCGGTGCCGGTCCAGGTGAGCCCGAACTGCCCGACGCCGGCGGCGAACGTGCGGTAGCCGTCGACGGCGATCGCGTAGGTCACGCCCGCGGCGGCTTCGAAGGTCACCGAGGCCAGGTGGCCCCCGGACGGCGTCTCGTCGTTCGTCGCGATCGTGGAGAAGCCGCTGAGATCGCCGTAGTAGACGCCGAGGGTGGTGTCGCGGCCGGTGACCGTGGAGGTGGTGGAGAAGGTGGCCGGACCGCTGGCCGGAGCGGTCCAGGAGTACCACAGCGACGCGCCGCCGGCGCCGGTCCGGGTGGCCGCGGGCGTGGGGTCGCCCGGCTCGGCCGAGGACTCGAGGTTGGTCCCCGTCACGGTGCCGCTGACCCCCGGCAGGGTGGTGCGTCCGGCGAAGGCGTCGTTCGCGGGGCGGTCCGGCACGACGACGGTCACCGTGACGACCGGACCGCGGCCGGCCTGCGACACCGCCGCGACCCCGAGCGTGTGCACGCCGGGCGTCAGACCGGTGATCCCGACGGCCGTCCACTGCGTGCCGCCGAGGTACCGGCTGTCGGCGAAGATGTCGTACGACGAGACGGGGTAGCTGCCGGCGGCCGCCGGCGCGGAGTAGCTGAGCACCCCGGACTGCCCCAGGCTGTCCCAGCTGCCCGTGACGGCCTGCGGTGCTCCCGGCTTGACGATCCCCGAGGCGGTGGTGGCCGAGACGGTCGCCGTCGTGCCGGGGCCGCGGGCGTTGAGCGCCGTGATCTTGAAGGTGTACGCCGTCGAGGCGGCCAGGCCGCTCCACGTGTAGGACGTCGTGCCGGCCGGGAGCTGCACGGCGGTGTCGTCGTCGCCCGTGCGGGTGACGACGTAGCCGGTGACCGGACTGGAGCCGGGGCTCGTCGGCGCAGCCCAGGCGAGCGCGACGGTCGCCGCGGTCGCGTCCGGGGTGGCCGTCACGCTGGTCGGTGCGGTCGGCGTGCCCGTGGGCGCCGCGCCGTTGCAGCCGGTCACGGACATCGTGTAGGCGCCGATCGAGCCGTAGTCGTCATAGCCGTCGCCGGCCCAGGTGCCGTTGCCCACGCCGTCGACCGAGGCGTAGAAGGTGCCGCTGAGGGCCTTCGTCACCGAGGCGCTCATGCCGACCGCGTTGCTCACGTCGGTCTGCGCCGAGGCGGGGTCCGCGCTCGCGACCTCGTTGCCGGCGGCGTCGAGGATGCGGAGCTTGACGTCGAGGTCCGCGAAGGTGCCGATGGTGTTGGCAGCCACCGTCACCGTGCCGGTGCAGGTGCCGAGGAGGTAGGTGTCCACGTCGTTGCGGGTGGCGACGTACGCCGTCCCGCTGGGCAGCGGGGCCGCAGCGACGATGCTCGGCCCGGTCTCGTCGGCGCGCAGGCCGAGGACACCCCGGATGATCGCGAGGTCGTCCTCCTGGTTGTTGGCGGCGGTGTAGTCGCCCTTGCTCCACTGGCTGACCGGGTGCGAGTAGCCGACGCCCATGATCGGCGCCCAGACGCCGTGGCCGGCGTCGTAGCCCTGAGTGGCGTTGCCGTCGTGGGACAGGCCCAGGTTGTGCCCGACCTCGTGGCTCGCCGCCTCGGCGATGTTCTTGGGCGAGTTGCCGAGCAGCTGCGGGAAGATCCAGGCCGGCTGGTGGTAGCCGTAGCCGTCGCCCCCGGCGCTGTCCACGAAGTTGAAGACGCCGAGGTAGGCGACGCCACCGCAGCTCGACGAGCAGATGGCCTGGGCCGCCGCTGTGCTGGGGGTGATGAGGACGTGCGAGCCGTAGACCTGGTCCCCGGCCGAGGAGCGGTTGATGGCGGCGGGTCCCGGGTCGGCCGTCGTGACGTCGACGTCGAACGCCGCGTAGTCCTCGGCCACCGAGGACCACACCGTCTGGATGCTGGTCAGCTCGTTCGTGTCGAAGCCCGGGGTGTTGTTCGGGTCCCAGGCCGGCTGGGTCACCGGCACGGTCGGGTAGGTCGTGTGCCACTGAGTGCCGCTGGCGCTCCCGCCGTCGAAGTCGAGGTAGATGGTGCGCTGCGCGCCGGGCTTGCTGTGCAGCTGGAAGGTCTGGTCGAGCGGTGCACTGGCCTCGACCGGGTCCTTCGCCGGCGCCAGGGCAGGCTCGTCCTTGAAGAAGACGGCACCCTCGGGGTCGAGCCAGGCGGTCCGGTCCGACAGCAGCAGGTCGACCAGCGCGTCGGTCGTGGTGTCGTTGAGCGCTGCGGCCTCGTCCACCTGGTCGCCGAGGAGACGGATGGCGGTGGCGCCCCGGACAGCGCGCGGCAGGTCGACCTGCCGCTGCTCCTCGCGCTGGGACCGGGAGACCCGCGTCAGGTCGGGCGTCGCGACCGCCGTCCCGGCCTGCGTCGTGCGCTGCTGGGTCGCCGGGCGGGCCCCGGGCTCCGCCGAGCTGCCGGTGGCAGCCAGGACCGAGAGGACGAGGGACAGCGAAACGATGGCGCCGAGACGGCTGCCCGTCTGACGACGCACGTGGGCTCCTTGGTGAGAGGGCTAGACATTCGCACGCCGGCCCCCGGCGCCGCAGCGGAATCAGGAGGAAAGGTAAAGAAGTGTGACGCGATCGGCCCGTCAGCGCCGGGCGGTGACATAGCACGCGACCGCCGTGGCCGCCGCGACGTTGAGCGAGTCGATGCCCTCCCTCATCGGGATGATCGCCCGGCGGTCCGCGGACTGCTCCCAGCGCGGCGAGAGCCCGTGGCCCTCGGACCCGAGCACGAGGGCGACCCGGTCGAGCCCCGCGACCGCGTCCTCGACCGGGGTGGCGTCTTCGGTGAGGGTCAGGGCGACGGTGGTGAAGCCGCGTGCGGACAGCGACGGCAGCGCGTCGTACCAGTCCGGCAGCCGGGTCCACGGCATCGTGAAGACGGCGCCCATCGCCACCTTGATCGAACGGCGGTAGAGCGGGTCCGCGCACCGGGGGGCGAGCAGCACGGCGTCGAAGCCCAGGGCGGCACCGCTGCGCAGGATGGCGCCGACGTTGGTGTGGTCGATGATGTCCTCGAGCACCAGGACCGAGCGCGCGCCGTCGAGGACCTCGTCGACCGACGGCAGCGGGAGCCGCTCGAGCGAGGCGAGCGCGCCACGGTGCACGTGGAAGCCGGTGACCTCCTCGGCGAGCGCCTCGCTCATCACGAAGCAGGGCGCCTCGGTGGTCGCCAGCACGTCGGCCAGGCCGTCCAGCCACCGCGGGGCCATGAGGAACGAGCGGGGCGTGAAGCCGGCCTCGACCGCGCGGCGCACGACCTTCTCGCCCTCGGCCAGGAAGAGCCCGTTCTCGGCCTCGAGGTGCTTGCGCATCTGGACGTCGCGCAGGTCGCGGTAGTCGGTGAGCCGCGGGTCTGCCGGGTCGGAGATCTCGTGCAAGGTGGCCATCAGGGTCTCGGCACGCCGGTTCGTGCCTCACCGGCTGCCCGACCGCCGAAGGCCTCGGGGTGCGCCACCGCGACGACCTCACCGACCACGATGATCGCGGGCGCCTTGACCGCCTGGGCCTCCAGCTCGTGCGCCAGGGTGCCGAGCGTCGCCAGCACGGTCCGCTCCCCCGGCATCGTGCCGTCGCAGACGACGCCGACGGGCGTCGAGGCCGCCCGACCGCCCGCGACCAGGGCCTCCGCGATGGCCGGGGCGTTCTGCACGGCCATCATCAGCACGACGGTGCCGTTCAGCCGCGCCACCGCGTCCCACACGACCTGCGACTCCGGGTGCCCGGGCGGCAGGTGCCCGGAGATCACCGTGAACTCGTGCGCGATCCCGCGGTGGGTGACCGGGATGCCCGCGATGCCCGGCACCGCGATCGGGCTGCTCAGCCCGGGGATCACCGTCACCGGCACCCCGGCCTCCCGGCACGCGAGCACCTCCTCGTAGCCGCGGCCGAAGACGAAGTTGTCGCCGCCCTTGAAGCGCACCACCCGCTTGCCGGCCAGGGCGCGCTCGACGATGACCCGGTTGATCTCCTCCTGCAGCGCCGAGCGGCCCCGCGGCAGCTTCGCGACGTCGATCAGCTCGACGTCGGCGGGCAGCTCGCTCAGCAGCTCGCGCGGGGCGAGCCGGTCCGCCACGACGACGTCCGCCTCCATCAGCGCCTTGCGGCCGGCGACGGTCATCAGGTCGGGGTGACCCGGTCCGCCGCCGACGAGCACGACGCCCGCGCTGCGGTCGCGCTGGTGCCGGGCCACGATCGTGCCCTCGCGCAGGCCCTCGAGGATCTCGTCGCGCACGGCCGCGGACCGGCGCGGCTCGCGGTTGCCCAGGACGGCCACCGTGACCCCCGCCTCGCGGCCCACCGCCGGGGTCCACGCGGTGGCACGGGTGGCGTCGTCGGCGCGCACGCAGAAGATCCGGCGCTCCTCGGCGGCCTGGCTGACCAGCTCGTTGGCCGCCCGGTCGTCGGTGGCGGCGATGACGTACCACGCACCGTCGAGGTCGGTGGCCTCGAAGCCACGCTCGTGCCAGGTGACCTCGCCGGCACCGACCAGTCCCTCGATCGCCGGGGTCACGACCGGTGACACCACGGTCACGACGGCACCGACCGCCAGGAGGGCCGGGACCCGTCGCTGCGCGACGTGCCCACCACCGGCGACCACGACGCGGCGGCCGGCCAGGATCAGGCCCGAGGGGTACGGCGGGAAGTCGTCCACGTCCCCCATCATCCCCGCCCCCGTTCCCGGGCGCGTTGGGACGGCCCAGCCGGCGGACTAACGTGGCAGCGACCCGATCCCTGAGCTAGGAGCGACATGAGCCTCGACCGTCCCGTCAGCCCGAACCCGTACGACCTGCTTCCCGCGGTGCCGTCGTTCACCGTCACCAGCGACGACGTCACCGACGGCCAGCCGCTGAAGGACGACCAGGTCGCGGACGCCGGCAACACCTCGCCCCAGCTGTCCTGGTCCGACGTGCCCGAGGGCACGAAGAGCTTCACGATCACCTGCTTCGACCCCGACGCCCCGACCCCGAGCGGCTTCTGGCACTGGGTGCTCGTCGACGTGCCCGCTGACGTGACCTCGCTCGACACCGGCGCCGCGGCCGGCGACCTGCCCGGCCAGGCCTTCCACTGCCGCAACGACGGCGGCGAGCAGGGCTTCATGGGTGCCGCTCCTCCGCAGGGCGACCAGGTGCACCGCTACTTCTTCGTCGTGCACGCGGTGAAGGAGGAGACGCTGGGCGTCGACGCGGACGCGTCGCCGGCCGTCGTGTCCTTCAACCTGGCCTTCAAGACCGCCGGCCGGGCGATCCTGCACGGCACCTACCAGCACTGAGCACAGCGGCGAGGGCTCAGGCGGTCGGGGACGACCCCGCCCGCTTGAGCAGCTCGTCGAACGAGACCGGGTCGGTGAACCCGTCGCGCACGACGTGCAGGCCGCGACGTCCGGTGAGGAGTCCGGCCAGCTCGCCTGCCGCCCGCTCGATCCGCTCCGAGAGCCGCGGGTCCGCGAAGTCCTCGCTCGCCGCGAACACCCCGGTCGGGACGACGACGGCGCGCAGGTAGGCGAACAGCGGCCGCAGCGCGTGCTCCAGCACCAGCGAGTGCCGCGAGGTGCCTGCGGTCGCCGCGATCAGCACCGGCGTGCCGTCGAGCAGGCCGGGCTCGAGCACGTCCACGAACGTCTTGAAGAGACCGGAGTAGCTCGCCGAGAACACCGGCGTGACGACGATCAGGGCATCGGCACGGCGGACGGTGTCGATCGCAGCGGCGAGGTCCCCGCTCGGGAAGCCGGTGAGCAGGTGGTCCGCCAGCGCGTGCGCGAGCGGGCGCAGCTCGACCACGTCGATCTCGGCGTGGCCGCCCACCGCCCGGTCGGTCGCCTCCGCGAGCCGGTCGGCGAGCAGCCGCGTCGAGGAGGGCACGCCCAGGCCGGCGCTGACCACGGCGACGCGGGTCACGCGGGCACCTCGCTCCGGTCGCCGGTCGTGGCCGTCGTGGTGTCGAGCGCGGCGACCCGCGCCGCGTGGGTCGGGCCGTCCGGCACGTGGGCCGGGCGCAGGGCGTCGAACTCGCGGCGCAGGACCGGCACGACCTCCTCGCCGAGCAGGTCGAGCTGCTCGAGGACGGTCGTCAGCGGGAGCCCCGCGTGGTCCATGAGGAACAGCTGGCGCTGGTAGTCCCCGACGTACTCCCGGAAGCCGAGCGTCCGCTCGATCACCTCCTGCGGCGACCCGACGGTCAGTGGGGTCTGCCGGGTGAACTCCTCGAGCGACGGGCCGTGACCGTAGACCGGCGCGTTGTCGAAGTACGGACGGAACTCCCGCACCGCGTCCTGGCTGTTCTTCCGCATGAAGACCTGGCCGCCGAGGCCGACGATCGCCTGGTCCGCGGCGCCGTGCCCGTAGTGCTCGAAGCGCCGGCGGTAGAGCTCGACCATCTGACGCGTGTGCGAGGGCGGCCAGAAGATGTGGTTGTGGAAGAAGCCGTCGCCGTAGTACGCCGCCTGCTCGGCGATCTCGGGACTGCGGATCGAGCCGTGCCAGACGAAGGGTGCGACGCCGTCCAGCGGGCGGGGCGTCGACGTGAAGCCCTGCAGCGGGGTGCGGAACCGGCCCTGCCAGTCGACCACGTCCTCGTGCCACAGGCGGTGCAGCAGCGCGTAGTTCTCGATCGCCAGGTTGATGCCCTCGCGGATGTCCTTGCCGAACCACGGGTAGACCGGTCCCGTGTTGCCACGGCCCATCATCAGGTCCATCCGGCCGTCGGTGAGGTGCTGCAGGGTGGCGTAGTCCTCGGCGATCCGGACCGGGTCGGTCGTCGTGATCAGCGTCGTGGAGGTGGACAGGAGGATCCGCTCGGTCTGCGCGGCGATGTAGGCCATCGTCGTGGTCGGCGACGATGCGACGAACGGCGGGTTGTGGTGCTGACCGACGGCGACGACGTCGAGCCCGACCTCCTCGGCCTTCTTCGCGATCGCGACCTGGGCCTTGATCCGCTCGTGCTCGGTCGGGGTGCGACCGGTCGTGGGGTCCTGCGTCACGTCCCCGACGGTGAAGATGCCGAACTGCATGACCACTCCTGCTCCGTTGCTGATTGAAGATCAAACTATCAGCAGAACGGCATCGCGCCCGGCCCTATTCCGGCCATGATGCACGGATGCCCGTCCGTCGCTGCCCCGCGTGGCTGCCCGCCCTGGTCCTGCTGCTGACCGTCGCCCAGCTGGCGGTCGCCGAGTGGTGGCCCGGGATCGACCGCTTCGCCGACAAGGCCTTCGGCGCGCGTCTCGTGGCCTATCCCCTGCTGATGCTCCTCGCCCCGGCCGTCTGGTGGGTCGTGGCCGGTCGTCGGCGCAGCGAGCGCCCGCCGTACGGCGCCTTCACGCTGGTCATGCTGCCGTTCCTGGTCGACGTGACCGGCAACAGCCTCGACCTGTACGACGCGGTCGTGTGGTGGGACGACCTGAACCACTTCGCCAACTGGCTGCTGC
Organism: Nocardioides luti; assembly: GCF_014212315.1. Lineage (NCBI taxonomy): Bacteria > Bacillati > Actinomycetota > Actinomycetes > Propionibacteriales > Nocardioidaceae > Nocardioides > Nocardioides luti. The sequence goes on from NZ_JACKXE010000001.1 coordinate 227,490, forward strand.
TGTGCGCAGGTCTGGGCCTGCTGCTGTGCGGTCGGGTCCGGCCCGGTTGGGCCGTGGTGCTGCTCGTCACCGGCCTGGGTGCCGCGCTCGCCATCGGCTGGGAGCTGGGTGAGTGGTACACCTTCATCCGGCACGGCACCGAGCTCGACACGGCCTACGAGGACACCCTCGGCGACGAGGCGCTCGGGACCCTGGGCGCGCTGGTGGCCGGGTTCGTCGTCCGGCGTGCGGTCAGCGCACCCGCGGGCGATAGGTCGGCGGCGGCGTCATCTGGATGAGCAGGCCCAGCCAGGCCAGGGCGAGCAGCAGCGCGAGGAACAGCAGCGACACCGGGTCGGTCAGCCACTCGACGACGGGTGACGTCACGCTGACGAAGCCCAGCGGCGTGTGCACGGCCACGGTCTGCGCGAGCAGCTTGCCGGGGCGCTGCAGCGTCGTGCCGTAGAGGTCGGCCAGCGAGCCCACGCCGGCCTCGACCGCGTCGACCCCGAGGGCCGGCCCCCGGCTCGCGGTCCCGACGACGGTGGCGGGCAGCGACGTCGGGCGCGCGACGGTGCGCGGCGCTCCGCCGGCCTGCGCCGGGCGGTGCCGGGCGGCGTGGTGCTTGCCGGCGTGCTTCTTCGCGCCGTGGTGTCGGCCGCCGTCGCGACCGACGTGGCCCTTGCCCTTGTTCTTGTGGTGGTGCTGGTGGTGGTGCCCGGCCCCCGGCGGAGACGCGGGCGCCGGCTGGGTGCCGGCCTGACCGGGCGGTGCGGGGTTGCCGGGGCCGTTGCCGGGGCCCGGCCCGTTTCCGTTGCCGTTGCCGTGGCCGTTCCCGTGGCCGTTCCCGTGGCCGTTCCCGTGGCCCTTGCCGGGACCCTTGTCCGGCCCGTGTCCGGGGCCCTTGCCCGGGCCGTGCCCGTTGCCGTGGCCACCGCCCGGGCCGTGCCCGTTGCCGTGGCCACCGCCATGGCCGTGCCCGTGGCCCGGACGCGCTTGCGCGAGCGCGGGCCCCCCGACGACCAGCACGAGTGCGGCGGCGACCGCGACGACTCCCTGTCCCCAAAGACGTGACATCAGTGTTGCTCCGACTTCTGCCGGCCCCCCGGCACTACTGCCGGCCCCCCGGCACTGCTGCCGGTCCCCCCGGCACTGCTGCTCTCGACTGTACTCATGCCGTCAGACGGCGGGCACCGCCGTGACGACGGCGTTGCTGAGGTAGCGCGACCCGTCCCAGTCCTCACAGGTGATGAGGACCAGGCGGCCGGGCACCTTCTGGCTGAAGAGCCGCTGGGCGTGGTCGGCCACGCTGCCCTTGCTGTAGACGTGGACGCGTTGCACGTCGTAGGCGATCCAGCCGTGCGACGTCTTGACCCGGACCCGGTCACCGCGGTGCAGCGTCTCGAGGTCGTCGAGCGCCCCGCCGCCGGTGTGCACGGTGTGGCCCGTCACCAGCGCGCTGCCGCGTGCGGCTCCCGGTCGCGCGCCCGCCGCCCACCAGCCGAGCTCCTGCGGGTCGCTCGGCGGGATCAGCGTGCCACCGGGCGCCTTGATGGGGAGCACGACGGCATTGACCTTCAGCGCCGGGATGACCACGCGCGTGGGCATGCCCGAGACCCGCTTCGCCGGGACCGCCTCACGGACCGGCTCGACCGAGGCCTCGGCGCTCGGTGAGCCCGTCACCGTCGGAGCAGCCCCGGAGGGATCCGCACTGACGGCCTGGGGGCTCTGCAGGTAGTACGCCGCGAGCCCGCCCGCGACGAGGGCCACCCCCGCCGCGGCCAGCCACCAGGAGTGGCGGCCGCGGCGCGAGGTGGACTCAGACGTCGGCACGGGTGCGGCGCCGCGACACGATCGCGGCGATCGCCAGCAGCGCACCGAGGCCGATCACCAGGAGGGGCAGCGGGGAGCGGACCCAGTCGAGGGCCGAGTTGCCGCCCTCGCCGGCGTCGACGGCGGTGGGCACCTGCGTGCCGTTGGTCTCGTCGGCGTTGGCCTGCTCACCGAGGACCTCGGTGTCGTTGGTGTCGCCGGTGGAGGCCTGCTCACCGAGGACGTCGGTGGTGCTGGTGGTCTCGTCGGCCCCCGGGGTCTCGGCGCCCGCGCCGGGCGTCTCCGGAGTCGTGCCGGGGGTCTCGGGGGTGCCGGGCGTCTCGCCCTCGTCGCCCGCGACCTCGTCGGAGCACGGCTGGACCCAGAAGACCTTGGACTTGGTGTCGTTGCCGTGCGAGAACGGCGTCGCGACGGTCACCTTGACGTGGAAGCCCTGCTTCGGGTGCGGGGTGCCCGTGAAGGTCGGGTAGTAGCTCTCGCGGGCGTCGAGGCCGCTGTCGGTGCCCGCACCGCTGGCGGGGTCCTCACCGACGAAGACCGAGAGCGGGCCGTTCGGGGTGATGGTCGCGTCCTTCGTGGGCGCCTGCATCGCGAAGGAGACCTGCGAGTAGTAGTCGCCCTCGTCGAAGCCGTACCACTCGATCTGGAAGCCGCAGGTCACGTGCGGGTTGTTGTCCGGCGTCCCGTCCTGCTCGCCGAGCGGGGTGATCTTGATGGTGCCGTTGTTGCCGGCCGGGTCGCCGTTGCCGCCGCCGTTGCCGTTCCCGCCACCGTTTCCGTTGCCGTTGCCGTTGCCGTTGCCGTTGCCGTTGCCGCCACCGTTGCCGTTGCCGCCACCGTTGCCGTTGCCGCCACCGTTGCCGCCACCGTTGCCGTTGCCGTTGCCGTTGTGGTGACCGTTGTTGCCCTTGTCCTTGTCCTTGTCCTTCTTGTCGTCCTTGGACTTGTCCTTGGTCTGGCCGGGCGCGTTGCCCTGGCCGTGGGCACCGCTGTTGCCGCCGGAGTTCCCGTTGCCGGGGTCGGCGGACGCGACGGCGACCGTGCCCCAGCTGGTGAGGACCACCGCGGACGTGAGAGCCAGCGTGCGACGCAGGCGGAGTGATGCAGACATGAGCGTCTCCAGAGCTTCTGCTGGGTCCCCCCCAGCGACAGAAAGAATTGATGATTCGGACTGCCGCATCCGCCGAGTCGGTTGCGTCGTGTGACTTGTGCCCGCTCAACGTCCGGTCAAACTCCGGGTTACGCGAAATGACCGATCGGAGGACGCGACGTGACGCAGCACACCGGGAAACTCGTCCCGTCAGACCACCGGGGGTACTGAACGGAGCACCGATGTCACGTGTCATGGCCCGCCTGGCAGCCACCTTCGCGCTGCTGGCACTCGCACTCGTCCTCGTGCTGCCCGGAGGCAGCGCCTCGGCCAAGGTGTGGAAGGTCCCGGCGCCCGACACCTCGCTCGACCCGCTGACGCACCTGACGGAGTACGAGAACCGGGTCGTCATCGGCATCAACAAGGCGCGCAAGGCGCACGACCTCACGCCGGTGCGCTACTTCTCCTCCTGCGTGGACCACTTCTCGGAGAGCTGGGCGCGTCACCTCGCCGACACCGGGCTCTTCGAGCACCGCAACCAGAACAAGATCCTGAGGAAGTGCAACCTGTCCTGGGTCGGCGAGACGCTCGTGCGCGGGACCCTGATCACGCCGGGCCAGATGGTCAAGGCGTGGATGCACTCGCCCGAGCACCGCGTGATCATCCTGAAGAAGCGCGCCAACCGCGCGGGGGTCGGGGTCCGCCTCGACAGCCAGGGCCGGTTCGTCGGCGTCCTCAACTTCGCCGACACCAGGTAGCCCCGGCTGGCGACGGGCCAGCGTCCTCACCCCACGGGGTGGATCTTCTTGACTTGTTCAAGAAACGGCTGTTCAGTCGAGGAATGACCTCTGACGGCTCGTCCATCACCACGGCTCCCTCGAAGGAAGCCGAGCTCGGCTCCACGACCGACAACGGCGCCCCGGCGCCCAGCGACCGCAACTCGCTGACGATCGGGCCCGACGGCCCGATCCTGCTGCACGACGTGCACTTCCTGAACCAGATGGCGCACTTCAACCGCGAGCGCGTCCCGGAGCGCAACGTGCACGCCAAGGGCTCCGGCGCCTTCGGCGAGTTCGTCGCGACGGAGGACGTGTCGGCGTACACCAAGGCGGCGCTCTTCCAGCAGGGCACGACCACCGAGATGCTCGCGCGCTTCTCGACCGTGGCCGGCGAGCAGGGCTCCCCCGACACGTGGCGCGACCCGCGCGGGTTCTCGCTGAAGTTCTACACGACCGAGGGCAACTACGACCTCGTCGGCAACAACACCCCGGTCTTCTTCGTGCGCGACACGATGAAGTTCCCGCACTTCATCCGCTCGCAGAAGCGGCGCGGCGGCAACGGCCTGCGCGACAACAACATGCAGTGGGACTTCTGGACCCTCAACCCGGAGTCGGCCCACCAGGTGACCTACCTGATGGGCGACCGGGGCATCCCGAAGACCTACCGCCACATGAACGGCTACGGCTCCCACACCTTCCTCTGGGTCAACGCGGCCGGTGAGAAGCACTGGGTGAAGTACCACTTCCACTCCGACCAAGGCGTCGAGGCGCTGAGTGACGCCGACGCGACGCGGATCGCCGGCGAGGACGCGGACTTCCACCGCCGCGACCTGAGCGAGTCGATCGCGGCCGGCGACTTCCCGAGCTGGACGCTCTCGATCCAGGCGATGCCGTACGACGACGCGAAGACCTACCGGATCAACCCGTTCGACCTCACCAAGATCTGGCCCCACAGCGACTACCCGCTGATCAAGGTCGGCACGATGACGCTGAACAGGAACCCCGACAACTTCTTCGCCCAGATCGAGCAGGCGGCCTTCGAGCCGTCGGCGCTGGTGCCGGGCATCGGGTTCTCCCCGGACAAGATGCTGCTGGGCCGCGCCTTCGCCTACTCGGACACGCACCGCTACCGCATCGGCGCCAACTACCTGCAGCTACCGGTGAACCGTCCCCGCGTCGAGGTGAACACCTACACCCAGGACGGCGCGATGGCCTACGAGCACCGTCAGGACGACCCGGTCTACGCCCCGAACACCTTCGGCCGCGGCTACGCCGACAACGTCGGCGAGGTCGAGGAGAGCTGGGAGACCGACGGCGCCATGGTGCGCCAGGCCTACACCCTGCGTGCGGACGACGACGACTTCAGCCAGGCCGGCGCGCTGGTGCGCGACGTCTGGGACGACGAGATCCGGGCGAGCTTCGTCAAGACCGTGGCCGGGCACCTGCTCGGTGGCGTGGAGGGCGACGTCCTGGAGCGTGCCTTCGAGTACTGGCGCAACGTCGACGCCGACACCGCCAAGCAGATCGAGGAGCTCGTCCGCGCGGACGCCGACCTCGGTGGCCCCGGCGGCCAGGACGACAAGGCGAAGGAGCACGCGTCCGACCCGGTCGTCGAGTCGGACACGCACGCCGGCTGACCTGGCACAGCGCGCTCAGCGGAGCGGCGCCCGCAGCGTCACCCGCACCCCGAACCGGTCACCCCCGACATCCACCTGGAAGCCACCGGCCTCCAGCCCGTCGGCGGTGACCGGTTCGTCGCTCCGCAGCCACGCCAGCCCGACCGACGCCCCGACGGTGGCGCCCCACGCGGCGCTGGTGACCTGGCCGCAGGGGACGCCGTGGCGCAGCAGCAGCTCGCCGCCCCACAGCATCGGTGCGGGGTCCTCGACCGCGAAGGAGACGGCCCGGCGTCGCGGCCCGCCGGCTGCGAGCGCCTCGCGGTGCGCCGCCAGCGCGGCGCGGCCGAGGAAGTCCTTGTCACCGCGGAGCGCCGTCGCGAAGACGAGGCCCGCCTCGACCGGCGTGACGTCGGGCGTGAGCTCGCGACCGAACGCGCGGTAGCCCTTCTCGAGACGCAGGGACTCGATCGCGTAGTAGCCGGCCGTGCGCACGCCGAGGTCGGCGCCCTCGGCGAGCAGCAGGTCGTGGAGCGCGCCGGTGTGCTCGACGGGCACCATCAGCTCCCAGCCGAGCTCGCCGACGTACGTCATCCGGGTCGCGCGCACGCCGACACCACCCAGCGTCACCTCGCGGCTGGTGGCGAACGGGAATCCCCCCTCGGAGAGGTCCGCGTCGCCGAGCCGTCCGAGGAGGTCGCGGGAGGCGGGACCCATCACGCCCAGCACGGCGTAGGCGTCGGTCACGTCGCGGACCTCGGCCGCACCCGCGTGCCGGTCCAGCCAGTCGAGGTCGCGGACGGTCGTGGCCGAGCTCGAGACCAGCAGGAAGGCCTCGGGGCCGGTGCGGGTGACGGTCAGGTCGGCCTCGTAGGTGCCGCGCGCACTGAGGAAGGGCGTGTAGACGCAGCCGCCGGTGGCCACGTCCACGTCGGCGGCGCAGACCCACCGGAGACCGGCCAGGGCGTCGGGTCCCTCGACGATGTACTTCGAGAACGACGTCTGGTCGAAGACGGCGACCGCCTCACGGGTGGCGCGCTGCTCGGCCACCGACCACGGCAGCCAGGACGGCTTGCCCCAGGCGTAGTCCAGCCGCGCCTCGGCCGGTGACGGGGCGAAGACGTTGGGCCGCTCCCAGCCCATCCGCGTCCCGAAGACGGCGCCGGACGCGGCGAGCCGGTCGTGCACCGGTGAGCGACGGACCCCGCGCGCTGTCTGCGGCTCGCGGTTCGGCCACGGCACCGCGTAGTGCAGGCCGAGCACCTCGGCCACCCGGTCGCGCAGCCAGGCGTTGTCGGCGTTGAACGGCGCGAAGCGGCGGACGTCGACTCCCACCAGGTCGGTCGTCGGCTCCCCCGCGACGATCCACTCCGCGAGTGCCCGGCCCGCGCCGCCGGCCGAGGCGATGCCCACGGAGTTGAAGCCGGCGCCGACGAAGTAGCCCGCGACCCCCGGCACCTGGCCGAGGAGGAACTGGTTGTCGGGGGTGAAGGACTCGGGCCCGTTGTAGAACTTCCGGATACCCGTCTCGGCCAGCACCGGGATCCGGTGGACCGCCTGCTCCATCAGCACCGAGAAGTGGTCCCAGTCCTCGTCGAGGAGCTGGAACTCGAAGGGGTGGGGCAGGTCGTCCGGCGAGCGCCACGGCCGGGCGTGCGGCTCGAAGCCGCCGACGACCAGGCCGCCGGTCTCCTCCTTGAAGTAGGTCCATCCGTCGGGGTCGCGCATGATCGGCAGGTCCGGGTGCACGCCGGCGACGGGGTCCGTCACGACGTAGAAGTGCTCCGCCGAGTGCAGCGGCACGGTCGCCCCGACGAGCTCCCCCAGCGCCTTGGCCCACTGGCCGGCACAGTTCACGACCACCTCGGCCTCGACGTGCCCGAGGTCGGTCCGCACCCCGGTGACGCGGCGGCGGCCGGCGCCGTCGGTGGTGACGTCGAAGCCGGTGACCCGGCACCGCTCCACGATCCGGGCGCCCTGCTGCCGTGCTCCCCGTGCGAGGGACTGCGTGAGGTCGGTCGGGTTGACCTTGCCGTCGCCGGGCAGCCAGATCGCACCCAGCACGTCGTCGACCTGCATCGTCGGCCAGAGCTCCTGCGCGCGGTCGGCGCTGACCAGCTCGCAGGCCATGTCGTACGCCGTCGCGTTGGCGGCCGTGCGCCGCAGCTGGACCATCCGGTCCTCGGTGCGGGCGACGATCAGCCCGCCGACGTTGCGGTAGCCGGTGGCGAGACCCGTCTCGGCCTCGAGCCGGGCGTAGAGCTCGGCGGAGTACTGCACCAGCCGGGTCCCGCTCTCGGACGCCCGCAACGGCCCGACCAGCCCGGCCGCGTGCCAGGTGGTGCCGCACGACAGGCTGCCCTGCTCGAGGAGCACGACGTCGGTCCAGCCGAGTCGGGTCAGGTGGTAGGCCACGGAGGCCCCGATCACGCCGCCACCGACGATGACGACCCGCGCCCGGTCGGGGAGGTGGTTTCGAGACGGTTGCTGCGCAACCTCCTCAACCACCGGTGGGGGCTGCGCAACCTCCTCAACCACCGGTGCGGGCTGCGCAACCTCCTCAACCAGCGGTGCGGGCTGCGCAACCTCCTCAACCAGCGGTGCGGGCTGCGCAACCTCCTCAACCAGCGGTGCGGGCTGCGCGGCCCCCTCAACCAGAGGTGCGGGGTGCGCGGCCCCCTCAACCACCGGAGGTCACCTCTTCCAGGAGCCGTTCGAGGTCGGGGCTGCGGAAGGTCGCGGCGGCCTTGTCGAAGCGCTCCTGCCCCCACGCGAGGAAGTCGAAGTCCAGGTCGCTGGCCGACGCCTGGATCGCGCCCCACAGCGACCAGCCGTACTGCGACGCGAGCGCCTGGAGCCGGACCCGGGCCAGGTCCCGGCGGGTCTCGCGGCCGAAGTAGCAGGCGGTCAGCTCGGCCACCTGGTCGTCGTCCAGCTCGCACTCGGTGGCCGTGTTGCCCAGCTCGAAGGCGGGGTCGTTGTTGCCGCTGTACTCGTAGTCGATCAGCCAGAGCCTGCTCCCGTCGTCGACGATGTTGCCGGCGAGCAGGTCGTTGTTGCACGGCACGCTCGTCGGTGCGTCCACGGCGAGAGCCGCCGCGACCCGCTGCCAGGCCGCCTCGTGGTCGTCGTACCCCGCGAAGAGCGCGTAGCCGCGCTCGGCGACGGTGCGCCGGTAGGCCGTGCGGCGCCGCACCATGTCGAAGTCGCCGTGGAAGCGCGGACCCGCGTGCAGGCGCCGGCAGGCCTCGGCCACCCGCGGGACGTTGCCCGGCACCGCGAAGCTGGCGTTGTCGAACGTCATCCCGTCGAGGTAGGCGATCACGAGGACCCCGAGGTCCGGGCGGTAGTCCACGACGGGCGCCCCGACGCCGGCCGCCGCGGCGGCGAGCGTGTTGAGGTGCTCGGCGTCGCGGTCGATCCCGAGCAGCGCGGCGTCGCCGCGGAAGCGGCGTACGACGTGGTCGCCGACGGGCGTGGTGACGTGGAGGTTCTGGTTCGTGAGGCCGCCGGGGAGCTCGACCACGGTGCGTGGATGGCCCTGCAGGACCGGGATCCGGTCCAGCAGGGCCTCCAGCTCGGCGTGCGGCTGGGACACGCGAGTCAGCTGTCGAACGCCTCGAGGACGGTCTCGTCGATGGTGTGCTTGGGGCCGGTGAACCACTTCTTGGCCGACACCTGCCACCAGATGGCGAGGACGATCAACGTGCCGAACGTCAGGATCGGCGCGTAGTTCACGCTGCTCCAGGCGAAGTCGGCGTTGCCGGGCACGCCGGTCGGCGTGAACGGCAGGATGAAGTAGACGGAGATGACGGCGATCTCGGCGACCGCGATGAGGTTCATCCACTTGTACTTGCGGCCGTTGTGCCACGAGCCGGGCTCGAAGTCGTCGCCGAGCCGCCAGCGCAGGAAGATCGGCACCGCGAAGGCGAGGTAGAGCCCGATGACCGCGACCGAGACGACCGCGAGGAAGGCGACCGGGAGCCCGTTCACGCTGACGAGGGCCGGGGCGGTGATGACCGCGCCGACGACCGCGCAGAGCAGGACGGCGTTGGTGGGGACCTTCGTCTTCGGGTTGACCTTCGACCAGATCTTCGAGCCGGGGATCGCGCCGTCCCGGCTGAAGGCGAAGGTCATCCGCGAGCAGCTGGTCATGCAGGCGGCGGTGCAGAAGAGCTGGCCGGCCGTGGAGATGAGCAGCACCAGGAAGTGCCAGCCCTCGGGCAGCGCCTGGCCGAAGATCACGTCGACGCTGCCGCCGCCGGCGGAGACGCCCTCGGGGTCCTGGACCGCGAACAGGAAGGCGAGCAGCAGGACGTAGCCGCCGATCGCGGAGTAGGCGATGGAGCGCCAGATGCCCTTGGCGGCGGCCTCCGAGGCGGCCGAGGTCTCCTCGGACAGGTGGGCGGAGGCGTCGAAGCCGGTGATGGTGTACTGCGTCAGCAGCAGCCCGAGCGGCAGCACGAGGAACCAGAACTTCAGCCCGGAGGTCTGGTTGTCGTTGAAGCCGGAGTTGTTGACCTCGTGGGTGAACACCCAGCTGAGCGCCTGGTGGGTGTCCGGGATGAACACCAGGACCAGGATCACGATCGCGGCGCCGGCGACGTGCCACCACACGGAGATGTTGTTGACGATCGCCATCAGGTGCCCGCCGAACACGTTCAGGCCCGCGGCGATGACCAGGATGATCAGGAAGATGACGTAGATCCGGGTCAGGCTGTAGCCGTCGGCCCAGCCCGAGGAGACCGTCGTCAGCGTCAGGTCGACGAACGTCGCGGCGCCGTACGCCACCGACGCGGTGACCGCGAGCAGCCCGATGAGGTTGAGCCAGCCGGTGAAGAACCCGGCCGCCGGACCGCCCATCTTGGCCGCCCACCAGTAGATGCCGCCCGAGGTCGGGTACGCCGACACGAGCTCCGACATCGTGAAGCCGATGATCAGGATGAACAGCGAGATGATCGGCCAGCCCCAGGAGATGGCGATCGGTCCGCCGTTGTTCCAGCCCTGGTAGAAGGTCGTGAAGCAGCCCGCCAGGATCGAGATGATCGAGAACGAGATGGCGAAGTTGGAGAAGCTCGACCAGGTGCGGTTGAGCTCCTGCGAGTAGCCGAGACGGGCGAGGTGCTTCTCGTCCTCGGACAGCTCTTTCGGTTCGGTTGCTTCGGGCATGCTGGCACTCTCCGGTGGTCAGGACTGCTGATGTTGACGGAGGCTAGACCCGCGCCGTTCCGACCGTCCATAGTCACTCGTTAAATTGGTATGAACTCAGACCATTGAGCAGCGCTGGGTGATTGACACCCGGCACCCGCGAATCGAGGATGACCACCATGACGGCCTCCCCGGCCCCCGACGCCGCACCTCCGGCCGGGGTGCACGACCTGCGGGAGGCCGTGCTCCGCCCGGTGCGCGGGCACCACGCCTTCGAGGCCTGCGTCGAGCAGCTCGCCACCACCATCCGGCTCGGGGTCTACCCGCTCGGCTCGACGCTGCCCCCCGAGCGCGACCTCGCGGCCCGGCTGCACGTCTCGCGAGCCACGCTGCGCGAGGCGATGGCGGCACTGCGCGAGGCCGGGCTCGTCGAGACCCGACGTGGCCGGGGCGGCGGCACGGTCGTCACGCTGAAGCCGCGGTCGCCCTCGGCCCGGGCGGCCGCGCGGACCTCCGCCGCACGACGCCAGGACTGGCTCGACGCCCTCGACTACCGGCGCATCGTCGAGCCGGGTGCCGCGCACCTCGCCGCCCGGGTGACGCTCGACGACGCACGGCGCAGCCAGCTGGAGGAGGCCCACCTGGCCGTCGCGGCCGCCCGCCGGCCCGCCGAGCACCGGCAGGCCGACTCGCGCTTCCACCTCACGCTCGCCGCCCTCACCGGCTCGCCGCGCGTCGTCGAGGCGGTCACCGCCGTGCAGTCGACGCTGCACGAGATGCTCCTCGCCATCCCGGTCCTCGAGGCCAACATCGCCCACTCCGACCGGCAGCACGCCGCCGTCGTCCGCGCCGTCCTCCGCGGCGACGCGGAGCGCGCCCGCGTGGCGATGGAGGAGCACTGCGACGACACCGCCGCACTGCTCCGCGGTCTCGTCGGCTGACCCGCACCACCCACCACCACCAGGAGACCGCATGGCACTGCGCAACGAACGCCACCTCAGCATGAGCGACCTCGTCGCCCGCATCGGCGCCGGCGAGATCGACACCGTCGTGGTGGCCTTCACCGACATGCAGGGCCGCCTCCAGGGCAAGCGCCTGCACGGGCGCTACTTCGTCGACCACGTCGTCGGCCACGGCACCGAGGGCTGCAACTACCTGCTCGCGGTCGACGTCGACATGAACACGGTCGAGGGCTACGCCATCTCCTCGTGGGAGAAGGGGTACGGCGACATGGAGTTCGTCATGGCCGAGGACACGATCCGGGTGCTGACGCACCTGCCGGCCACGGCGATGGTGCAGTGCGACCTGGTCTGGCCCGACCACTCCCCCGTGGTGCAGTCGCCGCGGGCGATCCTGCAGAAACAGCTGGACCGGTGTGCCGAGCGCGGCTGGACGGCGCTGTCCGGCACCGAGCTCGAGTTCATCGCGTTCGACACGACCTACGAGCAGGCCTTCCGCGACAACTACCGCGACCTCACACCGGTCAACCAGTACAACGTCGACTACTCGATCCTCGGCACCACCCGGGTGGAGCCGCTGCTGCGCGACATCCGCAACCACATGTACGCCGCCGGCCTGGACGTCGAGGGCGCCAAGGGCGAGTGCAACTTCGGCCAGCACGAGATCGGCTTCCTCTACGCCGAGGCGATGATGACCGCGGACAACCACGCGGTCTACAAGACCGCCGCCAAGGAGATCGCGGCCCAGCACGGCAAGGCACTGACCTTCATGGCGAAGTACGACCAGCGCGAGGGCAGCTCCTGCCACATCCACCTGTCGCTGCGCGGCACCGACGGCGAGCTGGTGTTCTGGGACCCCGAGGCCAACGACGGCAAGGGCGAGCGCACGCCGCTCTACGACCAGTTCGTCGCCGGCGTGCTCGCCACGGTCGCGGACTTCACGCTGCTCTACGCGCCGAACATCAACTCCTACAAGCGCTTCGCCGACGGCTCGTTCGCCCCGAACACGATCGCCTGGGGCCTCGACAACCGGACCTGCGCGGTCCGGCTGGTCGGGCGCGGGGCCGGTGCCCGCATGGAGAACCGCGTCCCCGGCGGGGACGTGAACCCCTACCTCGCCCTGGCCGCGATGATCGCCGGCGGGCTGCACGGCATCGAGAACGAGCTCGAGCTGGAGCCGCCGCTCGAGGGCAACGCCTACACCTCCGGCCGGGACAAGGTCCCGGGCACGATGCCGGAGGCCCGTGAGGTCTTCGCCACGTCCACGGTGGCCCGGGCGGCCCTGGGTGACGAGGTCGTCGACCACTACGTGAACATGGCGGACGTGGAGCTCGCTGCCTACAACGCGGCCGTCACCGACTGGGAGCTCCGCCGCGGATTCGAGAGGCTCTGATGAGCGAGACCTACACGGTGGTCAACCCGGCCACGGCGCAGCCCGTCACCGACGTCCCCCTGGCCTCGGTCGAGCAGGCCGACGCCGCCATCGAGGCGGCCCACGAGGCGTTCGCCTCGTGGCGTGCCGTCGCCCCGGGCGAGCGGGCCCGGCTGCTGCGGCGCTTCGCGACCGTGGTCGACGAGCACGTCGAGGAGCTCGCCGAGCTGGAGGTCCGCAACGCGGGGCACACCTGGGGCAACGCGCGCTGGGAGGCCGGCAACGTCCGGGACTGCCTCAACTACTACTCCGCCGCGCCCGAGCGGCTCTTCGGGCGGCAGATCCCGGTGCCCGGCGGCATCGACCTGACCTTCCACGAGCCCCTCGGGGTCGTCGGGATCATCGTCCCGTGGAACTTCCCCATGCCGATCGCCGGCTGGGGCTTCGCCCCGGCGCTGGCCGCCGGCAACACGGTGGTGCTGAAGCCGGCCGAGCTCACGCCGCTCACGGCGATCCGGCTCGGTGAGCTCGCGCTCGAGGCCGGGATCCCCGAGCACGTGCTGACGATCGTCCCCGGCCACGGCTCGGTCGTCGGCGAGCGGTTCGTGACGCACCCGCTGGTCCGCAAGGTCTGCTTCACCGGCTCCACCGCCGTCGGCAAGAAGATCATGGCCGGCTGCGCCGACCAGGTGAAGCGCGTGACGCTGGAGCTGGGCGGCAAGAGCGCGAACATCGTCTTCGCCGACGCCGACCTCGCCGCCGCGGCCGCGAGCGCGCCGTACGCCGTCTTCGACAACGCCGGCCAGGACTGCTGCGCCCGCTCGCGGATCCTCGTCGAGCGGTCGGCGTACGACGAGTTCCTGACCCGCCTCGAGCCGGCGGTGACCGGGATGCGGGTGCTCGACCCGAGCGACGAGTCCAGCGAGATGGGCCCGCTCATCTCTGCGAAGCAGCAGGGCGTCGTGCAGGGCTACCTCGACGAGGTCGAGGTGGCGTTCGCCGGATCGACGCCGGTCGGGCCCGGCTTCTGGGTGCCGCCGTCGGTCGTCACCGTCGACGACCCGGCCGAGCGGATCTGGCGCGAGGAGGTCTTCGGGCCCGTCGTCGCCGTGATGCCGTTCGACACCGAGGCCGACGCCGTCGCGCTGGCCAACGACACGGAGTACGGCCTGTCCGGCTCGATCTTCACCACCGACCTCGGTCGGGGGCTGCGGGTCGCGCGGGCGGTCGAGTCCGGCAACCTCAGCGTCAACTCGCACTCCGCGGTGCGCTACTGGACGCCGTTCGGCGGCTACAAGCAGAGCGGCCTCGGCCGCGAGCTCGGCCCCGACGCTCCCCAGGCGTTCACCGAGGAGAAGAACGTCTTCATCGCCCACTGACCCCGGTCTCGATACGGTCGCTGCGCGACCTACTCGACCAGCGAGATCGGTGGTCGAGGAGGTTGCGCAGCAACCGTCTCGAAACCACCCGCCCAACGAAACCGGTCGCACCGCGACCACCCGCTCAACGACAACCGGTGGTTGAGGAGGTTGCGCCAGCAACCGTCTCGAAACCACCTTCCCCCGAGAGGATCCATCAATGGCAGGACGCATCCAGGGCAAGGTCGCCGTCGTCACCGGAGGCTGCTCCGGGATCGGTCTCGCGACCGTGCAGCGCTTCGTCGAGGAGGGCGCCAAGGTCGTCATCGGCGACATCGACGAGCAGCGCGGGCACGAGCTCGTGGGCCAGCTCGGCGGCACCGACATCGCGACGTTCGTGAAGGTCGACGTCACCTCCAAGGAGGAGGTCGACGCGCTCTTCCAGACCGCGAAGGACACCTACGGCTCGGTCGACATCGCGTTCAACAACGCCGGCATCAGCCCGCCGGAGGACGACTCGATCCTCACCACCGAGCTCGAGGCGTGGCGGCGCGTGCAGGAGGTCAACCTGACCAGCGTCTACCTCTGCTGCAAGGCGGCGCTGCCGCACATGCTCGAGCAGGGCAAGGGCTCGATCATCAACACCGCGTCGTTCGTCGCGGTGATGGGTGCGGCCACCTCGCAGATCTCCTACTCCGCCTCGAAGGGCGGCGTGCTGTCGATGTCGCGCGAGCTCGGCGTGCAGTTCGCCCGCGAGGGCGTGCGCGTCAACGCGCTGTGCCCCGGGCCGGTGAACACCCCGCTGCTGCAGGAGCTCTTCGCCAGCGACCCCGAGCGGGCCGCGCGCCGGCTCGTGCACGTCCCGATGGGTCGCTTCGCCGACCCCGTGGAGATGGCCAACGCCGTGCTGTTCCTGGCCTCGGACGAGTCCAGCTTCATCACGGCCAACACCTTCCTCGTGGACGGCGGCATCTCCGGCGCCTACGTCACCCCGCTCTGAGCCACGGGACGCGCACGTGACCGCACCCGTCATCGGCCTGACGACCTACCGCGAGGACGCGGCCTGGGGCGTGTGGACGCAGCCGGCCGACCTGCTGCCCGCGCAGTACGCCCGCGCGGTCGAGGAGACCGGCGGCGTGCCCCTGCTGCTGCCACCCGTGGCGCAGGTCGGGGCAGCCGACGCCGTCGTGGCCCGGCTCGACGGTCTCGTCATCAGCGGCGGGGCGGACGTGGACCCGGCGCGGTACGACGCGTCCCCGCACCCGCGCACCGCGGGCTGGCGACCGGACCGGGACGTCTGGGAGCTGGCCCTCCTCGACGCCGCGGCAGCGGCCGGCCTGCCGGTCCTCGGCGTCTGCCGGGGAATGCAGGTGATGGCCGTGCACGGCGGCGGCCGGCTCGACCAGCACACCCCCGACCTGGTGGACCACGAGCGGCACAGCCCGGGCGGCGACGCCTTCGGCGCGACCGAGGTCGTGACGACCCGCGGCACCCGCGTCGCCGGGCTCGTCGGGTCGGGGCTGACCGTGAACTGCCACCACCACCAGTCGGTGCAGACGCACCCGGGCTACGTCGCGGCCGCCCACGCCGCCGACGGCACGCTGGAGGCGATGGAGGCCGACGGCGAGCGCTTCTGCGTCGCGGTGCAGTGGCACCCGGAGACGGCCGCGGACGTCGGGCTGCTCGCGGGGCTCGTGCGGGCGGCGGCGACGTACGCCGAGGGACGGGCGTGAGGCGGGTCCGCGAGCGGGTGCAGGTCAGTGCGCACCGTGCGGGTGCCGGTGACGACGTGGCGCTCGAGAACACCCGGGCGGCGTTCGTGGCGGCGCTCGAGCTCGAGGTCGACTTCGTGGAGTTCGACGTCCAGCGGTGCGGCGACGGCACGCTGGTCATCCGGCACGACCCGTCGTTCCTGCACGGCGACTCCGAGGTGCGCCTCGCGGACCTGACGTCGGCCGAGGCGCACGCGCTGCTGCCGGACCTGCTGACCTACGACGACGTCCTCGAGATGCTGGCCGGGCGCCGGGCCGCCCACATCGACCTCAAGGCGAGCGTCGCCCGCGACCCCCGCCACGCGGTCGCGGCGACCGCCAGCGCGGTCGAGCGGCTCGGTGCGGACGGCTTCGTGGTCACGACCGGCAGCGACCAGGCCGTCCGCGCGATCCGCGACTGGAGCGACGAGCAGGGGCTCGACCTGCTCGTCGGCCTGTCCCTGGGCGGCAACGTCCGCGGCCGCTCGGTCCGCGAGCAGGTCCGGATCCGGCTCTCGGAGCTGCTCCCCCACCGCCGGCTGCAGCGCTCCCGGGCCTCGGTGGTCGTGGCGCACCACTCGCTGGCGCGGCTCGGCGTGGCCCGCTTCGCCCGGCGCCGCGGCCTCCCGCTGCTCGTCTGGACCGTCGACACCCCGCGCTCCCTGGCCCACTGGCTCCGGCCCGGGGGCGCGTGGCTGGTCACCAGCAACCACCCGGCACTGGCCCTGGCGGTCCGGGCCGCGCGGGAGCGACGGCACCTGAAACACTGAGCCCATGCCCACCGACGAGGACGACGCCCGGCCCCTGCCCGACGTCCTGGGAGCCCCGTTCGTCGCGGAGACCATCGCGCTGCCCGACGACGACGAAGGACCGGTCGTCGCGACGCTGGTGTCGGCCCGCACCGCCACGCCCACCGGCCGGGCGGTCCTCTACGTCCACGGCTTCGCGGACTACTTCTTCCAGACCGAGTACGCCGCCTGGTGGACCAACCGCGGCTACGACTTCTACGCGGTCGACCTGCGCAAGTACGGCCGCTCCCTGCGCGAGCACCAGACGCCGAACTACGTGGCCGACCTGCGGGAGTACTTCCCCGAGCTGGACGAGGCCTGGCGCCGGATCACCGAGCGCGACGGGCACGACCACGTCGTCGCCGGAGCCCACTCGACCGGCGGCCTGGTGCTCCCGCTCTGGGCGCACCACCGCCAGCCGGAGGAGCTGGCCGGGATGGTGCTCAACTCGCCGTGGCTCGACATGCAGGGCAGCGCGCTGCTGCGCACGATCGGGACCCCGGTGGTCCGCGAGATCGGTCGCCGCCAGCCGCGCCGCGAGATCCGGCGCAACGTCAGCGGGCTCTACGGCCGCAGCCTGCACCGCGACCACGAGGGCGAGTGGGACTTCGACCTCGCCTGGAAGCCGCTCGAGTCGTTCACCGTCTACGCCGGGTGGCTCCGCGCCGTCCGCAACGGCCACGCCGAGCTGCACCGCGGCCTCGACGTCCGGTGTCCCGTGCTGGTCCTGTCGTCGGGCGGGTCGGTGCTGCCGACCGAGATGGGCGAGGACGTCCACGCCCACGACATCGTCCTCGAGGTCCCCCAGATCCGGCGCTGGGCGACCGCCCTGGGACCCCACGTCACCTACGTCGCCGTCGAGGGGGCCGTCCACGACGTGGTGCTGTCCCGTCCGGACGTCCGCGCGGCGGCGTACGACCAGATCGGGCGCTGGCACACGGCGTACGTCGCCGGGTGATCAGTCAGGAGGGGTCGAACGGCGCGCCGTCGAACCGCTCCCGGGTGACGAACTCGCGGACGTCCTGGCGCTTCAGCTTCGTGAGCTGACGCACCGGCCGGCCGAGCGGCACGACGCACGCCAGCGCGAAGTCGTCCGGCGCCCCGAGCAGCTCCTTCATCGCACGCTCCTCGGCGACGGCCATCGTGGTGATGGTGCCGCCGAAGCCCTCGTTGCGCGCGGCGAGCAGGACGTTCCAGACCAGCGGGTAGACCGAGGCGCCGCTGATCAGCCCGATCCGGTCGAGGTCCTGGTCCATCGCGGCGACCCGGCCGAGGTCCACGAAGACGACGAGCACGGCGGCAGCGTCGAGCACCGGCTGCGTGAACGACGAGGGGACCTCCGTGGCGGCGATCTCCTCGGCGCTCGGGCCGGGCGGGTGGACCGGGTTCCACGGGCTCTCGCCGGCCTTGATCTGCGCGACGTACCGCCGCACCGCGGTCTTGTTGAGCTCGGCGATCCGGGCCCGGGTCCCCGGGTCCCGGACGACCACGAGGTGGGCACCCTGCCGGTTGCCGCCGCTCGGGGCGAAGCGGGCGTTCTCGAGGATCCGGTCGAGCACGTCGTCCGGCAGCGGGTCGTCGGTGAACTCCCGGACCGCCGGGGTCGTGCGCATGACGTCGTAGAGCTCCATGCCGCCACGCTAGTCCTCGCCATGCCACGGCCACGCGGGTGTGCGTTCGGTGGCGGGGCGGTGCGCCCGGCTCCTAGACTGGTGACCCCGCGCCCACCGGGGGTCGACCCCGAGGAGCCGTCATGACCGAACACCCTCCCCCGCCCGCCTACGGCGCGACCCCCGGCCCGCAGACCGGCGCCCGCCCCGCCGAGCTGCTCGACCGCTTCCTGGCCCGGCTGATCGACGGGATCCTGCTGGCCGTCGTCAACGGCATCATCGTCAGCGCCATCGTCGTCAGCACGGTGATGGGCGACAGCGGCGGCTTCTACACCGCCTCGACGTACGCCGCCTCCGCCGTGTCGGCCGTGCTGACGACCGTCATCAACCTCGCCTACTTCGGCTACCTGGAGTCCAGCCGGGGCCAGACCGTCGGCAAGATGGTGATGAAGCTGCGCACGCACGGCCCCGGCGGCGGCAACCCGACCCTCGAGCAGGCCCTGAAGCGCAACATCTGGATGGCCGCCCCGATCCTCGGGATCATCCCGGTCATCGGCGCGCTGGGCGGGCTGATCCAGCTCGTCGCGGTGATCATGATCGCCGTCGGCATCCACAACGACACCGTCAACCGGCAGGCCTGGCACGACCACTTCGCCGACGAGACGCGCGTCGTCAAGGAGGGCTGAGCCCTCGCGCCGTCGCGCTCAGCCGAGCAGGAAGGCGGCGAGCGCGACGACGCCGACCACCACGATGACGACGCGGAGCACCATCGGCGGCAGCCGCCGGCCGACGGTGGCGCCGAGCTGTCCGCCGATGACCGAGCCGACCCCGATCAGGCCGGCGACGCGCCAGTCGACGTCGGCGACGACCACGAACAGCAGGCCGGCGACGCCGTTGACGACGGCGGCCAGGACGTTCTTGACGGCGTTGAGCCGCTGGAGCGTCTCGTCGACGCCGATCCCGAGCACCGCCATGAGCAACACGCCCTGCGCGGCGCCGAAGTAACCGCCGTACACGCCCGCCAGGGCGACGGCCGGCCACACCCACCAGGCGCCGTTCTCCGGCAGCCCGCCCGCGGCGTCGTGCCGCCGGGCGACCCACGCGGAGATCCGGGGCTGGAAGACGACCAGGACGAGCCCGAGCAGGATCAGCGCCGGCACGATCGCTGCGAACGCGTCGGCGGGCAGGACCAGGAGCAGCAGCGCCCCGGCCAGGCCGCCCAGCAGCGAGCCGACGCAGAGCCGCAGGACGCGGGAGCGCTGGCCGCCCAGCTCGCGCCGGTAGCCGATCGCGCCCGACACCGACCCGGGCACGAGCCCGATCGTGTTGGACACGTTGGCGGTCACCGGGGGGATCCCGAACGCGAGAAGGGTCGGGAACGTGATGAGCGTCCCCGACCCCACCACGGTGTTGATGGTGCCGGCGGCCATCCCGGCGAGCAGGATGGCCACCGCCTCGAACAGGCTCACTGCGTGGGAGGCTCCGGCGTGTCGGACGACGGGGGTACGTCCGCGGCCGGGGGCGGCGTGGTGTGCGCGCTGTTCTTGCCCGGGTTGGCGGCGTCGGCGGCCTCGGCGATCGCCGCCTCCACCGCGGCGCTGGTCCGGCTGAGCTCCGCGTCGGTCTTCTCGCTGAGCCCCGAGCCGATCTCGGCGCTGCCCATGTCGACGCGCGTCTTCGGCCCGTCGACCTGCTGCGGGATGCCCTGGAGGTTGTTCATCGTCGAGCCGAGACCCTCGAGCGCCTTGCCGATCTCGCTCGGGACGATCCAGAGCTTGTTGGCCCCGCCCTCGGCGATCTTCGGCATCATCTGGAGGTACTGGTAGGCCAGCAGCGACTGGTCCGGGTTGCCGTCGTGGATGGCCTGGAAGACCGTCTGGATGGCCTGGCCCTCACCCTGGGCCCGCAGGATCGAGGACTCCCGGTCGGCCTGCGCGCGCAGGATCTGCGACTCGCGGGCACCCTCGGCGTTCAGGATCGACGACTGCTTGGCACCCTCGGCGGTCAGGATCGCCGCCTGGCGCTGGCCCTCGGCCGACAGGATGACCGCGCGCTTCTCGCGGTCGGCCCGCATCTGCTTCTCCATCGAGTCCTTGATGGACGGCGGCGGGTCGATGCCCTTGAGCTCGACGCGGTTGACCCGGATGCCCCACTTGCCGGTGGCCTCGTCGAGGACGCCGCGCAGGCCGGAGTTGATCTGGTCGCGGCTGGTCAGCGTCTCCTCGAGGTCCATGCCACCGACGATGTTGCGGAGCGTGGTCATCGTGAGCTGCTCGATGGCCTGGATGTAGTTGGCGATCTCGTACGTCGCCGCGATCGGGTCGGTCACCTGGAAGTAGATGACGGTGTCGATCGAGACCACCAGGTTGTCCTCGGTGATCACCGGCTGCGGCGGGAAGCTCACGACCTGCTCGCGCAGGTCGATGAGGTAGCGCACCTTGTCGATGAACGGGACGACGATGTTGAGGCCGGCGGGCAGCGTCTGCTTGTACTTGCCGAAGCGCTCGACGATGCCGGCGCGGGCCTGCGGCACGATGCGCACGGTCTTCGCGAGCATGACGATGGCGAAGAGCAGGACCAGCGCCAGCAGGATCAGGACGATCATGCGGTTCCCCCTAGTGGACTTACGGATCGAGACGTGGGATCGGGTGGACGTAGGCGGTCGCGCCCTTGATCTGGAGGACCTCGACGGTCTCCCCGGGTGCGATCGCGATGGTGTCGTCGTACGGCGCGGCCGACCAGATCTCGCCGCCGAGCTTGATCCGGCCGTGCGTGAGCGCGGTGACCTCCTCGGTCACCAGGCCCTGCTGGCCGACCAGCTTGCCGTGGCCGAGCTTGAGGTCGGGGCCGGAGTGGAACTTCTTGACCAGGTCGGGGCGCACCAGGGCGAGCGCCCCGATCGAGGCGCCGGCGGCGACGAGCACCTGCACGACGAGGTGGGCGTCGAAGGCGGCCGTGACCATGCCGGCCAGGGCGCCGACGGCGAGCATGATGAGGATCAGGTCGAGGCTGAACATCTCGGCCACGCCGAGCACGATCGCCAGCCCGAGCCAGGCCTCCCACGCGTTGTCCCGCAACCAGTCCATGACCCGACCCTAGCCCCGGTGCGCGCGCGTGCGCCGTCGTGCGGCGAAGCGGCCGTCCTCGTGCGAGAGCTGGAGCGGCATGCCGAACGCCGCCGACAGGTTGGCCTCGGTGACCACGTGCTCGAGCAGGCCGGCCGAGATCACCCGTCCCCCGCGGAGCAGCAGGCCGTGCGTGAAGCCCGGGGGGATCTCCTCGACGTGGTGCGAGACCAGCACGGTGGCCGGCGAGTCGGCGTCCATGGCCAGCACGGACAGCGTCGAGACGAGGTCCTCGCGCCCGCCGAGGTCCAGCCCGGCCGCGGGCTCGTCGAGCAGCAGGAGCTCCGGGTCCGCCATCAGCGCGCGGGCGATCTGCACGCGCTTGCGCTCGCCCTCGCTGAGGGTGCCGAAGGTGCGGTCGGTCAGCGCCTTGGCGCCGACCTCGACGAGCAGGTCGCCCGCCCGCTCGTGGTCGAGGTCGTCGTAGGCCTCGCGCCAGCGCCCGACCACGCCGTACGACGCGGAGACGACCACGTCGTGCACGCGCTCGTGGCGCGGGATGCGCTCGGCGAGGGCGGCGCTGGTCAGGCCGATCCGCGGGCGCAGGTCGAAGACGTCGACGGTGCCGAGCACCTCGCCCAGGATCCCGGCGACCCCGGAGGTGGGGTGGATCTGCGCGGCGGCCACCTGCAGCAGCGTCGTCTTGCCGGCCCCGTTGGGACCGAGGATCACCCAGCGCTCGTCCTCCTCGACGGTCCAGTCGACCCCGTCGAGGAGCGTCGCCTGACCACGCCGGACGGTCACGTCGGCGAACTCGAGCACGGCGGTCATGGCGATCACCCTAGTCAGCCAGTCGGGTCGGGAAATGGGGCCACACCCTGGACGCGCCCCCGAGACGGGGCCGAGCGTATCCTCACCCGCCGTGAGCACCACTCTTCCCCCGTCCGCGCGTCTCGCCTGGTGGGGCACGGCCTGGCTGCGGGGTCACGTCGTCACCGACCTCCTCATCGACGCCGTGCTCGAGGACGACGCGACCCACGCCGTCGTCGGGCTCGCGGGTGCGGACGGCACCGAGACGCTCGTGACCGGCCTCGGTCGGCTGCGCGCCGCGGGGGCCGAGGGCCTCGGGCTCGCCGTCCCGGCCGAGGGCGACCCGGTCGGGCTGGGTGGCCCGCGGGCCTTCAACGACGCGGCGCTCGAGGCAGGCGAGGCCGTCGTCGCGATCGGCGCCGGCGCCGGCCTGGTCCCGCACCGCGTCGGCGCGGCGATCACCTGGACGGCGTACGCCGCCGAGCGTCGCCAGCTCCCCGATGTCGGTGACGCGGACCGCTCGCTGCGTGCCGCCCTGATCGACACCGCCGACACGCTCGCCCGGCTCGACGTGGCCCGGTGGCGGCCCGAGATCGCCGACCGCCTGATGAACCTGCGGCACCGGCACCCGCTGGACGCGCCCGACGGGGTCCCGCCACGGTGCGTCGACCTGGCGGCCCGCGGGCTGCAGGCGCTCGAGATCACCGACCTGGCGCTGGACCACGAGGGCGGCGCCGTGACGGCGTACGAGATCGAGGCACGCCGCCGGGCGCTGGTGCCGCTCGAACGGGCCGGACGCCGGGCCCTCGTCGCGGCCTGCTCGCCCGAGGTGTGGCCGCCCGGCTGAGCGGGTGCCGGGCGGGCGCTAGCCTCGGCGTCGATGACTGACTTCGAGATCCCGGGCGCCAAGCCGGAGACGCTGCTGATCACGCTGACCGGCAAGGACCGCCCCGGCGTGACGTCCTCGGTCTTCGCGACCCTGGCGCTGGCGGGCGTCGAGGTCCTCGACATCGAGCAGATCGTGCTGCGCCGCCGGCTCATCCTCGGCGTGCTGGTCACCGCCCCGCGCGACTGGAAGAAGCTGCGCGACGCCGTGGAGGAGACCGCGGCGTCCCTCGACATGAGCGTGGACGTCGACCGCGGCACGGGTGACAACAAGGCCCGCAAGGGCGGGCGATCGCACGTCACGATCATCGGGACGCCGCTCAAGGCCGCCGCCATGGGCGCCGTCGCCGGCCGGATCGCGGACTGCGGCGCCAACATCGACCGGATCGAGCGGATGGCGCGCTACCCCGTCACCGCGATCGACCTCCACGTCTCCGGCGCCGACCCCGACATGCTGCGGTCCGTGCTCGCCGCCGAGGCCGCGCGCCAGGGCCTCGACATCGCGGTCCAGCCCGCCAACCTGCTGCGCCGCGGGATGCGGCTCATCGTCATGGACGTCGACTCGACGCTCATCCAGGGCGAGGTGATCGAGATGCTCGCCGCCCACGCCGGCTGCGAGCCCGAGGTCGCGCGGGTGACCGAGTCCGCGATGCGCGGCGAGATCGACTTCGAGGAGTCGCTGCGGGCGCGGGTCGCACTGCTCGAGGGCGTCCCGGAGAGCGCCATCGGCGAGGTGTACGACGCCATCCAGCTCGCCCCCGGCGCCCGGACGATGGTGCGGACGCTACGTCGTCTCGGTTACCGCTTCGCGATCGTCTCCGGCGGGTTCAGCCAGATCACCGACCGGCTGGCCGAGGACCTCGGCATCCACTTCGCGCGCGCCAACGAGCTGGAGATCGTCGACGGCCGGCTGACCGGCCGGATCGTCGGTGCGGTGGTGGACCGGGCCGGGAAGGCCGCCGCGCTGCGCCAGTTCGCGGCCGAGGTCGGCGTCCCCGAGGCCGCGGTCATCGCGATCGGCGACGGCGCCAACGACCTGGACATGCTCAACGCCGCCGGGCTGGGCATCGCCTACAACGCCAAGCAGATGGTGCGCGACGCCGCGGACACGGCCGTGAACGTGCCGTACCTCGACGCGATCATGTACCTCCTCGGCATCTCACGCGAGGAGATCGAGGCCGCCGACGCCGAGGCCGGCATCGTCACGCCCTCTCCCCCGGTCTAGGCGCCGCGGCCGACGTGGAAGGCCGTGAGCCGCGCCGTGGCCACGCCGAGGTCCGCCCACGGGGCGTCCACCTCGAACACCGACAGCGCGGAGGTCGGGTAGCCGCTGGCGGCCATTGCGGCCAGCGCCTCGGGGTCGCCGTCCCCGTCGTCGAGCATCTGGGCGAGGTAGGCCATCGTCGGGTTGTGCCCGAGCAGCACGAGCACGCCCGTGTCGTCGGCCACCGCGCGCACCAGGTCCAGCGCGGTCTCGGGCCCGGCGGCGTACAGGCCCTCGTCGAAGGCGGCCTCGAGCGACCAGCCGGCGGCGTCGCTGAGGGCCCCCCAGGTCTCCCGGGTCCGGGTGGCCGCGGAGACCAGCGCCGCCTGCGCCACGATGCCCTCGGCGGCCAGCCAGCGACCGGCCGCAGCGGCGTCCTCGAGACCGCGAGGCGTCAGTGCACGCTGGTGATCCGTCGGTCCGACCTGTTCGGCCTTCGCGTGACGCATGACGACGAGACGACGGGACTGGCGCTGCACGGCGTCACTCTCACATGCCCTAGCCTCGCTGTCATGCCCAGGGGACCCCTCATGATCATCGGCGGCGCCGAGGACAAGCTTCGCAAGCGCACGATCCTCACGGACTTCGTGACCGCCAGCGGTGGCGCCGACGCCCGGATCGCCGTCATTCCGACCGCTTCCTCCCTCGGCCCCGAGGTCGTCGAGGTGTACGACGCCCTCTTCCGCAAGCTCGGCGCGGCCGACGTCGTCGCCGTGCGCCCGGAGACGCGTCAGGACTCGCACGACCCCGAGCTGGTCGCCCGCCTCGAGCGCGCCACCGGCATCTTCATGACCGGCGGCAACCAGCTCAAGCTCTCCTCGATCATCGCGGGCACGCCGCTCGCGGACGCCCTGATGGAGGCCCGCGAGCGCGGCGCCGTCATCGCCGGCACCTCAGCCGGCGCGAGCATCCAGTCCAGCCACATGGTCGCGTTCGGCGGCCCCGGCTCCACGCCCAAGCAGCGGATGACCCAGGTCGCCGCCGGGCTGGGCCTGCTCGAGCAGACCGTGATCGACCAGCACTTCGACCAGCGCAACCGCTACGGCCGACTGCTGATGATCGTCTCCCAGTCGCCCCAGCTGCTCGGGATGGGCGTCGACGAGGACACCTCGGCGATCGTCGAGGACGTCGACGGCCACGACGTGCTGCGGGTGGTCGGCCGCGGTGCCGTCACGATCTTCGACCCGACGCACATCGTCACCAACGCCTACGAGGCCCGACGCTCGGCGCCGCTGCTCTCCAGCGGCGTCGTGCTGCACGTGCTGCCCGCGGGCGCGACGTTCGACCTCACGACCCGCACCTTCGTCCCGGCGACCACGCTCGTGCACGACGCCGACGAGGCGCAGGAGCAGGCCGAGGCCAGCCACGACCTGCGCCGGCTCGCCCGCGACATCGCGGCCGCCGACGCCTCCCCCAGCGCCCTGCGCCGACGCCTGGCGCGCTCCCGCAAGAAGCCGGACACCGCGCCGGTCCCCGCCACCTCCACGGACCCCCACATGGACGGAGCACCTTCATGACCGAACGGCCGATGCCCGATCTCGCGATCGTCGAGACCCGCGTCTACCGCGGAGCCAACGTCTGGTCCTACGACAAGTCGATCCACCTCGTCGTCGACCTCGGCTCGCTCGAGAAGTTCCCGACCAACACGGTCCCCGGCTTCACCGAGAACATCCTCCAGATGCTCCCCGGCCTGCGCGAGCACTCCTGCTCGCGCGGTCGGCGCGGCGGCTTCGTGGAGCGGCTCAACGAGGGCACCTGGCTCGGCCACGTCGCCGAGCACGCGGCGCTGGCCCTCCAGCAGGTCGTGGGCCACGACATCCGTCGCGGCAAGACCCGTGCGGTCAAGGGCAGGCCCGGCTTCTACAACGTGATCTTCGGGTACGTCGACGAGCAGGTCGGTCTCGCTGCCGCCCGCCTCGCCGTGCGCCTGGTCAACCACCTCGTCGAGGCCGACCCGGAGTTCGACTGGGACAGCGAGCTGGAGGACTTCATCCGGCGCGCCCAGCGCACGGCCTTCGGTCCCTCCACGCAGGCGATCATCGACGAGGCGGTCTCCCGCGACATCCCGTGGATCCGCCTCAACCAGCACTCCCTCGTACAGCTCGGCCAGGGCGTGCACGCCAAGCGGATCCGCGCCACGATGACGTCGGAGACCAGCTCGATCGCGGTCGACATCGCCTCCGACAAGGACCTCACGACCAAGCTCCTCGGTGCCGCCGGCCTGCCCGTGCCCAAGCAGGAGATGATGCGCAGCGCCGACCAGGCGGTCCGCGCGGCCGAGCGGATCGGCTACCCGGTCGTGCTCAAGCCGCTCGACGGCAACCACGGCCGCGGCGTGATCCTCGACAACGAGAACGAGGCCGACGTCCGCGCGGCCTTCGAGATCGCCAAGGCCGAGTCCCGGCGCGGCGTGATCCTGGTCGAGTCGCAGATCGTCGGCAAGGACTACCGCTGCCTGATCATCGACGGCCGGGTCGCCGCCATCGCCGAGCGGGTGCCCGCCTCCGTCACCGGTGACGGCACCAGCACCGTCGAGCAGCTCGTCGACACCGCGAACGCCGACCCGCGCCGCGGCGTCGGCCACGAGAAGGTGCTGACCCGCATCAAGGTCGACGACGCTGCCGTCGAGCTCGTCCGCGAGCAGGGCTTCGCGATGACCGACGTACCCCCCGAGGGCACGATGGTGAAGCTCGCCCTCACCGGCAACATGTCGACCGGCGGCATCTCGATCGACCGCACGTTCGAGGCGCACCCGGAGAACGTCGAGATCGCCGAGGAGGCGGCCCGGATGATCGGGCTGGACATCGCCGGCATCGACTTCATCTGCCCCGACATCACCGAGCCCGTCCGCGAGACCGGCGGCGCGATCTGCGAGGTCAACGCGGCACCCGGCTTCCGGATGCACACGCACCCGACCATCGGCGAGCCGCAGTTCATCGCCAAGCCCGTCGTCGACATGCTCTTCCCGCCCGGCGCCCCGGCGCGGATCCCGATCGTGGCCGTGACCGGCACCAACGGCAAGACCACGACGTCGCGGATGATCTCGCACATCTTCAAGGGCATGGGCCGCAAGGTCGGCATGACGTCGACCGACGGCGTCGTCATCGACGAGCGGCTGCTGATCCGCTCCGACGCGTCCGGGCCCCGCTCCGCGCGGATGGTGCTGCAGAACCCCCGCGTCGACTTCGCCGTCTTCGAGGTGGCCCGCGGCGGCATCCTGCGCGAGGGCCTCGGCTACGAGCGCAACGACGTCGCCGTGGTCCTGAACGTCCAGCCCGACCACCTCGGGCTGCGCGGCATCGACACCGTCGAGCAGCTCGCCGACGTGAAGGCCGTGCTCGTCGAGGCGGTCCCGCGCGACGGCCACGCCGTGCTCAACGCCGACGACAAGCTCGTGCGCGAGATGCGCCGGCGCTGCTCGGGCCAGGTCGTCTGGTTCTCGATGGAGGAGCCCGGCTCCGAGGTCCGCGAGATGATCGACGCGCACTGCCGCCGCGGCGGCAAGGCGCTCGTGCTCAACCCCTCCGAGCGCGGCGAGATGATCGTGGTCAAGCACGGTCGCCGCGAGATGCAGCTCGCCTGGACCCACCTGCTGCCCGCCACCTTCGGCGGCAAGGCGCGGATGAACGTCCAGAACGCCCTCGGTGCCGCCGCGGCCGCGTTCGCCGCGGGTGCCCCGCTGCACGACATCCGCCAGGGCCTGCGGACCTTCTCGACGAACTACTACCTCTCCCCCGGCCGCCTCAACGAGGTCGAGGTCAACGGGATCAACGTCATCGTCGACTACTGCCACAACGCGCCGGGCATGAAGGCGCTCGGCGACTTCGTCGACCGCGTCGGGGACTCGCTGTCGTCCTCGCACGAGCTCGCCCGTCCCTCGCGGATCGGCATCGTCGCCACCGCCGGCGACCGTCGCGACGAGGACATGCGCGAGCTCGGGCACATCGCGGCCCAGCACTTCGACGTCGTGGTCGTCCGTGAGGACGTCCAGCTCCGCGGTCGCAAGCGCGGCGAGACGGCCGCGCTCGTGCTCGAGGGCGTGCGGACCGCGATCAGCGAGGGCGCCCGCTGCAAGCAGGTCGAGGAGGTGCTCGACGAGATCTCCGCCGTGCGCCACGCCCTCAGCCGGGCCAACAAGGGCGACCTCGTCGTCGTCTGCGTCGACAAGCACGGCGAGGTGATGGCCGAGCTGGAGACCTGGTCGCACCAGGCCCAGGCCGGCAGCGGCGACCGTGCCGACTCCCCCGCCGGCGACCCGGACTACGACGCCGCGTCCGCGGAGTCCTGAGGCAGCCCGTGCGCGTCCTCACCCTCGACACGGTGCCGCGCCGGGCGATCGACGAGCACGGCAGCCGTGGCTTCACGGTGGGCGGCCTCGGGATCACCGCGGACGCCCACCTGGTCGTGGTCCGGCTGGGCCGCGGCGGCCGGATCGGGCGGCACCCGGCCGCCGGCCGCCAGCTGCTGCTGGTCGTCGAGGGCGACGCCAGCGTCGCGGGCGCCGACGGCGTTCCGCAGCACCTCGTCCCCGGCCAGGCGGCCGTGTGGGAGCCCGGCGAGCCCCACGAGACCCGGTCCACCGACGGGCTCGTCGCGTTCGTCGTCGAGGGCGACCTCGACGTCGGCAGCCACGTGGGCGCGGTCGACGCGCCCTAGCCCTCAGGCGTCGGCCGCCGCCGCACGCACCTTGGCGGCCAGCGTCTCGTTGCTGTCCGAGGTGCCGCCCTGCGACGCGATCCAGTCGTAGACCTCCTGGCGCTCGGCGTGGCACATCAGGCCCACGACGTCGCCGGGCAGGGCCTGGCCGACGAGCGCGGACAGGGCGCCGACCTCGGTGGGGTACGACGCGAAGCTGGTGACCCCGACCCGCGAGGCGCCCGCGCGCATCAGGTCGTCCAGCTCCTCGTAGGTCCGGCCGCGGAGGTACTTCTCCTTGTGGCCGATGGCCACCACGTCGCTGTCGCGCGCCGCGATCTCGCCCAGCTTCTCGATCAGGTCGTCCTGGCGGTCCCCCACCACGCCGAGCCCGAGCAGCAGGCGGGCACCGGGACGGCGTACGCCGTTCATGATCTCGAACAGCGCCTCGAGGCCGGCCTCGTTGTGCGCGAGGTCGATCACGACCGTCACCTCACCGACGCTGAAGAAGTTCATCCGGCCCGGGTTGTGCTCGGCGTCGGGGCGGAAGGTGCGCAGCCCCTCGATGACCACCGCGCGGTCGATGCCGATGGCGAGGGCAGCCGAGGCCGCGGCCAGGGTGTTCTCGACGTTGAAGTGCGACAGGCCGGCCAGCGTCATCGGCACGTCGACCAGCTCGATCAGCGGGTCGGGGTCGGCGTTCGGCAGCAGCACCGAGACCCACCCGTCGATGACGGTGGTGGCGCGGCCGCCGGTGCCGAGCACCTCGCGCACAGCCGGGGCGTCGGGGTCGCGGGAGAACACCCAGGACTGCGCCTTGATGACGCCGCGCATGGCGAAGACCCGGGGGTCCTCGCCGTTCAGCACGGCCCAGCCGTCCTTGCGCGTGATCTGGGGGACCACGGACTTCACCTCGGCGAGCTGGTCGACCGTGTCGATGCCTTGGAGGCCGAGGTGGTCGGCGGAGACGTTCGTGACGACGGAGACGTCGTTGCGGGTCAGCCCGATGCCCTTGAGCAGGATGCCGCCGCGCGCAGTCTCCGTGACGGCGAACTCGACCTGCTTGTGGGCCAGGATGCGTCCGGCGCCGCTGGGGCCGGAGTAGTCGCCCGCCTCGACCATCTCGCCGTCGATGTAGATGCCGTCGGTGTTCGACCAGCCGACCAGCTTCCCGTCGGTGCGCGCGATGTGCGCGATCATCCGCGACGTCGTGGTCTTGCCGTTGGTGCCGGTGACCGCGACCACCGGGATCTTCGGCGTGATCGTGCGCGGCAGCTCGCCCGGCTCGGCGGCGGTCACGCGCTCGGCGGCCTCGCTCACGGCGGCCTCGATGTCGGCGCTGAGGAGCGCGTCGAGGACGTCGCCGATGGCACGGCCCATCACCTGGGCGCGCTCTCGGTGCTTCCACGGGAAGGCCACGACCAGCTGGTGGGGGTCGCTCGTGGGGCGCACCCGCACGGCCAGCTTCGCCGTGCCGGACTCGGACGCGACCGCCCGGACCAGCCGCGCCACGGCCCGCGCCGCGAACCGCTGGCGGAAGCCGGTCTCGGCGTGCCCGGGCCGGGCGTTCTTGAGGCCGATGCGCTTGGCGAAGCGCAGCGCGGTCTGGTCCGACGCCGCCGAGAGCCCGCTCACGTCCAGGGTCAGCTTGATGGCCGCCCGCGGGAAGTAGAGGTTCGGGCCTTCGAGGACACGGAGCTCGACGAGCGATGAGGTGGAGGGCACCCCGGAACGTTATCCGTTAGGCACCCATGGCGTGGAACCCGCCGTCCACGTGCACGATCTCGCCGGTCGTCGCGGGGAAGAAGTCGGAGAGCAGCGCGCACACGGCCTTGGCGGTCGGGGCCTGGTCGGTGTTGTCCCACCCGAGCGGCGAGCGCTCGGCCCACATCGAGTCGAGCTCCTCGAACCCGGGGATCGCCTTCGCGGCCAGCGTCTTCAGCGGCCCCGCGGAGACCAGGTTGACCCGGATGCCCTCGGGACCGAGGTCGCGGGCCAGGTAGCGCGACGTGGACTCCAGCGCGGCCTTGGCCACGCCCATCCAGTCGTACGCCGGCCAGGCGACCGTCGCGTCGAAGGTCAGCCCCACGACCGAGCCGCCGGGACCCATCAGCGGCTGCGCCGCGGTCGCCAGCGACTTCAGGGAGTAGGCCGAGACCTGCACCGCCTGCGCGACGTCCTCCCACGGCCCGCCGAGGAACTTGCCGCCGAGCAGCGTCTCCGGGTTGCCGTAGGCGATCGAGTGGACCACGCCGTCCAGGCCGTCGACGTGCTCGCGCACCAGCTCGGGCAACCGGGCGAGGTGGTCGGGGTCGGTGACGTCGAGCTCGAGCACCGGCGGCTCGGTCGGGAGTCGCTTGGCGATCCGCCGGGTGATGCCGAGCGCGCGGCCGAAGTTGGAGATCAGCACCGTCGCGCCCTGCTCCTGCGCGACCTTCGCCGTGGCGAAGCCGATGGAGGAGTCCATCGTGACGCCGGCGACCAGGATCCGCTTGCCGTCGAGAATGCCCATGTCTGTTCCTCTGCCTTCGTTGATCGAGGCTGGTGCCCTCGTTGATCGAGCCTGTGGAGATCCGGGTCAGTGACCCATGCCGAGGCCGCCGTCGACCGGGATGACCGCACCGGTGACGTAGGCGGCGCCGTCGCCGGCCAGCCAGGTCACCGCCGAGGCGATCTCGTCCGGGGTGGCGTAGCGGCCCAGGGGGACCTGCGTCTTGATGGCGGCCTTCTGCTCGTCGGTGAGCACGGCCGTCATGTCCGTCTCGACGAACCCGGGCGCCACGACGTTCGTCGTGATCGACCGGGAGCCGAGCTCGCGGGCCAGGGAGCGGGCCATGCCGACCAGCCCCGCCTTGGACGCCGCGTAGTTGACCTGGCCGGCCGAGCCCAGCAGCCCGACGACCGAGGAGATGAAGATGATTCGGCCGCGCCGCAGCCGCAGCATGCCCTTGGCGGCCCGCTTGGCGAGCCGGAAGGAGCCGGTGAGGTTGGTGTCGATGACCGACGACCAGTCCTCCTCGGACATCCGGAGGATGAGGGTGTCGGCGGTGATGCCCGCGTTCGCGACGAGCACCTCGACCGGGCCGTGCGCGGCCTCGATCTCGACGAAGGCGGCCTCCACCGCCGCCGCGTCGGTGATGTCGCAGCGGATGTCGAGGGCGCCCTCGGGCGCGCCGCCGTTGCGGGTGGTCACGGCCACCTGGTCACCGTTGGCGAGGAACGCTTCCGCGATCGCCCGCCCGATGCCCCGGTTGCCGCCGGTCACGAGGACTGATCTGCTCACGTCGTACGACGCTAGTGATTACCCCGGGGTAGACCTAAAGCGACGCGCGTCCCCGGTCCAGGAGCGGTCTCGATACGCCGGTCGCGAGCTTATGCCTCGCCCGCGCGGCTACTCGACCTGGGCGCCGCTCCCCGGCCCTCGCAGGCTCGGTCCGGGGCGCCTCAGTCGTCCTCCATCCGGAAGCCGAGCTTGATGCCGACCTGGAAGTGCTCGACGGCCCCGTCCTTGACCTGGCCGCGGACCTGGGTGACCTCGAACCAGTCGAGGTGGCGCAGCGTCCGGCTCGCGCGCTCGATGCCGTTCTTGATGGCGTCGTCGATGCCGTCCGGGGACGTGCCGACGATCTCGGTGACGCGGTAGGTGCGGTTCGACATGGGTGCCTCCTGGCAGACGTGACCGGTGCCTCACCGGCGGACGTGGGAGACGCAGCCTACCGACGTACAGTGGGGTCATGGCCCGGACCCACAGCCGCAGGACGAACGTCGCGGAGCCGGTGCGCATCACGACCGCCGCCTCGAGCCGCGCCGCCGACATCAACACCCGGCAGAAGCGCTACCTCATCTCGATGAGCATCCGCTCGATCTGCTTCATCGGGGCGGTGAGCACCGCGATCGCGGGCATCACCTGGGCGTGGCCGTGGCTGATCGCCGGCGCGCTGATCCTCCCGTACATCGCCGTGGTGCTCGCGAACAGCTCCGCCACGCGATCCGACGACTTCTCGCTGCGCGACGTCGCGTACGGCCGTCCGGAGCTCCTACCGGGCACGGAATCCGCGCGCCACTCCGGACCGGACCATATTTGACTTCGGTCCCCGAAGTGACAGAATCACCGGCGCGAGCTGGGTCTCCCCCGTCTCAGTTCGCACGTGGTGCCGGACGGCTTCCCCCGTGGCTGTCCGGCACCACTCATTTCTCCCCGAGGACGCCCTGATGACCGACGACGACGTCGACCGCTGCTCCGCGAAGGGCTGCCAGTCCCCCGCCGTCTGGGCGCTGCTCTGGAACAACCCGAAGCTGCACACGCCCGAGCGCCGCAAGACCTGGCTCGCGTGCGACGAGCACCGGACCTCGCTGTCGGACTTCCTCGGCGCGCGCGGCTTCCTCAAGGACGTCGTCGCGCACGTCCCGCCGGGCTGACTCCCGGGCTCGGACCGGAACCGGACCTGTTTAGCCGCCGATGGCCGACATCGGCCGGTCGGGCTGCAGGAACGTCGGGTCGTCGATGCCGTGCCCGGGCAGCTTGCCCCGCATCGCGATGACCCACCGGTCGGCGATCTCCTCGTCCGACGCACCGGCCCGCAGGGCACCCCGCAGGTCGGACTCGTCGCGGGCGAAGAGGCAGTTGCGGACCTGGCCGTCCGCGGTCAGCCGGACCCGGTCGCAGTCGCCGCAGAACGGGCGCGTGACCGAGGCGATGACCCCGACCGTGGCCGGGCCGCCGTCGACGAGGAACAGCTCGGCGGGCGAGCTGCCGCGCGGCTCGGCGGCGGGCGTGAGGACGAAGGACTTCTCGAGCCGCGCGAAGATCTCGTCCGCGGTGACCATGCCCTCGCGGCTCCAGCCGTGCTGGGCGTCGAGGGGCATCTGCTCGATGAAGCGCAGGTCGTAGTCCCGGTCGATCGACCACTGGAGGAGCTCGGCGGCCTGGTCGTCGTTGACGCCCCGCAGCAGCACGGCGTTGATCTTGACCGGGCCCAGGCCCGCGGCCTGGGCGGCCTCGAGGCCGGCGACCACGTCGTGGAACCGGTCGCGGCGGGTGATCTCGTGGAAGGTGTCGGCCCGCACCGTGTCGAGGCTGATGTTGACGCGGTTCAGGCCGGCCTCGGCGAGCGCGGCGGCGTTGCGGGCCAGCCCCAGCGCGTTGCTGGTGATGGACAGCTCGAGGTCGGGGTCCAGCGCGCGCGTGCGGCGCACGATGTCGACCAGGCCACGGCGTACGAGCGGCTCGCCGCCGGTGAAGCGGATCTCCTGGATCCCGAGGCGCTCCACGCCGATGCGGATGAGGTGGACGACCTCGTCGTCGCTCAGCACGTCGTCGTTCGGCAGCCAGTCCAGGCCCTCCGCCGGCATGCAGTAGGAGCACCTCAGGTTGCAGCGGTCGGTGAGCGACACGCGCAGGTCCCTGGCCACGCGGCCGTACTGGTCCTCGAGCAGCTGTGTCATCACCTCTGCAGTCTAGGTGCGGGGTCGCGAGACGGGGGGACCGCCCGGGTGCGCCCAGCATCCGGATAGCCTCGGTGGGTGCGTTCGTTCCGGTTCCTCGTCAGCAGGCGGTGGGCGCTGTTCGCGCTCACGGTCGTGCTGCTCGCCTGGGCCTCGTGGTGGCTGGGCGAGTGGCAGTTCCACCGCCTCCACGACCGCAAGGAGCGCAACGCCATCGTCGAGCGCAACGAGGCGCTGGACCCGGCCCCGGTCGCCGACGTCCTCGCCACCGGCCGCCCCGTCTCCGCCCAGGACGAGTGGCGTCGCGTCACGGCGACCGGCAGCTACGACACCGCGGACACCGTGATCGTGCGCTACCGCACCCGGGACGGCGCCTCGGGCATCGACGTGGTGGTGCCGCTCGTCACGGCCGACGGGTCGTCCCTGCTGGTGGACCGCGGCTGGATGGCGGCCGACAACCAGGGCACCGATCCCTCCGACGTCCCTCCCCCGCCCACGGGCACGGTCTCGGTGACCGGGTGGGTCCGCGTCGACGCGACCGGCGACAGCGCCCGGGTCGCGGACCAGTCGACCCGCGCGATCTCGAGCGCCCGGATCGGCGCGGCCCTCGACCGGCCGCTCTACGGCGGCTTCGTCGACCTCGTCGAGGAGAGCCCGGCGCCCGCGACCGCGCTGGAGCCGGCCGAGCTGCCCGAGCTCGACAACGGGCCGCACTTCTTCTACGGGCTGCAGTGGTGGTTCTTCGGCGTCCTGGCCGTCTTCGGGTTCTTCTACCTCGTCTACGACGAGTGGCGCTCCGCCCAGCGCGGCGAGCCGTCCCCGCGCGCCGAGGCGCTCGCCGAGCGCAAGCAGAAGCGCGCCGACCAGCGCGGGCACAAGCAGGCGGTGCGTGCGGCCTACCAGCGGGCCTACGAGGCCGAGCGGCAGCAGCGGGCGGGCGGCGCCCCCGCCGCGGCTCAGAGCGCCCGCAGCATGCCGCCGTCGACGGGCACCATCGCGCCCGAGACGAACGACGCGGCCGGCGACAGCAGGAACGCCGCCACCCGGCCGAACTCCTCCGGCGCGCCGTAGCGGCCGAGCGGGATCGCTCGCACCGCGGCCGCCTCGGCGGCCTCCGGGTCGCCCGAGGCCGCGTCGAGCTCGTCGGTGCGCTCGGTGCGCACCCGGCCCGGCAGCAGCCCGTTCACCCGGACCCCGCGCGGGCCGAGCTCGTCGGCCAGGGTCTTCGCGACCATGGCCAGCCCCGGTCGCAGCCCGTTGGAGACCGCCATGTCCGCCAGGGGCGCGCGCACGCTCGACGACAGCACGAAGGCGAGCGCGCCGCCCGGGCCCAGCTCCTGGCCGATCTCGCGGCCCAGGCGGACGCCGCCCAGGAAGACGGACTGGAAGGCCGAGGTCCACTGCTCGTCGGTGATGCCGGTGACCGGCCCCTTGGCCGGTCCCCCGACGCTGATCAGGGCGCCGTCGAGGCGGCCCCAGCGGTCCCGGGCCGCGGCGATCAGCCGGGCCGGGGTGCCGGGGTCGGCGTTGTCGGCCGCGACGGTCACGACCGCCTCGCCGAGGGCGCCGGTGACCGCCGCGAGCGAGTCGCTGGAGCGGCCGGAGACGACCACGCGGGCACCTTCGGCGACCAGGTGGTCCACTGTGGCGCGGCCGAGCCCGCGGGCGCCCCCGGTGACGACGTACACGCGGTCGGTGAGATCGAGGTCCATGACCCCGACCCTAGATCGGGAAGTGGCCTCAGGCGACCGGGACGTCCTGGATGAACTGCGTGCGGTAGAGGTCGGCGTAGAGCCCGCCCTGGGCGAGCAGCTCGGTGTGCGTGCCGGACTGCACGATGGTGCCGCCGTCGAGGACGAGGATGGTGTCGGCGTTGCGCACCGTCGAGAGACGGTGGGCGATCACCAGCGAGGTCCGGCCCTCGAGCGCGGCGTCGAGCGCCCGCTGCACGGCCGCCTCCGACTCGCTGTCGAGGTGCGCCGTGGCCTCGTCGAGCACGACGATCGCGGGTGCCTTGAGCAGCAGCCGGGCGATCGCCAGGCGCTGGCGCTCGCCGCCGGAGAGGCGGTAGCCGCGGTCGCCGACGACCGTGTCGAGCCCGTCGGGCAGCGACCGCACCAGGGTCGCGATCTGCGCCGCCTCGAGCGAGGCCCACACCTGCTCGTCGCTGGCCCCGGGCCGGGCGTAGAGCAGGTTGGCGCGGATCGTGTCGTGGAACATGTGCGCGTCCTGGGTGACGTACCCGACGGTGTCCTCGAGCGACTGCAGCGTCACGTCGCGGACGTCGACGTCCCCGACCCGGACGGCGCCGCTGCCGACGTCGTAGAGCCGGGCCACCAGGTTGGTGACGGTCGTCTTGCCGGCGCCCGAGGGACCCACGAGCGCGACCATCCGGCCGGGCTCGGCGACGAAGGAGATGTCGGTGAGGACGGGACCGCTGGGCCGGGACTCGGTGCGGGCCACCGCCTCGAGCGAGGCCAGCGAGATGTCGTCGGCCTGGGGGTAGGTGAACGCGACGTGGTCGAACTCCAGCCGGGAGGCGTGCGCCGGCAGGTCGCGGGCGTCGGGCTTCTCCTGGATGAGGGAGGGCAGGTCGAGTACCTCGAAGACGCGCTCGAAGCTGACCAGCGCGGTCATCACGTCGATGCGCACGTTCGAGAGGCCCTGGAGCGGGCCCAGCAGGCGCAGCAGCAGGGTGGCCAGCGCCAGCACGGTGCCGACGGTGAGCGCTCCGCTGACGGCGAGGTGACCGCCGACGCCGTAGACCAGCGCGGTGGCGAGCGCCGGGACCATCATCATCGCGGCGGCGAACACCCGCGTGATCAGGGAGATCCGGATGCCCAGGTCGCGGACCTTGGCCGCCTTGGTCCCGAAGAGGGAATCCTCCTCGCCGCGGCGGCCGAACAGCTTGAGCAGCATGGCGCCGCCCACGTTGAAGCGCTCGGTCATCATGTTGCCGAGGTCGGCGTTGCCGTCCATCTGCTCGCGGGTCAGGCCGGCCAGCCGGGCGCTGACGCCGCGGGAGACCAGCAGCAGGATCGGAAACATCGCCAGGCACAGCAGCGTGACCTGCCAGCTCAGCACCATCATCGCGATGCCGACGACCACGACCGAGATCGTGTTGGCGACCGTGCTGGACAGCGTGGAGGTGAAGGCGCGCTGGGCGCCGATCACGTCGTTGTTGAGCCGGGAGACCAGCGCACCGGTCTGGGTGCGGGTGAAGAAGGCGAGCGACTGCCGCTGCACGTGCCCGAAGACCTGGGTCCGGAGGTCGTAGATGAGCCCCTCACCGATCCGCGAGGAGAGCCAGCCCTCCCCCACGGTGAGCAGGCCGCTGACCACCGCGGTGCCGGCCATCGCCAGCGCGAGCAGCGTGATCAGGCCGGTGTCGCCCTGGTAGATGCCGTCGTCGACGATCCGCTGCACGAGCAGCGGGGTCACGACGACCATGCCGGCGTCGATCACGGTGAGGGTCAGGAAGAACGCGATGATCCGCCGGTGCGGACGGGCGAAGCCCAGGACCCGGCGGACGGTGCCGCGGTCCACCCGGTTGCTGACGAGGCTGCGGTCCGTCCGCAGGTGGCGCCACGCGGCGCCCGTTCCGTGCATGCCCGA
The DNA here is from genome assembly GCF_014212315.1 of Nocardioides luti. NCBI lineage: Bacteria > Bacillati > Actinomycetota > Actinomycetes > Propionibacteriales > Nocardioidaceae > Nocardioides > Nocardioides luti. Next base: position 265,492 of record NZ_JACKXE010000001.1, read on the forward strand.
CAAGCTGGTCTCCTACTCCGGGGCCGCGGTGGCGCGGGCCAGCTCGGCCAGCGCCCGGAACCGCCTCGTCTGGGCTTCTCGCTCCAGACGACGCTGCTCCTCCAGGTCCCGCTGCGCCGCTCCCTGGAGCAGCGCCTTCGTCTCGGTCACCACGCCCGAAAGGGGTGCGGTGAGGGCCCCCACCAGGTCGGCGACGGTGGCGTCGAGGTCGGCGGCGGGGACGGCGGTCAGCGCGAGCCCGATGGCCACGGCCTCCTCGGCCCCGACCATGCGGGCGGTCGCGCAGATCTCCAGCGCCCTGGCGTAGCCAACGCTCTCGACCAGCGGCTTTGTTCCCGTCAGGTCGGGCACCAGCCCGAGCGCCGACTCCTTCATGCACAGCTGCGCGTCGTCGGCGACCACGCGCAGGTCGCAGCTGAGCGCCAGCTGGAAGCCGGCGCCGACGGCGTACCCCTGGACGGCGGCGACGGACACGAAGCGCGGGTCCCGCAGGAACGTGAATCCCTGCTGGTAGGCGTCGATGGTCGCGGAGACCTCGTCGTCGCCCAGCGCCAGCAGCCCGGCCACCGTCTCGACGCCGTCCCCGGCGCCGGAGGGGTCGAGCATGGCGCGGTCGAGGCCTGCGGAGAAGGTGGTGCCCTCGCCGCGCACGACGACGACGCGGATCTCGTCCCCGAGGCCGGCGCCGATCTCGGCCAGTGCGCGCCACATCGCCGGGGTCTGCGCGTTGCGGACCTCGGGCCGGTCGAGCGTGATCGTCGCGACGGGACCGACGAGGTCGAGGCGCAGGCCGACGGCGGCGAGGTCTTCAGGAGTCATGGGCGAAGTGTAAGAAGGTGCGCCGACAGTCCGCCGGCCAGCACCTCGCTCAGGCCAGCGAGACCAGGTCGGCGTAGTCCTCGTTCCAGAGGTCCTCGTCGCCGTCCGGGAGCAGCAGCACCCGGTCCGGCTCGAGGGCACGCACGGCCCCCTCGTCGTGCGTCACCAGGATGATCGCGCCCTCGTAGGTGCGGATCGCGGCGAGCACCTCCTCGCGGGAGGCGGGGTCGAGGTTGTTGGTGGGCTCGTCGAGCAGCAGCACGTTCGCGCTCGACACGACGAGCGAGGCGAGGGCGAGCCGGGTCTTCTCGCCGCCGGACAGCACGCCGGCGGACTTCTGCGCGTCGTCGCCGGAGAAGAGGAAGGAGCCGAGCACGCTGCGGGCCTCGGTGTCGGTCAGCTGCGGCGCGGCGCTCTGCATGTTCTCCAGCACCGTGCGGTTCGTGTCGAGGGTCTCGTGCTCCTGGGCGTAGTAGCCCAGCTTGAGCCCGTGGCCGGGCACGACCTCGCCGGTGTCGGCCTGGTCCACGCCCGCGAGGATCCGCAGCATCGTGGTCTTGCCGGCGCCGTTGAGCCCGAGGATCACGACCCGCGAGCCCTTGTCGATGGCCAGGTCGACGTCCGTGAAGACCTCGAGGGAGCCGTACGACTTGGAGAGCTCGGCCGCGGTGAGCGGCGTCTTGCCGCAGGGTGCCGGGGCGGGGAACTTGATCCGCGCCACCTTGTCGGCCTGCCGCTCGCCCTCGAGCCCGGCCATCATCTTCTCGGCGCGCTTGAGCATGGACTGGGCGGCCGTGGCCTTGCTGGCCTTGGCCCGCATCTTGTTCGCCTGGTCGGTGAGCGTCTTGGCCTTGGTCTCGGCGTTCTGGCGCTCCCGCTTGCGGCGGCGCTCGTCGGTCTCGCGCTGGGTCAGGTAGGCCTTCCAGCCCATGTTGTAGACGTCGATCTGACCGCGGTTGGCGTCGAGGTGCAGCACCTTGTTGACCGTGGTCTCGAGCAGGTCGTTGTCGTGGCTGATCACGATCAGCCCGCCCTTGTGCGCCTTGAGGAACTCGCGCAGCCAGACGATCGAGTCCGCGTCGAGGTGGTTGGTGGGCTCGTCGAGGAGCAGCGTCTCGGCACCGGAGAAGAGGATGCGCGCGAGCTCGACCCGACGACGCTGGCCGCCCGAGAGCGTCTTGAGCGGCTGCGCGAGGATCCGCTCCTCGATGCCCAGGCTCTTGGCGATGGTGGCGGCCTCGGACTCGGCGGCGTAGCCGCCCCCGGCGTGCAGCTCGGCGTCCGCGGCGCTGTAGCGGCGCATCGCCCGGTCGCGGACCTCGTCGTCGTCGCTGCCCATCTCGATCTCGGCGGTGCGGAGACGGCGTACGACGTCGTCGAGGTTGCGCGCCGAGAGGATCCGGTCGCGGGCCAGGACCTCGGGGTCTCCGATGCGCGGGTCCTGCGGCAGGTAGCCCACGTCGCCGGTGGCCATCACCTTGCCGCTGGCGGGCAGGGCCTCGCCGGCGAGGATCTTGGTGAGGGTGGTCTTGCCGGCGCCGTTGCGCCCGACGAGGCCGACCTTGTCACCGGCGGCCACGCGGAAGGTGACGTCCTCCATGAGAAGTCGGGCGCCGACGCGGACTTCCAGGTGCTGAGCGGTGATCATGAGGCGCTTAGTCTAGGGCGGCGGGGACCAACCCCCGGCATCGCGAAGGGGTACCCATGCGCTTCAACCCGAAGGCCCGACTCGACACCAGCCGGGTCGGCGACGCCGGTCGCGGCCGACGCTCAGGCGGCGGGGGCGGCGGCGCCATCCCGATCCCCGGCGGGATGCGGGCCGGCGGCGGCATCGGCGGTGTGATCATCGTCATCCTCTTCCTGGTGCTCACGCAGTGCCTCAACAACGGCGGCGGGGGCGGCGGCGCCGCGGCGGACACCCTGAACACCAGCCGGATGGCCGACACCGGCCGCTACTCCGGCTGCAAGACGGGCGCCGACGCGAACGACAGCGCGGACTGCGCCCGGGTCGCGGTGGAGAACTCACTGGTGGACTACTGGTCCGCCACGCTGCCCGACCAGTCGAGCACGAAGTTCCGGCCCGAGGCGGGCGTCGAGACCTTCACCGACGCCATCGACACCGGCTGCGGGCAGGCCTCCTCCGACGTCGGGCCGTTCTACTGCCCGAGCGACCAGTTCATCTACCTGGACACCACGTTCTACGACGCGGTGCTCGAGAAGCAGCTCAACGGCCCCAGCGGCGCCTTCGTCGAGCCCTACGTCCTCGCGCACGAGTTCGGCCACCACATCCAGAACCTCCTCGGCACGATGAGCCAGGTGAAGACCCAGCAGGGTCCGACCAGCGACTCGGTCCGGCTCGAGCTGCAGGCCGACTGCTACGCCGGCATGTGGACCAAGGGCGCGACGACCACGAAGGACGCCTCCGGCCAGGTCCTGATCCAGGACCTCACCGACCAGGACATCCAGCAGGCCATCGCCGCCGCCACGGCGGTCGGGGACGACCGGATCCAGGAGGAGACCGGCGGCAAGGTGAACCCCGAGCAGTGGACGCACGGGTCGGCCGCCGAGCGGGTCGCGTGGTTCAAGAAGGGCCTCAGCCAGGGCTCGCTCGAGGCCTGCGACACCTTCGCGCCGAACGCGCTCTGACCCGTTCGCGGGGGGGCGTGTCCACGGGTCTGCCCGAGTGCCGTACTTCAGGCACGAGCGGGTCGTCCAGGCGGTACCGTCAGTCACGTGAGTAACAGCGACGTCCACGACGACTCGACCCACGGGGGGTCCTCTGGGGCATCGCCCCCAGCACCCCTGCGGGTCCTCGTCGCCGAGGACTTCGAACCGGTGCGCACGTTGACGGCGCGGATGCTCACCAAGCTCGGCCACGGTGAGGTCGACGAGGCCGAGGACGGCCAGGAGGCCGTGGACGCGCTCGCGGCCCGGCACTACGACCTGCTGCTGCTCGACCTCTCGATGCCCCGGCTGACCGGGGTCGACGTGGTGCGCTGGCTGCACGCGCACCCCGAGCACGCCGACGGCCTCACGGTCGCGGTGCTGAGCGCCTCCGCCCACGCCGAGCGACCGATGCTCAACGAGCTGGGGGTGACGCTGGTGCTGCCGAAACCCGTACGGATCCAGCAGCTCTCGGACCTCATCGACGAGGTCCAGCGGACCCGCTGAAGGACCTCCGGCGAGGTGGTCGAGCGGATCTGTCTATACCACGTGCAAACGTCGGTGGAACGGGTACCCTGCTGCCCAGGGAGTATCTAGGGAAGGGAACACCTCCATGCTGAAGAAGTTCATGCACCAGCGTGCCATCGCCCGCGCAGGCCGCACCATCAGTGCCGCCTACTCGTGGCGTCCCAGTCTCTGACTGGCACGAGCAGCACGGACGGCGCCGGCAGACCTTCGGGTCTGCTCGGCGCCGTTCTGCGTGCCGTGGGGTCCCCCGAACCCGTCCCGCTCGGGCCTGACCAGCCCACGCTCGTCCCCACGGTGCGCGACGCGCGCCTGACGCTGACCCGGGGCGAGCAGTTCGTGCTGCCCTTCGACGTCAGCCGCCGACGGTTGCGCGGCGACCCGGGCCACAAGGTCACCCGGCCGCTGTCACCCGCCGCGGTCGCCGAGGGCCGTCGGGTGTTCGCGGCCGAGCTCGCCGCCGTCGTACCCCACCCGCCGGAGGTGGACACGATGCAGCTGCTGCGCGTGCCGGTCGCCCGCGCCACCACCGCCGCGCTCGTCCCCGAGGCCGCCCCGGACGCCCAGGCGGAGATCGGCGACCTGGTCCTCGGCTGGATCGACTCGCTCGCCCCCATCATCAGCGCGCGCCGGCCGCCACGCCGCTGGTCCCGGGTGGCCCGCGCCGAGGTGGCCGTGAGCGACCGGCTCGTGGAGCGCCTCGGCGCCGCGGGATGCGAGGCCCCGCGCGGTACGGCGGCCGCCCTGGCCGCCGGCATCCAGGTCCCCATCGCGGCCGGGGCCTGGTGCCTGACCCAGCTGGCCAGCCACCCCGAGGTGCTCCGACGGTTGCGGGACCAGCCGGCCACCGCCGAGGACGTGGTCTGGGAGACGCTGCGCCTGTATCCCCCCAGCTGGCTGCTCCCCCGGATCGCCACCGAGGACGTCGTCATCGGCACGACACCGGTCAGCGCCTACACGCCGCTGATCGTGAGCCCCTTCGCCCTGGGCCGCCTGCCGGAGGTCTGCCCGGGGCCGGAGCAGGGGCAGGCCGACCTCGATGTGTTCGAGCCGGAGCGCTGGCGGGTCGACGGGGCGCGCCCCGGCGCCTGGTTGCCCTTCGGCGTGGGTGCCCATGCGTGCCCGGGCCGCAGCCTGGGCCTGGCGTTGCTCGCGGACCTGGTCCGGTGGGCCGCCGCGCTGGACCTGCTGCCGCAGGACGCGCCCGGCATCGACGCCAGCCGGGGCCTCGCCCCGACCCCCTCGGTCGTCGGGCTGGGGACCTGCCCCCACCAGCCCGTGGTCCAACTCCCGCAATGACGCACCCCCACCCCCCTCGCTGCGTATCATTTCCTGTGTGACCGACGCCCCCGCCCTGACGGTCGACACGCCTCGCGGCCAACCGTCCAACTCGACCCCGGAGGCCGGGGAGCTGGCCGTGTCGATCCTGCGCGGCGAGGGGAGCGTGACCGAGGCGGTCGAGCGGGTGGGGCGGCTGCTCTCGTCCTACCCCGGCGTCGACCTCCTGACGGTGTCCCTCATCCAGGTCCAGCCCGCCGCGGGCAGCGGTTGGGTGCACCTGGGCCAGCGCGCCTGGCTGCGCGAGTGGAGCCGACCCGGGACCACCGCCTCGATCGCCCCGCGCGAGGACGCCGGCGCCGAGCAGGCGCTGTCGATGCCCTGGGTCTCGCCACGCGCCCGCCGCGGCATCGTCGTCGTCCCCGACGCCGAGGCGCTTCCCCCCGAGGCGCAGCAGGACCGCCGCGAGCTCGCCACCTGCGGCGTCCGGGCCCTGGTCACCAGCGCGATGGTCGTCGACGAGGTGATGTTCGGCAGCATGGCGATGACCCGGGAGACCCCGGGCGAGTGGCCGAGCGCGTACGTCGCGGACGTCGGCCTGCTCCGCGCGGCGCTGGCCTCCCGGATGGCCGCGGTCCGCGCCCAGGAGTCGCTCGCCGACGCGATCCGGCGGGGCGACCAGGCCCGGGCCAGCCAGCAGCAGTTCTTCTCCGCGATCGGCCACGAGCTCCGCACCCCCATCGCCGCCATCGTGGGCACGGCCGAGATGCTCGGCGCCGACGCGCGCGACCACGCCGCCGCCGACGGGGCCGCCGCGCCCTTCGCGGGCGAGGTCGCCCGGGACGCCGACGTGGTCCTCAGCGCCGGGGAGCAGCTGCTCGCGGTCGTCGACGACCTGCTCAACACCGGGCAGGACCTCGGCGGCGGCGTCGAGAGCCAGTGGGTCGAGATCGCCGACGCCGTGAGCGACGTCGTGCACTGGCTGCGCACGCCGGCCACCAGCGCGCGGATCACGGTGACCGCCGACATCGCCCCCGACACGCGGGTGCTGACGACCCCGTCCGGGCTGCGGCAGATCCTCACCAACCTGGTCGGCAACGCCATCGCCTACAACACCCCCGGCGGGACGGTCGACGTGACCACCTCGCGCACCCGCGACGAGTTCGGCGAGCACCGCGTGCGGATCAGCGTGCGCGACAGCGGCCCGGGCCTCACCCTCGACCAGCAGCTCGACGTCTTCAAGCCGTTCGTGCGCTTCGCCGGCCCCGAGACCAAGGGCACCGGCCTGGGGCTCTCGCTGTCGCGGTCGCTGGCCGAGCGCGACGGCGGGATGATGGGCGTCGAGTCCGTCGCAGGCGAGGGCTCGGTGTTCTGGGTCGACCTGCCGGCCGCGCCGGCCTGACCCTCACTGGTCGAGCAGCGCCTCGATGTGGGGGAACTGCCGCTGCAACGCACGCAGGTGCGGGGCGACCGAGGGGTGGCGGTACTTCCCCGCGAGCGCACCCTCTCCCCCGGCCACGCGGGCCAGCGCCCACTCCGCCCGGCTGAGGGCGGTGAAGACGGCCGCGACCCGGGCGCCCAGCGCGACGTCGTCGCGGGTGGCGATGCCCTCGGGCAGCCCGATCAGGTAGGCGTCGAGCAGCGGCTCGAGCTCCTCCCGCGCGGTCAGCGAGTAGTAGCCGAGGTCGGCACCCACCGGGCCGTGCCCGAGCGTCGACCAGTCCACGGCGACGACGTCGTCTCCCTCCCGCCCGGGCAGGTTGGCCGGCACGGGGTCGCCGTGCTGGGGCACCTGCGCGAGCTCGTCGAGGGCGTCCAGCCAGAAGGTGCGCCGGTTCCAGAGGTGGTCGGCGACGTCGGCCACGGTGGTCCTCGCCAGGGTCCGCCAGCCGCCCCGCCGCTCGACCCGGTCCAGCCGGTCGCGCAGCTGGTCGCGGGCCAGCCACGGGGCGGGCGCGAGGTCGGCCCCCGCGAAGCGTCCGAGGGACCGGGCGATGAAGAGGCCGCTGTTGGCGGCGTCCTCGACCCAGACCTGCGTCAGCGTGATGCCCTCGACGTCCTCGTCGACGGCGGTCGGCCCCGCCGATCGCAGCCCCGGGGTGTGCGCCACCACGCCGGCGATCTCGACGTCGGCACCGCGACGCCAGTAGGCGAAACCACGCGGGTCGCTGAGCTCGGGCGGATCGTGCTCAGCCGGCGCCGCGAGCCGTTTCACGGCAACGGGAGTGTCACCGAGCGCCGTACGCCAGACGCCCACCGTCGACGAGCCGGTGCTCCCCGTCAGGAGATGCCATCCCGGTTCGGGCTGCCACATGCCTCGGACGCTAGCCGATGAGGAGGCGTACGGCGGGCAGGTGACGCGCGGCGCGCAGGCGCGGGCTCCGCGGGGCTCAGGCGTTGGTGACGTCGACGGCCACGGCGCAGGCGTCCCGCACCGCCTGGTCGAGCACCCCTCGACGAGGGTCCGGGACCGGCAGCCAGGGCTCGGTCCGGGCCAGTCGCCGCAGGCGGGGGTCGGCGAGCACCTCGTCGACGGCCGTGTGGTCGCCCCCGCAGACGACGGGGCCCGCGAGCTCGCCGAGGATCCGGGCGGCGTGGTCGGCGGCCGCCTCGTAGGCCTGCCGCGCCTGGTTGTCGCGGCGCCGGGCGAAGCGCTGCTGGGACTGGCCGCCGGCCTTCGTGCGGCCCTGGACGTGACGCTGGCCGACCTTGGACTCGACGACCTTCTCGCCGGCCACCCGGGCGACGGCGAAGCCGCCCTTGCGGACCAGCAGCACGCCCCAGGCAGGGGGCGGGACGGCGGCGGCTGCGAAGGACCCGGCCGCGGCCGAGCCGTCGTACGACGTCTCGAAGGGCAGCCGGGCGACGAAGGTCGACCCGTCGGAGGCCAGCCCGGCGAGAGCGCCGGAGGTGAGCGACAGGGTGGTCGCGCCGTGCCGGTCCTCGAAGTTGACCACCCACCGCTCCAGCCGGGCGGCGGGCACCAGGACCGCGGGCACGCTCAGGCTTCCTGGTAGACCACCCGGAAGCGCTCGAGCACCACCGGCATGTCGGGCTGGAAGCCGCGCTCGTCGGTGGCGACGGCGGCGAAGAAGCGCTCGTGGGCGTCGCGCCAGTGCGCGAGCGAGCCGTCGCCCTCACCCTCGAGGCGGGCGTGCTCCGCGTCGACCTCGTCGAACGGGACGACCCGCACGTCGGTCGCCTCGATCAGCGCGCGCGGGTGGCCGGCTCCGTCCAGCAGGATGCTCAGGTTGCCCGGCTCGGGCACGGGGTCGCCGTCGTTCTCGTAGTCCCACAGGGCGCCGGCGGTCGCGGTCTTGGCCCCGGACAGCACCAGGGCCAGCAGCTCGTCGGCCTGGGCCGGCTCGGCCCCGAAGGACCAGGCCGGCGGCGGCAGGGTCTCCAGCGCCGTCGGGCCGAAGTAGCCCGGCGCGCTGTTCAGCCGGGCGTGGAAGCGGGCCAGCTCCCAGAAGGCCTCGAGCGCCGAGTGCTCCACGGGATCAGACGTTGAAGCCGAGGGCGCGCAGCTGCTCGCGGCCGTCGGGCGTGATCTTGTCGGGGCCCCACGGCGGCATCCAGACCCAGTTGATGGCGACGTCGTTGACGATGCCCTCGAGCGCCGAGTTGGTCTGGTCCTGGATCACGTCGGTCAGCGGGCACGCGGCCGACGTCAGCGTCATGTCGATGACCACGTTGTGGCCCTCGTCGAGGTGGACGTCGTAGACGAGGCCGAGGTCGACGACGTTGATGCCGAGCTCGGGGTCGACGACGTCCTTCATCGCCTCGGTGACGTCGTCCTTCGTGACGGTCATCGTGGTGCCGGACGCCTCGGGGACGTCGGGCAGGTCGTCACCGTGGTCGACGGTGCCGTCGGTGGTGACGGGGGCGGACTGCTCGGTCATGAGGTCTCCTTCAGGGTCGCGACGGGCTGGGCCACCGCGAGGGTGGCGTCCTTCCAGGCCATCCACGACAGTAGTGCGCACTTCACGCGCGCGGGGAACTTGGCGACGCCGGCGAACGCGATGCCGTCCTCGAGGACGTCCTCGTCGGGCTCGACGGTGCCCTTGCCCTGCATCAGGGTCAGGAACGACTCGTGGATCGCCATCGCCTCGTCGACCGGCTTGCCGATCACGAGGTCGGTGAGCACGGAGGCCGAGGCCTGCGAGATCGAGCAGCCGACGCTGTCGTAGGACACGTCCTCGACCCGGCCGTCGACGAGGTGCACGCGCAGCGTGACCTCGTCACCGCAGGTGGGGTTGACGTGGTGGACCTCCGCCTCGAAGGGGTCGCGCAGTCCCTTGTGGTGGGGGTTCTTGTAGTGGTCCAGGATGATCTCCTGGTACAGCGCATCGAGTTCCTGGCTCATCTCTCAACTCAACTTGAAGTAGGAGCGGGTGTATTCCAGCGCCTCGACCAGGGCGTCGATCTCGCCCGGCGTCGTGTAGAGGTACGACGACATCCGGGTCGAGCTCTGCACGCCGAAGCGCTTGTGCGCCGGCTTGGCGCAGTGGTGGCCGGCCCGCACGGCGACGCCGCGGGAGTCGAGGACCTGGGCGACGTCGTGAGGGTGCACGTCGTCGATCTCGAAGGAGATCGCCCCGCCGCGCAGCGTCGCGTCCAGCGGGCCGAGGACCGTCAGGCCGGGCACCGTCGCGAGGCCCTCGAGGGCGTACGCCGTGATCGCCTGCTCGTGGGCGTGGATCGCGTCCATCCCGATGTGGCCGAGGTAGTCCACCGCGGCGCCGAGGCCGACGGCCTCGACGATCGGCGGGGTGCCGGCCTCGAACTTGTGCGGGATGCCGGCGTACGTCGAGCGCTCCATCGCCACGGTCTCGATCATCTCGCCGCCACCGAGGAACGGCGGCAGCTGGTCGAGGACCTCGCGCCGGCCCCACAGCACGCCGATGCCGGTCGGGCCGACGACCTTGTGGCCGGTGAAGGCCAGCAGGTCGGCACCGCTGGCGACGACGTCGACGGGCAGCTGCGGGGCCGCCTGGGACGCGTCGACGACGACGATGGCGCCCACGGCGTGCGCCCGGGCCGCGATCTCGGCGACCGGGTTGATGGTCCCGAGCATGTTCGAGACCCAGGTCAGCGACACGACCTTGGTCCGCTCGGTGATCAGCTCGTCGATGTTCGACAGGTCGAGGCGGCCGTCGTCGGTGAGCCCGAACCAGCGCAGGGTGGCGCCCTTGCGCTCGGTGAGCAGCTGCCACGGCACGATGTTGGAGTGGTGCTCCATCTCGGTGATGACGACCTCGTCGCCCTCCCCGATCTCGAGCGGACCGCGCGCCCAGGCCAGCGTGTTGGCGACCAGGTTGAGCGCCTCGGAGGCGTTCTTGGTGAAGATCACCTCGTCGCGGCTCGGGGCATGGATGAAGGCGGCGACCTTGTCGCGCGCCGCCTCGAACGCCTCGGACGACTCGGCACCCAGCTGGTGCATCGCGCGCGCGACGTTCGCGTTGTGCCGCTCGAGGTGGTCGACCATCGTGTCGATCACGACCTGCGGCTTCTGCGAGGTGTTCGCGCTGTCGAGGTAGACCAGCGGGAACCCGCCCGCGAGCGTGCGCTCGAGGATCGGGAAGTCCTTGCGGATGACGTCCAGTTCAGGGAGTAGTCCCTCGATCATCGCGGGTTCCTTTCTCGGCTGGTGCTCGGCGGTGCGAGAAGTGGTGCTGTGCAAGGCGGAGGAGCGAAGGCGGCCTGTGAGCGAAGCGGGCCGTCGAGCGACGACAACGCAGCTCAGTGCCGCTTATCGCACCGCCGAGACGTACTTGTCGTAGCCCTCGGCCTCAAGCTGGTCGGCCAGCTCGGGGCCACCCTGCTCGGCGATCCTGCCGTCGACGAAGACGTGCACGAAGTCGGGCTCGATGTAGCGCAGGATGCGGGTGTAGTGCGTGATCAGCAGGACGCCCTTGCCCTCCTGCTCGCGGAACCGGTTGACGCCCTCCGAGACGATCTTCAGCGCGTCGATGTCGAGACCGGAGTCGGTCTCGTCGAGCACGGCGACCTTGGGGTTCAGCAGCTCGAGCTGGGCGATCTCGTGGCGCTTCTTCTCGCCGCCGGAGAAGCCCTCGTTGACCGAGCGCTGCGCGAAGGTCGGGTCGAGGTTGAGCTTCTCGAGCGTGGCGTTGACGTCCTTGACCCAGGTGCGGAGCTTCGGCGACTCGCCGTCGATCGCGGTCTTGGCGGTGCGGAGGAAGTTCGACACCGAGACGCCGGGCACCTCGACGGGGTACTGCATCGCGAGGAACAGCCCCGCGCGGGCCCGCTCGTCGACCGACATGGACAGGACGTCCTCGCCGTCGAGGGTGACGGTGCCGCCCGTGACGGTGTACTTCGGGTGGCCGGCGATCGAGTAGGCCAGCGTCGACTTGCCCGAGCCGTTCGGCCCCATGATCGCGTGGGTCTCGCCGTCGCCGATGGTGAGGGTGACGCCCTTGAGGATCTCCTTGGCGCCGTCCTCGGTGTCGACCGTGACGTGCAGGTCCTTGATCTCCAGCGTGCTCATCTGTTGTCTCTCTCTTCCGTGAAAAGTCTGGTCAGCTCGGGTGGACGCCGTTGAGCGTCGAGGAGGTGTCGACGTAGACCCCGTCGGGGCGTACGTCGACGGCGAAGACGGCGACCGGCTCGGTCGCCGGCAGCCCGGTGGGCTTGCCGGTGCGCAGGTCGAAGCGCGAGCCGTGCAGCCAGCACTCGATCTGGCAGTCCTCGACCTCGCCCTCGCTCAGTGCGACGGCGGCGTGCGAGCAGAGGTTCTGCAGGGCGTGGAACTCGTCGCCGTCGCGGGCGACGACCACGTCGGTGTCCCCCACGGTGACACCCAGGCCCTCGTCGGCCGGGACGTCCTCGGCGGCGCAGACGCGCTCGAAGCCCATCAGAGGGTGTCCCGCAGGACGTTCTTGGCGAGCTCCTGCTCCACGGTGTCCATCAGCTTCTCCTGCAGCGACGGGACCCCGATCTTGCGGATCAGGTCGTTGAAGAAGCCGTGCACGACGAGGCGACGGGCCTCGGCCTCGTCGATGCCGCGGGCGCGGAGGTAGAACAGCTGCTCGTCGTCGAAGCGGCCGGTCGCGGACGCGTGGCCCGCGCCCTCGATCTCGCCGGTCTCGATCTCGAGGTTGGGCACCGAGTCGGCCTGGCAGCCGTCGGTGAGCACCAGGTTGCGGTTCTCCTCGTAGGTCTCGATGCCCTCGGCGACCTTGCGGATCAGGACGTTGCCCACCCACACGGTGTGCGCGCCCTGGCCCTGCAGCGCGCCCTTGTAGACGACGTTGCTCTTGGTGCGGGGCGCGGTGTGGTCGGCGAAGAGGCGGTGCTCGATGTGCTGGCCGGCGTCGGCGAAGTAGAGGCCGAGCAGCTCGGCGGCACCGCCGGGGCCGTCGTACGCGACGTTGCTGTCCATCCGGACCAGGTCGCCGCCGAAGCTGATCGCGACGTGCTTGTACGACGCGTCGCGGCCGACGGTGGCCTGGTGGTGCGTCAGGTGGACCGAGTCGTCGGCCCAGTCCTGCAACGAGATCACCGAGACTTGGGCGCCCTCGCCGACCACGACCTCGACGACCTGGACCATCGAGGAGTGACCGGTGTGGTTGAGCACCACGACCGCCTGGCTGTGCCGACCGAAGCGCAGCACCACGTGGCCGGCCTCGGTCACGGTGGCGTCCTCGCCGGCGAGGTCGACCACGACGGGCTCGCTCACCTGGAGGTCGGCCGGCACGTCGACGAGCAGCGTCGAGGGGACCTCGGCGAGCACGCGGGCGGTGAAGCGCGTGTTGGGCACGAGGCCGCTCACGCCGCGCAGGGCGCGCGCCTCGTCGCCGTCGACACCCTCGACCCGGACACTCTCGGGGGTGTTCCAGGTGCAGGAGGTCGCGCTGGGCTGGAAGGTCGCGTCCGCGTGCAGCCCACGGAGCCGCTTGAGCGGCGTGAACCGCCAGATCTCCTCGCGGCCGGTCGGCAGCTCGTGGTCGGCGACGTCGAACGAGCCCGCCGGGTGCAGGTGCGACAGCACCGTGCCGGGTGCGGCGGTCTCGATCGCGTCGGCGACCGGGTTGTCAGTCAGGGTCACAGAAGGTGCTTTCTGGTTCGGGGGGTCTCGACCAACGGAGGGGGCAGGACGGCGATCAGCCGACCGCGCCCTCCATCTGGAGCTCGATGAGGCGGTTCAGCTCGAGGGCGTACTCCATGGGGAGCTCCTTGGCGATCGGCTCGATGAAGCCGCGGACGATCATCGCCATCGCCTCGTCCTGCTCCATGCCGCGCGACATGAGGTAGAAGAGCTGGTCGTCGGAGACCTTGGAGACGCTCGCCTCGTGGCCCATGGACACGTCATCCTCACGGATGTCGACGTAGGGGTAGGTGTCCGAGCGGCTGATCTGGTCGACCAGGAGCGCGTCGCAGAGCACGTTGGACTTCGAGCCGTGCGCGCCCTCGTTGATCTGGATCAGGCCGCGGTACGACGTCCGGCCACCGCCGCGGGCCACCGACTTCGACAGGATCGAGGACGAGGTGTTCGGGGCGGCGTGCACCATCTTGGCGCCGGCGTCCTGGTGCTGGCCCTCGCCCGCGAAGGCGATCGACAGCGTCTCGCCCCGGGCGTGCTCACCCATGAGGTAGACCGCGGGGTACTTCATCGTGACCTTGGAGCCGATGTTGCCGTCGACCCACTCCATCGTGGCGCCGGCCTCGCAGGTCGCGCGCTTGGTCACGAGGTTGTAGACGTTGTTCGACCAGTTCTGGATGGTCGTGTAGCGGCAGCGGCCGCCCTTCTTCACGATGATCTCGACGACCGCGGAGTGCAGCGAGTCGGACGAGTAGATCGGCGCGGTGCAGCCCTCGACGTAGTGCACGTAGGCGTCCTCGTCGACGATGATCAGCGTCCGCTCGAACTGGCCCATGTTCTCGGTGTTGATCCGGAAGTAGGCCTGCAGCGGGATGTCGACGTGCACACCCTTGGGGACGTAGATGAACGAGCCGCCCGACCACACCGAGGTGTTGAGCGCGGAGAACTTGTTGTCGCCGACGGGGATGACGGTGCCGAAGTACTCCTTGAAGAGCTCCGGCTGCTCCTTCAGCGCCGTGTCGGTGTCGAGGAAGAGCACGCCCTGCGCCTCGAGGTCCTCGCGGATCGAGTGGTAGACGACCTCGGACTCGTACTGCGCGGCGACGCCCGAGACGAGGCGCTGCTTCTCCGCCTCCGGGATGCCGAGCTTGTCGTAGGTGTTCTTGATGTCCTCGGGGAGGTCGTCCCAGGTCGCGGCCTGCTTCTCGCTGGACCGGACGAAGTACTTGATGTTGTCGAAGTCGATCGTCGACAGGTCCGAGCCCCACGTGGGCATGGGCTTGCGGTGGAAGAGCTTGAGGCCCTTCAGGCGCAGGTCGAGCATCCACTGCGGCTCGCTCTTCTTCGCGGAGATGTCGCGGACGACCTCCTCGCTCAGACCGCGCTTTGCGGTCGCACCGGCGACGTCGGAGTCGCTCCAGCCGAAGTCGTAGCGCCCGATGCCCTCGAGCTCGGGGTTGCGCTCGTCGATCGTGGTCATGAGACCTGCTCCTTCGTCGGTGCGGTGGTCGGGCCGGTCGAGGCCCGTCGGGGTTGGTCAGGGATGCACGTGGTGCAGACCCCGTCGCCGTGGGCGATCGTGGCCAGGCGCTGCACGTGGCGGCCGAGCACGCGGCCGATGGCCTCGGTCTCCGCCTCGCACAGCTGGGGGAACTCGTGGGCGACGTGCGAGACGGGGCAGTGCTGCTGGCACAGCTGCTCCCCCATCGGCAGGTCGCGGACCGCGGCGGCGTAGCCCTCGGCGGTGAACACGCGGGCCAGCACCTCCACGGGGCTGAGCTGGGGGTGCTCCTCGGCCACCGCGGGGAAGCGGTCCTCGATGAACGAGACGCGGCGGTTGGCGAACTCGCGGACCGCTGCCTCGCCCCCGGTCTCGTCGAGGAAGCGCAGCGCCTGGACGGCGAGGTCGTCGTACTGCTGGTCGAACCCGTCGCGCCCCGCCTCGGTGAGGGCGAAGAGCTTGGCGGGGCGACCGCGTCCGCGCGACACCTGGTGGCGCGGCTCGCGCGCCTCGAGGGTGCCGTCGTCGAGCAGCTGGTCGAGGTGGCGGCGAACGGCGGCGGGCGTCAGGTCGAGACGCTCGGCGAGCCCGGCCGCGGTGGAGGGACCGTTGACCAGGATCGACTCCACCACGCGCTGGCGCGTCGGCTGGTCGTGGCCCTCGGGGGCCTGGTCGGTGAATTCCACAACATCAGTGTGCCGTTAATGGTCGACGCCCTTCAAGTAAGGTCCGCCTAACCCGGCCGGGCCGCGTTCCGTGGCCCGCAGCAGGGCTCCGCTCCTGGGCCCACTCCCGGACCGCTCCTATGCTCGCCCCATGCCGGGATCCTTGCTGGGAACACAGGTCCGCCGCGTCGAGGACCACGAGCTGCTCGTGGGCCGGGGCACGTTCGTCGACAACCACCGGGTCGAGGGCCTGGCCCACGCGGTCTTCGTGCGCAGCCCCGTGGCGCACGCCCGGATCAGCGGCGTCGACACGACCGTGGCCGCCGCGGCACCGGGCGTCCTCGGCGTCTTCACCTCTGCCGAGCTCGGCACCGCTCCCCTGCCGTCGTTCGCCGAGGTCAACGCCGCGTGCGGGCGCGCCGCGCTCGCCGTCGGCACGGTGCGCTACGTCGGCGATCCCGTGGCCCTGGTCGTCGCCGAGACCCGCGCGCAGGCCGTCGACGCCGCCGAGCTCGTCGACGTCGACTACGACGAGCTGGCGGTCGTGGCCGACGTCGAGTCGGCGCTCGCCGCGGAGGCACCGCTGCAGTTCGAGGAGGTCGGCTCCAACGTCGCGACGGCGCGGTACGACGGGGACCGCTCGGACCCCTTCGCCGGTGCCGACCGGGTGGTCCGGGCGCGCCTGGTCAACCAGCGCATCGCGGTGGCGCCGATCGAGCCGAACGCGATCCTGGTCGAGCCCGGCGACGGCTCGCTGACCGTCCACGTCTCCACCCAGCAGCCGCACATGTCCCGCGACCTCCTGGCGCGGGCCACCGGGATCGACGTGGAGGCCGTCCGCGTCGTCGCCCCGCACGTGGGCGGCGCCTTCGGCGGCAAGGCCGGTGTCGGCCCGGACCACGGCGCCGTCGCGCTGGCCGCGATCGCCCTCGGCCGCCCCGTCGCCTGGGCCGAGACGCGCAGCGAGGCAATGCTCTCGATGCAGGGCCGCGGCCAGGTGCAGTACGCCGAGCTCGGCGTCACCGACGACGGCACGATCACCGGCCTGCGGCTCCGGGTGCTCGGCGAGTGCGGCGCCTATGCCGGCTTCGGCGGGGCGCTGGCCGTCGGGCCGACCTACCTCATGGCCCAGGGGCCCTACGAGATCCCGGAGCTGCGCTTCGACGCCGTCGCGGTGATGACCAACACGGCTCCCGTCGGAGCCTTCCGCGGCGCCGGCCGACCGGAGGCCGCCGCCGCCCTGGAGCGCATCCTGGACGTCGCGGCACGCGAGCTGGGGCTGCCGCCCGAGGAGATCCGCCGGCGGAACCTGATCGCACCGGACGCGTTCCCCTACGCGACGAGCACCGGTGCGACCTACGACAACGGGGAGTACGTCGCCGCGCTGGACGAGGCGCTCCGCATCGCCGACGTCGACGCCGCCCGGGCCGAGCAGCAGCGTCGTCGCGACGCGGGTGAGGTGCGTCAGCTGGGCATCGGCATCGCGACGTACGTCGAGATCACCGGCTTCGGCGGCTCGGAGTACGGCTCGGTCCACCTGCACGAGGACGGCTCGGCGACGGTGATGGCCGGGACCTCGGCCCACGGGCAGGGCCACGCGACGTCGTTCTCGATGCTGGTCAGCGACCGGCTCGGCATCCCGCTCGAGAGGATCACCTACCGCCAGTCCGACACGCAGGCCGTGCGGACCGGCGGGGGCACCGGCGGCTCGCGCTCCCTCCAGCTCGGCGGGAACGCCGTGCGCCAGGCGGCCGACGAGGTGCACGACCGCGCGGTCGCGATCGCCGCGCAGCTGCTCGAGGCCGACCCGGGCGACGTCGAGCTCGACGAGGCGGGCTTCCGCGTCGCCGGCGTGCCCGGGGACGCCCTCCCCTGGACCGCGGTGGTCGCGCACGCGCGCGAGCACGACCTGGAGCTGGACTCCGACACCGACTTCACGCAGGACGGCGCGACCTTCCCGTTCGGTGCGCACGTGGCGATCGTCGAGGTGGACACCGAGACGGGCCGGGTCCGCCCGCTGCGCCACGTCGCCGTCGACGACTGCGGACGCATCCTGAACCCGCTCCTGGTGGCCGGGCAGCAGCACGGCGGTGCGGTCCAGGGCATCAGCCAGGCGCTGTGGGAGGAGATGGTCTACGACGAGAGGGGCACCCCGCTCACGTCGTCGTTCGCCGACTACGCCATGCCGACGGCCGCGGACACGATCACGCTGGAGGTCTCCAGCACCGAGACGCCGACGCCGGCGAACCCGCTCGGGGCCAAGGGCATCGGGGAGTCGGCCACGGTCGGCTCCACGCCCGCGGTGCAGAACGCGGTCGTCGACGCGCTCGCGCACCTGGGCGTGCGGCACGTCGACCTGCCGTGCACCCCCGAGCGCGTGTGGCAGGCGATCGCCGACCCGCACCGCGACCCGTGGCGCGAGCCACCCGCCCGCTTCGACGCCCTCGCGTCGGCGGCGGCGGGCACCGACCCCGAGGTCATCGAGGCCTGAGGATCAGGTGCGGGTGCGGCGCTGGAACGACCGGAGCGCCAGCGGCGCGACCACGGCCGTGATGGCGACGGTCCAGATGATCGTGGTCAGCACGGGGTGCTGCAGCGGGAGCGCCGCGTCGTCCGGGGCGGCCCCGGTGTTGCCCCAGAGCTGGCGCACCGAGAGCACCAGGGAGGAGATCGGGTTCCACTCCGCGACGGTGCGCAGCCACGGCGTCATGCCGTCGGTGGGGGCGAAGGTGTTCGCGAGGAAGGTGATCGGGAACATCGTCGTGAACATGACGCCGTTCACCGCCTCGACCGACCGCATCGCGGAGCCGACCCAGATCCCGATCCAGATCATCGCGAAGCCCCACATCAGCAGCAGGACGTAGGCCAGCACCGCGTCGAGGAAGCCGTCACGGATCCGCCAGCCGATGAGCAGCCCGGTCAGCGACATCACCACGATGCCGATGCTGGAGTGCAGGAGGCTGGACATGCTCCGCCCGACCAGCACGGCGGCGGGGTTGATCGGCAACGAGCGCATCCGGTCGACGATGCCCTTGTCGATGTCGGCGGTCAGCCCGACCGCGACGATGAACGAGGAGAACGCGATCGTCTGGCCCATGATCCCGCCGAGCAGCCACTCGCGGTAGCCGCCCGGGGAGCCGCTCACCTGGATCGAGCCGCCGAACACGAACGCGAAGAGCAGCACGAACATCACCGGCTGGATGGTGACGTCCATCAGCATCTCGGGCATCCGCTTGATGTGGATCAGGTTGCGCCGCACGATCGTGAGCGACTGGCGCAGCAGGCCGGTCTCCCGGATCTCGGGGCGCTCGACGCCCGCGCGCACGGTCCGGCTGTCCTGGGTGGTCACGAGACCATCTCCCCTTCGTCGGTGGCGGTGGCGTCCGGGACGTCCTCGGCACGGTGCCCCGTGAGGTGCAGGAACACGTCGTCCAGGCTCGGGCGCTTGAGGCCGAGGTCGTCGACCTCGATGCTGCTGTCGGCGAAGACCGCGGCGATCCGCGTCATGTCGGCCAGGCCGTTGGCGGGAGCGGTCAGCTGTCGCGCCCCGGTGTCGACGTGCACCTCGGAGACGTGGTCCCGCAGCATCGCCTCGGCGACCGGGAGGTCGGAGGCGTGCGAGACGGTCACGACGAGCGCGGCCCGTCCCGAGCGGTCCTTGAGCTCCAGCGGCGTGCCCTCGGCGATCACCCGGCCCTTGTCGATGACGACGATGCGGTCGGCCAGCTGGTCGGCCTCCTCGAGGTACTGCGTCGTGAGCAGCAGCGTGGTGCCCTCGCGGACCAGCTCGCGCAGCACGTCCCACAGCTCGACGCGGCTGCGCGGGTCGAGGCCGGTCGTCGGCTCGTCGAGGAACAGCACCGGCGGCACCGCGATCAGGCTCACCGCCAGGTCGAGGCGCCGGCGCATGCCTCCGGAGTAGTGCTTGACGACCCGGTTGCCGGCGTCGGCCAGGCTGAACCGCTCGAGCAGGTCCTCGGTCGCGCGCTTGATGTAGGAGGACGAGAGGCCGTAGAGCGCGCCGATCAGGCGGAGGTTCTCGCGGCCGGTCAGCAGCTCGTCGACGGTGGCGGCCTGGCCGGTCAGCCCCATGGCACGGCGCACGGCGGCGGGCTCGGTCACCACGTCGTGGCCGGCGACCCGGGCGGTGCCGCTCGTGGGGACGGTGAGCGTGGTCATCATCCGCACGGTGGTCGTCTTGCCGGCGCCGTTCGGCCCGAGCATGCCCAGCACGCTGCCCTCCGGGACGCTCAGGCTGACCCCGTCGACCGCGAGCGTGTCGCCGAAGCGCTTGACCAGGTTGTCGGCCTCGATGGCCGGGGTGGCACTCATGGCGTCAGCCTAGGTGTGATCGCCGACACCGCCGACCGAATACTCCGCCCCGGCCGACGCGAGGGGGTGGACCACGGCTCCCTAGACTGAGGTGGTGCCTGCCGCCGACCCCGCCGTCTCCGTCGACGGCCTGGTGATGAGGTACGCCGACAAGGTCGCGGTCGACGAGCTCTCGCTGACCGTGGAGCGCGCCAGCATCACCGCCGTCCTCGGCCCCAACGGCGCCGGCAAGACCACCACGCTCGAGACGTGCGAGGGCTACCGCAGGCCCCAGCAGGGCACGGTGCGGGTGCTCGGCCTCGACCCGGTGCGCGACCGCGCCGACCTGCTCCCCCGCATCGGCGTGATGCTGCAGGGCGGCGGCGCCTGGAGCGGCGTGCGGGCGATGGAGATGCTCACGCACATCGCCCGGCTGCACGCCCACCCGCTCGACGTCGCGATGCTCGCGGAGCGGCTGGGTCTCGGGGACTGCGGGCGCACGCCGTACCGCCGCCTGTCCGGGGGCCAGCAGCAGCGCCTCGGGCTCGCCATGGCCGTCGTCGGGCGCCCGGAGATCGTGTTCGTCGACGAGCCCACCGCCGGCATGGACCCGCAGGCCCGCCGCACGACGTGGGCGCTGCTCGAGGAGCTCCGCGACGACGGCGTGACCGTCGTGCTGACCACGCACTACATGGACGAGGCCGAGCGCCTCGCCGACCGGATCCACATCATCGACCACGGGCAGCTGATCGCCTCGGGCTCGCCGCTGGAGCTGACCCGCGGGGGCAGGGCCGCGACGATCCGTCTCGTCGTCACCCGGCCGTTCCCGCCCGGCTCCCCCGACTCGCTCCGTGCGGCGCTCGGCACCGGCACCGAGGTCACCCAGCTCGACGAGGTCAGCCTCCTCGTCACCGGTCCCGCCGACGCCTCCACGCTCGCCAAGGTCTCGCGCTGGTGCGAGGAGAACGACGTGCTCCCGGAGTCGCTGACCCTGGGCCAGCGCAACCTCGAGGACGTCTTCCTCCAGCTGACCGGACGGGAGCTGACCCCGTGAGCGGGACCTTCACCCCGAGGCCGGGTGCCGCTCCCCTGCGCCGCCAGGTGCTCGCCCAGGCCTCCATGGAGTCGCGGCTGATGCTGCGCAACGGCGAGCAGCTGCTGCTGGCCGTCGTGATCCCGGTGATCGTGCTGTTCGGCGCGGTCGAGGGCTCGAAGCACGTCAGCCTCGGGCTCGACCACCCGGCCGTCGACGTCTTCACCCCCGGTGTGCTCGCCCTCGCCGTCATGTCCACCGCGTTCACCTCGCTCGCCATCGCCACCGGCTTCGAGCGGCGCTACGGCGTGATCAAGCGGCTCGGTTCGTCGCCGCTGCCCCGCTCCGGCCTCCTGATGGGCAAGGTCGGCGGCCTGCTGCTCATCGAGGTGCTGCAGGTCGCGGTGATCTCCGTGGTCGGGCTGCTGCTCGGCTGGGACCCGCAGCCCGGGCTGCTGGGGGCCGGCCTGGGCATCGTCCTGGGGACCGCGGCCTTCGCGTCCCTGGGCCTCTTCATCGCCGGGGTGCTCCGGGCCGAGGCGACCCTGGCCGCGGCCAACCTCGTCTACCTGCTCCTGATGGCCGGCGGCGCCGTGGTGCTCCCCGCTACGGCGTACGGCGCCTTCGGGGACCTGGTGCGCTGGCTGCCGTCCGGGGCCCTGGGCGACGTCATGCGCGACGCGCTCATCGACGGCCGGACCACCTGGACCGACCTCGCCGTACTGCTCGCCTGGGCCGTGCTCGGCACCGCCCTGACCGCTAGGACCTTCACGTGGGAGTGACCGCCCGCCTGCCCGACCGCCTGCGCCACCTCGACGACTGGCTGCGGGGCTGGGGCTGGGCCTCGCTCGTCGCCAACGGCGTCCTCGTCGTCACCGGCGGCGTGGTCCGGCTGACCGGCTCCGGGCTCGGGTGCCCGACGTGGCCGCGCTGCACGGAGGAGTCGTTCACCCCGCACGGCGCCTACAACGTGCACTCGGTCATCGAGTTCGGCAACCGGATGCTGACCTACGTCCTGGTCGCCGTCGCCGTCGCGACCTTCGTGGCCGCCTGGCAGTCGGGCCGCCGGGACCTGCGTCGGATCGCCCTGGTCATGGCCCTGGGCATCCCCGCGCAGGCGGTGATCGGCGGCATCACGGTGCTGACCGACCTCAACCCGTGGATCGTGTCCTTCCACCTTCTGTGCTCGCTGGCGATCATCGGCGTCGCGGTCCTGTTCCTGCAGCGCGTCGACCACCCCGCACCGGTCGTCGCCCGCGGGCCCGTGGTCGGGTTGGCCTGGGCGACGTTCGCGGCCGCCTGGCTGGTGCTGTACGTCGGCACGGTGGTGACCGGCTCCGGGCCCCACGCCGGCGACGTCAAGGCGCCGCGCAACGGCCTCGACCCGCTCCAGCTGAGCCAGCTGCACGCCGACGTGGTCTTCCTCTTCGTCGGGCTCACGGTCGGGCTGCTCTTCACGCTGCTCGCGACGGGGGCGTCGGCGCCCGCCCGCACCGCCGTGGTCGTCCTGCTGGCCCTCGAGGTGGGCCAGGGCGCCATCGGCTTCGTGCAGTACTTCACCGACCTGCCGATCGTGCTGGTCGGCTTCCACATGCTCGGTGCGGCGCTGATCTCGGCCAGCGTCACGCACGTGCTGCTGCGGGTCCGCGAACCCGCCTGAGCCGCCCCGGGCAGGGCACAGGCGGGTCCACGAAAATGACGACGGCGGCCCGCACCCCCGTGCTCAGGCCTGCCGTCGTCATAGGGGTAGACGCGACGAACCCGGATTTGGTTGCACGAATCCGGAAAGTTTTTTTCCGGGTCCCTCAGCGGGTCAGCAGCGGGTCGAGCGCGACGGCCACGAACAGCAGCGACAGGTAGAGGTTCGAGGAGTGGAAGAGCCGCATCGGCTGGATCGCGGTGAGGCTCTCGGTGCCCTTGGTGCGCCCCCACATGCGGTGCGCCTCGACCAGGAAGCCGGCGCCGAGCACCGCCGCGGCGATCGGGTAGAACAGGCCCGTGCCCGCGACCGGCCACAGCAGCAGCGAGGTCGCGACCATCACCCAGCTGTAGAGCACGATCTGGCGGCCGACCTCGCGGGCGGGGGCGACGACGGGGAGCATCGGGACGTCGACGTTCGCGTAGTCCTCGCGGTAGCGCAGCGCCAGCGCCCAGGTGTGCGGGGGCGTCCAGAAGAAGACGACCATGAAGAGCACGACGGGGACCCACGACAGGGCGCCGGTGACGGCGGTCCAGCCGATCAGCGCCGGGAAGCAGCCGGCGAGCCCGCCCCAGACGATGTTCTGGGTGGTGCGGCGCTTCAGCAGCATCGTGTAGCCGAAGACGTAGAACGCGTTCGCACCGACGGACAGGAGCGCCGAGAGCGGGTTGACCCAGACGGCGAGGATCACCGTCGAGAGGATGCCGAGCACGAAGCCGAAGACCAGGGCCGAGCGCGGCGACACGATGTGCCGCGGCAGGGCACGGCGACGGGTGCGCCGCATCTGCTCGTCGATGTCGCGGTCGTAGACGCAGTTGAACACCGAGGCGGATCCGGCGGAGAACGTGCCGCCGATGACGGTGGCGACCACGAGGCCGAGCGGCGGGATGCCCCGCGCCGCGAAGAACATGACCGGCACGGTGGTCAGGAGCAGCAGCTCGATGACCCGCGGCTTGGTCAGCCCGACGTACGCCGCGACCACGTCCTTGAAGGTCGCCGGAGCCGCTTCCTCCTGCTGGGCAGCAGAGGCCGACTGGCCGACGTACGTCACGGAGATCCTCGGGTGGGCAGGGTCACCCCGGGAGGGGCGCTTGCTGGGTTCGATCGTATCGCGCCGGATGAGTAGGCTCGGTGGTGCCTGAGTACTCCCGCCTGTGACGTTGCACCCTTCACCGCCCTGCGCACCACCTGCGCACCAGGGGCACCGTCGCGAGGCGCACCGCCACGAGAGGAACCCTGTGAGCAGCACCGCTGGACTGGACTGGACCGAGCTCGACGACAAGGCGGTGGACACCGCGCGCGTCCTGGCCATGGATGCGGTGCAGAAGGTGGGCAACGGCCACCCCGGCACGGCCATGAGCCTGGCCCCCGCGGCGTACCTCCTCTTCCAGAAGGTCATGCGGCACGACCCGGCCGACCCGCGCTGGATCGCGCGCGACCGCTTCGTGCTCTCGTGCGGCCACTCGAGCATCACGCTCTACACGCAGCTGTTCCTCGGCGGCTTCGGCCTCGAGCTCGAGGACCTGCGCGCGCTGCGCACCTGGGGCTCCAAGACCCCCGGTCACCCGGAGCTCCACCACACCGCCGGCGTCGAGGTCACCACCGGCCCGCTCGGCCAGGGCGTCGCGAACGCCGTCGGCATGGCCATGGAGGCCCGCCGCGTGCACGGCCTGCTCGACCCCGAGGCCGCCCCCGGCAAGAGCCTCTTCGACCACCACGTCTACGTCCTCTGCTCCGACGGCGACCTCCAGGAGGGCGTGAGCGGCGAGGCCAGCTCGATCGCCGGCACCCAGGAGCTCGGCAACCTGACGGTCGTCTACGACCGCAACCGGATCTCGATCGAGGGCAACACCGACATCGCCTTCACCGAGGACGTCGCGAAGCGTTACGAGGCCTACGGCTGGGACGTGCAGGTCGTCGACTGGACCAACGGCGGCAAGAAGTACGTCGAGGACGTCCCGGCGCTGTACGACGCGATCACCGCCGCCGGCAAGGTCACGGACAAGCCGTCGCTCATCGTGCTCGACACGATCATCGCCTGGCCCGCGCCCAACGCCCAGGGCACCGAGAAGGCCCACGGCAGCGCGCTCGGCGACGCCGAGGTCGCGGCCACCAAGGAGGTCCTCGGCTGGGACCCCGAGCTCACCTTCCAGGTGCCCGAGGAGGTCCTCGCCCACACCCGCCAGCTCGGTGAGCGCGGCTCCGCGTGGGGCGCCGCGTGGGACGAGCAGTACGCCGCCTGGGCGGACGCCCACCCGGAGCGGGCCACCCTGCTGCACCGGCTCAAGTCGCGGGCCCTGCCCGAGGGGCTCGAGGCCGCACTCCCGACCTTCGAGGCCAGCGAGAAGGGCGTCGCCACCCGCGTGGCGTCCAGCGAAGTCATCAACGCCGTCGCACCGCTGATGCCCGAGCTGTGGGGCGGCTCCGCCGACCTCGCCGGCTCGAACAACACCACGATCAAGGGCGCCCCGTCGTTCCTCCCGAAGAGCCGCGGCGTCGAGGAGTGGAAGGCCGACCCCCACCAGGGTCGGGTGCTCCACTTCGGCATCCGCGAGCACGGCATGGGCGCGATCATGAACGGCATCGCGGCCGACGCCCTCACCCGCGTCTTCGGCGGCACCTTCCTGACGTTCTCGGACTACATGCGCGGAGCGGTGCGGGTCGCGGCCCTGAGCCAGCTGCCCGTCACCTACGTCTGGACCCACGACTCCATCGGCCTCGGCGAGGACGGCCCGACCCACCAGCCGGTCGAGCACCTCGCGGCCCTGCGCGCGATGCCCGGCCTCGACGTCGTCCGCCCCGCGGACGCCAACGAGACGGCCGCCTGCTGGTTCACCATCCTCGGCCACACCGACCGTCCCGCGGCGCTCGCGCTGACCCGCCAGAACGTGCCGGTCTTCCCGCGCGGTGCCGAGGGCTTCGCCGAGACCAGCGAGGTCCACCGCGGCGCCTACGTCCTCGTCGACGCCGAGGGCGGCCGGCCCGACGTGATCCTGCTGGCCACCGGCTCCGAGGTGCAGCTCGCCGTCCAGGCCCGCACCCGGCTCGCCGAGGAGGGCGTCCAGGCCCGGGTCGTGTCGATGCCGTGCCTCGAGTGGTTCGAGGCGCAGGACCAGTCCTACCGCGACACCGTCATCCCGCCGATCGTCAAGGCCCGCGTCTCCGTCGAGGCCGGCGTGAAGCAAGGCTGGCGCGAGTACGTCGGCGACCACGGCCGCATCGTCTCGATCGACCACTACGGCGCCTCGGCCGACTACGCCCGTCTCTACCAGGAGTTCGGCATCACGGCGGAGGCCGTGGTCGCCGCCGCCCACGACAGCATCCGGACGGTCCAGGACTGACCCGACCCCGCCTGGGTACATCACGACCAACGCACCACCGGGAGGAACCCATGAGTGACCGTCTGAAGGCCCTTGCTGACGCAGGGGTGTCCATCTGGCTCGACGACCTGTCGCGCGAGCGCATCGAGTCCGGCAACCTCGCCGAGCTCGTCGAGACCAAGTCCGTCGTCGGCGTGACGACGAACCCCACCATCTTCGCCGGCGCGATCGCCGACGGCGAGCGGTACGACGAGCAGGTCCGCAAGCTCGTCGCCCAGGGTGAGAGGGTCGACCGCGTCATCTTCGAGCTGACCACCGAGGACGTCCGCAACGCCTGCGACATCCTGCGCCCCGTCGCCGACGGCTCGTCCTCGGACGGCCGCGTGTCGATCGAGGTCGAGCCCGACCTGGCCAACGACACCGAGGGCACCATCGCCTCGGCGCGCGCGCTCTGGTCGGCCGTGGACCGCTCCAACGTCCTGATCAAGATCCCCGCGACCGAGGAGGGCCTGCCGGCCATCACGGCCGCGATCGCCGAGGGCATCTCGGTGAACGTGACGCTGATCTTCGGCATCGACCGCTACCGCGCGGTGATGGACGCCTACCTCAGCGGCCTCGAGGCCGCGCGCGACGCCGGGCTCGACCTGTCGCGCATCCAGTCCGTCGCATCGTTCTTCGTGTCCCGCGTGGACTCCGAGATCGACAAGCGCCTCGACGCGATCGGCACCGACGAGGCCACCGCCCTCAAGGGCAAGGCAGCCGTCGCGAACGCCTGGCTCGCCTACGCGGCGTTCGAGGAGGTCGTGGCCAGCGACCGCTGGAAGCAGCTCGCCGACGCCGGCGCGCACCGCCAGCGTCCGCTGTGGGCCTCCACCGGCGTGAAGAGCGACGCCTACCCGGACACGCTCTACGTGAGCGAGCTGGTCGTGGCGGACACCGTCAACACGATGCCCGAGAAGACCATGGACGCGTTCGCGGACCACGGCGAGGTCACCGGCGACACGGTGACCGGCAAGGGCGCCGAGGCGCAGGCGATCTTCGACCGGCTCAGCGCGGTCGGGATCGACTTCGACGACGTGCTCGTCGTGCTCGAGGACGAGGGCGTCGACAAGTTCAAGAAGTCCTGGCAGGAGCTCGTGGAGACCGTCCGCGGCCAGATGGAGAAGGCAGGACAGGCGCAGGCATGACGCAGACAGCTTGGAACACCGTCAAGGCCCCGCACGAGGGAGGGTCCGGAGCGGCGTTCGAGCTGTTCTTCGGCTACCCCGACGAGGCCGCGTTCGCACGGACCGTCGAGCAGCTGGCCGACGACCACGTCGCCAGCGGCATCGCCCGCCGCGACCGGACCCTGTGGGGTCCGGCCGCGGAGGACGAGTCCGGCAAGCGGCTCGCGTGGGTCTCCCTCTCGGAGACCTCGCGGCCGCTGGTCGACGAGATCGTCACCCTGCGCGCCGAGCTCCACGGCAAGGGCCTGACCCGGGTCGTGCTCTGCGGCATGGGCGGCTCCTCCCTAGCCCCCGAGGTGATCTGCGGGGCCGCGGGCGTCGATCTCGACGTCCTCGACTCCTCCGACCCGGACTTCGTCCGCACCGCCCTCGAGAGCCGGCTCGCCGAGACCGTCGTGGTGGTGTCCTCCAAGTCCGGCGGCACCGTCGAGACCGACTCCCAGCGCCGGGCCTTCGAGAAGGCGTTCACGGACGCCGGCATCGACCCCGCCGAGCGGATCGTCGTCGTCACCGACCCGGGCTCGCCGCTGGAGGAGCAGTCGCGTGCCTCCGGCTACCGCGTGTTCCTCGCCGACCCCGAGGTCGGTGGCCGCTACTCCGCCCTCACCGCGTTCGGCCTGGTCCCCAGCGGGCTCGCCGGTGCGGACATCGGCGCCCTGCTCGACGAGGCCGAGGCCATCCGGCCCGCGCTCGAGTCCGACTCCGTCGACAACCCCGGGCTGCGCCTCGGCGGCCTCCTCGGCGCCGCGAACCGCGCCGGGGTCGACAAGGTCGTACTGGCGAACTCCGGGGCGGCGTACGCCGGTTTCGGCGACTGGGCCGAGCAGCTCATCGCCGAGTCCACCGGCAAGGACGGGCAGGGCATCCTGCCGGTCGTCGTCGACCGCCTCGACGCACCGAACTTCACGCCGAGCACGACCGACGAGGTGCTCGCGACCTTCGGACCGACCTTCGTCTTCGGCGGCGACCTGCGCCCCGCCTCCGGCTGGGGCGTGCACGTCGACGCCCCGCTGGGCGCGCAGATGCTGCTGTGGGAGTACGCCACGGCGGTCGCCGGACGCGTCATCGGCATCAACCCCTTCGACCAGCCCGACGTCGAGAGCGCCAAGCAGGCCGCCCGCGACATGCTCGACGGCGGCGGCAGCTCGCCCACGCCGCTCTTCGTCGAGGGTCCGGTCACGGTCTACGCCTCGTCGGGCTGGCTGCCGCCGGAGGTCACCTCCGTGGCCGCCGCCGTCACGGCCCTGCTGGCCGACGTCGACAGCACCCACGGGTACGTCGCCGTCCAGGCCTACCTCGACCGGCACCGCGACGCCGAGCTGGCCTCGGTCCGCGACCAGCTCGCCGTGCGCACCGGCCGCCCCGTCACCTTCGGGTGGGGCCCGCGCTTCCTGCACTCGACCGGGCAGTACCACAAGGGCGGCCCCGCGACCGGCGTCTACCTCCAGGTGACCGGCGACCCGCTGGCCGACCTGGCGGTGCCCGACCGGCCGTTCACGTTCCAGGAGTTCCTGACCGCCCAGGCGGTCGGCGACGGACAGGTGCTGGCCGACAAGGGCCGACCCGTCCTGCGGCTGCACGTCAGCAGCCCGGCCGACCTCGACGCCGTACGAGAGGCCCTCGGGTGACCTACACGAACCCCCTCCGCGACCCGCAGGACCGGCGGCTCCCCCGGATCGCCGGCCCGTGCGGCATGGTGCTCTTCGGCGTGACCGGCGACCTGTCGCGCAAGAAGGTCATGCCCGCGATCTACGACCTGGCCAACCGCGGGCTGCTGCCCCCGGGCTTCAGCCTCGTCGGCTTCGCCCGGCGGGACTGGGCCGACCAGGACTTCGCGCAGATCGTCCACGACTCCGTCAAGCAGTACGCCCGTACGGAGTTCCGCGAGGAGGTCTGGAAGCAGCTCGCCGAGGGCTTCCGCTTCGTCCCGGGCAACTTCGACGACGACGAGGCCTTCGAGCGCCTGCGCCGCACGATCGAGGAGCTCGACGAGGCCCGCGGCACCGGCGGCAACCACGCCTTCTACCTCGCCATCCCGCCGGGCTTCTTCGGCGACGTCGTCGGCCAGCTGCAGGAGCACGGCCTCGCGACGCCCGAGGAGGGCTCGTGGCGGCGTGTCGTCGTCGAGAAGCCCTTCGGCCACGACCTGGAGTCGGCTCGTGAGCTCAACGACGTGCTCGGCGGCGTCTTCGACTCGGGCTCGATCTTCCGGATCGACCACTACCTCGGCAAGGAGACGGTCCAGAACATCCTGGCGCTGCGCTTCGCCAACGAGATGTTCGAGCCGATCTGGAACGCCAACTACGTCGACCACGTGCAGATCACCATGGCCGAGGACATCGGCATCGGTGGCCGGGCCGGCTACTACGACGGCATCGGCGCGGCCCGCGACGTGATCCAGAACCACCTCCTCCAGCTGATGAGCCTGGTGGCGATGGAGGAGCCGACGTCCTTCGACGCCGAGAGCCTGCGGATCGAGAAGCAGAAGGTGCTCTCCAGCATCGTGCTCCCGAACCGCCTCGACCTCACGACGGCCCGCGGGCAGTACGTCCAGGGCTGGCAGGGCGGCGAGAAGGTCGGTGGCTTCCTCGAGGAGGAGGGCATCAAGAAGACCTCCACCACGGAGACGTTCGCCGCGGTCACGCTGCACGTCGACACGCGTCGCTGGGCCGGGGTGCCGTTCTACCTGCGCACCGGCAAGCGCCTCGGACGCCGGGTGACCGAGGTGGCGATCGTCTTCAAGCGGGCGCCCCACCTGCCGTTCTCCGAGTCCTCCACCGAGGAGCTCACCCACAACGCGCTCGTCATCCGGGTCCAGCCCGACGAGGGCATGACCATCCGGTTCGGCTCCAAGGTGCCCGGCACCGCCATGGAGATCCGCGACGTCAACATGGACTTCGCCTACGGCGGCTCCTTCACCGAGGCCAGCCCGGAAGCGTACGAGCGGCTGATCCTGGACGTGCTCCTCGGCGACCCGCCGCTCTTCCCCCGGCACGAGGAGGTCGAGCTCTCCTGGAAGATCCTCGACCCGATCCTCGAGAGCTGGGCGAAGAAGGGGAAGCCCGACACCTACGAGTCCGGCACCTGGGGTCCGGAGTCCGCAGACAAGATGCTGGCCCGCGACGGCCGCGTCTGGAGGAGGCCCTGATGATGGAGCTCACCGACACCAACTCGGCCGCGATCGCCGCCGAGTTCGTGCGCGCCCGTGCCAAGGCGGGCTCGCCCGCCATGGGCATGGTGATGACGCTGATCATCGTCGCCGAGGAGGAGGACGCGGAGGTCGCCATGAAGGCCGCCCGCGCCGCCTCGCACGAGCACCCCGCCCGGGTGCTCGGCGTCATCCTCGGTGACGGCCGCGGTGCGCCGCAGGTCAACGCCCAGGTCGGCACTGGCTCCGGCTGGGGCGGCGAGACCGCCCTGATCCGCCTGAAGGGCGAGGTCACCAAGCACCCCGAGTCCGTGGTGCTGCCGCTGCTGCTCCCCGACTCCCCCGTCGCGATCTGGTGGCCGGCGCACCCGCCGGCCGACCCGGCCGGCGACCCGCTCGGCGCGCTCGCGCAGCGCCGGATCACGGACGCCGCGGCCGCGTCCCGGGGCCGCAACCGCGCCATCCACGACCAGTGCAAGGCCTACGCGAAGGGCAACACCGACCTCGCCTGGACCCGCATCACCTCGTGGCGGGCGCTGCTGGCGGCCTCCCTGGACCAGCACGAGCTCAAGGTCACCGGCGCCACCGTCACGGCCGAGAAGATCAGCCCCAGCGCCGACCTCCTCGCCGCGTGGCTCACCGACCGGCTCAAGATCAAGGTCGAGCGGGTCACCTCGCGCGGCCCGGGCATCACCGAGGTCGTGATGGACACCAAGCAGGGTCCGATCCGGATCTCACGGCCCGACGGGAAGCTGGCGACCTTCGCCTCGCCCGGCCGCCCCGACCGGCCGATCGCGCTCAAGCGTCGCGAGCTGCCGGAGCTGCTGGCCGAGGAGCTGCGCCGCCTCGACGAGGACGACGTGTACGCCGCCACCGCGCGTCGCCTGGCGAAGTCCCGGGTCACGTCGTGAGCGCGGCCCTGGTCGAGGTCCACCCCGACGCCGGCGCCCTGGCCACGGCGATCGCGGGCGAGCTGCTCGCCCGCCTCGCCGACGCACAGGCCCAGGGCCGGGAGCCGCAGATCGGCCTCACCGGCGGGACCATCGCCGACGCCGTGCACCGCGAGGTGGCGCGGCTCTCCCCCGGCTCCGAGGTCGACTGGGCCCGGGTCGTGGTCTGGTGGGGCGACGAGCGCTTCGTCGCCCCCGACGACCCGGAGCGCAACGCGGGGCAGGCGCGAGCAGCGTTCCTCGACGCCGTGGGCGTCCCCGCCGCCCACGTCCACGAGATGCCCTCCACCGCGACGGCCGCCGACGTGGGCACCGGCGCCACGGCGTACGCCTCGGAGCTGCGGGAGCACGGCGCCGGCGAGTTCGAGGTGCTGATGCTCGGCGTCGGGCCCGACGGTCACGTCGCCTCGCTGTTCCCCGGCAACGCCGCCCTCGACGTCGACGACGCTGTCACGGTCGCGGTCACCGACTCCCCCAAGCCCCCGCCCGAGCGGATCAGCCTGACCTTCGCCGCCCTCAACCGCTCGCGCTCGGTCTGGTTCCTCGTCAGCGGCGAGGGCAAGGCCGACGCGGTCGCCCGGGCGCTGTCCGAGACCGACGTCCCCGACGTCCACGAGATCCCCGCCGTCGGCGTGCGTGGCTCCGAGGAGACGGTCTGGTTCCTCGACCGCGAGGCCGCCTCCCGCCTCTGACCCGCCTGGGTGCCGAGTCGGCGCATCTGCAGATCTCAGAGGTGCCGAGTCGGCGCATCTGCAGAAGTTCTCCACAGGCCGCACGGTGCGCTGGTTGGCGCCCGGGTCGGTCGGGCATCGACCGGTCATGGACCTTGACGAGATTCTTGCCAGCGGTGCCCTGGGCACCGATTTCCCACTGCCGACGACCGGCCCGTTCACGTACGCCGAGGCGCTGCAGAGCGGTTTGTCCCGCCACCAGCTCAGCGTGCTGCACCAGGAAGGACTGCTGAGACGGCCGATCAAGGGCGTCTACCTTCCGTCCGCGCTCGGCGACTCGCTCAGCCTGCGAGCCGCCTGCCTCTCGCTCGTCGTCCCCGAGGACTGCGTCGTCGTCGACCGTCACGCCGGTTGGATGCTCGGCGCCCAGATGGTGCTGGCGCCGAACGAGCACCTGGACCTCAGGCCGCTGTCGCTCTACCGCCCCGCCGGACACGGCCGGCTGCGCAACAGCATCGCGGCCAGCGGCGAGCGTGACCTGTCGGACGAGGACGTCATCGAGATCGAGGGACTCCGCGTCACCACCCCGCTGCGGACGGCCTGGGACCTCGGCCGGGTGCGCTGGACCGACGAGGCCATCTCGGGGCTGGACGCGATGCTCCGTCTCGGAGGCTTCACGCGCGAGGAGTTCGAGGACGGGTTCGTGCGCTTCCGAGGGATGCGGTGGGTCACGACGCTCCGGGCGGTCGGCCCGCTCGCCGACGGGCGCAGCGAGTCACCGGGCGAGTCGGTCCTGCGCCTGCGCTGTCACGAGTGTGGTCTGAGGATGACGCCTCAGGTCGAGGTCCACCGGGGCGAGCGGCTGCTCGGCCGGCTCGACCTCGGCGACGAGCCGCTGAAGGTCGGTGTGGAGTACGACGGGGCCGAGTGGCACTCGACGCCGGAGCAGCAGGCGCACGACCGCAGGCGTCGCGGGGAGATCCGCGCCGACGGCTGGATCGTCGAGGCCTTCGACGCGGCCGCCGTGTTCGGGCGGGACCGCGCGTGCGAGGCGGTCATCCGCGAGGCCGCGCTGGCAGCGCGGGCACGTCGCGGGCTGCGCCCGGCGGGCTGAGCGTCTGCAGATGCGCCGACTCGGCGTCGTACACGTCTGCAGATGCGCCGACTCGGCGGTCACCGCGTCTGCAGATGCGCCGACTCGGGGTCTCGGTACGCCGGTCGCGAGCTCGTTCCTCGCTCGCGCGGCTACTCGACCTTTGGCGCTGCTTCGTTGTCTCCCGAGCACGCTCGGGAGACAACGGCGCCTAAAAGATGATGTCGCCGGACTTGCGGCGCGAGCGCAGGAGCGACAGGGCCTCGTCGAGGATGTCGGCCGCCTCCTTGTCGGAGCGGCGCTCCTTCACGTAGGCCAGGTGCGTCTTGTAGGGCTCGATCTTCGTCGCCGGGGGCGCGTTCTCCGAGTCGCGGCCCGCGGGCAGGCCGCACTTGGGGCAGTCCCACGAGTCCGGCACGGTGGCCTCGACCGAGAAGGTCACCACCGAGCTGTGCTCGTGCGAGCAGAAGTACGTGATGGCCTGACGGGGTGCGGCCTCGCCGCGCTCCGCCTCACCCATCGGGCCGGCCCCCACACGGCTACCGCGAATTGCGTTTCCTCCACCAGCCACGACCGGTTCCCTTCGTCAGTTCTGGTACGCGTACAGGAGGCCGAGTGCGATGACGCACGCGAACCAGATGGCGCCGACGCCGACCGTCAGCCGGTCGAGGTTGCGCTCGGCCACCGAGGAGCCCCCGAGCGAGCTCGAGACGCCGCCGCCGAACATGTCGGACATGCCGCCGCCACGACCCTTGTGGAGCAGCACGAGCAGGATCATGATCGCGCTCGATGCCATGAGCAGGATGGTGAAGAGGAGAGTCACGCCGGAAAGCCTACGTCACGCCGCGCCGGTCAGAGGACCGGCATGTCGTAGAAACGGCAGATCCCGCCGAACTCGTCGACCTGGAGGCTCGCGCCACCGACCAGGCAGCCGTCCACGTCCGCCTTGGTCATGATGCCGCCGACGTTGGCGGCCTTGACCGACCCGCCGTAGAGCACGCGGACGCCGGCGGCGGCCGCCTCGCCGTGGGTCTCGGCGATCCGCGAGCGGATCGCCGCGCAGACCTCCTGCGCGTCGTCGGGGGTGGCGACCTCGCCGGTGCCGATCGCCCACACGGGCTCGTAGGCGACGACGAGGTCGGCGACCTGCTCGGGCGTGAAGCCGGCGAGCGAGCCGTCGACCTGGGCGAGGGTGTACGGCACGTGCTCGCCGGCCTGGCGGACCTCGAGGCCCTCGCCGACGCACACGATCGGGGTCATGCCGGCCGCCAGGGCCTTGTGGGCCTTGGCGTTGACGACCTCGTCGGTCTCGGCGTGGTACTCCCGACGCTCGGAGTGGCCGACCACGACGTAGCTGCAGCCGAGCTTGGCCAGCATCCCCGCGGAGATCTCGCCGGTGTAGGCGCCGGAGTCCTGGGTCGAGACGTCCTGGGCGGCGTACTTCACCGCGAGGCGGTCACCGTCGACCAGGGTCTGCACGGAGCGCAGGTCGGTGAACGGGGGTACGACGACCACCTCGACCTTGGCGTAGTCGTGCTTCTTGTCCGCGAGGGTCCAGGCGAGCTTCTGGACCAGGACGACGGCCTCCTGGTGGTTGAGGTTCATCTTCCAGTTGCCCGCCATCAGCGGGGTGCGAGCTGTCTTCGGGGAAGCCATGGGTCAGTCCTCCAGGACCTGGATGCCGGGCAGGTCCTTGCCCTCGAGGTACTCGAGGGAGGCGCCACCACCGGTGGAGATGTGGCCGAACGCCGACTCCTCGAAGCCGAGCTTGCGCACGGCCGCCGCGGAGTCACCGCCGCCCACGACGGAGAGGCCGGGGACCTCGGTGAGGGCCTTGGCGACGGCACGGGTGCCCTCGGCGAAGGCGTCGACCTCGAAGACCCCCATCGGACCGTTCCAGAAGACCGTGCGCGCGTCGGCCAGCGCGGCCGCGAACGCGGCACCCGACGCCGGTCCGATGTCCAGGCCGAGGGCGTCGGCCGGGATCTGGTCCGCCGCGACCACGGCGGGCTCCGGGGTGCGGTCGCCGGACGGGAACGCCGTGTCGACGACGATGTCCGTCGGGAGCAGGATCTCGACGCCAGACTCCTGGGCGCGCTGCAGGTAGGACCGGCAGGTGTCGAGCTGGTCCTCCTCGAGCAGGCTCTTGCCGACCTCGTGGCCCTGGGCCTTGAGGAAGGTGAAGACCATGCCGCCGCCGATGAGGAGCCGGTCGGCCTTGTCGAGCAGGTTGTCGATGACGCCGAGCTTGTCGGAGACCTTGGACCCGCCCAGGACGACGACGTACGGCCGCTCCGGGTCGACCGTGAGGCGACGAAGGACGTCGATCTCGGTCGCGACCAGGTTGCCCATGGCGTGCGGCAGCCGCTGCGCGACGTCGTACACCGACGCCTGCTTGCGGTGCACCACGCCGAAGCCGTCCGAGACGAACCCGTCGGCCAGGGCCGCGAGCTGGTCCGCGAAGGCTCCCCGCTCGCCCTCGTCCTTGCTGGTCTCGCCCGCGTTGAAGCGGACGTTCTCCAGCACGGCGACCTGGCCGTCCAGCAGCCCCTCAACCGTCGAGCGGGCGCTGTCGCCCACCGTGTCGGTCGCGAACGCCACCTCGGCACCGAGCAGCTCGCCGAGGCGCGCCGCCACGGGCCGCAGCGAGTACCGGTCCTCGGGGGCACCCTTCGGGCGGCCGAGGTGCGCCGTCACCACGACCCGCGCCCCGCCGTCCGCCAGGGCCTGGATCGTGGGGACGCTGGCGCGGATCCGGCCGTCGTCGGTGATCGTCGTGCCGTCCAGGGGGACGTTCAGGTCGGAGCGCACCAGGATGCGCTTGCCGGTGAGGCTGCCGCCCAGGGACTGGGCGAGCGAGGAGAGGTCGCTCACGGTCAGAGGGTCTCGCCGATGTAGGTGATCAGGTCGACGAGGCGGTTGGAGTAGCCCCACTCGTTGTCGTACCAGCCGACGACCTTGACCTGGTTGCCGATGACCTTGGTCAGCGGCGCGTCGAAGATGCACGACGCCGGGTCGGTGACGATGTCCGAGGAGACGATCGGGTCGGTGGAGTACTTCAGGAAGCGGCCGTCGGCCGCCTTCTCGATGATCGCGTTGACCTCCTCGACCGTGGTCTCGCGGCCGGCCTCGAAGGTGAGGTCGGTGGCGGAGCCGGTCGGGACGGGGACGCGGATCGCGTAGCCGTCGAGCTTGCCCTTGAGCTCGGGCAGCACGAGGCCGATCGCCTTCGCGGCACCGGTCGAGGTCGGGACCAGGTTCAGCGCGGCGGCACGGGCGCGGCGCAGGTCCTTGTGGATGTTGTCCTGGAGGTTCTGGTCCGCGGTGTAGGCGTGGATCGTCGTCATCAGGCCCTTGACGATGCCGAGGTCGTCGTTGAGCGCCTTGGCCATCGGGCCCAGGCAGTTGGTGGTGCACGACGCGTTCGAGATGACCGTGTGGGTCGCCGGGTCGTAGTCCTCGTGGTTGACGCCCATCACGATGGTGATGTCCTCGTTGGAGGCGGGCGCCGAGATGATGACCTTCTTGGCGCCGGCGTCGACGTGGGCCTTCGCCTTGGTCGCGTCGGTGAAGAAGCCGGTGGACTCGACGACGACGTCGACCCCCAGCTCGCCCCACTTCAGGTCGGCCGGGTTGCGCTCGGCGAACGCCTTGATCTCGACCCCACCGACGACGATCGCGTCGTCGGTCGAGGAGACGTCGGCGTCCAGGCGGCCCAGGATCGAGTCGTACTTGAGCAGGTGCGCGAGCACCGCGTTGTCGGTCAGGTCGTTGACACCGACGATCTCGATGTCGGCGCCCGAGGCGCGGACGGCCCGGAAGAAGTTGCGGCCGATCCGGCCGAATCCGTTGATACCTACGCGAACGGTCACTGCGGGTGCTCCTCAATACGATCGGGCATGGCGGTGAGGCCGACCCTATCGCTAGGCGCGAGCGTGCCGACCCCGCGTCCCGGCGTACGTACGAGTAACCGCTCAGGCCTCGTCGGCGAGCATCTCCGGGGTCAGGGACGACTCGGTGTCCGGGATGCCGAGCTCCTCGGCACGCTTGTCCGCCATCGCCAGCAGGCGACGGATCCGGCCGGCGATCGCGTCCTTCGTGAGGACGGGCTCGTGCAGCTGCCCGAGCTCCTCGAGGGACGCCTGCTTGTGCTCGAGGCGGAGGTGACCGGCCAGGCGCAGGTGGTCCGGGACCTCGTCGCCGAGGATCTCCATGGCCCGGTCGACGCGGGCACCGGCGGCGACGGCCGCGCGGGCGGAGCGGCGCAGGTTCGCGTCGTCGAAGTTGGCGAGGCGGTTCGCGGTCGCGCGCACCTCGCGGCGCATCCGGCGCTCCTCCCAGGCCATCAGCGACTCGTGCGCACCGAGGCGGGTCAGCAGCTGGCCGATCGCGTCGCCGTCGCGGATGACCACGCGGTCGATGCCGCGGACCTCGCGGGCCTTCGCCTGGATGCCGAGCCGGCGGGCGACGCCCACCAGGGCGAGCGCCGCCTCGGGGCCGGGGCAGGTGACCTCCAGCGCGGAGGACCGGCCGGGCTCGGTCAGCGAGCCGTGGGCGAGGAAGGCGCCGCGCCACGCGGCGACCGCGTCGCAGCCGCCGCCGGACACGACGGCGGGCGGCAGACCCCGCACGGGGCGGCCGCGCTGGTCGAGCAGCCCGGTCTGGCGGGCCAGGGCCTCGCCGTCCTTGACGACCCGGACGATGTAGCGGCTGCCCTTGCGGATCCCGTTGCCCTGCACCATCACGACGTCGGACTGGTGGCCGTAGACCTCCGCGATGTCCTTGCGCAGCCGCCGGGCCGCCGCACCGGTGTCCAGCTCGGCCTCGACCACGATGCGCCCGGAGACGATGTGGAGGCCGCCCGCGAAGCGCAGCATCGAGGCGACTTCCGCCTTGCGGCAGCAGGTCTTCGTGATCTGGGTGGAGGACAGCTCTGCCTTCACCTGTGCCGTCATCGCCATGGTGCCGATCCTGCCATGTTGGTCAATCACCCTCGCGCCCAGCCGGGGCCCACCCGAGGCCCGGCCGGGGGCCTAGCCGCGCTGGAGGATCCTCGCATAGGCCTCGGCCAGCCGCACCGGATCGTGGCGGGGGGTGCCGTCGCCCAGCGCCACGTCGTCCAGCACCAGCTCGGCGCCGTACGCCGCCACGAGGCCGGCCAGCTCGTCGGCCTCGACCCCGATGCTGCCGCGGTCGGCGAGGACGGTGTGCACCTTGAGGTCGGGGGCGTGCTCGGCGAGGGCGGCGAGGTGGTCCTCGGGGCCGAACCCCTGGGTCTCCCCCGCCTGCTCGTCGAGGTTCAGGACGAGGATCACCCGGGCGTCGGTCTGCACGAGCGCGGCCCGGAGCTCGGGGACCATCAGGTGCGGGATCACGGAGGTGAACCACGACCCCGGACCGAGCACGACCCAGTCCGCCTCGCGGACCGCCGTCACGGCCTGCGGGCACGGCACCGGCTCGGGCGGGTCGAGGTGGATCGCCTGGATGACGCCGGAGGTCGTGGCGACCTCCACCTGGCCGCGCACGCTGGTCAGCGCCTCGGGGTCGTCGGGGTCGAGGCCGCGGACGTCCGCGGTGATGTCGAGGGGCGAGAGCGCCATCGGCAGCACCCGCCCGGTGGCGCCGAGCAGCCGGCCCACCCACTCGAGCGCCTGGACGTGGTCGCCGAGCTGCTCCCACAGGCTGACGATCAGGAGGTTCCCCACGACGTGGCCGCGCATCTCGCCGTCGCCGGCGAAGCGGTGCTGGAGGACGTCGGACCAGGTGCGGCCCCAGTCGTCGTCGCCGCACAGCGCCGCGAGCGCCATCCGCAGGTCGCCCGGGGGCAGCACGCCGAACTCGCCGCGCAGCCGACCGGACGATCCGCCGTTGTCGGCGACCGTGACGATCGCGGTCAGGTCGTCGACGACGAGGTCGTCGACGAGCCGGCGCAGGGCCGTGAGGGAGGCATGCAGGCCGTGGCCGCCCCCGAGGGCCACGACCGACTGGGCGCGCTCGGACGTCACCGGGCCCTCACTCGCGTCCGAGGTCCCGGTGGGCGGCGCGGGTCGCGAAGCCCAGCGCCGACATGCGGGCGGCGATCTCCTCCGTCATGGCCACGCTGCGGTGCTTGCCGCCGGTGCAGCCGACCGCGACGGTCATGAAGCGCTTGCCCTCGCGGAGGTAGCCGTCGGCGACCCCGGCGAGCACGGGGACGTAGGCGTCCAGGAACTCGGCGGCACCGTCGCGGGACTTGACGTACTCGGCGACGTCGGCGTCGTGCCCGGTGTGCGGGCGCAGGGCGGGGATCCAGAACGGGTTGGGCAGGAAGCGCATGTCGGCCACGAAGTCGGCGTCGACGGGGATGCCGTACTTGAAGCCGAAGCTCATCACGGTCACGTTGAGCCGGGTGGCGTCGGCGGACCCGAACGCCTCGGCGATCCGGTCGGTGAGCTGGTGGACGTTGAGGGTGGTGGTGTCGATGACGAGGTCGGCCTCGCTGCGGAGGTCGCCGAGCACCTCCCGCTCGCGGTGCAGCCCGTCGAGGAGCCGGCCGCTGCCCTGGAGGGGGTGCGGGCGGCGTACGGCCTCCTGGCGGCGGACCAGCGCGTCGTCCGTCGCCTCCAGGAACACCAGGGTCGTACGACGGCCCGTGGCGCCCTGGGCGAGGTTGGCCTGCAGCGACTGGAAGAACGAGCCCGACCGCACGTCCACCACGACGGCGATCGGCTGCTCGACGCCCTTGCTCTCGTCGACGAGCCGCACGACGTCCCGCAGCAGGCTCGGCGGCATGTTGTCGACCACGTAGTAGCCGAGGTCCTCGAGCTCCTTGGCCGCGGTGCTGCGGCCGGCCCCGGTCATGCCGGTGACGACGACGAGCTCGCCCCGGTGGGTGTCGCCGACCATCAGGACTCCTCGATCTCGCCGGTCGCGGTGTTGATGCTGGTGATCACGGGACCAGTCTTGCCGCTCGCGGCGCTCTGGGCGACCGCCTCCTTGATCGCGGTGGCCGTGCGGACCCCGATGCCGGGCACCAGGGCGATCTCGTCGACGCTGGCGGTGCGGAGCTTCTTGAGCGAGCCGAAGTGCTTGAGCAGCGTCTTGCGCCGCACCTCGCCCAGCCCCGGCACGTCGTCCAGCAGGCTCTCGACCATGGTCTTGGAGCGCCGGGAGCGGTGGTGGGTGATCGCGAAGCGGTGCGCCTCGTCGCGCACCCGCTGGAGGAGGTAGAGCCCCTCGGAGGACCGCGCCAGGATGACCGGGTCCTCCTGCGAGGGCAGCCAGACCTCCTCGAGGCGCTTGGCCAGCCCGCACACGGGGATGTCGTCGATGCCGAGCTCGTCGAGGGCGCGCTGGGCGGCGGCCACCTGGGGCGGGCCGCCGTCGACGACGACGAGGCCGGGGGCGTAGGCGAACTTGCGGGGCCGGCCCGTCTCGGGGTCGACCAGCATCGGGCCGCTCTCGGTGGACACCTCCTGGCTGCGGGCCTGCTCGTCGAGGAGCCGGCGGAAGCGCCGGGTGATGACCTGGTGCATGTGGGCGACGTCGTTCTGGCCGACCTGCGCCTCGCCCGGCTCGCCCTTGATGACGAAGCGGCGGTACTCGCCCTTGCGGGGCAGCCCGTCCTCGAAGACGACCATCG
The DNA here is from genome assembly GCF_014212315.1 of Nocardioides luti. NCBI lineage: Bacteria > Bacillati > Actinomycetota > Actinomycetes > Propionibacteriales > Nocardioidaceae > Nocardioides > Nocardioides luti. The sequence continues at coordinate 306,081 of NZ_JACKXE010000001.1, forward strand.
AGGCGACCACCTCGGTGCCCTGGAGGTTGGAGATGTCGTAGCACTCGATGCGCAGGGGCACCTCGTCGAGCTCGAGGCTGACCTGGATCTCCTCGAGGGCTCGGTTGCGGGTCGTGAGGTCGCTGGCCCGCTTGGTCTTGTGCAGCACGAGCGCCTGCCCGGCGTTGCGGGCCACGGTCTCCTGGAGCGACTTCTTGTCGCCGCGCTGCGGCACCCGGATCGCGACCTTGCTCCCCCGCAGGTCGCCGAGCAGCTGCTCGAACGTCGCCGGGTCCGGCGGCAGCGCCGGCACCAGGATCTCGCGCGGGATCGTGTCGGCCTCGCCGGCGTACAGCTGGAGCAGGAAGTCCTCGACCAGCTCCGGGGTGCCGCCCTCGTCGACGCGGTCGGCGACCCACCCGCGCTGGCCGCGGATCCGGCCGCCCCGGACGTAGAAGATCTGCACGGCGACCTCGAGCGGGTCCTCCGCGAGCGCGATGATGTCGGCGTCGGCGCCGTCACCGAGGACGACCGCCTGCTTCTCGAGGGCCCGCTCCATCGCGCCGAGGTCGTCGCGCAGGCGGGCGGCCTTCTCGTAGTCCTCGGCCTCGGAGGCGGCGTACATCTCCTTCTTGATGCGCCGCAGGAAGGCCGTGGTCTGGCCGCCCATGAAGTCGCAGAAGTCGTCGACGATCGCGCGGTGCTCCTCGGGCGTCACGTTGCCCACGCAGGGGGCGGCGCACTTGTCGATGTAGCCGAGCAGGCACGGCCGCCCGATCTGCTGCGAGCGCCGGAAGACGCCGTTGCTGCAGGAGCGCATCGGGAAGACGCGCAGCAGCACGTCGACGGTCTCGCGGATCGCCCAGGCGTGGCTGTAGGGGCCGAAGTAGCGGGTGCCCTTGCGCTTGGCGCCCCGCCCGACCATCACGCGGGGGAACTCGTCACCGACCGTGACGGCCAGCCACGGGTAGGACTTGTCGTCGCGGTACTTCACGTTGAAGCGCGGGTCGAACTCCTTGATCCAGGAGTACTCCAGCTGGAGCGCCTCGACCTCGGTGTCGACGGTCGTCCACTCGACGCTGGCCGCGGTGGTCACCATCGTGGCGGTGCGCGGGTGCAGGCCGCCGATGTCCTGGAAGTACGACGAGATCCGCGAGCGGAGGTTCTTCGCCTTGCCGACGTAGACCACCCGGCTGCGCGCGTCGCGGAACCGGTAGACCCCCGGCTGCGTCGGGATGGACCCCGACTCCGGGCGGTAGGACAGGGGCGAGCGAGGCACGGGGCAACCCTACGGGGCGACACGGACAGTGCCGGGCGCGCGGGTTCTGGTCTTTTTAGTGTGGTGTCTTACTCTACTTACATGCCCTGTCGCGACCTCTACGGCTACGGCCTCAGCACGACGGCCGACGCCGCCGCTGCCTACACGCGCGGCACCCGCGAGCTGCTCCGGCTCGGCACGGGCGCGGTCGAGGGCGTCGCCGCCTCGATCGTCCACGACCCGACCTTCGCGCTCGGGCACGCGGCCCTCGCGCTGTTCGGGCACGAGCTGTGCGCCCCCGTCGACGTCCGGGCCCGGTTGCGCGACGCCGTGCGGCACGCGCCGCGGGGCTCGGAGCGCGAGCGCAGCCACGTGCACGCCGTCGTCGCGCACGTGAAGGGCGACTCCGCTCCCCTGGTCCAGCACCTGGCGGCGTACCCCCGCGACGCGGTGCTGCTGTCCACCGCCGTCCCCACGATCGCCTTCGCGGGCGTGACCGAGGTGCCCGAGGAGGCCTGGCAGATCGTCGAGGACGCCCGGCCGGCCTACGGCGACGACTGGTGGTTCAGCGGCCTGCTGGCCTTCGTGCGGCAGGAGCAGGGTCGCTTCGACGAGGCGATGGAGCTCTCCTGCCGCTCCCTGGCGCAGGAGCCCGGGGCGGGCCACTCGGCGCACGCCCGCGCCCACGCGCACTACGAGACCGGCGACCACGCGACCGGGCTCGCCTGGATGGACGCCTGGGTGACCGGCGACGGTGCCGGCATCGACAGCATCAGCCACTTCTCGTGGCACGCGGCGCTGCACGAGCTCTCGCTGGGCGACCTCGACGCCGTACGCCGGCGCTACGACGCCCAGCTGCGGCCCGAGCGCGGCCTCGGCTGCCGCGCGCTGGTCGACAGCGGCTCGCTGCTCTTCCGCTGGGCGCTGACCCCCGACGCGGGCGACGTGCCCGACATCCGCGAGGTCGCCGCGGTGGCCGGTCGTGGGGTGCTCGAGGCGCCGGCCACGCCCTTCCTCGCGATGCACGCCGCGGTCACGCTGCTGGCGCTGGACGACGGCCCCGCCCTGCGTCGTCTGGCAACCCACGCCGAGGGGCACCCCCACGCGACGCAGCGCGAGGTCGTCGCGCCGCTGGCCCACGCACTGGGCCTCATGGTCGCCGGGCGCTCCTCGGCCGCCGCCGACGCCCTGGGCCGCCTGCGCGAGCCCGTGCGACGGCTCGGCGGCTCGGACGCCCAGCGCGAGATCGTCGAGGAGGCGCGGATCGCCGCCCTGCTCCGCGCGGGGAGGTACGACGAGGCGCGGGTGCTGCTCGACGAGCGGCTCGACCGGCGGGCCTCGCCGCGTGACGTGCGGTGGCGTCAGGAGACGCTGATCGAGTCCCCGTCGACGGTGATGGCGACCTCGTCGAGCCCCGTGGTGGCCGGGCCGTTCTCGACCGAGCCGTCCTCGATGGAGAACTTGCTGCCGTGACAGGTGCAGTTGATGGTGCCGCCGTCGACGCTGGCCACCAGGCAGCCCTGGTGCGGGCACACCGCTGAGAAGCACTTGAAGTCGCCCTCGGTGGGCTGGGTGACCACGACCTTCTCGTCGGCGAAGACCGCGCCGCCGCCGACCTCGACGTCCGAGGTGGTCGTCAGCGGACCGGCCGACGGCTTGGCCGTCGAGGCGGTGTCCGAGGCGGTCGAGTCCCCGCCCCCGCAGGCGGCGAGGAGCGGCAGGCCGAGACCCACGGTCGCGGCTCCGGCGAGGGCATGGCGGCGGCTGATCCCATCGGTCGTCACGCGGACGAGCCTATCGGGGCGCCCCCAGCCAGCCGCCACTACCGCTTGGCCGCCCGCTTGCTGGCAGCGGACTTCTTCGCGGCCTTCTTGGTCGGCATCCGGGTCGGCGCCGCCTTGGCCGTGAGCTTCCGGGTGGGCTGCTTGGCCTCGCGGCCCTCCAGCAGCGGCGCCAGGAACTGGCCGGTGTAGCTGGTCGGGTCGGCCGCGACCGCCTCGGGCGTGCCCTCGGCCACCACCATGCCGCCGCGCGAGCCGCCCTCGGGCCCCATGTCGACCAGCCAGTCGGCGGTCTTGATGACGTCCAGGTTGTGCTCGATGACCAGCACCGTGTTGCCCTGGTCGACGAGCCGGCCGAGCACCAGCAGCAGCTTGCGGATGTCCTCGAAGTGCAGGCCGGTGGTCGGCTCGTCGAGGACGTAGACGGTGCGCCCCGTCGAGCGCTTCTGGAGCTCCGAGGACAGCTTCACGCGCTGCGCCTCGCCGCCGGACAGCGTGGTGGCCGGCTGGCCGAGCCGGACGTAGCCGAGGCCGACCTCGACCAGGGTCTGCATGTGGCGCGCGATCGCGGGCACCGCGGCGAAGAAGTCGAGCGCCTCCTCGATCGGCATGTCGAGGACCTCGGCGATGGTCTTGCCCTTGTAGTGCACCTCGAGGGTCTCGCGGTTGTAGCGCGCGCCGTGGCAGACCTCGCACGGGACGTAGACGTCCGGGAGGAAGTTCATCTCGATCTTGATCGTGCCGTCGCCGGCGCACGCCTCGCAGCGCCCGCCCTTGACGTTGAAGGAGAAGCGGCCCTGGAGGTAGCCGCGCATCTTCGCCTCGGGCGTGGCCGCGAAGAGCTTGCGGACGTGGTCGAAGACGCCGGTGTACGTCGCCGGGTTGGACCGCGGCGTGCGCCCGATCGGCGACTGGTCGACGTGGATCACCTTGTCGACGTGCTCGAGGCCGGTGATCTTCTGGTGCCGGCCGGGGACGGCGCGGGCGTGGTAGATCTGCTTGGCCAGCGACGTGTAGAGGATGTCGTTGACGAGCGTGGACTTGCCGGAGCCGGACACCCCGGTCACGGCGACGAAGAGCCCCAGGGGGAACGCGACGTCGACGTTGCGCAGGTTGTGCTCCTTGGCGCCGTGCACCACGAGCTCGCGGTCCTTGGTGCGCGGGCGACGGATCTCCGGCACCGGGATCTCGCGGCGGTGGGAGAGGTACTGCCCGGTCAGCGAGTCGGGGTGCGCGAGCAGGTCGGCGACGCTGCCGCTGTGGACGACCTGGCCGCCGTGCTCGCCGGCGCCCGGCCCGATGTCGACGACCCAGTCGGCAACCCGGATGGTGTCCTCGTCGTGCTCGACCACGATCAGGGTGTTGCCGAGGTCCTTGAGCCGGATCAGGGTCTCAATGAGCCGGTGGTTGTCGCGCTGGTGCAGGCCGATCGACGGCTCGTCGAGCACGTAGAGGACGCCGACCAGGCCGGCCCCGATCTGGGTGGCCAGCCGGATGCGCTGGGCCTCGCCGCCCGACAGCGACCCCGACGGCCGGTTGAGCGAGAGGTAGTCGAGCCCGACGTCGAGCAGGAAGTTGAGCCGCTCCTGGATCTCCTTGAGCACCCGCTCGCCGATCTGGCGCTCGCGCGCGGTCAGCTCGAGGGTCTGCAGGAACTCGGCGGTCTCGTTGATCGGCATCGCGCAGACCTCGGCGATGTTGCGCCCGCCCATGGTGACCGCCATCGAGACCGGCTTGAGCCGGCTCCCCCGGCAGGCCGGGCAGGGCACCTCGCGCATGAAGCCCTCGAAGCGCTCGCGGCTGGTGTCGGACTCGGCCTCCCGGTGCCGGCGCTCGATGTAGGAGCGCACGCCCTCGAACTCGGCGTAGTAGGCGCGCTCGCGGCCGTAGCGGTTGCGGGTGACCACGTGCACCTTGGTCGAGTGGCCGTCGAGGAGGGACTTCTGCGCCTTGGCGGGGATCTTCTCCCACGGGGTGTTCAGGTCGAAGCCGAGCTCGTCGCCGAGCGCGCCCATCAGCCGCAGGAAGTAGTCGGCCACGTGGGCCTGGCTCCAGGGCTGGATCGCGCCCTCGCCGAGGGTGGCCTGCGGGTTCGGCACGACCAGGTCGGGGTCGACCTCCATCCGGGTGCCGAGGCCGCTGCACACCGGGCAGGCGCCGAACGGGGAGTTGAACGAGAACGACCGCGGCTCGAGCTCGTCGGTGTCGATCGTGTGGTCGTTCGGGCAGGACATCTTCTCGCTGAACTTGAGCTCGCGCTCCGGGTCCTTGGCCGGCAGGTCGACGAAGTCGAAGAGCACCAGGCCGCCGGCGAGGTTGAGCGCGGTCTCGACCGAGTCGGTCAGCCGCCGCTTCGAGGTCTCCTTGACCGCGAGCCGGTCGACGACGACCTCGATGGTGTGCTTCTTCTGCTTGTCCAGCTTGGGCGGGTCGTCGAGCGTGTGCGTCTCGCCGTTGACGCGCGCACGGGAGAAGCCCTGGGTCTGCAGCTGTCGGAAGAGCTCGACGTACTCGCCCTTGCGGCCGCGGATCACCGGCGCCAGCACCTGGAAGCGGCGACCCTCCTCGAGCGCGAGGACGCGGTCGACGATCTGCTGCGGCGTCTGCCGCTCGATCGGGGCTCCGCAGGTCGGGCAGTGCGGGCGCCCGGCGCGCGCGTAGAGCAGGCGGAGGTAGTCGTAGACCTCGGTGATCGTGCCGACGGTCGAGCGAGGGTTCTTCGACGTGGACTTCTGGTCGATCGACACCGCGGGCGAGAGGCCCTCGATGAAGTCGACGTCCGGCTTGTCCATCTGGCCCAGGAACTGGCGGGCGTACGCCGAGAGCGACTCGACGTAGCGGCGCTGGCCCTCGGCGAAGATCGTGTCGAACGCGAGCGAGGACTTCCCCGACCCGGACAGGCCCGTGAAGACGATGAGCGAGTCCCGCGGGAGGTCGATCGAGACGTCCTTCAGGTTGTGCTCGCGCGCACCCCGGATGATCAGCTGGTCCTGCATCAAAGTCCTTGAGGAGTCGGTCCCGGTCGTTCGAACAAGTGTTCGTCATCCTACGGGCCGGCGGCAAGGGGGCACGCCGCCCGACGGACAGGCTCCACATTCTCACGCCCCGCCGACAGCGCTGAACCGGTGAGCCGAAAGGGTGAGGCAGGATGGCGGCATGTCCGCCCCCGACCTGACCCGGACCGCGCTCGCCGCCGAGCTCCTGGGCGACGCGTCCCAGCGCCTGGTGCGCTCGGTCGACGCCCTGCCCGAGGAGGGCTGGCCGGGTCCGAGCCTGCTGCCCGGGTGGACGCGCCTGCACGTCCTGGCGCACCTGACCTGCAACGCCGAGGCCCTCGCCGCCGTGCTGCGTGGACTGGCCGCCGGTGAGGCCCTCCCCATGTACCCCTCCCAGGAGCGCCGAGACGCCGACATCGAGGAGGCGGCAGCCCTGGGCGCCAGCGAGCTGCGGACCCGCTTCCTCGGCGCGACCACGGAGTTCGCCGACGCCGTCGCGGGCGTCCCCGAGGACGCCTGGGACCGCGAGGTCGAGCGGGTCCCCGGCGGGCCGACGTTCGTGGCCGCGGCCGTCCCGGAGATGAGGCTGCGCGAGGTCGAGATCCACCACGTCGACCTCGCCGCCGGCCCGACGCACACCGACTGGTCCCCCGGCTTCGCCGCGCTCGTCCTGGACGCGATGAGCAGCCGGCCCCGCGGACCCCACGGCCTGACCGCCGACCCCACGGACCTCGACCGGACGTGGACGTACGACGAGGGCGGGCCGGTCGTGACCGGCACCGCCGCCGACCTCGCCTGGTGGCTGACCGGCCGCGGTCGCGGCGAGGGACTGACGAGCGAGACCGGCACGCTGCCGGAGATCGGAGCCTGGTGACCATGACCGAGCCGACGGACGAGACCTACACCGGCGACGTGACGCCCGGGGGCGACCCCGACGTCCGCGACCTGGGCGCGCTGCGCATCACCAAGCTGGCCGTCGACCCCGAGATGTCGAACAACTGCTACCTGCTGACCTGCACCACGAGCGGGGCGCAGGTGCTGATCGACGCGGCCGCCGAGCCCGAGCGGCTGCTGCCGCTCATCGGCGAGGCCGGGCTGACCGCCGTCGTCACCACCCACCAGCACTGGGACCACCACCGGGCCCTGGCCGACGTCGTCGAGGCGACGGGCGCCGAGGTCGTGGCGGGCGTCCCGGACGCCGACGCGATCACCGCGCAGACCGGCGTCGCCGTCACCCGCGCCGTCAAGCAGGCCGACGTCGTCGCGGTCGGCGACTGCTCCCTGGAGGTCATCTCGATCGCGGGCCACACCCCCGGCTCGATCGCCCTGCTGCACACCGACGCCACTGGCCGGCCGCACCTGTTCACCGGTGACTCGCTCTTCCCCGGCGGCGTCGGCAACACCTTCGGCGACGAGGCGGCCTTCGTGCAGCTGATCGACGACGTCGAGACCAAGATCTTCCAGCGGCTGCCCGACGAGACCTGGTTCTACCCCGGCCACGGCGGCGACTCCACGCTCGGCGCCGAGCGGCCCAGCCTCGCGGAGTGGCGCCAGCGGGGCTGGTAGCCCACCTGGCCACCGGTCGGTCAGGTGGCCGTCAGGTGCCCCTCGGCAGACTGGGTGGGTGAACGACCTCGCGGGCCCGCCCGCCATCCGGCTCCACGAGCTCCGCAAGGAGTTCGGCCACGTCGTGGCGGTCGACGGGATCGACCTGACCGTCCCGACCGGGGCGGTCTTCGGCTACCTCGGGCCCAACGGCGCCGGCAAGACGACCTCGCTGCGCATCATGACCGGCCTGATCCGGCCGACCTCCGGGACGGCCGAGCTCTTCGGCCGCAACCCGGCGGTGGAGGGCGTGGGCGCGCTCGACGGCGTCGCGGGCTTCGTCGAGTCGCCGATGTTCTACCCCTACCTCTCCGGGCGCCGGAACCTCCGCCTGCTGGCCTCCCTCGACGGCGGTCGCGACGACGAGCGCGTCGAGGAGGTGCTCGGCATCGTCGAGCTCGACGGGCGCGGGAACGACAAGGTGGGCGGCTACTCGCAGGGGATGCGCCAGCGGCTCGGCCTCGCGGCGGCGCTCCTGCGGCGGCCCCGGCTGCTGCTGCTCGACGAGCCGACCAACGGCCTGGACCCCGGCGGGATGCGCGACATGCGCCGCCTCATCGGCGAGCTCGCGGACGACGGCCTCACGGTGCTGCTCTCCTCCCACCTGATGGGCGAGGTCGAGCAGCTGTGCACCGAGCTCGCGATCATCGCGAAGGGCCGGATCCGCTTCGCCGGCACCCTCGACGAGCTGCGCTCCGGCCACGGCAACGCGGACTACCGGCTCAGCGTCACCGACGTTCGCCGGGCCCTCGCGACCTGCTCGGACCTCGACGGCGTCGAGCTGACCACCGACGACTCCGGCAGCCTGCTGGTCCGCGCCGACCCGGCCGACGCCGCCCGGCTCACGGTGCGGCTCGGCCAGGAGGGCATCGGCATCCTGGCGATGCTGCCCGACGCGCCCTCGCTGGAGCAGCTGTTCTTCGACCTCACCGAGGCCCCCGCCGCCGGCGAGCCGGCCGCCGCGTGAGCACCTACGCCTGGGAGCTGCGCAAGCTGGTCGCGCAGCGCCGCACCCTCATCGGCCTCGTCGTCGCCGTCCTCATCCCGCTGGCCTTCGCGATCGGCCTGGCCGTCAACCCCGCCAAGCCGCCGGCCGCGGGCGAGACGATCGACCCGGACGTCTACATCACCCTCGCCTACAACTCCTCCGGGCTGGTGCTGCCCCTCATCGCGCTCTTCTTCTCCTCGCTGGTGCTGCTGCCGCTGCTCGCCGCCCTGGTCGCCGGCGACATCGTCGCGGCCGAGGACGTCAACCAGACGCTCAAGACGGTCCTGACCCGCTCGACGTCCCGGCTGCGCCTGCTCGGCGCCAAGGCCGGCGCCACCGCGACGTACGTCGTGCTCCTGCTCGTGCTCTTCGGCGTCAGCGGGACGGTCATCGGCGCGGTCGCCGGCGGCGCGAACCCGGTCCCGCTCGGTGGCGTCCCCCTCGGGCCGACCGGCTTCACCCTGGGCGCCCACGAGATCGGTGTGGGCGCGATGCTCGGGCGGATCGCCCTGGCGGTCGCGATCTACGCGATGCCGCTGCTGGCGGTCAGCGCCTGGGGCTTCCTGCTCTCGACCGTCACCCGCAACAGCGGGGCCGCGATCGTCGGCATGCTGGTCTTCAGCTTCGCCAACCAGATCATCGGCTTCCTGCCGAGCATCCCGGAGAGCGTGACCCGCTGGCTGCTCACCGACCAGTTCACCGCCTGGCAGACCGCGCTCGGGACCGCGGTCGACACCGCCCCGATCTGGCACGCCCTGCTGGTCAGCGTCGTGTACGGCGTCCCGCCGCTCGTGCTGAGCGCCTGGTGGTTCCGGCGCCGCGACGTCCTGGTCTGACGGACCCGCTCAGCTGGCGCGCAGGCCGCCGTCGTAGGGCCAGAAGCCGGGCTCCGAGATCGGCGGCAGGCCGTCGAAGCGGCCCAGCTCGCGTCGCGTCAGCGGCTGCGCCGAGATCGGCACCACCGGGGCCGGGGCGACCACGTCGACCGGCGCCGGCCCGGAATTGAGGTCGGCGAAGAGCGTCAGCGAGCGCCGGTCCGGGACGGTCCCCTCGGCGAGGTGGCGCTCGAGGGCGCCCTGCCCCATCCCCGCACGCACGCACAGCGCGAGGAGCTCGGCGTCGTGCCGCTCCACCCAGCGCCACATGGTGGTCGCGGGCAGCCCGAGCGCCGCGGCTCCGGCCATCACGTCGGCCAGCAGCGCCGGGGGCAGCTGGTCGGCGAGGTGCCGCTCGACGTCCAGGGTATTGATCCGGTCGGCGTGGTCGCGGAGGTACCGCTCGCGACGCTGGACCTCGCGGGCCTCGGAGGCGGGCCGGGTCGAGCCGGCGCAGAAGGCGAGGGTGGCGACGAGGACGACGAGGGTCAGGCCGAGGATCATGAGGGCTCCCGAGGGGCGGTGGTGGTCCCCGGTTGTTGCCCGCGGGCGGACGGGGACAAACGACCGCCGCAACCCGGTCTGGACACGTGGTCCAGACCGCTGGACCACGTGTCGGACAGTGGCCGTCGGTCAGTGGTACGTGACCTTGACGGTGTCCGTGGCCGGGACCGACTGGCAGCCCAGCCGGATGCCCTCGGCGAGGTCCTCGGCGTCCAGGACGTCGTTGTGGAGCATGGCCACCTCGCCCTCGAGCAGCCGGACCGCGCAGGCCGAGCACTCCCCCTCGCGGCAGGAGTACGGCGCCTTGACCCCCTTCGCCTCCAGGTGCTCGAGCAGCTTCGTCCCGGGCGCCCAGTCGTCGAAGGTGTACTCCTGGCCGTCGAGCTCGACCTCGAGCTTCACCGGTCCCGACGGCCCCTCCGGCACCGTCGCGTCGAGGTCCGCGGACTCGTCCAGGTCGGTCTCGGCGTCCTCGATCTCGTGCTCGGCGACCTCCTGGTCGTGCAGGTCGCCGAAGGGGTTGCCCCCGAGCGAGACGAACTTCTCCTGGTGCCGGCGCTCGCGCGGGAACTCCAGCTCGCGCAGCGCGGCCACGGTCATCTTCATGAACGGCGGCGGCCCGCACACGAAGGCGTCGTACGTCGGGTAGGCCGACGCGAACGCCTTCATCTGCTCCTGGCTCGGCAGCCCCTGCACCGACTCGAGCCAGTGCACGACCAGCAGCCGGTCGGGGTGCTCCGCGGCCAGGGCGGTCAGCGCCTCGGCGAAGATGACCGACCGCTCGTCGCGGTTGGCGTAGAACAGCACGACCCGACCGGTGCCACGGGCCAGGGCGGTCCGGGTGATCGACAGGACCGGCGTGATGCCGGAGCCGCCCGCGAGGAGCAGCAGGTCGGCGTCGAGCGAGGCCGGGGTGAAGATGCCGCTGGGCGGCAGCACCCGCAGGGTGTCGCCCTCGCGGAGGTGGTCGCAGATCCAGTTCGAGGCGTACCCGTCGGCCGTCCGCTTGACGGTGATGGTCAGCGGGCCGTCGCCGAGGGGGCTGCTCGACAGCGAGTAGCACCGGGCCGCCACGCCGGTCCGGTCGCTCGGCACCGCGACGGTCAGGAACTGCCCCGGGCGGTAGGTGAAGTGCTCCTCGGCCCCGGCCGGGACCTCGAAGCTGATCGAGTGGGCGTCCGCCGTCTCCTCGACGACGTCGACCACCGTCAGCTCGAAGGAGTCGGTGTCCATCAGTATCCGTCCTCGGCGCCGATCGGGAGGTGGCCCTCGCGCACTGCGGCCTCGATGCTGGCCAGCAGGCGCGGGCAGCCTACTTTCACGTCGCGCGGACTCGTGTGACGGGCCAGCTCGGGGCACTGCTCCCGGGCGCCGCCGGACCACTGGATCGAGGTGTGCTGCTCGCTGTTCTTCTTCACGCCGACGACGGCCAGGCAGTCGAGGCAGGCCACCTCGACCAGCCGGGCCCGGGTGTAGAGGCGCTGGTCCTCCGCGGTGCCGGGGCTGGTCGGGACGAAGGACGCCATCAGGTGCCGGCCTCCGCGGCCCGCTTCGCGAGGTTCTCGGCGACCTCCACCTGCCAGTACTCGTTGGCCAGGGTCGTGTCGACCTCGAACTCGAAGCGGTCGACCATCTCGGGCGCGACGTCGGCGACGTCGACGTAGAACTGCTCGTACCACCGCCGCAGCTGGTAGACCGGCCCGTCCTCCTCGCAGAGGAGCGGGTTCTGCACGGGGGCCTTGTTCTTCCAGATGTGCACGTCCTGGAGGAAGCCGCCGCCGAACATCTCGGCGTACTTCTGGCTGATGAACGCCGCGGTCGCGTCGTCGATGCCCTCGGGCTTCTTGACGGTGATGCCGTACTGCAGCGTGAAGGAGTCCGGGCCGGTCGGGAGGTGGCAGTTGATCAGGATGACCTCGGTCCGGAAGCCCTTGTAGTCCACGTCGAGCCAGTTGATCATGTACGACGGCCCGTAGTAGGTGGCCTCGGACTTGAGGAACAGCTCGGCGTCCCCGCCGTACCCGCCCGTCTTGTCGGGGCGGCCCTTCGACTCCATGAACTGGGTCGCGACGTGCCCCTCGAAGACGTTGCGGAAGCTCGTGGGGAACGAGAAGTGCACGTAGTAGAAGTGCGCCATGTCGACGACGTTGTCGATGAGCTCGCGGCAGTGGGAGTCGGTGATCGGCACGACCTCCCACGACCAGGGGGTGTACTCGTCGGTGCCGACTCCGGGGAGCTCGGGCGGCAGCAGGTCGTGGTCGGGGGCGCTGCCCTCGACGTCGTGCCAGACCAGCAATTGCTGGTTGCGCACGGCGGTGGCGTACTTCTGGGTGCGGGCGCGCAGCGGCACCCGGCGGGCGTACGGGATCGCCTTGCACTTCCCGTCGCCTCCCCAGCGCCAGTCGTGGAACGGGCAGGCGATCTCGTCGCCCTTGACGCTCCCCTGGGTCAGGTCGCCGCCCATGTGGCGGCAGTAGCCGTCGAGCACCTGCAGCTCGCCGGCCGTGTCGGCCCAGACGACCAGCTTGCTGCCGAATGCCTCGATGCCGTGCGGCTGCCCGTCCCGGAAGGAGTCCACCAGGCCCAGGCAGTGCCAGCCCCGGGCGAAGCGGGTGGGGGGCGTTCCGTGGTCGAGCTGGCGCGTTTCGCTCATGGCACCATTATGGACCAGAACGAGAACACGTTCTAGTCTGGCGGACATGCACATCGCCCTCTCCCCCGAACACCTCCGGCTCCGCGAGGAGCTGCGGGAGTACTTCGCGGCGCTCGTCACCCCCGAACGGCGCGCGGGCCTCGCCGCCGCGACCGGCCAGTTCGGTCAGGGGGAGTTCGGCGAGGCGGGGGTCTACCAGGAGGTCATCCGGCAGCTCGGCGCCGACGGCTGGCTCGGGATCGGGTGGCCCGAGGAGTACGGCGGCCAGGCCCGCTCGATGGTGGAGCAGCTGATCTTCACCGACGCGGCCGCGGTCGCCGGCGTGCCGATCCCCTACCTGACGCTCAACACCGTCGGGCCGACGATCATGCGCTACGGCACCGACGAGCAGAAGGAGTACTTCCTCCCCCGCATCCTCCGCGGCGAGCTGCACTTCTCGATCGGCTACTCCGAGCCGGGCTCGGGCACCGACCTCGCCTCGCTGACGACCCGCGCGACGCGGGAAGGCGACGAGTGGGTGATCAACGGCCAGAAGATGTGGACCTCGCTCATCCAGTACGCCGACTGGATCTGGCTGGCCTGCCGCACCGACCCCGACCTGCCCCGCCACAAGGGCCTCTCGATGATCCTGGTCCCGGCCGATGCTCCCGGCTTCTCCTACACGCCCGTGCACACGGTCGCCGGCGTCAGCACCAGCGCGACGTACTACGAGGACGTGCGCGTGCCCGCCGCGAACCTCGTCGGCGAGCTGAACGGCGGCTGGTCGCTGATGACCAACCAGCTGAACCACGAGCGGGTCGCGCTGACCTCCTCCGCGCCGCTGGCCCACTCGATCGAGCTCGTGCGACGGTGGGCGCAGGAGACGAAGAACCCGGACGGCCAGCGGGTGATCGACGCGGAGTGGGTGCAGATCGCCCTGGGGCGCGCGCACGCCCGCACCGAGGCCCTGTCGCTGATCAACTGGAAGCTGGCCGCGGACGCCGACGCCGGTGTCTCGTTGTCGCCGGCCGAGGCCTCGGCGACCAAGATCTACGGCTCGGAGCTGGCCACCGAGGTCTACCGGTCTCTGATGGAGGTCGTCGGCCCGAACGCCGGGATCACCGGCGACTCCGAGGGCGCGGTCCTCGCGGGTCGGCTCGAGCGCTACCACCGCTCGGCGCTCGTGATGACCTTCGGCGGCGGCACCAACGAGATCCAGCGCGACATCATCGGCTACGTGGGCCTCGGCCTGCCCGCGGCGAAGCGCTAGGTCTCGCTACACCCGCTCGTTCCTCGCGGGCACTCGACCACCGAAAGGCAGCAGATGGACTTCACCTTCACCCCCGAGCAGGACGACGCCGCCGCGCTGGCGGCGCGGATCCTCACGGACCGTGCCACGCACGAGCGGATGCGGGCCGTCGAGGGCGGCGGCGACCGCTTCGACCGCGACCTGTGGGCCGAGCTGGGCCGGGCCGGGCTGCTGGGGCTCGCGCTGCCCGAGGAGCACGACGGCGCCGGCCTGGGCCTGCTCGAGCTGTGCCGGGTGCTGGTCGAGGTCGGACGCACGGTCGCACCGGTGCCGCTGGCGGCGCACGGGCCCGCCGCCCTGCTGCTCGCCGAGCACGGCACCGAGGCCCAGCAGGCGGCCTGGCTGCCGGCCGCCGCGTCCGGCGGCTGCGTCGTGACGGCCGCGGTCGCCGAGGACCGCTCCTTCTCCCCCGCCCGTCCCACCACCGTGGCGACCGCCGCCGGTGACAAGGCGGAGGACGGCTTCACGCTCACCGGCAGCAAGTCGATCGTGCCGGCCGGGACCTACGCCGACCTGTTCCTCGTCCCGGCCGACACCGGGGACGGCGTGGCCGTCTTCCTGGTCGAGCCGGGCGACGCCGGGGTCGGCGTCGTCGCACAGCGGTTCTCGGACGGCGACGCGGTCGCCCGCCTGGACCTCGACGCGGTGGTGCTCGGCCCCGACCGCCTGCTCGGGGCGGCCGACGGCGCCGCGGCACAGCGGCTCCGGCAGCTGCTCGTGCTGGCCGCCTCCGCCGAGCAGCTGGGCGTCACGGAGGGCGCGCTGGCCCTCACGGCGGCGTACGCGAAGACCCGCGAGCAGTTCGGCCGCCCGATCGGGACCTTCCAGGCGGTGTCGCAGCGGCTCGCGGACGGCTTCATCGACGTGCTCGCGCAGCGCCTGACGCTCTGGCAGGCCGCCTGGCGGCTCAGCCAGGGGCTGCCCGCCGAGACCGAGGTGGCGACCGCCAAGCTCTGGGCCGCCGACGCCGGTCACCGGCTGGCCCACACCACCGTGCACGTGCACGGCGGCGTCGGGATCGACCTCGACGGGACCGCGCACCGCTACTTCACGACCGCGAAGCGCTTCGAGTTCCTGTACGGCGCCGGCACCGAGCAGGCGCTGACCGTCGGGCGGGCCCTGGCGGCGGAGCCGGCTTGAGCGGGACCGTCCGCGAGCAGCTGCTGGCGCGCGCGGGCGACCCCGGGGCCGGTCTGCTCTTCGAGGACGCGGCCTGGACCTGGGACGAGGTCGTGCACGCGTCCGCCGTGCGGGCCGCCGTGCTCGCGGAGCTGCTCCCCCACGACGGACCCCCGCACGTCGGGCTGCTGCTCGACAACGTCCCCGAGTTCGCCTTCCTGCTCGGCGGCGCCGCGCTGTCCGGCCAGGTGGTCGTCGGGCTCAACACGACCCGGCGGGGCGCGGCGCTCGCCGCCGACGTGCGGCGCTCGGACACCCGGCTGGTGCTGACGGACGCGACGTACGCCGGCCTCCTCGAGGACCTGCGCCTCGACGTGCCGGTGCTCCGCGTCGACTCCCACGTGTGGGCGGACCTGCTGGCCCGGCACGCGGACGCGTCGCTACCGCAGGCGTCGGTCACGGCCGACGACCTGCTCATGCTGATCTTCACGTCCGGCACGTCGGGCGAGCCGAAGGCCGTCAACGTCACGCACGAGAAGGTCGCGCACCCGGGGCGGTTCCTCTCCGAGCGCTTCGGGCTCGGGCCGGGCGACGTGGCCTACCTGTCGATGCCGCTCTTCCACTCCAACGCCGTGATGGCCGGCTGGGGGCCGGCGCTCGCGTCCGGCGCCACCGTGGCGCTGGCTCGCCGCTTCAGCGCCTCGGGCTTCCTGCCGGACGTGCGCCGTCACGGGGCGACGTACGCCACCTACGTCGGGAAGCCGCTGACCTACGTCCTGGCCACCCCGGAGCGGGACGACGACGCCGAGAACCCGCTGCGCCTGGTGTTCGGCAACGAGGCCAACGAGCGCGACATCGACGACTTCGCGCGGCGCTTCGGCTGCGTGGTCGTGGATTCCTACTCCTCGACCGAGAACGCCGTCATCGTGCAGCGGGTGCCCGGCATGCCGCCGGGCAGCCTCGGCCGGCCCGTCGAGGGCGTCGCCGTGCTCGACCCGGAGACGAGGGCGGAGGTCCCCGTCGCGGAGTTCGGCCCGGACGGCCGGCTGCTCAACGCCGAGGCGGCGACCGGCGAGATCGTGAACACGACCGGCGCCGGCGCGTTCGCGGGCTACTACCGCGACCCCGACGCCGAGGCCGAGCGGATGCGCGGCGGGATGTACTGGTCCGGCGACCTCGCCTACCGCGACGCCGCCGGCTTCCTCTACTTCGCCGGCCGCACCGCCGACTGGCTCCGCGTCGACGGCGAGAACCTCGCCGCCGCCCCGATCGAGCGGGTGCTGCTGCGGCACCCGGACGTCGCGGAGGCGGCGGTGTACGCCGTGCCCGACCACGTCGGCGACCTGGTCGCGGCCGCCGTCACGGTGCGCCGGCCGCTCGGGGCCGACGCCCTGGCGACCTTCCTGGCCACGCAGCCCGACCTGTCGCCCCAGGCCTGGCCGCGGTTCCTGCGCGTGCTCGACGAGCTCCCGCGCACCGCCACCAACAAGGTGCTCAAGCGCCGGCTCACCGCCGACGGCGTCGCCGACGCCGTTCCCGTTCCCCACCCCTGAGGAGATCCCCGTGGCCGAGACCGTCCAGCAGCTGCTCCGCGAGCGCGCCGCCGACGAGACCGTCGGCCTGCGCCACGGCGACCGGGCGTGGACCTGGCGCGAGCACCTGGACGAGGCCGCCACCGAGGCGGCCGCCCTCATCGCGCTGGCCGACCCCGACCGACCCCTCCACGTGGGCACTCTGCTCGGCAACACCCCGGAGATGCTGCGCGCGATGGCCGCGGCCGGGCTCGGCGGCTACGTGCTGTGCGGCATCAACACCACCCGCCGCGGTGACGGGCTGCTCGCCGACATCCGGCGGGCCGAGTGCCAGCTGCTGGTGACCGACGCCGAGCACCTCCCGCTGCTCGCGGGGCTCGACCTGGCCGGCGTACGCGTCCTGGACGTCTCCTCCGCGGAGTGGGCCGAGCGGGTGGCCGCGCCCGTCACCGTCGAGGAGCTCGTCCCGCACCGCGAGGTCGAGGCGATGGACACGCTGATGATGATCTTCACGTCCGGCACCAGCGGCGACCCCAAGGCCGTCCAGGTGGCCCACCTGATGGTGCTCTTCTCCGGGCTCAACCTGGTCGGCCGGTTCGCGATGACGAGCGACGACGTCTGCTACCTCTCGATGCCGCTGTTCCACTCCAACGCCGTCGTGGCCGGCTGGGCGGTGGCGATCGGCAGCGGCGCGGCAATGGTGCCGGCGAAGTTCTCCGCGTCGCGGTTCGTCGCCGACGTGCGGCACTACGGGGTGACGTACATGAACTACGTCGGCAAACCGCTCGCCTACGTCCTCGCGACGCCCGAGCAGCCCGACGACGCCGACAACACCCTGCGGGTCGCCTTCGGCAACGAGGCCGGCGACCGGGACATCGACGAGTTCGCCCGGCGGTTCGACTGCCAGGTGATGGACGGGTTCGGCTCGACCGAGCTGGCCGTCATCATCACCCGGGAGAACGGCACCCCGCCCGGGTCGATCGGCAAGGGCTTCGACGGCGTCGCGGTCTACGACAGCGAGACCGTCACGGAGTGCGACGTCGCCGTCTTCGACGAGCACGGGGCGCTCGCCAACGCCGACCGCGCGGTCGGCGAGCTCGTGAACACGCAGGGGGCGGGCTACTTCCAGGGCTACTACAACGACCCGGCCGCGAACGACGAGCGGATGCGGCACGGGATGTACTGGTCCGGCGACCTCGCCTACCGCGACGCCGACGGCTGGATCTACCTCGCCGGGCGCACCGCCGACTGGATGCGCGTCGACGGGGAGAACCTCGCGGCGGCGCCGATCGAGCGGATCCTGGAGCGGTTGCCGGCACTGAGCCGCGTCGCGGTGTACGCCGTCCCGGACGCCGCCGTCGGCGACCAGGTGATGGCGGCGATCGTGCTGCAGGACGAGGCCACACTGACGCCCGGCGAGCTCGAGGCGTTCCTCGCGGCGCAGCCCGACCTGTCCCCCAAGGCCTGGCCGCGGTTCGTCCGCCTGGCCGACGACCTGCCCAGCACGGCGACCAACAAGGTGCTCAAGCGCGAGCTGATCGCGCAGGGCGCGACCGCCGGCGACGGCGTGCTGTGGACCCGTGAGTCCCGCGGGACGGCGTACGCCTGACCTACGCTGGCGGCATGGGACCTCGGGGGAAGCGTCGCGGCGCGTGGATGGTGAGGCTGGTCGTCGCGCTGGGACTGCTCGGCCCGGCCGGCCTGCTCACCGCCTGCGGTGACGACGTCGCGACGCCGGGCGCCACCTCCGGGTCGACGATCCCCGTCGGTGACCTCACCGTCCGTCCCGGCGAGCTCGTCTGGGCCGTGGGCTCCACGGTCCACGTCGGCGACCGGAGCGAGGACGTCGGCCGGCGGATCGACCAGTTCGTCGTCGGGCCGCACGGCATCTACTACGTCAGCCACGGGTCGCTCTGGTTCACCGACCTCGACCGCGAGAAGCGGGTGGTGGAGCGGCTCCGCTTCACGAGCCCGGTGCTCTCGCCCGACGGGCGGTACATCGGGTTCCTGGACTTCTCGACCGCCCCCGCCTCGACCGTCGTCTACGACCTCGAGACCGGGCGCGAGACCGTCCGCGACGACTCGGGCATGGGAGACGCGAAGGACGACCTGGCCGACCTCTACGAGGACGCGGAGCCGTTCTTCCTCGGGTTCGACCACGAGGCGGCGTACTCCCAGGGCGTCGACGACTCCGTCTTCCGGATCCCGCTCGACGGTTCGGACGTGACCGTGCAGCGTCGTGGCACGGGGTCCGGCCGGGTCCCGGCGGCGGTGCTGCCGCCGCCCGGGCAGGGACGGCAGATCCGCACCGGGCTCGGCGGGGAGATCTCCCCCGACGGCACGGTCGCCCTCCGGAACCTCATGAACCTGCGCTTCCGCCCGGTGGCGCGGACCGGGGACGGCGGACCGCTCGACGTCGCCCTCGGGGGCGACCGCAACCGGTTCGCCATCGCCGGCTGGCTCGACGACCACCGGGTCTGGGGTGCCGCCGGGCGCGCGCGGGGCGCGGTGTCCCTGGGCCGGTCCGCGACGCTCGTCGCGTGCGACCTGCGGCCCGGAGGGCGCTGCGAGGACCTGTCGGACCCGATCCCCCTGGACGATCACCACACCGTGATGTTCGACGGGCGCTGGTTGGGGTTCTGAGGGGCGCTGGTCCCGGGCTCAGGCCGGCTCAGGCCGGCTCAGGCCGGCTCAGGCCGGGTCGAGGACGAAGATGCGGACGTCGCGGCCGGTGATGCGCTGCTGGTACTTCAGGTAGCCGCCGTACACGCCGGCCGAGTTCGCCATCACCTCGGCGCGCTCCGCCTCGCTCGCGGGCCGGGCGACGGCGGCCTGCGTGATCCGGTCGTGGACGATCGTCAGGTGCGGGTCGGCCTCGAGGTTGTAGACCCACGCCGGGGTGTGCTGCTGGCCGAAGTTGGTGCCCAGCAGCGCCAAGGTGTCGCCGATGGGGATGCTGATGAGCGGCGTCGTTCGCGCCTGCCCGCTCTTGCGACCGGTGGTGGTCACCGTGACGACCGGGAGCCCGGCCAGCAGCTGCGGGACGGTGGCACGCCCCTTGGTCACCCGGAGCAGCGCCCGGTCGAGGTGGCGCAGCGTCTTCGAGAAGAGCCAGGCTCCCGGCTTCGACGAGGCGAAGGCCTGCATCACCCGCTGGAACGGGTTGGGCCGGTGGTGGCGGTACTGCAGGTCGGCGGCGAGTCCCATGGAGGGACGCTAGACCCGGAGGCGGCCGCGTGTCTGTCGGATGGCGAACGCTGCCGCGCTGCGTGCCGTCGACACGGCATCGGCGTCAGCGGCCTGGGACGGGCGACTCGCCGCGGTGATCGACTTCGGGACCTGCGGGGTCGGCGACCCTTCGTGCGACCTGGCGGTCGCCTGGACGCTGCTCGACGCCGCCGGCCGCCGGGTGTTCCGCGAGCGCCTCGACGTCGACGACGCGAGCTAGGCGCGTGGGCGCGGCTGGGCGCTCGGGAAGACGCTGGCCGAGCTCGCGTCGGCGCTCGGCGACCTGGAGGGCGACGCCGACGAGGCGGGGTCGGCACGCGGCTGAGGCGCCGCAGACAGGTCGAGAACCAACGGCCCACTTGTCATCCACAGGCGCTGACCGGGAGCCGGGTCGAACCTAGAATCGACAGCATGTTCGAACCCGCGTCCGCCCCTCCGTCGCCCGGCCCCGCGCCGTCGGTGGCCGAGCTCGCGCGCCTGCTCGACGGGCTGTCGCAGGTGCGGGTGGACAGCGAGCGCGACGGCATCGACCAGCTCGAGGCGCTGGAGCGGGTGAAGTCCGCCTGCGCCGCCGCCCAGGCGCGGATCACCGCGGACCTGGACGTCCGCCGCGCGGCGCGCTCGACGGCGGCTCGCATGTCCGGGTCGGCTCCCCTCCCCGGCCACCGCGACCCGCACAGCGCCGCCGGGCTGGCGTCCGCTGTCGCGCTGGCGCGGCGCGAGAGCCCGCACCGTGGCCGGCGCCACCTCGCGCTGGCCGTCGCACTCGGCGACCTGCCGGAGACGCTGGCGGCCCTGGAGCGGGGAGACCTCTCCGAGGAGGCGGCGCTGGTCGTCGCCGAGGAGACGCAGGACCTTGCGCTCACCGATCGTCGCCACGCCGACGGCCTGCTGGCGGACCGGTGCGACGACCCGTGGGAGGGCCTGGGGCTGGACGAGCTGCGGCGCTGCGTCCGCGGGATCGCGCAGGAGTGCGACGAGGATGCCGTGCGCCGCCGCCGCGCCCGGGCCCTGCGCGGTCGCCGGGTCACGGGCCGGCTGCTGCGCGACGGCACCGCCCAGATCAGCGCGGTCGTGGCCGACTGGCAGCTCGCCGCCGTCCAGTCCTCGCTCGCCGAGGCCGCCGACCGGGCCCGCGCCGCCGGGGACGACCGCACCCGCGGCCAGGTCATGGCCGACACGTTCGTGGCCCGCCTGACCAACCAGGTCACCGCCGTCGCGACCCCCGTCGCCGTCGGGATCGTGATCAGCGCCGAGGCCCTGCTGGGCGACGACGACTCCCCCGCCCACGTCGACGGCGTCGGCCCGGTCCCGGCGTCGATCGCTCGGCGCCTGGTCGCCGCGAGCCCCGACGTCCGCTCGACCGTCCGCCGCCTGTTCGCGTGCCCCGAGACCGGCAGCCTGCTGGCCATGGACTCCCGGGCACGCCGCTTCCCCGCCGGCCTCAGGGACTTCGTCCGGATCCGCGACCAGTTCTGCCGCACCCCCTGGTGCGACGCTCCCGTCCGGCACACCGACCACCCCCGACCGCGCCGTCGCGGCGGCCCCACCGACCGGGTCAACAGCCAGGGCCTGTGCGAGGCGTGCAACTACGCCAAGGAGGCCGCCGGCTGGCGACATCGGACCGTGTCCGAGCCCCACGAGCAGCACACGGTCGAGATCACCACCCCCACCGGGCACGTGCACCGGTCGCGCGCGCCCGCGCAGCCGATGCCGACCTCCGGCGGCCGGCTGCCCGCGGTCCGGATCCGCGATCTCGCGAGCGCCTGACGGCAGCGCGCGAGCGGCGACGGCTCAAGGCCGCTCGCAGAAGGCCGTCGTGAGCACGTAGCCGGCCGCGCCCAGCATGCCCCGGAGCGTCTCGTCGCCCGGGTCCTGGCTCACCACCGACACGCCCGCCCCACGGGCCGCGGCCGCGGACTCGATCCGGGTCAGCGCATCCGGGGACTCGACCTCCGTCACGAGCAGCACCGGTCCGCCGGGGTCGTAGACCGGGGGCGCGGCGACGAGCCGGCCCGCGGCGCCGGGGACCCTCACGGCCAGGTCCACGTCCTCGGCTGCCGGCGCCGCCTCGGCCCGGTCGAGGTCGCGGTGCCACCAGAGCTCCACCGGCACGAGGCCGACCTGCTCGGCGGCGGCCATCCGCGCAGTCTCGAACACCGGCACGACGAACCGCAGACACCCACCCAGGTGCAGCGCGTGGCGCAACAGGTCCACGCCCTCCGTTGCCCACAGGTCGCCATCGGCCTCGCCCGCCGCTGCGTCGTCCACCAGCCACGTCCCTCCCCGGGACAGCGCGATCAGGAAGGCGTGGTCCGTGCGAACCGCGACCACGTCCGGCGAGTCGATCAGGTGCCCGAGGAAGTCCCGGTGCCGGGCCTTCGCCTCAGCCGCTGGAGCCCAGAACCGTGGCGCGTGCGGCACCAGCGACTCACGGCGGTGCGACGCGAGGAGGGTGACCCAATCGAGGTCGGCAGCCGTCAGCCGACGTACACCGCCACCGCGCGTCATGTCCGTGGACCCGTCAGCGCAGCAGCTTCCCCAGCCCGTTGACCAGCTTGACGACGTAGAAGCCCGAGTTGCCGTCGGAGTACCACACCGACTTCCGCTTCACGTCCCACGCGGGCTGCGACATGGCGAAGGCCCCCATGGCGGTGGGGTTGTCGGGCCGGCTGGAGGGCAGCACCTTGTTGTAGTAGCCGGCCTCGACCGGGTGCTTCAGGTCGGTGATGTCGAAGAGCCGCAGCCCCGACAGGATCATCGAGCAGGCGACGATCTTCGGGTTGTCGCGGGTGGGCACCGAGCAGTAGTGGCCGGCGTACCCCTGGACCGGGAGGTTCGCGCCGGGGTCGTTCTTCTGCGCACCGGCACGGGCGGCGGGCTGGTGCACCGCGAGGCGCAGGTTCGAGACCACGTGCGCCTTCTTGGGGTTCGTGATGTCGATGATCCGGGCGGCGCCGACGCCCGCCTTTGACTGGTCCGCCTGGGTGAAGTCGTAGTTGGCGTACTCGTCGACCTCGAGGAGGTAGCTGCGACCGCCGCGGGTGAACGGCTCCGGGACCTGCGGGATCGAGTGCTCGGGCCAGGTGAGGTCCTTGATCACGTGGACCTGGGGGTTGGGCACGCGGTCCTGGATCTCGCTCACGTCGAGGATCCGCAGGCCGCCGGTGGAGAACTTCGCGCCCTGGGACTGGTCGTTGCCGATGTTGGCGACGTACAACGTCCGGCCGTCGGCCGAGAGCCGCATGCCGTGGTAGTTCACGCCGACCTGCTCGAAGACCGGGACGGGCACGGTCGGGTCGCTGACGTCGAGGGCGACCAGCGTCTGGCCGCCGGTGCTGGAGGCGTAGAACGTCTTGCCGTCGGGCGCGAAGCCGCTCTCGTGGCCGAGGACGGGGCCAGGCGTCGAGGACAGCAGCGCCGGGTGCCGGCAGTCGGTCTTCACGTCGTAGAGGTCGAGGAGGCCGGGCAGCGTCGCGGGGTTGCCGGAGACCGCGCCGAGCAGGCCGCGCTTCTTGTTGAGCAGCACCGACTCGTGCGGGGTGTCCATGGCCGCCGTGGTCAGCGTCGCGGTCTGCTTCGGGTGCCGCGGGTGGTCCATGTCGAGCACGATCACGCCGAGGCCGGTGCCGGCGTTGAAGACGACGTCCTTCGGGAACAGCAGCGTCGAGTCGTAGTAGGCGCAGACGTGCCCCTGGCGGTCGCGGTAGCGCAGCACCTTGAAGCCACCGGTCTTGCCCTGGTGGGCGACCCGCTCGGTGTTGCAGCGGTAGTCCTTCTTGATCCGCCCGTCGTCGTAGTCCTTCTGCGGGACGCGCCCCTGGATGTCGGTCTCCGGTCGGGCACCCGGCCCGCAGTCGGCCTGCGGCGTCGCCGCGGGGAAGGACGAGCCGGTGGCGGACAGCACGTCTGAGACGGCCAGGCCGGTCAGCGCCACCGCGAGCGCCGCGGAGGCGACCCCCAGGCGACGCAGGGCGGGGGTACGACGACGCGCGCGGATGACCATGTGCTCTCCAGAGACTCGACTGGTGTGACGGTACCCACCTGACGGGCTGTTCAGCCCCGGATCTCGTCCAACCGGGCGACCGCGTCCTCGAAGCCCGAGACGAGCTCGGCCACGACCTCGGCGACGGGCCGGACGGCGTTCATCCGCCCGACGATCTGGCCGACCGGCATCGAGATCACGTCGGGGTCGTTGCTGGCGCTGATCCGGTTGTGCGCCTCGGCCACGAGGAGGTTCTGCAGCGGCATCGGCAGCGGCGACGGGGCGCCGTCCTCCGCCCAGGCCTCGGTCCACTTCGTCTTGAGCAGGCGGGCCGGCTTCCCGGTGTAGACCCGGGTGCGCACCGTGTCGCTGCTGGTCGCGCGGGTGAAGGCGGTCTCCCAGGCCTCGGAGTTGGAGCCGAGGCCGCGGTACTCCTCCGTGCCGAGCCAGATCGAGCCGGTCCACACGCCCTGGGCGCCGAGCGCGAGCGAGGCCGCCACCTGGCGGCCGGAGCCGATCCCGCCGGCACCGAGGACGGGCACGTCCGGACCGACGGCGTCGACGATGTCGGGGGTGAGGACCATGCTGGCGACCTCGCCGGTGTGGCCGCCGGCCTCGTAGCCCTGGGCGATGATGATGTCCACGCCGTTGGCGACGTGGCTCAGCGCGTGCTTGGCCGCGCCGGCCAGGGCGGCGACCTGGATGCCGTGCTCGTGGCAGGTGTCGATGATGTCCTTGGGCGGCGAGCCGAGGGCGTTGGCGATCAGCACCGGTCGGTGCTGCAGCGCCACGTCGAGGTGCGAGCGGGCCACGGAGTGCAGCCAGCCGAGCACGCCCTCGCGGCCCTCCCCCTCGGGCAGCGGCGGGACGCCCAGCTTCAGCAGCGTCTGCTCCACGAAGCTCACGTGGTCCGGCGGGATCATCGCCTTGAGGTCGATCGAGGTGCCCTCGGTCGGGATCTTCATCGGCATGACGATGTCCACGCCGTACGGCTTGCCGTCCGTGTTGTCGTCGAGCCAGGTCAGGACCCGCTCGAGCTCCTCGGTGTCGTTGAAGCGGACGCAGCCGAGGACGCCGAGTCCGCCGGCCCGCGACACCGCCGCCGCGACGTGCTCGGAGGGGGTGAACGCGAAGATCGGGTGGTCGATCCCGAACTGCTCACACAGCGGCGTGCGCAAGGGCCATCTCCTTCGCCTGGGGGTACTGCGCCTTGCCGGTGGCGTTGCGCGGCACCCGGTCGACCAGGGTCAGCGCGCGGGGCAGCTTGTAGCCGGACAGGTGGGCGCGCAGGTAGGTGCGCAGCTCGTCGAGCTCGAGGGTCGCGCCCTCGCGCAGCTCGACGACCGCGGCCACCGCCTGGCCGAAGGTGTCGTCGGGGACGCCGACCACGAGCACGTCGTACACCGCGGGGTGGCCCTTGATGGCCATCTCCACCTCTTCGGGGTAGACCTTCTCGCCGCCGGTGTTCACGCAGTTGGAGCCGCGGCCGAGCATCGTGACCTTGCCGTCCTCCTCGACGCGGGCGAAGTCGCCGGGGACGGAGTACCGCTTGCCGTCGATCTCGAGGAAGGTGGCGGCGGACTTGGCCGGGTCCTTGTAGTAGCCGACGGGGACCGAGCCGCCGCGGCCGAGGCGGCCGACCTTGCCGACGCTGGTCGCGAGGTCGAGCACCCGGTTGTCCTCGTCGATGACCACGCTGGCCGGGCCGAGCGCGACCACCGGGCCGTCGCTGCTGATGTTGCCCTTCTCCTGCATGCCCATGCCCTGGAAGCCGGTCTCGGAGGCGCCGATCGAGTCGGTGAAGATCGCGTTCGGGAACGCCGCCATCCAGCGCTCCTTGATCGCACGGCTGAAGATCGCGGCGCTGCTGGAGACCGCGAACAGGCTCGCGCCGGAGAAGGTGCCGGCCGCCTCGTAGGCCTCGATCAGCGGGCGGGCCATCGCGTCGCCGGTCATGAAGATCAGCTGGACGCCCTCGCGGTCGATGATCTCCCACGTGCGGACCGGGTCGAACTTCGGCTCGAGGACCGTGAGGTGCCCGGCGAAGAGGTGCATCAGCAGCCCGGCCTGCGCGCCGCCGTGCATGAGCGGGCTGAGCGGGAAGGTGACCATCCGCGGGTCGTTCGCCTGCTTCGACTGGTCGTACTCCTCCAACGGGGTGCCGGTGTAGAAGTCGATGCCGCCGCCGAGCACCCTCCAGAAGTCCTCGTGGCGCCACATGACGCCCTTCGGGAAGCCGGTCGTGCCACCGGTGTAGATGATGTGGAGGTCGTCGGGGCTGCGCTCGCCGAAGCCGCGCTCGGGGCTCTGGGCGCCGAGGGCGTCGTCCCACAGGACCCCGCCGTACGACGACACGTCGGCCTGGTTGTCCGGCTCGAGCACGTCGGGCATCACCACCGCGACGCGGAGCTTCTCGTGCTTCGGCCAGCAGGCCGCCACCAGCGGCGCGTAGCTGCGCTCGTGGACCAGCGCCACGATGTCGGCGTTCTCGAAGAGGTAGTTCAGCTCGCCCTCGACGTAGCGGTAGTTCACGTTGATGTTGACCGCACGGATCTTGACCACCGCGAGCACCGCCACGACGTGCTCGATGCTGTTCTTGGCGAAGATGCCCACGTGGTCGCCGGGGCCGACGCCCTGGCTGGTCAGGTGGTGCGCCAGACGGTTGGCATCGGCCTCGAGCTCGGCGTAGGTCACGGCCCGGTCCCCGACCTTCAGGGCGAGGTTGTCCGGGGCGGCGTCGACAGCGTGCTCGAAGAGATCGGCGATGTTGTGGGCCACGCGGCGAGACTAGAACACGTTCTTGTTTTTGGCTAGGCTCACGCTCATGAGCGACTCCGAGACGGCCGCGCCCGCCCCCGCCCCGCCCCAGGAGCCCCACTGCCTGGTGGAGCAGGACGGCCACAAGCTGATCGTCACGATGAACCGTCCCGAGGCGCGCAACGCGCTGTCCGGGGAGATGCTCGCGATCATGTCGGACGCCTGGGACCGGGTGAACGAGGACGACTCGATCCGGGTCTGCATCCTCACCGGCGCCGGCGGCTACTTCTGCGCGGGCGCGGACCTCAAGGCGATGGACTCCCGCCCGCCGTCGGAGAGCTTCGAGTCGGGCGAGTTCGACCCGTCGGTCATCAAGTCGCTGCTGAAAGGCTTCCGCCTGACCAAGCCGCTGATCGCCGCGGTCGAGGGCCCGGCGGTCGCCGGCGGCACGGAGATCCTCCAGGGCACCGACATCCGCGTGGCCGGCGAGTCCGCGAAGTTCGGGGTCGCCGAGGCCCGCTGGAGCCTCTACCCCATGGGCGGCTCGGCGGTGCGCCTGATCCGCCAGCTCCCCTACACCGTGGCGGCCGAGCTGCTCCTGACCGGGCGCACGATGAAGGCACCGGAGGCCAAGGAGGTCGGGCTCATCGGGCACGTCGTCCCGGACGGCCAGGCGCTGGCCAAGGCGCACGAGATCGCCGACCTGATCGCCGCCAACGGCCCGCTCGCGGTGCAGGCGATCCTCAAGACGATGCGCGACTCCGAGGGCCGGCACGAGGACGAGTGCTGGGCCGACGACGCCCGCGTGGGCGCCGCGGTCTTCGCCTCCAACGACGCCAAGGAGGGGCCGCGCGCGTTCCTCGAGAAGCGCGCGCCGCAGTTCACCGGCACCTGACGCGCCGGCCGGTCGTCAGACCGGGGTGATCGGGAGCGAGCGCCGGGGCTCGAACGCGAAGCCGGCGCCCGTGCTGAACCGGGTCACCGCCACGGCGTCCGCCTCCCGGGCAGGCTCGTCCCGGCGTACGACGTGGGCGGTCCAGTCCGTGGCGGTGCCGGTGACCTCGACGTCGAGGTGGGGGTCGACGGCGCGGACGACGGCCTGCAGCGGCGCGACCTCGCCCGGACCGCAGAGGCCGAGCCAGCCGTCGTCCTCGTGGGCCGGGGACGACGCGACGGTGAGGCTGTCCCCCACCTCCACCGAGACGTACGCCGCCGGGTTGAGCACCGGGTGCAGCGCGAGCGTCCGCAGGGCGCCCGCGACGTCGCGGGTCAGGCCCAGCGCCCGGTGCAGCCGCTCGGCGGCGATCCCCGCGATGCCGACGAGCTGCTGGCGGCACAGGTCCCGCGCCTCGTCGGGCGGCAGCCGCCGATGCACGGCGCGGACGAAGCCCAGGTCGAGCAGGTGCATCTGCAGGCAGACCTCGTCGGCCAGCCGGACCAGGGCGCCGTGCGAGAAGGCACCGAAGTCCAGGTCGGACAACAGCGGCCCGGCGTAGTCGGTGGCCCCCTCGTCCGGACCGGCGGCGGGGATCGGCTCCAGCACGGTCGTCGCCGCCCGGGAGGACCGCAGCGCGGTGCAGCCGGCGGACTCGGTGACCACGGGGTGGGCGTCGTCGATGACGACCGTCCAGGCGCAGTGCGGCGTCCGGCCGGCCGGCGAGCGCGGCGGCCGGTGGATCGGCCGCACCTGCGCGCGCGGGTTGGTCGCGACGGCCGTGGCGTCGAAGGTCGGGTCCTCGATGTCGTGGCACATCGAGCGGACGTAGTCCTCCCCCATCGGCTCGACGTCCATCAGCGCGCCGCAGTGGTCGAGGTGGAACTCGCCGTGCCACGGGTCGTGCACGGTGTAGCGGAAGTCCATGAACTGGGGCGGCGCCCCGATGTCGAGCTGCAGGCCCTTGAAGATCGTGACCACGTCACCGGGCTCGTCCGGCGGGGCGGCGAAGCCCAGCGCCTCCTGCATCCGGCGGGTGTAGACCGGGCTCGCCGCGCTCCACTCCTCGATGGCGACCTGCGCCATCTCCTCGCGCCCCAGCCGGCCGATCACGAACGCCATGCCGGAGCGGTCGATGAGCTGCCCGACGAGGAGCAGCTCGGGCAGCAGGACGGCCAGCTCGGCCCTCGTGAGGTCGGCGTACCTGCTTCGAGGCTCAGCCGACGGCACGGTCCCCCGTCCAGTACGCCGCCCGCAGCGCCTTCTTGTCCGGCTTGCCGAGTCCGGTGAGCGGCAGCGCGTCCGCGACGATCACCTGCTTGGGCGACTGCACCGCCCCCTTGCGCTCCTTGACCATCGCCTGGATCTCGGCGGTCATCGTCGCGACCGACTCCTCGTCGCGTGCGGCGTCCTCGCGCAGCACCACGATCGCCGTGACCGCCTCGCCGAACTTCTCGTGCGGGGTGCCGATCACGCCGACCTGGGCGACCGCCGGGTGCTCGGCGACGACGTCCTCGACCTCGCGCGGGAAGACGTTGAAGCCGCCCGTGACGATCATGTCCTTGGTCCGGTCGACGATGAACCAGAAGCCGTCCTCGTCCTCGCGGGCGACGTCGCCGGTGTGCATCCAGCCGTCGCGGAAGGTCTCGGCCGTCTCGTCGGGCAGGTTCCAGTAGCCACCCGCCAGCAGCGGCCCGGCGACGCAGATCTCGCCGGGCTCGCCGACCGCGACGGGGCGACCGTCCTCGCCGAGCAGCGCCGTACGCAGGAACGCCGACGGGCGCCCGCACGAGGCCAGCCGCTTCTCGTCGTGGTCGCCCTTGGGGAGGTAGGAGATCACCATCGGCGCCTCGGACTGGCCGTAGTACTGCGCGAAGATCGGGCCGAAGCGGTCGATCGCCTCGCGCAGCCGCACCGGGTTGATCGCGGACGCGCCGTAGTAGACGGTCTCCAGCGACGACAGGTCCCGGGTGCGCGAGTCCGGGTGGTCCATCAGCGCGTAGAGCATCGACGGCACCAGCATGGTCGCGGTGATCCGTCGCTCCTCGATGGTGCGCAGCACCTCGGCCGGGTCGAAGCGCGGCAGCACGACCAGCGAGCCGCCCTTGATCACGGTCGGCACGAAGAACGCCGCGCCCGCGTGCGACAGCGGCGTGCACATGAGGAAGGTCGGCGACTCGGGCCACTCCCACTCGGCCATCTGCACCTGGGTCATCGTCGCCATGGCCCGGGCCGTGCCGATCACGCCCTTCGGCTTGCCGGTCGTGCCGCCGGTGTAGGTGATCGAGACGATGTGGTCGGGCTCGAGGGTGACGACCTCGAGGGGTCGTGGCTCGAACGACGCGGCCGCTGCCGCCAGGTCGTGGCCGACGTGGCTGAGCTCGTCGGGCACCGGCCCGATCGTCAGCACCTTCTCGAGCTTGGGGCACCGCTCGAGCAGGCCGAGCGCCCGCTCGACGAACATCGGCACCGGGTCGATCGTCAGTGTGGTGATCTCGGCGTCGTTGATGACGTAGGCGTGGTCGTCGAGCGAGCCGAGCGGGTGCAGGGAGGTACGCCGGTAGCCCTGCGTCTGGCCGGCCCCGATGATGAACAGCACCTCGGGGCGGTTCAGCGCGAGCAGCGCGCCGGCGGTCCCCCGGCCGGCGCCCAGCGACTCGAAGGCCTGCACGAACTGGCTGACCCGGGCGGCGGTCTCCCCGCCCGTCAGCGTCGTGTCGCCCAGGAACATCACCGGCTTGTCGCGGTGGCGCTTCAGCGCCGCCGCCATCAGGTGGCCGTTGTGGGTCCCGAGGCGCAGCTGGTCGGAGGAGTCCGTCATGCCGCCGAGACTAGAACGTGTTTCAGTTCGGGGCAACGGTGCGCGCGAGGACGGCCGACAGCGCCCGGTCGACCGCGTCGTAGACGCCGGCCGCCCGCAGGTCCGCCGTGAGCTGCTCGTTGAGCCCGCCGGGCGTCGCCACCTCGGCGGTCAGCCCGGCGAGGTCGGGCGGGCCGCCGTCGCCGGTCCGCAGCGTGTCGGCGACCCCCGAGAAGACGGCCGCCACGTAGCCCCGGGCCTCGGGCCCGTCGACCCCCTGGGTCGCCAGCCACCCGGCGATCGCGTCGAGGTAGGCGTAGTGCGCCGCGACCGTGGCGGACGCGGCCGACAGCGCGTCGTACGCCGTCTCCTCGGCGACCGGGAGCACCCGCCCGACCCGGGCGAACAGGTCGGTCACCGCCGGCACCGGAGGATGCACCGTCGTCATGCCCTCGCGGGCGGCGGCGGACGGGAGCGGGTTCGCCCGGACGACCTCGCCGGCGGGCGTGGCCCAGCGGGCCAGGTCGGCCAGCGGCACCCCGGCGACCAGGCTCACCACCAGGTGGTGGGTGCCGAAGGTCAGGTCGCCCAGCACCGCCTCGGCCTGCTGCGGCAGCACGGCGACGAGCACGGTGCCGGCGCCGTCGACCACGGCCTGGTTGTCGGCCGCGACCCGCACGGTCGGGAAGCGGGCCGCGAGCGCCTCGGCGTGGGCGCGCCCCCGCGGCGAGAGGAGCACCTGGGGCGCGTCCTCGACCCCCTCGCACAGACCGGTGACGATCGCCGCCGCGAGAGCGCCGACGCCGATGACGCCGTACGTCGGGTCCGTCGGCATCAGGCGAGGACCTCGGCGATCCGGCGCACCTCGTCGGCGCTGCGGCAGCTGAGCAGCAGCGTCGTCACCCCGGTCGCCTCCCACGCCGCGGCCCGGTCGCGCACCTCGGCCTCGGTGCCGATGATGTGCATGTCGTCGACCAGCTCGTCGGGGATGAGCGCGGTCGCCTCGTCCTTCTTCCCGTCGAGGTAGAGGCGCTGCACCTCGTCGGATAGTTCGGCGTAGCCCATCCGCTCGAAGACCTGCTTGTGGAAGTTCTGCTCCTTGGCGCCCATGCCGCCCATGTAGAGCGAGACGACCGGCTTCATCGCGTCGATGACGGCGGCCTTCTCGTCGGCGTCGGCGACGACCTGCACGTGGCAGGTCGCCGCGATCTCGAAGTCGTCGCGCGTGCGGCGGGCGCCCGGGCGGGCAAAACCCTCGTCGAGCCAGGGCTGGTACATCCCCGCCGACTTCGGCGTGTAGAAGATCGGGATCCAGCCGTCGGCGATCTCGGCCGTCTGGGCGACGTTCTTGGGGCCCTCGGCCCCGAGCCAGATCGGGATGTCGGACCGCAGCGGGTGCACGATCGGCTTGAGCGGCTTGCCGAGCCCGACGGCGCCCTCACCGACGTACGGCAGCGGGTAGTGCGGCCCGTCGTTCGTGACCTTCTCCTCGCGGGCGAGGACCTGGCGGATGATGTCGACGACCTCGCGGGTCCGGGCGAGCGGCTTGCTGAACGGCTGGCCGTACCACCCCTCCACGACCTGCGGGCCGCTCACGCCCATGCCGAGGACCACCCGGCCGCCGCTGAGGTGGTCGAGGGTGAGGGCGTGCATCGCGATCGAGGTGGGGGCGCGGCCGGACATCTGGACGATCGACGTCCCCAGCCGGACCCGCGACGTCTCGCGGCCCCACCAGGCCAGCGGCGTGAAGGCGTCGGAGCCCCACGCCTCGGCGGTGAAGATCGCGTCGAAGCCCGACTCCTCGGCGGCCGCGACGAGCTCGCCGACCCCGGCGGGCGGCTGCGCGCCCCAGTACCCCAGCTGCAGTCCCAGTTTCATGTCGCCACCCTCTCAGAAGCCCCGTCGGCCGCTTGCCAGCAGGGTAGAACGTGTTCTACTTTCGTGCCATGTCCCGCACCCTCTCGGCCCCGGTGACGGTGGCCTTCGACTACACCCGCTCGGTCGGACCGGTCCTGGGCCGCTTCCTCGGAGGGCTCCGCGACGGCCGCTTGGTCGGGGCCCGGACCTCGGACGGCCGGGTGGTCGTGCCGCCGCCGGAGTACGACCCCGTGACGCACGCCGCCACCGACGACTTCGTCGAGGTCGCGGCCACCGGGACGGTCACGTCGTGGTCCTGGGTGCCGGAGCCGGTCAAGGGCCAGCCCCTGGACCGCCCCTTCGCCTTCGCGCTGGTCACCCTCGACGGGGCCGACGTCCCGTTGCTGCACGCGCTCGACGTCGCCTCCCCCGCCGACGTCTCGACGGGCATGCGGGTGCGGGTGCGCTGGGCCGAGGAGCGGGTCGGCGCGATCACCGACATCGCGTGCTTTGAGCCGGACGGTGGTTTCGAGACAGGCGCCAGGGCGCCTTCCTCAACCAGCGAGTCGGTGGTTGAGGAGGTTGCGCAGCAACCGTCTCGAAACCACGAACCCGTCACCACCCTCACCACCCCCGTCTCCCTCGACTACCTCTACGCCGCGTCGCCGGAGGAGTCGGCGTTCTACCGCGGCCTGCTGGAGGGCAGGATCCTCGGCCAGCGCTGCCCGGTCTGCCACAAGGTCTACGTGCCGCCGCGCAGTGCCTGCCCGGTCGACGGCGTGGCCACGACCGACGAGGTCGAGCTCGCCCACGTCGGCACGGTCACGACCTTCTGCATCGTCAACGTGCCGTTCCTCGGCCAGCGGATCACGCCGCCGTACGTCTCGGCGTACGTCCTGCTCGACGGTGCCGACATCGCCTTCCTCCACCTGATCCTCGACGTCCCGGCCGAGGAGGTGCGGATGGGCATGCGCGTCGAGGCCGTGTGGAAGCCGCGCGACGAGTGGGGCACCACGATCGAGAACATCAGCCACTTCCGTCCGACCGGCGAGCCGGACGCGGACTTCGCGACCTACCAGCAGCACCTGTGATCTCGACAAGCTCGATCAACGGAGAGTGACATGAGAGACGTTGCCGTCGTCGGGTTCGCCCAGCGACAGATGAGCGAGTTCGACGGCTCCCCCACCTGCGTGGAGCTGCTCGTGCCGCTCTTCGCCGAGTGCTACGAGCAGACCGGGTGGAACCGCCACGACATCGGCTTCTGGTGCTCCGGGTCGTCGGACTACCTCGCCGGGCGGTCGTTCTCGTTCGTCTCGGCCGTCGACGCGATCGGCGTGATCCCGCCGGTCAACGAGTCGCACGTGGAGATGGACGCCGCGTGGGCGCTCTACGAGGCCTGGCTGAAGATCCAGACGGGCGAGGTCGACACCGCGCTGGTCTACGGCTTCGGCAAGTCGTCGGCCGGCGTGCTGCGCCGGACGCTCGCGCTGCAGCTGGACCCCTACAACATGACGCCGCTGTGGCCCGACACCGTGTCCCTGGCCGGCCTGCAGGCCCGCGCCGGCATCGACGCCGCGCTCTGGGACGAGCGCGCGATGGCCGAGGTGGTCAACCGCTCGCTGACGGACGCCGAGAAGAACGAGTACGCCGTGCGCCGGGGCGGCTCGTCGGTCGATGAGCTGCTGGCCCGGCCGATGTACGCCGACCCGCTGCGCAAGCACGACTGCGCCCCGGTCACCGACGGGGCCGCGGCGATCGTGCTGGCCGCGGACGACCGGGCGCGCAGCGTCGCCGACCGGCCGGCCTGGATCACGAGCATCGCGCACTCCGTCGACCCGATCAGCATGGGAAGCCGCGACCTGACCCGCTCCCCCTCGGCGGCTGCGGCCGCCCGGTCGGCCGACTTCGACGGGCTCGAGGTCGCCGAGCTGCACGCGCCGTTCAGCCACCAGGAGCTGGTGCTGCGCAGCGAGCTCGGGCTGCCCGACGACGTACGCCTCAACCCGTCCGGCGGACCGCTCGCGGGGAACCCGATGTTCACCGGCGGGCTGATCCGGATCGGCGAGGCCGCCCGGCGGGTCTGGGACGGCAGCGCGTCCAAGGTGCTCGGCCACGCGACCAGCGGGCCGGCCCTGCAGCAGAACCTCGTGTGCGTGATGGAGGGACAGTCGTGAGCAAGCAGCCGGCGGCCGTGGTCGGCATCGGCCAGACGCACCACCGCGCCAAGCGGGAGGACGTCTCGATGGCGGGCCTGTGCCGCGAGGCGATGGACCGGGCGCTCGAGGACGCCGGGCTGACGCTCGACGACATCGACGCGATCGTGGTCGGCAAGGCGCCCGACCTCTTCGAGGGCGTGATGATGCCGGAGCTGTTCCTGGCGGAGTCGCTCGGCGCGGCCGGCAAGCCGCTGCTCCGCGTGCACACCGCCGGCTCGGTGGGCGGCTCGACCGCGATCGTCGCGGCGTCGCTCGTCCAGGCGGGCGTGCACCGGCGGGTGCTGACCGTGGCCTTCGAGAAGCAGTCCGAGTCCAACGCGATGTGGGCGCTCTCGGTGCCGGTGCCGTTCAACATGCCCGTGCACGCCGGCGCCGGTGGCTACTTCGCCCCGCACGTCCGCTCCTACATCCGCCGCTCGGGGGCGCCCACGCACGTGGGGGCGATCGTCGCGGCCAAGGACCGGCAGAACGCCCTGCTCAACCCCTACGCCCACCTCAAGAACCCCGACACCACCGTCGAGTCGGTGCTGGCCTCGCAGATGCTGTGGGACCCGATCCGCTACGACGAGACCTGCCCGTCGTCCGACGGCGCCTGCGCGCTGGTGATCGCGGACGAGGACACCGCCCGCGGGGCCACCGCCCCGGCGTGGATCCACGGCACCGTGATGCGCTCCGAGGCCACCTCGGCGGCGGAGCGCGACCAGGTCAACCCGCAGGCCGGCCGGGACGCGGCGGCGTACCTCTGGAAGCAGGCGGGCATCACGAACCCGCTCGAGGAGATCGACGCGGCCGAGATCTACGTGCCGTTCTCGTGGTTCGAGCCGATGTGGCTGGAGAACCTCGGCTTCACCGCCGAGGGCGAGGGCTGGCGGCTCACCGAGTCCGGGGGCACGGCGCTCGACGGCGTGCTGCCCGTGAACTGCTCGGGCGGCGTGCTGTCGTCGAACCCGATCGGCGCGTCCGGGATGCTGCGCTTCGCCGAGGCGGCCCTGCAGGTGCGCGGGCTGGCCGGCGAGCACCAGGTCGACGGGGCGCGGCGCGCCCTGGGGCACGCCTACGGCGGCGGGTCGCAGTTCTTCGCCATGTGGGTCGTCGGCGCCGAGCCGCCGACGAGCTGAGCCTCGCGGGGCTCCGGCCTCAGTAGCCCGGGAAGACCTCGCGCAGCTGGGCGAGCGTGACGTTGCCGCTGACGTCGACGCCGGCCGGGGTGTGCTCCGGCTTCAGGCGACCGCTGAGGAGTCGGACGCCGGCCTCGAGCGGTCCCTCCAGGGTCGCGGTGGGTGCACCTGCCTCCGTCACGAGGCGTACGCCGTCGTCGACGACGACCGCGTAACCGGAGTCGCCCAGGGCCACCGTGGCCGGCTCGGCCAGCCGGTCGGGCTTGCCCACGAAGCCGAGCAGGAAGCCGATCCCGCCCGAGAAGTGCTCGGCGAGCAGCGCGGCCGAGTCCGCACGGAGCGTCGCGGCTGGGTCGATGCCGACGGTGACGTCCCAGGCGTGGGCGGCCACCTCGTTCAGTCGCATCCCGAGGGCGGTGACCAACGGCACCGGCTCGGGCAGGAAGCCCAGGTCGACCGTGCGCGTGGCGCGCTCGTCGGCGTCGTACGCCTCGAAGGTCTCGACGAGGCGGGCGTCGTGCTCGACGAAGCCGTCGGCCTGCTCGCGCGGGGACGCGGCGTCCCAGCGGTCCCAGACCTGCTGGTTGTCGGTCGGCGTGCCGGTGACGGAGCCGAGGTTGATCTCGGCGCCGCTGCCGAGGTGCGAGAGGACCTGGGCGACGGTCCACTCCGAGGCGCCGGAGGGGCCGGCGAGGGCGTCGTCGTCGAGCGTCGCGACCAGCGCGGCCAGCTCGTCGTGGTGGGCGCGGAGGGCCGCGATGCTGCGGTCGGCGAGATCGGTCATGTGACGCGCAACACCGCCGCGCCGCCGGTTCTTCCCGCGGGGGTGCCGTTCTCTAGGCTCGGGTCATGATCGAGCTCCGCACCCCGACCCAGATCGAGGAGATGCGCCCCGCCGGGCGCTTCGTCGCCTCCGTCCTCACCCGGCTCGCCGAGGCTGCCGACGTGGGGGTGAACCTGCTCGAGCTCGACGCCCTGGCCCACGAGATGATCCGCGAGCGCGGCGCGGAGTCGTGCTACCTCGACTACCACCCGTCGTTCGGTGCCTCGCCGTTCGGCAAGGTGCTCTGCACGTCGGTGAACGACGCGGTCCTGCACGGGCTCCCCCACGACTACCGGCTGCGCGACGGCGACCTGCTCAGCGTCGACTTCGCGGCCAGCGTCGACGGCTGGGTCGCCGACTCGGCGTACAGCCTGGTCGTCGGGACGCCCCGCGACGAGGACCTCGCGCTGATCGAGACCACCGACCGCGCGCTCGCGGCCGGCATCGCGGCCGCGACCGTCGGCCACCGGATCGGCGACATCTCGCACGCGATCGCCGAGGTCGGCCGCGCGGCCGGGCTGCGGATCAACACGCAGTTCGGCGGCCACGGCGTCGGCCGGACCATGCACGGCGACCCGCACATCCCGAACGACGGCCGCCCGGGCCGCGGCTTCCCGCTGCGCGCCGGCCTGGTGATCGCGATCGAGCCGTGGTTCCTGCACACGACCGACGAGATCTACACCGACGCCGACGGGTGGACGCTGCGCAGCGCGGACGGCTCGCGCGGCGCGCACATGGAGCACACCATCGCGATCACCGCGGACGGTCCGGTCGTGCTGACCGCCCGCGGCTGAGGTCTCGGCGTACGCCCTCTCAGGCGTACTTGACCTGGAGCTCCTTGAGCCCGTGGATCCACCCGTGGCGGAGCCGCTTGGGCTCGGCCAGCTTGGTGATGTCGGGCGCGTGGTCGGCGAGCGCCTCGAAGATCAGGCTCACCTCCTGGCGGGCCAGGTTGGCGCCGATGCAGTAGTGCGCGCCGTGGCCGCCGAAGGCGACGTGCGGGTTCGGCGAGCGGGTGATGTCGAAGGTGTACGGGTCGTCGAAGACGTCCTCGTCGAAGTTGGCGCTGCCGTAGAACAGCCCGACCCGCTCGCCCTGCTTGACGGTCACGCCGCCGACCTCGACGTCGCGGAGCGCGGTGCGCTGGAAGACGTTGACGGGGGTGCCCCAGCGGATCACCTCGTCGACCATCGTGGCCGGGCGCTCCTTCTTCCACAGCTCCCACTGGTCGGGGTTGTCGAGGAAGGCGTTCATCCCGTGCGTGATGGCGTTGCGGGTCGTCTCGTTGCCGGCGACGGTCAGCATGATGACGAAGTAGCCGAACTCGTCGTCGTTGAGCCCGCGCCCGTCCTTGTCGGCGTGCACCAGCTTCGTGACGAGGTCGTCGCGGGGGTTCTCCTTGCGGTCGGCGGCCATCGTCATCGCGTAGCCGAGGATCTCGGCGGCGGCCACGTCCGGCTCCCCGGCGTAGTCGGGGTCCTCGTTGGCGAGCATCTGGTTGGACCAGTCGAAGAGCTTGCGGCGGTCCTCCTGGGGGACGCCGAGGAGGTCGGCGATCGCCTGGAGCGGGAGCTCGGCCGCGACCTCGTCGACGAAGTTGCCGGTGCCCCGCTGGACGGCCTCCTGGACGATCTGGGTGGCCCGCTCGCGCATGATCACGTCGAGGGCGCCGATCGCGCGGGGGGTGAACCCGCGGCTGATGATGTGTCGCGTCGAGGTGTGCTCGGGCGGGTCCTGGTTGATCAGCATCACGCGCTGCAGCTCGACCATGTCGCGCAGCATCCCCTCCTGGAAGCGGATGATCGCGCCGTTCTCCGAGGAGGAGAAGTCCTTGCTGTTCTTGGAGACCGCGGCCACGTCGGCGTGCTTCGACAGCGCGTAGTAGCCGGTGCCGGACTCGACCGACATGCCGTCGCGCGACGCCTGGGGCTGCTCGACCCAGTGGACCGGGGCGTTCTTCCGCAGCGCGAGGAACTGCTCGTGCGGGATCGCGGCCCAGTTCACGTCCGGGTCCGTGAAGTCGAAGCCTTCGGGGATGACGTCGGTCGTGGTCACGGGAGCTCCTTGCTGGCGGCGGTGCTGGTCGGACGGCAATACTGGAACGTGTTCTAGTGGTGATCGTTACATACTCCCGGAATGTTGTGAAGGTCGCCGGGCGGGTGCGGCCGAGTTTTTGCCGTGCGCGTCCCCGGGCGCTTGTGGGCGAACGAGAACGTGTTCTACTTTTGCGTCATGGGCACCCCGGTGATCGTCGACGCAGTCCGCACTCCCCTCGGCAAGCGGGGCGGGTGGCTGTCCGGCGTCCATCCCGCCGCACTGCTGGGCTTCGCGCAGGCGGAGGTGCTGCGCCGCGCCGGGATCGACCCCGACGAGATCGAGCAGGTGGTGGGCGGCGTCGTCACCCAGGCCGGCGAGCAGTCCAACGACATGGTCCGCCGGGCCTGGCTGTACGCCGGCCTGCCCCGGCACACCGGCGGCACCGCCATCGACGCGCAGTGCGGCTCCGGCCAGCAGTCGGCCCACCTGGTGCACGACATGGTGGCCGCCGGCACCATCACGGCCGGCGTCGCGTGCGGCGTCGAGTCGATGTCGCGCATCCCCCTGGGCGCGAACGTCCCTGCCGGCCTCGGCGACCCCCGGCCGGACGACTGGGACATCGACCTGCCCAACCAGTTCGAGGCCGCCGACCGGATCGCGCGCCACCGCGGCCTGACCCGGTCCGACCTGGAGGCGTTCGGGCTGGCCTCGCAGGTCAAGGCCCGGGCCGCGGTCGACGAGGGGCGCTTCAAGCGCGAGATCGCGCCGTACGCCGGTCCTGGCGTCGGTGACGGGCCCGTCGGCGGTCCCGTCGACACCGACCAGGGCCTGCGCGACACGACGCTCGAGGGGCTGGCCGGTCTCAAGCCCGTGCTGGAGGGCGGCCTGCACACCGCCGGCACGTCGTCGCAGATCTCCGACGGCGCCTCGGCCGTGCTGATCATGGACTCGGACCGGGCTGCCGCGCTCGGCCTCACCCCCCGGGCCCGGATCGTGACCCACTGCCTCGTGGGCTCGGACCCGTACTTCCACCTCGACGGCCCCGTCGACGCCACCTACCGGCTCCTGCAGCGCACCGGAATGGCGATCTCCGACTTCGACCTCTTCGAGGTCAACGAGGCCTTCGCCTCCGTCGTGCTGTCCTGGGCCCAGGTGCACGACGTCGACCTCGACCGCGTCAACGTCAACGGCGGCGCCATCGCCCTGGGCCACCCCGTCGGCTCCACCGGCACCCGCCTGATCACCACCGCCCTCCACGAGCTCGAGCGCCGCGACGCCTCCACCGCCCTGATCTCGATGTGTGCCGGTGGTGCCATGGCGACCGGGACGGTGCTGGAGCGGGTGTGAGGGCTCGGGGAAGTTTCACCGGGTACCCGGTGAAACTGGCGCTCCTGTCATGGAATTCCGGCCGACAAGCGCCAGATTCTTGACACCAGTGGCGTGGTGGAGGTCGAGCTCCGGGGGTTCTCCACAGATGTGAGGTCGGCGGCGTACCTGGTCGATCGAGCGGGGATCAGATCACCATGGTCCTCGAACTCATGACGCCATCCGGGCTGCTGCTACGTCGCGATGCGATCGCGAGCGGGTACGACGACAAGCACCTCCTGCGGCTGGTCAAGCGCGGCGACCTGATCCGGATCCGCCAAGGTGCCTACGCGAGCAGTGTCGTCTGGAAGGTGTCGGACGAGCCTGCGCGGCACGCGCTCATCAGCGAGGCAGTCCTGCTCCAGTACGACGACCACGTGGCGCTCTCGCACGACAGCGCCTGTCTCGCCCACGGCGGGCCGAACTGGGGGCTCGATCTGCGCGCCATCCACCTCACTCACTTCCAGGGCGGCGGTCGTGCCACCGCCGGACTCGTCCACCACAACGGCTCCTGCCACGTGACCGACGTGACCAAGCTGCCCACGGGTCACTGGGTCACGAGCCCGGCGCGAACCGTCCTGGACGTGGCCACGCGACACGGAGTCGACGTAGGCGTCGTGGTGGCCGACGATTTCCTGCATCGCGGGCTCACCACCCTCGACGAGCTCCGGATGTGCCACGCCACGCGCCAGGACTGGCCTCACGGACTCGCCGTACGCCTCGTTCTCGACCTGGCGGACGGCCGATCCGAGTCCGTTGGCGAGACGTTGTGGCGCGGCTTGTGCCGGCGGATGCGCCTGCCGCGACCCGAACTGCAGTGGCACGTCTACGACCACAACGGAGTGCTGGTCGGCCGCACCGATCTCGCCTGGCCGCACCACCGCCTGCTGGGTGAGTTCGACGGGAAGTCGAAGTACCTGCGCCTGAGACTCCAGGGCGAGACCATCGAGGAGACGGTGATGCGCGAGAAGGCGCGGGAGGACCGGCTGCGCGAGACCACAGGCTGGCAGATGATCCGCGTGGTGTGGGCCGACCTCTTCCGTCCCGAGCAGACCGCGGCCCGCATTCGGCGGCTGATGAACCGGGCGGCCTGACCGGCCTCCTGTCATGAAACTGGCGCTTGTGTCATGGAGTTCCATGACACAAGCGCCAGTTTCACCGGGTACCCGGTGAAACTGCTACGCCCCGTACACCGGCTCCGGCGCAGGCGCCTCCGCCACAAGAGCCCGGACAGCAGCACCGACGTCGCGCGCGTCCCACCTCGCACCAGCACCGCCAGCACCGCCAGCACCACCATCAGCACCCACCGCAGCCACAGCGGATGGCCCGTGCGCCCACCCGGTCTCGAGGGTGAGGCGGGCGCCGTCGATCTCGAGGACGCGGCCGGTGACGTCGGCGGAGTCGACGGAAGCGAGCCAGGCGACGACGGGTGAGTTGTCCTCGGGCAGGGCCATGGCGGAGGTGTCGAAGGCGCCCTCGGTCATCCGGGTGCGGGCGACGGGGGCGATCGCGTTCACGGTCACCCCGTAGCGCCCCAGCTCCTGCGCCGCCACCAGCGTGAGCCCGGCGATGCCGGCCTTGGCGGCGGAGTACGTCGCCTGCCCGACCGAGCCCTGCAGCCCGGCGCCGGACGAGGTGTTGACGACCCGTGCGGCGCGGGTGCGGCCGGCCTTGGCCTCCGCGCGCCACCACGCGCCGGCGTGCCGCAGCATGGCGAAGTGCCCCTTGAGGTGCACGCGGATGACCGCGTCCCACTCCTCCTCGGAGGTGCTGACGAGCATCCGGTCGCGGACGAAGCCGGCGTTGTTGACGAGGATGTCGAGGCCGCCGTACGTCGTGACCGCCTGCTCGACCAGCGCCGCCGAGTCGGCGAAGTCCGCGACGTCGGCGGCATTCGCGACCGCCCGGCCTCCCGCGGCCACGATCGCGGCGACCACCTCCTCGGCGGGCGACTCCCCCGTGCCCTCGCCGGCGAGCGAGACACCGAAGTCGTTGACCACGACGGCGGCGCCGTGGCGCGCCAGCTCGAGGGCGTGCGCCCGGCCGATGCCGCGCCCCGCCCCGGTCACGATGGCGACGCGTCCGTCGAGAAGCTGGGTCACGAGGTCTCCTGGGGCACAGAGGGAAGGGCGGACAGGAAGGCGGGCGGCTCCCCGCCGCCGTGGCAGGCCACGCGCGCGCCGGAGACGTACGACGCCAGGTCGGACGCCAGGAACGCCGCGACGTGCCCGACCTCGACCGGGGTGGCCATTCGGCCGAGCGGGATGGTGCGCTCGATGGCGACGACCCCGGCGTCGCCGCCGTAGTGGTCGTCGGTGTTCTCGGTCCGGCACAGCCCGACGTCGATCGCGTTGACCCGCACGCGCGGCGCCCACTCCACCGCGAGCGACTGGGTGAGCGCGTCGAGCCCGGCCTTGGCGGCGCCGTAGGCCGCCGTGCCGGGCGAGGGCCGCAGCGCGGACACCGAGGAGATGTTGACGATCGCGCCGCCGGCGGCCTGGCGCTGCATCACCGCGTTCGCCGCCTGCGCCATCGCCAGCGGCGCGAGCAGGTTGAGGCCGACGACCTTGTCGTGGAAGCGGGGCGAGGCGTCCGCCGCCAGGGCGTACGGCGCTCCCCCGGCGTTGTTGACCAGCACGTCGAGGCGGCCGTGGTCGGCGACGATCCCGTCGACGAGCGCGGCCACGGCCTCGACGTCCCGGACGTCGCAGACGCGGTGCTCGGTGCCGGGCGCCGGGTCGGAGGGGGTCCGCGAGCACGTCACCACGACCGCGCCGGCCGCGGCGAACACCGACGCGATGCCCGCGCCGATGCCGGCGCTGCCGCCGGTCACGAGCACGACGCGTCCGGTCAGGTCGAGGGCCAGCGTCATGCTGGTAGCCTACCAAGCAAGCGTTAGGTTTGTCCGATCCACCGCCCCCGTCACCCCACCCAGGAGCGTGCATGACGATCACCTCCGACCTCCGCGACGACGGCATCCGCGTCGTGACGATGTCCCACCCGCCGGTGAACGCGCTGACCGTGCAGGGCTGGTTCGACCTCGCCGGCGCCCTCGACGAGGCGAGCGCGGACACCGCGACCCGCGTGGTCGTGCTGCGCGCCGAGGGCCGGGGCTTCAACGCCGGGGTCGACATCAAGGAGATGCAGAGCACGACCGGCTTCGACGCCCTCCTCGGCGCGAACAAGGGCTGCTTCGCTGCGTTCAAGGCGGTCTACGAGTGCGCCGTGCCCGTCGTCGCCGCCGTGCACGGCCACTGCCTCGGCGGCGGCGTCGGGCTGGTCGGCAACGCCGACTGCGTCGTGGCGAGCGAGGACGCCTACTTCGGCGTCCCGGAGGTCAAGCAGGGCGCCCTCGGCGCCGCCACCCACATGGCGAGGCTGGTGCCGCAGCACCTGATGCGGACGCTCTACTACACGTCCCGGACCATCACCGCGGCCGAGCTGGTGCCGCACGGCAGCGTGCTCGAGGTGGTCCCCCGCGACCGCCTCGACGACGCCGCGCTCCAGGTCGCCGGTGAGATCGCCGCCCAGGACCCGCGCGTGATCCGGGCCGCCAAGGAGTGCCTCAACGGCATCGACCCCGTCGACGTCAACGCGAGCTACCGCTTCGAGCAGGGCTTCACGATGGAGCTGAACCTGATGGGCGTCAGCGACGACCTGCGGGACTCGTTCGTGAATCGGCAGAGCGCGCGGGAGGAGAGGTGAGCGCCACACCCCGCGACAAGCGGATGACGGTCGACGAGGTCGTGGCCCAGCTGCGCGACGGCATGACGATCGGGATCGGGGGCTGGGGGCCGCGCCGCAAGCCGATGGCCCTGGTGCGCGCGATCCTCCGCTCGGACCTCACCGACCTCACGATCGTCAGCTGGGGCGGCGCCGACGTCGGGCTGCTGGTGCGCGCCGGCAAGGTCCGCCGGCTCGTCTACGCGTTCGTCTCGCTCGACAGCGTCCCGCTCGAGCCGAACTTCCAGCGCGCCCGTCAGGCCGGCACGATCCCCGAGGTGGTCGAGCTCGACGAGGGCATGTTCCAGACCGGCCTCCGGGCCGCCGCGCAGCGGCTGCCGTTCCTGCCGATGCGGGCGGGCCTCGGCTCGGACGTCCTCGTCCACAACCCCGACATCGCCACCGTCACCAGCCCGTACGCCGACCCGGAGACGGGCGTCCAGGAGGAGCTCGTCGCGGTGCCGGCCCTCCGGCTCGACGTCGCGCTGGTCCACCTGAACCGGGCGGACCGGCACGGCAACGCGACGTACCTCGGCCCCGACCCCTACTTCGACGACCTCTTCGCGATGGCGGCCGACCGCACCTACCTGAGCGTCGAGCAGGTCGTCGACACCGCGGGCCTCACGGTCGACACCCCGGTCCAGCGGCTGCTGCTCAGCCGGATGCTCGTCACCGGCGTGGTCGAGACGCCGAACGGCGCGCACTTCACGACCTGCACGCCCGACTACGAGCGCGACGAGCCCTTCCAGAAGGCGTACGCCGCCGCCGCGGCCGCCAGCGACGAGGACTGGGCGGCGTTCGAGGAGCGCTTCCTGTCCGGCGACGAGGCGGCCTACCAGCGCGCGGTGCGCGCGTTCCACGAGGAGCAGGCATGAGCGAGCAGGCCACCCGCGCGGACGTCTGCGCCGCGGCGATCGCCGACGCCTTCCGCGACGACGGCGAGCTGTTCGCCAGCCCGATGGGGCTGCTGCCGATGCTCGGCGTGCGCCTCGCGAAGCTGACCAGCAACCCGGACCTGGTCATCTCCGACGGGGAGTCGCTGTTCCTGGCCGGGGTGCCGCCGCTGTTCGCGAAGGGCGTCGTCGTCGAGG
The DNA here is from genome assembly GCF_014212315.1 of Nocardioides luti. Taxonomy (NCBI): domain Bacteria; kingdom Bacillati; phylum Actinomycetota; class Actinomycetes; order Propionibacteriales; family Nocardioidaceae; genus Nocardioides; species Nocardioides luti. The sequence continues at coordinate 350,593 of NZ_JACKXE010000001.1, forward strand.
GCTGGATCCCCTTCCGCAAGGTCTTCGACGTGGTCGCCCACGGCCGGCGGCACGTGATGATGGGCGCCACCCAGGTGGACCGTCACGGCAACCAGAACATCAGCGCGATCGGCGACTTCGACCGGCCGCGGCGCCAGCTGCTCGGCTCGCGCGGGGCACCGGGCAACACGGTCAACAACCGCACGTCGTACTGGGTCCCGAAGCACTCCCCCCGCGTCTTCGTCGAGCAGGTCGACGTCGTCTCCGGTGTCGGTCCGGCCCGGGCACGCGAGGCCGGCCCGGCCGCGGCGCGCTTCAACGACATCCACCGGGTCGTCAGCAACCTGGCCGTCCTCGACGTGCGCGGTGAGGGCGACACCCTGCGGGTGCTGAGCCTGCACCCGGGCGTCGGGGCCGACGAGGTCCGCGAGGCCACCGGCTTCGACCTCGACGTGCCCGCCGACGTCGTGACCACCCGCGAGCCCACCCTCGAGGAGCTCGTGATCATCCGCGAGGTCCTCGACCCGAAGGGGCTGCGCTTCAAGGAGGTCCCCGCGTGATCGAGCAGCTGCTCCGCACCCCGCTCACCGACCTGACCGGTGTCCGCCACCCCGTCGTGCAGACCGGGATGGGCTGGGTGTCCGGGCCGCGCCTGGTCAGCGGCACCGCCAACGCCGGCGGCCTTGGCCTCCTGGCCAGCGCCACGATGTCCCTCGAGGAGCTCGAGCACGCGATCGTCGAGGTGAGATCCCGCACCGACGCGCCGTTCGGCGTCAACCTCCGCGCCGACGCGGGTGACGCGGTCGACCGCTGCGACCTGCTGATCAGGCACGGGGTCAAGGTCGCGTCGTTCGCGCTCGCCCCGAAGCAGGACCTGATCAAGCGACTCAAGGACCACGGCATCGTCGTGATGCCGTCGATCGGTGCGGCCCGGCACGCCGAGAAGGTCGCGGCCTGGGGCGCCGACGCCGTGATGGTCCAGGGCGGCGAGGGCGGCGGGCACACCGGCCCGGTGCCGACCACGCTGCTGCTCCCGACGGTGCTCGACGCCGTCGACATCCCGGTCGTCGCCGCCGGCGGCTTCTTCGACGGGCGCGGCCTCGCGGCCGCGCTGTCGTACGGCGCCGCGGGGGTCGGCATGGGCACGCGGTTCCTCCTCACCCGGGACAGCGCGGTGCCGGACGCCGTCAAGGAGCTCTACCTCGCCCGGGGGCTCACCGACACCGTCGTCACCGCCAAGGTCGACGGGATGCCGCACCGGATGCTGCGCACCGACCTGGTCGAGGAGATCGAGGAGGGCAGCGCCCTGCGCCGTCTCGTCCCGACCGCCCGGCGGACGCTGGAGTTCAAGCGCACCAGCGGGATGGGCTGGCTGGACCTGGCCCGCGACGGGCGCAGCATGCGCCGGACGCAGGGGCGCACGCTCGCCCAGATGACGCTCGCCGCCAACACCCCCACGATGCTCAAGGCCGGCCTCGTCGACGGCGACACCACGGCCGGTGTCCTCGCCAGCGGTCAGGTCGTCGGCGTGATCGACGACCTGCCCAGCTGCGAGGAGCTCATCGACCGGGTCGTCACCCGGGCGGCCGACGAGCTGCGCCGCGCCGCCGCACACGTGGTCTGAGCCGGGTCGCGCGCGCTCACAGCTTGCGCTGGAAGGAGACCGCCCGGCCGAGCACGACGTACCCCAGCACCTCGTTGACGTCGATCATGTGCCGGTTCTCCTCGGCGTTCCACGTGTCGATCGTCGCGAGCTGCGGCTCCGCCTCGTGCAGCCACCGCAGCATCTCCAGCTTCAGCAGGAGCCCGAGCCGGTGCCCGCGGTGCGCGGCCACGACAGAGGTGTCGTGCTGCTCGCCGATCTCCGGCCGCTCGGTGTCGACCCCGACCACGGTCACCCCCGCGAGCTCGCCGGTCCCGCGGTGCCGGGCGAAGACCTTGTACGGCCGGATGCCGCGCCCCTCCATCGCCGTCTCGTACGCCCGGATCCGCTCGGCGTCGTAGACCTCGTCCTCGATGTCGAGGCCGCCGAGCGGCGCGTCGTTGATCGCCGCCGTCATCACGGCCATCGCCTCGAGCTCCTCCTCCGGCGTCGGCCCGAGGCGCCGGACCAGGTCGTACGCCGCGGCGTGCGGCCGCGCGTCGTCGTACGCCGCGTCGAGCGCCGCCCGGTCGAGGTCGGCCAGCACCTGGCGACGCCCCACCTCGACGTGCTTCTCCTCGAAGCCGTGGCCCTCCGCGAAGCCACGCGCCGCGTCCGCCTCCCACCAGCCGATGCCGACGGTCGTGCGGCCCTCGGAGCGGGCCCGCTCGAGGAGCGTCGCGAGCAGGGCCGAGCCGTGGCCGCGGCGCCGGTGCTCGGGGTGCACCTCGACGTCGAGCCAGGCCAGGTGCAGGTTGTCGCGCCGGCTGACGGCGTACTCCCCCATCGCCACCGGCGCGCCGTCGACCCGCGCCACGTAGCCGACGGCGGGCTCGAGGTCCCAGCCGTAGCGGAACAGCCCGGCCGCCTCGCGCTCGGTCATGTCGTGCTCCCAGGGGGCGCCGGCACGGCGTACGGCGTTGGTCACGGTGACGTACCCGCGCACCGCCTCCCGGTCGTCCGGGTCGAGCTCGACGATCTCCATGGACCGAGCATGAAGCCCGGACGGCCGGCGTGCATCCCGATTATCCTTCGGCGCGTGAACACCCTCGGTCGACGGACCCTCCTCCTCATGATCCCGGTCAACCTGGTGCTCATCGTCTGGGTCTGGTTCGGTCGGGTCGTCTTCGGCGTGGGTGGGTGGTTCTTCCTCATCTTCATGCTGTCGGTCGTGCCGGTGCTGCTCATCGCCCTGCTCGTCACCACGATCCTGGCCTTCACCCAGCCCGGACGACCCCGGTCCCTGACGGGCAGCCAGGCCGTGACCCAGGTGGTCGTGTGGGTCGCGATGTTCGTCTTCGGCGCCTTCATGCCGGACTTCGGCGACACCGACGACAGCCACATCTCGTTGCTCACCCAGGTCTTCGGCCCCAGCGACGCCGCGCTCAGCGCGAGCTACACGATCGCCTTCGGCGCCGCCGCGGTGGTCCTCGTCAGCTACCTCGTGCTGCTGGTGATGCTGATCGCCGACCGGCGCAAGCAGGAGCGGCCGCCACCCCCGAGGGTGACGACCGCTCCCGTGTGATCGGTCAGGCGTTCCCGGTCAGCTCAGGTTGAGCGCCGTGTCGTCCAGCACGAAGCTGGTCTGCAGCGAGGCGTCCTCGGTGCCGCTGAAGCTCAGCGTCACCGTGTGGCCCGCGAAGGACGAGACGTTGAACGACTTCAGCACGTAGCCCGTGGCCTTGTTCAGGTTCGAGTACGTCGCCAGCGTGGTCGAGCCGGCCTTGACGGTCAGCTTGTCGTACGCCGACGTCGTGGTCGTCTCGGCACTGTCGATGTGCAGGTAGAACGAGAACGTCGCGCTGCACCCGGCCGGGATGGTGACCGACTGCGACAGCGTGTCGGTGTGCGTGGCGCCGTAGCCGTTGAGCCACGCCTTCCACGAACCCGTGCGCGCCGCCTCGCCGGTGCTGCTGTCCACGACGCCCGTGGACGCGGTCCAGGGAGCCGCGCTGCCGGTCTCGAAGCCGGGGTTGCCGAGCTTCTGGCCGGAGCAGGTGCCACCACCGGAGCCGCTGACGGTGAAGGTGAACGACGTCGAGCCGGTGGCGCCGGCCGCGTCCTTCGCGGTGGCGGTGACCGAGTAGGTCCCGGCCGTGGTGGGCGTGCCCGACACGGTGCCGCTGGAGGCGCCGATGGTGACGCCGGCCGGGAGGCCGGTCGCCGTCCAGGTGTAGGGCGAGGTGCCGCCGCTGGCCGCGAGCGTGAAGGACGAGATCGCGGTGCCGACCGTGCCGGACTTGTTGCCCGGGTTGGTGACCGAGACGGCCGAGCCGCCCGCGGTGCAGGTCGGGTCAGCGGTCTGCGCGGGGACGCTGACGGCGTTCCACGCGGCCTTGACGGCGTTGAACTGGGCGCAGGTGGCGTCCAGGTTCTTGGCTGCGGTCAGCGTCCAGGTGCGGTACTTCAGGTACGACGACGTCGACGTCTTCATCAGCATCGCGTTGTACATGATCTTCATGGCCTTCTGGATCCCGATGCCGGTCAGCGTGGTGCTGTTGCAGGTCGGGCTGGTCGGCTGGCCGTCGGTGGGGTTGGTGCCCTCGGCGAGCAGGTAGAACCAGTGGTTGCCGGGGCCGGCGGCCGAGTGCACCTCGGACGTCGGGGTCGACGACGAGTAGCAGTTGGCGTCGCCCGCGAGGGACGGGTTGTACATGTAGCGGATCGGGCCGCTGCCGACCAGGTTGACCTGCTCGCCGACGGTGTAGTCGGGACGGTCGGTGCCGTTGTTGGCGTACCACTCGGTGGCCGCGCCGAACGTGTCGGCGACGAACTCCTGGGTGCCGTTGCCCGAGATGCCGCCGGGCGTGGTGTCGTCGACACCGTGGCCGAACTCGTGGGCGACCACGTCGATGGAGCCGATCCACTTGCCACCGGTCTGCGTGTGGCCGACCTGGACCTGGGTGCCGTCGTAGTAGGCGTTGACGTCGTTGAGGCCGACCCGGATCGGCACCCAGCCGCCGGAGCCGTTCATGCCGCTGCGGCCGAGCCACGTCGACAGCATCTGCCGCTCCTGCTCGGCGCTGTAGAACGCGTCCACGCAGCCGGTCTCGCGGTTGGTGGCGTCACCGTTGCCCCACGAGTCGTCGGAGCCGGAGAACGTCACGTTCGTCGCGGCGTCCTGGCAGACGAGGGTGGCGGCGTTGCTGTTCTTCATGGAGTACGTCGAACCCGACAGCGTGGTCGGGATCGTCACCGTGCCGGCGTACGCCGAGCTGCCGGTGCCCTCGAGCACGTGCTCCTTGGTGGAGAGGACCTTGCCGGTGAGCGCGTCGACGTACACCGAGAGCCGCGAGGCCTCGCCGGCGCGGGTGCCGGTGACCAGGGTCTCCCAGGCCAGGCGCGAGGCGCCACGCTGCACGACGACCAGGCGGGTGGCGCCGACCTGCGGGCCCTTGACCTGGCGGGCCGAGGTGGCGCGGGCGGCGGCCTTGCCGACCCGCGGCGTCACCGAGGCGAGCCGGGTGGGACGCGTCTGCGCGACCGAGGTGTCCAGCACCTTGCCGCGCGAGTCCGTGACGACGACGAAGTCGCCGCCGATGACGGGCAGGCCGCGGTAGGTGCGGTCGTACGACGCGTACTGCAGGCCCTGGGAGGACTGCACGGGCCGGGCCCGGAAGCCGTCGTGCGCGCCGATGCGCAGGGCGGGGGCGCGGTCGGCGATCAGCTGGCGGGCGGACGAGGTGGCCCGGGCGTGCGCGTCCGCGCCGCTGGGCCGTGCTGCGTGGTTGACCGAGGATGCGTCCGCACCGGTGGGCACGGAGACGATGGCCACCGCCGAGATGAGGGCTGCTGTGAAGCCCCCGGCGACGAGTCGTTTCACACGACACTCCATTCATGAGGGCTCGAGGGAACCCGGATCTGACGAACAGGAATGGTCCGGCCGCGCGCGAGGCGTGCGACAACTTGAACCGTGCGGAGCCTGTTCCTCCGGAAGGTTTGTGGTCAACGGTTCCGGCGTGCAGGACTGTGCAATGCACGGACCTGCAAATGTCTGCGGGAGCGATCCGGCCGTCAGAGACGTTCGACGACGGTCACGTTGGCCTGGCCGCCGCCCTCGCACATCGTCTGGAGGCCGTAGCGGCCGCCGGTGCGCTCGAGCTCGGCCAGCAGGGTCGTCATCAGCCGGGTGCCGGTCGCGCCGATCGGGTGCCCCAGCGCGATCCCGCCGCCGTTGACGTTGACCCGGTCGTGCGGGGCACCGGTCTCCTTCATCCACGCGAGCACCACGGAGGCGAAGGCCTCGTTGCACTCGAAGAGGTCGATGTCGTCGATCGCGAGCCCGGTGCGCGCCAGGGCGTGTCGGGTCGCCTCGATGGGACCGGTGAGCATCCAGACGGGGTCGTCGCCCCGGACGCTGAGGTGGTGCACCCGGGCCCGCGGGGTCAGCCCGTGCTCGCGGACGGCCCGCTCGGAGGCGACGAGCACGGCGCTGGAGGCGTCGCAGATCTGCGAGGCGACCGCCGCGGTGATCCGGCCTCCCTCGGCCAGCGGCTGCAGGCCGGCCATCTTCTCGAGCGAGGTCTCGCGCGGGCACTGGTCGGTGTCGAAGGAGCTGCCGTCGGCCAGGGTCACCGGCGCGATCTCGCCGGCGAAGCGGCCCTCCGCGATCGCGGTGCGCGCCCGGTCGTGCGAGGCCAGTGCGAAGGCCTCCATGTCCTCGCGGGTGATCTCCCAGCGCTCGGCGATCATCTCGGCGGAGCGGAACTGGCTGACCTCCTGGTCGGCGTACCGCGCCCGCCAGCCCGGCGACTCGGCGAACGGCGTGGAGAAGCCGTACTGCTGCCCGACGAGCATCGCCGCCGAGATCGGGATCGCGCTCATGTTCTGCACGCCGCCGGCGACGACGAGGTCCTGGGTGCCGGACATGACCCCCTGGGCGGCGAAGTGGACGGCCTGCTGCGATGACCCGCACTGCCGGTCGATGGTGACGCCCGGGACGTGGTCGGGCAGCCCGGCGACGAGCCAGGCGGTGCGGGCGACGTCACCGGCCTGCGAGCCGATCGTGTCGCAGCAACCGAGGATGACGTCGTCCACGGCACCCGGGTCGACCCCGGTGCGCTCCATCAGCGCGGTCAGCGTGTGGGCGGCGAGGTCGGCGGAGTGGACGCCCGCGAGCGCGCCACCGCGCTTGCCGACCGGTGTCCGCACGGCGTCGACGAGGTAGGCCTCAGGCACAGTGGATCCCTTCCAGGAGGATCGAGAGGTACTGGCGGGCGATCTCGGTGTGGGTCCGCCGGCCCCCGGGGCGGTACCACGACACCGCGACCCAGACGGTGTCGCGGATGAAGCGGTAGGTCAGCTCGACGTCGAGGTCGTCGCGCAGCACGCCGGCCTCGATGCCGTTGCGGAGCAGCGTCAGCCAGACGTCGCGGGACTGCTCGTTGCGCTCGGCGAGGTAGCCGAACCGCTCGAAGGTCAGCAGGTGGGCGGCCTCGTTCTGGAAGATCGCCACCTCGTCGCGGTGCTTGTCGATCGCCTCGAACGAGACGACGACGGCCTGCTCGAGCTGGTCGAGGGGGCCGGCGTCGCTGGCCAGGATCGCGTCGTACTGCCCGAACAGCTCCTCCTGAAAGGTCCGGAGGATCTCGTCGACCATCGACTCCTTGGAGTCGAAGTGGTGGTAGAGGCTGCCGGACAGGATCCCGGACGCGTCCGCGATGTCGCGGACGGTGGTGTTCTTGAAGCCCTTCTCCGCGAAGAGACCCGCGGCGATGGCGAGCAGCTCCTCGCGCCGGGTCGCGCTCCCTTCCGTCGCGTCAGGCATGCTGGCTGCTCACCGAGACGACCTCGCCGGTCAGGTAGGTCGCGTAGTCGCTGGCCAGGAACACCATCACGTTGGCGACCTCCCACGGCTCCGCGGCGCGGCCGAAGGCCTCGCGCTGCTTGAGCTCGTGGAGCAGCTCGTCGGAGGTGACCTTCGCGAGGAACGGGTGCATCGCGAGGCTCGGGCTGACCGCGTTGACGCGGATGCCGTGGGGCGCCAGGTCAAGCGCCGAGCAGCGGGTCAGGGCCATCACGCCGGCCTTGGCGGCCGCGTAGTGCGCCTGGCCCTCCTGCGCGCGCCAGCCGATCACCGAGGCGTTGTTGACGATGACGCCACGACGGCCCGCGGCGACCATCCGGTTGCCGGCAGCGCGCACGCAGCGGAAGGTGCCGGTCAGGGTGATGTCGAGGACCCGGAGCCACTGCTCGTCGGTCATCTCCAGGACACTCGCGGTGCCGCCCAGCCCGGCGTTGTTGACCATCACGTCCACGCCACCGAGCTCGTCGGCCACGTCCAGGAGCGCGGTCACCTGGGCCTCGTCGGTCACGTCGCAGACCAGCTGCCGGACGCGGTCGGCGCCGAACTCGGCCGCCAGCGCCTCCTCCGCCTCGGCGAGGCGCCGCGCGTGGGTGTCGCTGAAGACGACGGCCTTCGCCCCCTCCTCGAGCGCCCGGCGTACGACGGCGGCGCCGATGCCCGCGCCGGCCGCGGCCGTCACGACCACCACCTTGCCCGCCAGCAGGTCGTGGCCGGCGACGTAGTCGGGGACGGGTTGCTCGGGTCGGGTCGCTGTCATCCACGTGCCTCTCGGGGAAGGCCGAGCACGCGCTCGGCCAGGATCGTGCGCTGGACCTCGTCGCTGCCGCCGTAGATCGAGTCGGCGCGCGAGAAGAGGTAGAGCCGCTGCCACGGGTCGAGGTCGTACGTCGAGCCGTCGCCGCGCGCGACCAGGCCGGACGGGCCGGCCACGTCCATGGCGAGCTCGCCGAGCCGCTTGTGCCAGCGCGCCCAGGCCAGCTTGAAGATCGAGGCGGCTCCCCCGCCGGCGGACGAGTCGTCGCCGCCGGTGACGGCGGCGAGGCCGCGCAGCGCGTGGGCGCGCATCGCCGAGAGCCCGACCGTCGCGTCGGCGAGCCGGTCGCGGAGCAGCGGGTCGTCGATCGCGCCGTTCTCCCGGGCGAGCGCCACGAGCGCGTCGAGCTCGCGGCCGAAGGCGACGACCTGGCCCAGCGTCGAGACCCCGCGCTCGAGGCCGAGCAGCCCCATCGCCACGCCCCAGCCGCGGCCGGGCTCGCCGACGACCAGGTCGGCGTCGGTGGTCGCGCCCGTGAAGAAGACCTCGTTGAACTCCGACCCGCCGGTCAGCTGCTCGATGGGGCGCACGTCGACGCCGTCCTGGTCGAGCGGCACGAGCAGGAAGGACAGCCCGTGGTGGCGCTCGGAGCCGGGCTCGGTCCGCGCGATCACGAAGCACCACTGGGAGAAGTGCGCGTTGGACGTCCACACCTTCTGGCCGTCGACCACCCAGTGCTGCGCCCCGGGGTCGCCGACCAGCCGGGCCTTCGTCTGCACGTTCGCGAGGTCGGAGCCCGCGCCGGGCTCGGAGTACCCCTGCGCCCACAGCTCCTCGACCGCCACGATGCGCGGCAGGAAGCGCCGCTGCTGCTCCGGGGTCCCGAACGCGATCAGGGTCGGGCCCAGAAGCTCCTCGCCGAGGTGGTTGACCCGGGCGGGTGCGTCGGCGCGGGCGTACTCCTCGTGGAAGATCACCTGCTGCAGCAGGCTCAGCCCGCGGCCGCCGTGCTCCTCCGGCCAGCCCAGGCAGGTCCACCCGTAGGCGGCCAGGTGCCTGTTCCACGCGAGCCGCTCCTCGAGCGCCTCGTGGTCGCGACCGGCGCCGCCGAGCCCCCGGAGCGCGGCGAAGTCGCCGCTCAGGTGCTCCTCGAGCCAGGCCCGCACCTCGGCGCGGAAGGCCTGGTCCGTCTCGGAGTAGGTCAGGTCCACGAGTGGTAGCCTACCAAGCAAATGCTTGGTCTGGAGACGCTGCCCGCCCTGCTCCGCGACGCCGCGGAGCGGTTCGGCGACCACCCGGCGTACGTCGAGGGCGTCGGCGACCAGCGACGGACGGTGTCGTACCGCGAGCTGCTGCACCTCGTCGAGACCACCAGCGCGACCTACGTGAGCAACGGGGCGTGCTGCGGCGACCGGATCGTGCTGTGGGGCCCCAACAGCATCGACTGGGCCGTCGCGGCCCTCGCGGTGTCGTACGCCGGCGCCGTGCTGGTCCCGGTCAACTCGCGCTACACCGGGCACGAGGTCGCCGACGTCGTGCGGCGCACGGACGCCCGGATGGTCGTGGTCGACGACGGCTTCCTCGGCCGCGACCAGGTGGGAGAGCTGCGCGCTGCCGGGATCGGGGACCCCACGGACCCGAACCGGGACATCCTGCTGACGGTCAGCACGCTGGAGCACCTGGTCGACTTCTCGCAGCAGAACGACCCGATGGGGCACGGGAGCCGCACCCCCGACGACGTCGCCGACATCCTCTTCACCTCCGGCACGACCGGCCGGTCCAAGGGCGCGATGTCGGCGCATCGCCAGACCATCGGGGTGGCGCGGGCGTGGGCGGAGCTCGGCGGCGTGCGGCAGGACGACCGCTACCTCGTGGTCAACCCGTTCTTCCACTCCTTCGGCTACAAGATCGGCATCGTGGTCGGGCTGCTGACGGGCGCGACGCTCTACCCCGTCGCGACCTTCGACCTCGACGCGACGATGGACCTGATCGAGCGGGAGCGGATCACGCTGCTGCCCGGCGCTCCCACGATCTACCAGTCGTTGCTGGGCGCACCGGGCCGCGCCGCGCGCGACTTGTCGTCGCTGCGGCTGGCCGTCACCGGTGCCGCCGTCGTCCCCGTCGTGCTCATCGAGCGGATGCGGGCGTCGGCGCCGGAGGGGCTGGGCATCGACCAGGTCGTCACGGCGTTCGGGATGACCGAGGCCGTGGTCGTGACGATGTGCCGCGAGGGCGACCCGGCCGAGCTCGTGGCGACCACGTGCGGGCGTGCGGTCCCCGGCATGGAGACCCGCATCGACGCCCCCGACGAGCACGGCGCGGGCGAGCTGCTGGTCCGCGGCGACTACGTCATGCAGGGCTACCTCGACGACCCGGCCGCGACGGCCGAGGCGATCGACGAGGACGGCTGGCTGCACACCGGCGACGTCGGCAGGCTCGACGCGGAGGGCAACCTGACGATCACCGACCGGCTCAAGGACATGTACATCTCCGGCGGCTTCAACGTCTACCCGGCCGAGGTCGAGCAGGCCCTGGCCCGGCTGGACGGCGTCGCCGACGTCGCGGTCGTCGGGGTGCCCGACGACCGGATGGGCGAGGTCGGGACGGCGTACGTCGTGCGCGCCGCCGGCGCGAGCCTGACCGCTGACGACGTCATCGCCTTCAGCCGCGAGCGGCTGGCGAACTTCAAGGCGCCGCGGCGGGTCGAGTTCGTCGACGCGCTGCCGCGGAACCTGTCCGGCAAGGTGCTCAAGAACGAGCTGCGCGGTGGCTGAGGGTCTCGATACGCCGCCTCGTTCCTCGGCGGCCACTCGACCGACGACCGACGAGGACCAGTGGACCCCTTCGGCAGCCACTCGACCGACGACCGACGAGGAGGACCAGTGGACCTGAGCCTGTCCGAGACCGAGCTCGCCTTCCGGGACGAGGCGCGCGCCTGGCTGGCCGCGAACGTGCCGGCCGAGCCGCTGCCGTCGATGGACACCGCCGAGGGTTTCGTCGCCCACCAGGAGTGGGAGGCCCGGCTCGCGGAGGCGCGCTGGTCGGTCGTGTCCTGGCCGCGGGAGGTCGGCGGGCGGGAGGCGTCGCTGGTGGAGTGGGTGCTCTTCGAGGAGGAGTACCACCGCGCCGGGGCGCCGGGCCGCGTCTCGCAGAACGGCATCTTCCTGCTCGCCCCGATCCTCTTCGACCACGGGACGCCCGAGCAGCAGCAGCGCTTCCTCCCCTCGATGGCGACGGGCGAGCGGATCTGGGCGCAGGCCTGGTCCGAGCCCGAGGCCGGCTCCGACCTCGCGTCGCTCACGTCGTCGGCCCGGCGCGACGAGGACCGCGGCGGCTGGCTGCTCAACGGGCAGAAGACCTGGTCCTCGCGGGCCGCCTTCGCCCACTGGGGGTTCGGGCTGTTCCGTTCGGACGTCGCCGCCGAACGGCACCGCGGGCTGACCTACCTCCTCTTCCCGCTGGACGCGCCCGGGGTGACGGTGCGGCCGATCGCCCAGCTCGACGGCGAGGCCGGCTTCGCCGAGATCTTCCTCGAGGACGTCTTCGTCCCGGACGCCGACGTGCTCGGCGCCCCCGGGGACGGGTGGCGGGTCGCGATGTCGACCGCCGGCAACGAGCGCGGCCTGTCGCTGCGCTCCCCCGGGCGGTTCTGCGCCGCCGCCGACCGGCTGGTCGAGCTGTATCGGAACCGCAGTGGTTTCGAGACAGGCGCCAGGGCGCCTTCCTCAACCACCGGGGGGGACCACCACCGCGACCGGGTCGTCGACGCCTGGATCGCGGCGCAGGCCTACCGGCTCTACACGTGGGGCACGGTCACGCGGCTCGCGGCCGGGGGCGACGTGGGTGCGGCGGGCTCGGTCAACAAGGTCTTCTGGTCCGAGCTCGACATCGCCCTGCACGAGACCGCCCTCGACCTCCTCGGCCCGGAGGCGGAGGTCGAGTCGGCCTGGCTGGACGGCTACACCTTCTCCCTGAGCGGACCCATCTACGCCGGCACCAACGAGATCCAGCGCAACATCGTGGCCGAGCGGATCCTCGGCCTGCCGAAGGAGCCGCGGGGGGCCGCCCGATGAGGTTCGAGCTCACCGACGACCAGCGCGACTTCGGCGCCTCCCTCGACCGGCTGCTCGCCGGGGCCGACACCGTGGCGGTCGCCCGCGCCTGGGCCGCTGACGACACCGCCCCGGGGCTGGCCCTGTGGAAGCGGCTCGCCGAGCAGGGCGTCACCTCGCTCGCCGTGCCGGACTCCGGCGCGACCCCGGTCGACCTCGTGGTCGCCTTCGAGGCGCTGGGCCGGCACGCCGTGCCGGGCCCGTGGGTCGAGTCCGCGGCGTACGCCCCGATCGCGCTCGGCGAGGACATCTCGGAGCAGGTCGTGACGGCCGCGGTCGCGCCGCACGTGCCGTACGCCCTGGACGCGGACGTCGCCGACCGGGTGCTGTCGGTCCGGGACGGGGCGCTCCTCGACGCCACCGCCGGCGAGCGACGGACCTCCGTCGACCGGACCCGCCGCCTCTTCGAGGTGGCGCCGGGCGAGTCGGCGCCTGCCGGCGACCTCGTTGCGGCGTTCGACTCCGCGGTGCTCGCGACGTCGGCCCAGCTGCTCGGCTGCGGCGAGCGGCTGCTGGACGACGCCGTCGCCTACGTGAAGCAGCGCCGGCAGTTCGGCCGCGAGATCGGGTCCTACCAGGCGGTCAAGCACGCGCTGGCCGACGTCCGCATCGCGCTCGACTTCGCCCGCCCGCTCGTGCTGGGAGCGGCACTCGCCGGCACGACGCGGACCCGGGACGTCGCGGCCGCCAAGGTGGCGTGCGCCGACGCGGCGTACCTCGCCTCGCGCACCGCGCTGCAGGTGCACGGCGCCGTCGGCTACACCGCCGAGCTGGACCTCAGCCTCTGGATCACCAAGGTGCGCGCGCTGGTGACCGCGTGGGGCACGCCGACGCACCACCGCGGCGTGGTGCTGGCGTCGCTGCTCGACGGCGGGGCCGCCTGATGGACTTCGCGCTGACCGAGGAGCAGCAGGAGCTCGCGGCCACCGTCCGCGCCCTGCTGGCGCGGCGGGCGGACTCCGCCGCGGTGCGCGCGGCCGCGACCTCGGTCCACGGCCACGACGAGGCGCTGTGGCAGACGCTCTGCGAGCAGATCGGGGTCGCCGCGCTCGGCATCCCCGAGGAGCTCGGCGGGGCCGGCTTCACGCTCTTCGAGGCCCTGGTGGCGCTCGAGGAGGTCGGGCGCTCGCTGGCGCCCACTCCCCTGCTGGCCAGTCTCGTGACGTCCGAGGCGCTGCTCGCGGGGGCCGACGCCGACGCGCAGGCCCGGCTGCTGCCCCGGATCGCGGCGGGCGAGGTCGCGGCCTTCGTCGACGGGGCGTCCCCCGTCCTCGACGGGGACCGCGCGAGCGTCCTCGTGCTCGCCACGGACGACGGGCTCTTCGAGGTCGACCCGGCGGCCGCCGTCCGCACCTGGGCGCCGTCGATGGATCAGACGGTCCGGCTCGCGAGCGTGGCCGTCGACCCGGCCTCGGCCGGGCTGACGCGGATCGCCGCCGACGCCGGAGCCGCGCGGGCGCGGGCCGCGCTGGTCGGTGCCGTCGGTGTCGCGGCACTTCAGGTCGGCTGCGCCGCCCGTGCGCTGGAGATGACGGTGGCGTACAGCAAGGAGCGCGTGCAGTTCGGCCGGCCGATCGGGTCGTTCCAGGCGCTCAAGCACCGGATGGCCGACATGCTCGTCGAGCTCGAGCTCGGCCGCGCGGCCTCCTGGCAGGCGTCGTACGCCGTCGCGTCGGCCGCCAGCGACGCGGCCCGGCTCGCGCACGTCGCGAAGGCGTGCTGCGGCGACGCGCTGGCGCTGATCGCGGCCGAGACCGTGCAGCTGCACGGGGGGATCGCGATCACCTGGGAGCACGACGCCCAGCTGGTCTTCAAGCGGGCCCACGCCCTGGGCCAGCTGTTCGGGACGGCCTCCGCCCACCGTGCGCTGATCGACCTCTGAGCCCGGAATCCCTGTTTCCACGGGGGTTCCCGGCCCGAATCTCCGGGTTTCCTCAAGGCCGCCGCAATGGTCTGGCAAGGTTCACCGAAGCCCCTTCAGCACGCACGATCGCGCTGCCACGCTGGTCCCACCAGCACGCACCGACCTGAGACGGAGACCGTCGTGACCACTCGCACCGCTCGCCCCGCCGCCGCCACCGCACCCGCCGAGCTGCCCGCCTCCGTCGCCAACCCGCGCCGCGTCACCTGGTCCGGCCTGCCGAAGACCTCCTGACCCTCAGAACGCGGAGACCGGGCCCCCGGCCCGCTCGGTCCGCGCCAGGGCCCGCAGGACGTCGTCCTGGCCGCGCCGGCGCGCGGCCAGCGCCGCGAGCAGCGCGAGCACCGGCTCCAGCACCTCGGGCTCGAAGGCCGGCGTCGGCCGACCCAGGCTGACGGCCAGGTCGTCCGCGTGCACGACCAGCTCCATCAGCCGCACGACCAGGAAGTCGTCGCGCTCCAGGGAGCAGTCCTGCCAGGGGACGTAGACGGCCGGACCGGCCGCCGCGATCGCGGCGCCGAGCTCGGACCGGGAGCGCTCGAGGATCCCCCGCGACTCCTCCACACCCGGGCCGGCCATCTCGTTGAAGTCGTCGCGGATCGAGGTGTTCTCCGGGGCGTCGACGGGCGCGAGCAGCCAGTCGACCCGCTCGAAGTAGTCCGCCAGCGACAGCACCTGCGCGTGCGGCGGCGAGCCGTGGCCGAGGAACGCGACGGCACACTCCGGCTGGCTGACGAGGTGCCGCACCAGCCCGCCGAGGGTCATCCCGGGCAACACCGACTCCTGCTCCCAGCGCTCCGCGACCTCGGGGGCGGCGACGAGGTCGACGAGGGCGTCGACCGCCCGGACGACGGCGGCGTGGTCGAGGGTCCCGGCGAAGGTCAGCGTCATGCGGGGAGGATAGGGCTGCCCGCCGACAGTGGCGAGGCCCGCGGCGCTCAGGTGAGGATCCGCTCCAGGAACTGCACCTGGCGCGCGACCGACTGCTCGAAGAGCTCCCCGACGTAGATGTCGAAGTGGCCGGCGTCGAGCGCGAGCACCTCGGCACGGTCGCCCAGCCGCTCCGCCACCGCGCGCACGGCGCTGACGGGGGCGACGTTGTCGGCCTCGGCGACGACCAGGAACGCCTCGCAGCGCACCTTCGCGGCGTGCCGCACCGGCCGGTTCGCGGCGATCCGCAGGATCCCGCGCGCGCACATCTCGTTGCGGAAGGTCGGCCCCGTGATCGCCTCGTAGCCCGCGCGGGCGCCCGGCGCCGAGATGACCGCGGTCGAGCCCGGGTCGCCGACGACGGGGACGAGGTACGGCGCCCGCCGCGTCAGCGCGCGGGCGGCGTCGCGCAGGCCGGCGGCCGTGAGCGCCGCGGTCTTGCCGGACCCGCTGGTCTCGCGGACCCCGAGCAGTGCGGCCAGCCCGTCCATGGCGGCACCTTGGCTGATCACGCCGTGGACCCGGGGGTCCTGGGCCGCTACGACGATGACGTGGCCGCCGGAGTACGAGCTGCCCCAGAGCACGATCCGCTCGGGGTCGACCCCGTCGCGGGCCCGGGCCGCGGCGATCGCGGCGTGGTAGTCCTCACGGTGGCGCAGGTGGTGCACGTCCTGGCGCAGCGCACCCCCCGACGTACCGAAGCCGCGGTAGTCGAAGACCAGCACGTCGCACCCGGCGGCCGCGAAGCGCTCGGCGAAGGGCAGCAGGCCCGTGTCGCGGGTGCCGCCGAAGCCGTGCGCCATGACGACGCAGGGGCGGCCACGGTCGGTGGCGAGCACGTCGGTGGTGGCGGAGAGGTACCACGCCTCGCACCGGTCGCCGTGGCTGTCGAACGTGATCGTCTCCATGTCTCTCCTTCGTCCTGGGTGCAACAGTGACCCCATGAGCCAACCACTGCGCGTGATCCCGGCCGCGGACCTGGTGCCCGCCGACCCCACTCCCGGGATGCAACGAACGATCGCCTTCGAGGTCCCGGGCCTGTGGGCGGGCCGCCTCGAGACCGAGCCCGGCAGCACCTCGGGCTGGCACCACCACGACGTCAACGAGTCCAGCCTGTACGTCGTCTCCGGCGTCGTCCGCCTGGAGTTCGAGGGGCGGGAGGGCTACGTCGAGGCCGGCCCCGGCGACTTCGTCCACGTCCCCGCGCACACGGTCCACCGCGAGAGCAACCCCGGCACCGACCCCGCCGTCGTCGTCATCGCCCGCGCCGGCGACGGCATCCCCACCGTCAACGTCGACGAGCCGCCCGCGCCGCACGCCTGAGTCTCAGGGAGCCGTCAGCAGCCCCGCCCGCTCGCCGCCGAGCGTGTCGATCCGGGTGGTCAGGTCCCGCTCCCGGTGGGCCAGGCGGACCCGGACCTCGTGCACCGTGGCGGCCGCCCCGTCGGTGCGCCGGGCGGCCTGCGTGATCCGGTCGCGCACGGCCCAGTCGCTGAAGATGTTGTCGAACCAGACGTCGAACGCCTGGGTCAGCCCGTCGACGGACAGGCCCTGCACGACGGCCTTCACCCCGACGTCGGCGAGCTCGGTCGAGAGGTGCCGCAGCGCGCCGTCGGCGTCGTGGAGGAGCCGCTGCGCCTCGTCCATCCGGTTGTACTTGATGGCGTCGGTGATCAGGCCGCCGCCCAGGAAGGTGTCGTACGTCGCCCAGTCGCTCGCCGCCCCCAGCTTCCGGCGGACCCGCTCCAGCGCTCCGGCAGCCGCCTCCCCCGCGGCGATCGCCTCGCGCACCTCGGTGAGCTCCGCGAGCGCCCCCGCCACCTCGTCCGCGAGGGCGACCAGGCGCTCGCCGGCCGGACCGGGGACGGACCGCAGCCAGAGCTCCTTCGCGGCCATCGCCTTGTCCAGGGCACCGTCCACGTCGCCCAGGGCCGCGAGCTCGGCCTCGGCCCGCACGACCTCCTGCCGGCAGACCGCCGCGGACGACTCGGCCCGCGCCACGGCGTACTCCGCGACCTGCTGCTCGGCCCGCTCCCGGTCGAGCTCGGTGTCCCGTGCGCCCCGCAGCGTGGCCCAGATCCTCGTGGGGCTGAACGTCTCCAGGGCCCGCACGTCCGCCTGCTCGTCGGCCAGCCCCTGCCGCGCGGCCGCGACTGCCTGCTGGGCCTCGGCCTCCGCGGCCGCGGCCCGGGTCAGCCGGGCCCGCACCCGGTCGTGCTCGCGCACCGCCGCCAGGGCGGTCTCGAGCTCGCGGTGGACGGTGGCGGCGTCGTCGTTCGGCACCCGCCGCACCCTACGCGCGCGGCGCCGGGGTGGCGGTGACCTGTCACCCGTCGCGGGGGCGTCGCCGGTTGATCACCCACTGCCCGGCGGGCCTCACGGTGGCCGCGTCGCCGCCATGACGCGGGAAGCACCCGACACGCCGGCCGTCGGGTGCTTCCCGCGTCGTGGCGTCCTCGCGCCGGCGCGGCCTTGGCCGGCGGTGACCTGGCCACCGTTCCCGGGCCCCAGCAGGTGGCTGACCCACCGCCCACCCCGCACCGCCCGGTGGCGGTGACCTGTCAACCGTCGCCCCGGCCCGCAGGTTGACCACCCACCGCCCGACCGCGTCCCGCACCAGCACCGCCACCTCAGTCGGTGGAGCGGTACTCCCCGCGGTAGAACAGCAGCGGCTCCTCGGGGCCGGCCGCGGCGAGCTCGAGCACCCGGCCGATGACGATGAAGTGGTCGCCGGCCTCGTGCACGGCGTGGATGGTGCAGTCGACGTGGCCGAGGACGCCGTCGAGGACCGGGGAGCCGGTGGCCTCGGAGGGGCGCCAGGTGACCGAGGCGAACTTGTCGACGCCGCGCGAGGCCATCGTGTTCGAGAGGTCGGCCTGGTCGGCGGCGAGGAAGTTCACGCAGAACTTGCCGGACCGCTGGATCAGCGGCCAGGCGCGCGAGGTCTTGGCGGGGACGAACAGCACCAGGGGCGGGTCGAGCGAGACGCTCGAGAAGGACTGGCAGGTCAGGCCGACGGGCTGGCCGCCGCTGGTCGAGGTGACGACGGTGACGCCGGAGGCGAAGCGGCCGAGCACGTCGCGGAACCGGCGGGCCGCGGCGACCGCGGCCGGGTCGTCGCTGTGCACGCCGCTCGACTCGCCGGGGCGGAACTCGAAGTCCACGTCGACGTCGCCGAGCCACGAGTTGATCAGGTCCGGGCTGGGCCAGGTCTCGCGTGCGTCGGGGTTCATCCCCTCCGGGATCTCCCGGCTGGCCTCCGAGCTCATGCGTCCCACGGTAGTCACTGCGTCCGGGTCACGGTGTGCGGGTCACTGGTCACGGGTCACTGGCCGCCGCCGAAGTCGTGGCCCCAGTACGACACGGCCGTCGACTCCCGCGCCACCCAGCGGTCGTCCTGCACCGTCAGCCCGTCGGTGCCGAACTCGATGTCGAAGCCGCCGGGCGAGCGCACGTAGAACGAGATCATCTCGTCGTTCATGTGCCGCCCGAGCGTGGCGGACAGGGGGGCCCGGTGCTTGCGGACCCGCTCCAGCGCGCGACCCACGTCGTCGAGCCGGTCGACCTCGAGCATGATGTGGACGCACTTCGACGGGTTCGGCATCGGCAGGAACGCCAGCGAGTGGTGCCGCGGGTTGACGCCCAGGAAGCGCAGCCAGACCTTCGAGCCGGGCTCCTTGCCCACGAACTCCCCCGGCATGCTCATCGAGTCGCGCAGCCGGAAGCCGAGCACGTCGGTGTAGAACCGCAGCGCCTCGACGTCGTCGAGCACGGGCAGCACGATGTGGCCCATCCCCTGGTCGCCGGTCACGAAGGTGGCGGCGTACGGCGTGACGACGGGACGCGACTCGTAGGTGATGCCGTGGAACAGCTCGAACACGTTGTCCCACGGGTCGCTGAAGCGGACCAGCTCCTGCACGCGTCGCTCGGCGAGCTCGTCGGCGGAGCCCTCCTCGAACGCGACGCCGGCCTTCTGCAGGTGCTCGCGGGCCTCCTGCAGCGCCCGGTGGTCGGCGAGCTCCCAGCCCACGCAGCTCAGCTCGTCGACGTCGGACGGGACGACGACGAGGCGGGCGGAGACCTGGTCGATGCGCCAGTACTGGTGGTCGGGGTTCGGTCCTCGTCCCTCGGCGAGCCCGAGCACCTTGCCGGCGAAGTGCTGCCACTGCGACGGGTCGGTGCTGGCCACGCGGACGTAGCCCATCGACTTCACGTCGATCGTCATCAGCGGCTCCGCTCGACGTGGCGGGACAGGAAGGCGGTGGTGATCTCGGCGAACTCGTCGGCCGCCTCGATCTGCGCCCAGTGCCCGCAGTTCGGGAAGACGTGCAGCTGGGCCTTCGGGATCAGCTTGAGCGCGACCATCGCGCCGTCGAGCGGGTTGACGCGGTCCTCGCGGCCCCAGGTCAGCAGCGTGTGCTTGCGCAGCCGGTGCGCCTCGCGCCAGAGCATGCCGTCCTCGGCGGTGTCCGGGTTCCAGAACGACATCCCCATCGAGCGCATCGCGTCCTGCGCGCCGGGCGCGGTCGCGTCGGCGAAGCGCTCCTCGACGAGCTCGTCGGTGACCAGCGACTGGTCCACGACCATGGTCGAGATGAACGCCCGAAGCTTCTCGCGCGTGGGGTCGCCGCCGAAGTCCATCAGGCGCTGGACACCCTCGGTGGGGTCGGCGTGGAAGAGGTTCAGCGAGAGCCCGCCCGGGCCCATCAGCACCAGCCGGCCGACCCGGTCGGGGTGGCTCAGCGCCAGCCGCATGGCGGTGCCGCCGCCGAGGCTGTTGCCGAGCAGGTGCACGCGCTCGATGCCGAGCTCGTCGAGGAGGCGTACGACGAGGTCGGACGAGAACCGGTAGTAGTTGCCGACCACCGGCGGCTTGTCCGAGCCACCGAAGCCGGGCTGGTCGACGGCCAGCGTGCGGAACGACGAGGCGAAGCGGGGCATCGCGGGGCCGAAGTTCGACCACGCGGAGGCTCCCGGCCCACCGCCGTGCAGCAGCACCAGCGGCAGCCCGCCGCCGGTCCCGCTCCCGGACCCGGCCTCGTAGTAGTTCAGCGTGACGTCGCCGGCCTCGGCGGTCTTGACCGCGACGGAGCGGCGGGCCGACTCCTGGGTGATCGTCATCGGGTCAGTACATCCCCGGGTCGACCTTGTGGCCGAACTCGTGGGCGCCGTACATCTGCAGCGCCCGCTCCGGGTCGTTGGCCGCGTGCACGCGACCGGCGTGGGCGTCGCGCCAGGCGCGCTGGAGGTAGGTGCCCTCCGCCAGCGCCCGGCCGCCCGACGCCTCGAAGAGCTGGTCGATCGCGTCGATGGCGCGCTGGCTGCCGATCACCTGGTCGCGGCGCACCTTGAGCCGCAGCCCGAGCGGGATCTTCTCACCGCGCTCGACGTGCGCCTGCTCCTCACGGATGTTGTTGGTCAGCAGCGCCCAGGCGGCGTCGATCTCCGAGGACGCGCGGGCGATCCGGACCGCGGCGAAGGGGTCGAGCGACGCCTTCTCGCCGAGGTACGCCGCGCGGGTGCGCTTCTGCTGCATCTCCACGTGCTCGGCGTACGCGCCCATCGCCATCCCGATGATCGGCGTCGTGATCGTGCCGGTGAAGATCGAGTGGAAGGGCAGCTTGTAGAGGTCGGAGGTGTTCTGCTCCTGGCCGGGGCCGAAGCAGCGGCCGGTGTCGCCCATCGACAGCGTGAACGCCTCGGGGACGAAGACGTCCTCGACGAGGATGTCGTTGGAGCCGGTGCCCTTGAGCCCGACCATGTGCCAGACGTCGACGATGGTGTACTTCTCGCGCGGCACCATGAAGGTCCGGAAGTCGACGACCTGCCCGTCCTCGTTGAAGACGAGGCCGCCGAGCAGCACCCAGCTGCAGTGGTCGCAGCCGGACGAGAAGCTCCACTTGCCCGACAGCGTGAAGCCGCCGTCGGTGAGGACGGCCTTGCCGGTGGGGGCGTACGACGAGCTCAGCCGGGTCGAGGTGTCCGAGCCCCAGACCGCCTGCTGGGCCTCGTCCGAGAAGAGCGCCACCTGCCAGGGGTGCACCCCGACGACCGCGGACATCCAGCCGGTGGAGCCGCAGGCACCCGCGATGTCGCGGACGGCGGTGTAGAAGTCGATCGGGTCGGCCTCGTGGCCGTCGAAGCGCTGCGGCTGGAGCATCTTGAAGAAGCCGACCTCGTCGAGCTCCTTGACCGAGGCCTCGGGCACGACGCGCAGGCGTTCGGCCTCGTCGGCGCGCTCGCGGATCGAGGGCAGCAGATCGCGGACTCCGTCGAGAACAGCCTGGGACTGTGAGCTCGCCATGGGACTTCTCCTGTCGTGGTGGACAGGACCAATACTAGAACACGTTCTTGTTTTGGTCGAGACTGCGGGCCGACTCGCCACCGGCGGGTCGCCCGGCCCTCACCCGTCGGCACCCCGGGTGGCCGCGGCCGCCGCCTCCACGCGCGCGACGTGCGCCGGCCAGTCGTAGTCGCCCGTCATGTTCGCGTCCTGCGCGAAGCGCCCCGCCGCGCCGTCCAGGCCCTCGCGCAGGATGTCGGCGTGCCCGGCGTGCCGGCAGGTCTCGGCCACCATGTGGACGAGGATCTGGTGCAACGTCACCTGGCGTCGCTCCGGCGCCCACCAGGGCACCTCGCCGACGGTGTCGAGGTCGCACGCGGCGACCGTGTCGGCGGCCATGGCCCAGGCGCGGTGGTAGAGCCCGACGACGTCCTCGCGGGTCTCCCCCGGCGTGACGTAGAGGTCGTCGTTCATGTCCGCGCCGTCCGCGTGCCAGGGCAGCTCCTCGCCGTGCGGGCGCCCGAAGGTGTCACCGAAGTAGCCCAGCTCGACGCTGGCCAGGTGCTTGACGAGGCCGAGGAGGTTCGTCCCGGTGGGCGTGAGCGGGCGGCGCACGTCGTACTCCGGCAGCCCCTCGAGCTTCCACACCAGCGCCTCGCGCGCGTTCTGGAGGTAGTCGAGCAGGGTGTCCTTCGGGTCCGCGATCGTCATGACCGACACCCTGCCACCACCCGCGGCCACTCAGCCGGCGCGGAACGAGCGCCGGACCTCGCTCGGCAGCGCACCCGCCCGCTGACGGAAGAACTTCGTGAAGTTGGAGGCCTCCCCGAAGCCGAGGTGCTCCGCGATCCGCCCGATGCCGAGCTCGCCGTGCGCGAGCAGCCGCCGCGCCTCCAGCATCACCCGCTCGTCGACCAGCTCCTTGGGGCTCTGCCCGGTCGCGGCCCGAGTGGCGCGAGCCAGCGTGCGGGTGGAGTAGCCCAGGCGGGCGGCGTACGCCGTGACGTCGCGCTCGCTGCGGAAGTGCCGCTCGACGTCGTCGACCAGCTCGTCGAACACCGGCGAGCGCACGCGTCGCGCCTCGTCGGCCCGTGACGAGAAGTCCAGCAGCGTGGCCGCCAGCAGCAGCCGCAGGACCGCGGCGCGCGTGGCCCCCGCCAAGGGGCGCGGATCCTCGGCCACCGCCACCAGGTCACGGACCCGTCGGGCCAGCGGCGCCGCCGCCTCGCCGACGAGGACGGGCGAGCGGGGCCGGTCGAGCACGTCGCCGCACTCCGGGACCGCGTCGAGGAAGGCGGCCTCGAAGATCACCACGGTGCCGTCGTACGCCGTCATGTCGCCCCACTGGTGCACCTGCCCGGCCCGCGCCCACAGCACCGAGCCCGGCGGGAGCGCGACCTCCTCGAAGTCCACGAGGTGCCGGCCGGCGCCCTCGTCGACGACGACCAGGAAGTGGAAGGCGAGACGCTGCGGCCGCCGGAACTCCTCGGCGGGCGCCCGCTCGCGCAGGTCGGCCACGGACATCACCTCGCAGCCGGGGACC
Source organism: Nocardioides luti (assembly GCF_014212315.1). Lineage (NCBI taxonomy): Bacteria > Bacillati > Actinomycetota > Actinomycetes > Propionibacteriales > Nocardioidaceae > Nocardioides > Nocardioides luti. The sequence continues at coordinate 373,563 of NZ_JACKXE010000001.1, forward strand.
TGCCCCATGCCGGCCGCGAAACCCACGCGGCGGATCGGCTCGTCGTGTCGCACATCCACCATGCTACGTCGCACGCAGACCCGGTCCCGTGCGCGTCGGCGACCTACTTTGAACAGGTAGGACCATCCACGAGAGGAACCACCATGACCAGCATCGCCATCTTCGGCGGCACCGGGTACGCCGGCGGCCACATCGCCCGCGAGGCCGTCCGCCGCGGCCACGACGTCACGTCGTACACCCGCTCCCTGCCCACCACCCCGGACGCCGGGGTCGACACCCGCACCGGCTCCCTGCACGACGCCGACCTGGTCGCCCGGGTCGCCGCGGACGCCGACGTGGTCGTCGTCGCGACCCACGCGCTCGGGGGCGAGGACCCCGACCTGCTCCAGGCGCTGCCCGCCCTGCGCGACGCGGCCCTGGCCTCCGGCACCCGGCTCTCCTTCGTCGGCGGCGCCGGCAGCTCGCTGGTCGCACCGGGCGGCCCCCGGCTGCTCGACGGCGACGACTTCCACGAGGACTGGAAGCCCGAGGCCACCGCCCACGCCGCGGTCCTGGACGCGCTGCGCGCGGACGAGTCCGCGCTGGACTGGTTCTACGTCAGCCCGGCAGCACTGTTCGGCGCCTGGGCCCCCGGCGAGGCGACCGGTCGCTACCGCACCGGCGGCGACGTCCTGGTCACCCAGGCCGACGGCACCTCCGAGATCTCCGGTGCCGACCTCGCCGTCGCGTTCGTCGACGAGATCGAGCAGCCCAAGCACACCCGGCAGCGGTTCACCGTCGGGCACTGAGTCCGCGAGGGCGCCGGCCGGGAGCTGGAGAGCATCAGCGCGGACTCCCCCCGCGCAGGAGCTGGCCGAGCGCGACCCGCCGCAGCCGGTGCCACTCGAGCTGGGCCAGGACGAGGACGGCGAGCACCAGGACGACCGGACCGCCGAGCGCCCACGGCGGGATGCTGATCGCCGGCGCTCCCGTCTGCCCGGTGACCCGCTCCAGCGACAGCTGCCCGAACATCACCAGCGCCGCACCGAGCCCGAGCACCACGCCGGCGACCGCCCCGATCAGCACCGGTGCGAGCAGCTCACCGGCCAGGAGGCGCCGCAGCTGGTGGTCGCGCAGCCCGAGGGCACGCAGGCGCCCCAGGGAGACCGCCCGGGAGTCGGCCTCGCCCGCCGCTGCCAGGGCGACGCCGAGCACCGCGAAGAGCAGCAGGAGCATTGACGCGGCTCCGGCCAGCAGCACCAGGCCAGAGGCGAGCGGAGCCGCGCGGCGGGCGTCCAGCTCGTCGGCGGCGACCACGACGTCGTCGGCCGGGCCGACCCGGGCCAGGAGCGCGGAGGCCGCCCGCGGTCCGACCACCCAGACGGTGTTCGGCTCGACCGCGCCCCCGGCACGCGCGTAGGCGGCGGCGTCGACGACCACCACGGGCTGGACGGTGTCCTGGACGCGCGGAGCGGTGCCGACCACGTGCAGCCGCACCGCGGAGCCGTCGGCGCCGGGGAGCGAGAAGTCGTCCTGCAGGCCGGCCGGTCCGCCGAGGAGCAGGGCCGGGACGTCGGCGGCGTCGTCACGCCCCAGACGCGCGAGGGCAGGTGCGTCCGGCAGCGCGCTGACGGTGAGGAGGTGCGCGTAGGCGGACGCGTCGACCACCGCGAGCAGGACCGTGGCGGCGTCGCTCCCCGAGGTCGCCGGCACGGCCTCCTCGATCCGGGCGGCCGCTGCGGCCCGCACGCCGGGTGCTCCCTCGAGGGCGCTCACCACCTCGGTCGCGGACCCTCCCGGTGCCAGCGTCGCCCGAGCGTCGCCACCGACACCGAGCAGGGCACCGGCAGCCTGGCCGCGCTGCTCGGTGCTGCTCAGCGAGACGGCGAAGGCGAGCTGTGCGACGGTCACCGTGACGACGAGGAGCGGCAGCGTGCGCACACCCGTCTCGCGCACCCTGGCGGCGACGAAGAAGGCGACGCCCCCCGACGTACGACGTGTGGCGTCGAGCAGCACGCGGGCGAGGCTGGGAACCGCGGCCACGACGAGAAGGGCACCGGCGACGCTCCACCAGACCGGTGCACTCGCGGCGGTCGGGTCACCGTCCCCCACCACGCCCCGCTGCCGCAGGGCGACGAGGGAGAGCACGGCGGCTGCGACCACCGCCGCCACGGCCGCGGTGCGGCGCAGCTGCCGACCTCGGGCGGCGACCCGGCGGGCGTTGCGGTTGGCCGGGGTCCGGCGCGGGTCGGTGGCCCGCGACGCGAACATCGCTCCGCGCACTCCGGCCGCCACCGCCGCGAGGAACGGCACCGCGAGCCACCAGGTCCACGCGGCGTGCCCGAGCGCGAGCCGTGCCCCGAGCACCCCGACGACGACCCCGACCAGCACCCACGCGGCGGCCTCGACGACGAGCTCGGCAGCGATCTCGGCCAGGGTCGCGCCTCGTTCGCGGCTGACCAGGACCGAGGGCGCTCGGCGCCGCACGAGGAGGTCGGCGGCCAGGCCCAGCACGAGCAGCGCGCAGAGGAGGAGCGACAGGATCAGGACGTCCGCCTGCCCCCGAGCGGCGGAGACCTGGGAGCGACCGTCCGCCACGACCCTGTCGAGCTCGCTGTCCCAGACGGCGCCGCCGGGCACGTGGGGGGCCGACTTCAGGGCGGCGATGGCCCGCACCAGCTGCTCCGAGCCGGACCACCGCACGGCGTCCGGCCGCGGCGTGGTGTAGACGCGCTCGCGCAGGTCGTCCTCCGGCGCGGCGAGCTGCAGGTCAGGCAGGGCGGCGGCCGAGACGAGGGCACCGGCGGCCGCGGTCGGCACGCCCGCCGTGACCCCCCGCACCGGGTCCAGCAGCTGCGGGACGGGCTGCCACACCGGGTCGCCGGGATCACGTGCCTCGAAGATCCCGCTGACCCGGGCGACGACCGGGCGCCCCTGGTGGTCCTTCATCGTGAGCCGGTCACCGGGCCGGAGTCCCAGCGCCGTCGCCGAGGCCTGCGACAGGGCCACCTGGACGGTCCAGGGACCGGCGTCGGCCGCCAGCTGGGTCTCGGCGCGGTCCGCTCCGACGGTCGCTCGTGGAGGGCCGCCGGAGACGTAGCGGACCTCGGGGCTGCCGGTGGGGGCGCCGAGGTAGGCCAGCGTGAGGTAGCGACCGGGCCCGGCGTCGAGCAGCTGCAGGGGCGTGGTCGTGACCCCGGCGATCCCGCCCCGGACGACGTCGGCGACCCGGTCCGGGAGGAGCAGCTGGGCGCCGGCCACGGCGACCCGCAGCCGGGCGGCCGCGCGGGGGTCCCGCGTGCGGACGTCGTAGAACTGGTCGTCGCGGTCGAAGGTGCCGACGACGACGCCCTGGGCACCGGCCTTGCGCACGGCGTCGGCGAGGGCCTGGTCCGAGGCACGGGTCGTCAGCGGACCCGCCGCCGCCAGGAGCGAGGTCGTGAGCGCGACGACCACGGCCACCAGCACCAGCGGGCCGGGATCGGTGCGCATCCGGCCGACGATGCTCGGCACGTGCAGTCGCGGCCGGGCGGTGATCCTCACTCCCCCTCCCGCAGGAGTGCCGGATCCGCGGCGGCGACCTGCGAGGTCGCCGCCACCGCCGCGATCACCAGGCAGCCGGCCACGAGGCCCGCGGCGAGCAGGGCCTCCGCGGCCCACGGCCAGACGAGGACCGCCGACGGGACCGGCGCCGTCCCGTCCTCGGACCTGACCAGGTCGCGGGAGAACGCGAGCGCCGCTCCGGCGCCCACGCCCACCCCGGTCACGACGAGGGCGACGAGGAGGACAGCGTGCTGCACCCCGACGAGCCGCCGAGCTCCTCCCCGGGGCAGCCCCAGCGCCCGCAGCCGCGCGATCTCGCTCGTCCGCCTCCGGCGGTCCGCACTCACGACGAGCGCAGCACCCGCGAGGAACAGGAGCACCGCCGAGCCGGCGACGGCCAGGTAGGCGACCGGGAGCACCACCTGGAGGGGGCCCTGCGTCAGGTCGGCGGTGACCTGGCCCCGGGTCGTCACGTCGCCGAGCTCCAGCGCGCCCAGTGCGCCGGTCGCCCCTGCGCCGGGGGCGGACACCCAGAACGCGTCCACGACCGGCTCGAGGTGCCCACTGCCGACCAGGGCCCGGGACACGGTGTCCGCGTCGGCCAGGACGGCCACCTGCCCCGGCGCGGAGGGGACCGACGGCACGATGTCGACGACGTCCAGCGTGAGGTTGCCGGTGCCGACCGTGGCGGAGAGTCGCCCGCCCACCTTGGTCCCCACGGCATCGGCCAGCGCCCGCGAGACGGCGACCGGGAGGGACGTCGGCATCTCGAACGACGTGGCCAGCACGTCGCCGGCCTCGTAGCGGAGATAGGCCATCCGGACCTGCGTGCGCGTCGTGAGGACGGTCGCCGCCGCGGTCTGCTTCGCCGAGACCGTCGTACCGACGACCGCACCCTCGGAGCCCAGCACCTGCGCCCGCCAGTCCGAGGAGGCGTCCGAGGGCGATCCTCCCGACCTGGGGAAGCGCAGCGACATCGAGACCCCCGCGACGCGGCCCGTGCTGCTCCCGGCGTCCTCGAGACTCAGCCGGAACGCCACGACCTGCCCGCGCGTCCCCGGCGCCACCGACCACTCCAGGGGGTGCGGGTGCCCGTCCAGGGGCACCGGCGCGGCCTCGAGCGTGCTGCGCAGACCCGTCGCGTCCTGCACGACCAGCGTCGGCACCGCGGTCACCACGACGCCCCGGGGGGCACGGCCGGTCAGCGAGACGCCCGAGCCGTCGGCGGGGACGGGGACTCCGCGGACGGCGTCACGCGGCGCCAGCGCGTCGCCGACGTCGGCCCAGGTCTCGCCTCCGCCGAGACGCCCGCGGAGGAGGGCGCCCGCGTGCCGCGCGTCGATCGCCACCAGCCGGGGCGGCTCGCCCGGGGTCCCCAGGAACGCGCCGAGGGTCAGCGGCCGCGCGACGACCGGCGACACGAGCGATCCGCGGGCGCCCGCCGCCCGCCCGATGCGCGCGGCGTCGGCCGCGGTCGGTGGGGCGTCGAGCACGAGGGAGAGATCCGCACCGACCATCAGGTCCGCCTGGTCGCGCTGCGAGCGCTCCCAGGTGGCATGGGTCGCGACACCGAACGCGGCAGCGGCCGAGGCCAGCGAGAGCAGCACCAGCGCCGTCCCGGCGCCGAGGCGGAGCGCCGACGGGTCCAGGGCGATCGGGAGCAGGGAACGGGAACGGCGCGTGGCGGCCGCGACGCCTGCGAAGAGAGGCGGCAGGGTGCGCACGGCGACCACCGTCACCGCGGCCAGGCTCACCGCGGGCGCGAGCAGCAGCAGGGCGTCACCGGAGGTCGACGTCGACGACCGGGAGTCGAGCTGCCACCAGGCGACGGCGGCCGCCACGAGGAGCAACCCGTCGACGCCGGACCGGGCCCAGGCGCGTCGGCGCCCGGGCGGGCGGGCCGTGTCGGGGGTCGCGAGCGGTGACACGACGAGGACGAGGCTGAGGAGGAGGGCGCCCGCCGAGGCCGCGACGAGGAGACCCGGGGTGAGCGTCGGGCTCTCGACCAGCCGTGCGGCGCGCAGGCTCGGGAGCCGGGTGACCGCGGCGTGCGCGAGCACGGCCGCCGGCACGGCGACGACCGTCGAGACCACCGCGAGGAGGACCGACTCGACCAGCGCCGCGCCGACCTGCTGGCCGGGCGAGAGCCCGAGCGCCGTCGTGAGGTCCCGCTCACGCGTGCGGCTGTCGGCGAGGAGCCGACCGGCCAGCACGAGGGCGGCGACGCCCAGGATCGTGTCCAGCAGCAGGGCGACCAGCAGCGCGGACCGGGTGGCCGCCTGCTGGGCGTGCAGCCGCGCGACGGTTGCGGGCAGCCGCGACCCGACCCGCGTGATCCCGGCCGCGTCGCCCACCCGCTCCGAGAGCAGCGTGGAGGCTCCGGCCAGCGACCCCACCGTCGCGCGCAGCGACGCGTCGTCGGCAGCGGCCAGGTCGGGCCGGCCGTCCACCCGCAGCGCGGCCAGGTCGAGACCGGTGCGCGGGAACGCCGCGTCGTCGACCAGGAACGGCCCGTACGCCGCCGTGGTCACGCCGCTGGCGGTGAAGGCGGGGTCGACCCCCGCACCGGCCAACGGGTCGGTCTCCGAGGCGGGACTCGGCACGCCGCGGAAGGTCCCGACGATGACGACCGTCGTCCGGTGGTCGCTGTCCCCCGTGCCCCGGCCGGGTCCCAGCCGCAGGCGGTCACCGATCCGGAGGCGCAACCCCCGGGCCGCGGCGTCCGGGGCGACTGCCTCGACCGGCGACCCCGCGCCGGCGTCGGGCCACCGGCCCGAGGTCAGGCTCCCGCGTCCCGCGGCGGCGTCGGTGGTCGCGAGGTACCCGAACCGACCCGACTCGCCGATCTGCCGCATCTCGGAGGTCGCCGTCCCGACCAGGGACGGGTGCAGCGGGGCGAGGACGTCCCGGACGACCCCGCGCGCCTCCTGGCGGGCGGGCCCGAGGTCGCTCCCGGCCACGTCCACGAGGTAGGCGGTCACGTCGACGTCGTCCGGTTGCGAGCGCTGCACCTGCTCCGAGAACGACCGCGGTCCCGTCACGCCCAGCAGCAGCGTGTAGAAGCCCACGAGGGTCGTGGCGACGGCGACCAGGACCACGACCGCCGCCAGCAACCGGCGTTGCGCCCAGGCCCGGCGGACCACCAGCCTCAGCACGCTCTGGTCATCTCAGGTCTCGACCCGGCCGTCGGCGATGGTGAGGACGCGGTCCGCCAGGGAGACCAGGACCTGGTCGTGCGTCGCCACCACGGCCGTGACCCCCTCGGACTCGACGATGCCGCGGAGCAGCGCCATCACCGACAGACCGGTCTCGGCGTCGAGCTGACCGGTCGGCTCGTCCGCGATGAGCAGCCGCGGCGATCCGGCCAGCGCCCGGGCGATCGCCACGCGTTGCTGCTGCCCACCCGACAGCTCACCGGGCCGCTGCGCGGCGTGCGCGCCCAGCCCGACCAGGTCGAGGAGCAGCGCGGCCCGGCGCTCGCGCTCGGCCACGGGCGTGCGCCGCAGGCGCAGCGGGACGCCGACGTTCTCGAGGGCGGTGAGCGACGGGAGCAGCCCGAACGACTGGAAGACGTAGGAGACCGTCTCGCGGCGCAGGGTGCTCAGCCCCGCGTCGTCGAGGCCGGTCAGCTCGGTCCCGTCGACCCGGACGGTCCCGGAGTCCGGGCGGTCCAGCCCGCCGAGCAGGTTGAGCAGGGTCGTCTTGCCCGAGCCGGACCGGCCGACCACGGCGAGCATCTCGCCGGACCTGACGTCGAGGGAGACGTCGCGCAGGGCGTGCACCGTGCTCGGCTCGGAGCCGTAGGTCCGCGACAGTCCGCGCGCCGCGACCATCGGCGCACCGCCCACGTCCGTCATCGCTCGCCACCGCGGTCGGAGCGGATCTCGATGCTGTCCTCGGTCAGGGCCAGGCGGACCCGGTGGGTCAGCGCCAGGGCCTCGCGGAACTCCCGCGGCACCTGGACACGACCGGCCCGGTCCATGACCGCGAACTCCTCGGCGATCCCGGGGACGCCCTCCGCCCCGTCGCTGCGCAGCACCTCGCTGCTGGTGCGGCCGTCCCGGATGGCGACCGTGCGCGCCACCTGGCCGCTCACGCCGGCGTCGTGGGTGACGATGACGACCGTGGTCCCCCACTCGCGGTTGGCGGTCCGCAGCGCAGCGAACACCTCCTGGGCCGACGCGCTGTCGAGCTCACCGGTCGGCTCGTCGGTCAGGAGGACCTGGGGGCGGTTCGCGAGCGCGACGCAGATGGCCACCCGCTGCTGCTCCCCTCCGGACATCTGGTGCGGCTTCAGGTCGGTGCAGTGCTGCACGCCGAGGGTCTCGAACAGTTCCTCCGTGCGCTGCCGACGCTCACGGCGCGGCACGCCGGCGAAGCTCTGCGGGAGGTCGACGACCTGGGCGGCCGTGAGGTAGGGCACCAGGTTGCGGCTGCTCTGCTGCCGCACGAAGCCGACCACGTGCCGGCGGTAGTGGACGCGCTCGCGACGCGTCATGCCGAGCAGGTCGTGCCCGGCCACCCGGGCCCGCCCGGCGGTCGCCGCGTCGACGCCGGCGAGCACCTGGAGCAACGTCGACTTGCCGGACCCCGAGGCACCGACGATCGCCACCATCTCGCGGTCGTGCACCAGCAGGTCGAGGCCCTGCAGCGCCTGCACCTCGACGGTGTCGGTCTGGTAGACGCGCAGCAGGTTGTCGCACACGATGACCGCGTCGTGGCCGAACTCCTGCGCTCGCGCGCCCCCGTGTGCCATGCCCTGCTCTCCTCCGTCCACCGATCTGGTCGGTGCGGGCCGCGCGCGGACTCCGGCCTCGCGACGAGACTGTACCCAGCGGCGGCCCCACCGTGGTCTCGATGCGGAGGCGTCGTGACGCGCTCCTAGGAGTTGGCCGCTTCCTTGTCCTGCTCGGCCTTGAGCATCAGCGCGATGTCGATGAGCTGGTCCTCCTGGCCGCCGATCAGCTTGCGGCGGCCGGCCTCGAGCAGGATCTTCGCGCCGGAGACGCCGTAGCGGTCGGCGGCGTTCCCGGCGTGCTTGAGGAACGAGGAGTACACCCCGGCGTACCCCATCATCAGCGTCATCCGGTCGAGCTGGCACTCCTCCGGCATCGCCGGCCTGATCACGTCCTCGGAGGCGTCGACGATCGTCAGGAAGTCGATGCCGGTGCGCCAGCCGAGCTTGTCGCAGACCCCGACGAACGCCTCGAGCGGCGTGTTGCCGGCGCCCGCGCCGAAGCGGCGGACCGAGCCGTCGATCTGGGTGGCGCCGGCGCGGGCCGCGATGACGGTGTTGGCGACGCCGAGGCCGAGGTTCTCGTGGCCGTGGAAGCCGACGCTGGCCTCGTGGCCGATCTCGGCGACCAGCGCCGCGACCCGGTCGGCGGTCTGCTCCATGACGAGGGCGCCGGCCGAGTCCACGACGTAGACGCACTGGCAGCCGGCGTCGACCATGGTGCGGGCCTGCCGCGCGAGCACCTCCGGCGGCTGGGTGTGGCTCATCATCAGGAAGCCGACGGTCTCGAGGCCGAGCTCCCGGGCCAGCCCGAAGTGCTGGATCGAGGTGTCGGCCTCGGTGCAGTGCGTGGCGATCCGGCAGATCTCGCCGCCGTTGTCCTGCGCCGCGCGGATGTCGTCCTTGGTGCCGACCCCCGGCAGCATGAGGAAGGCGATCCGGGCGTTGACGGCCGTCTCCGCCGCGATCCGGATCAGCTCCTGCTCGGGCGTGCGGCTGAAGCCGTAGTTGAAGCTCGAGCCGCCCAGGCCGTCGCCGTGGGTCACCTCGATCACCGGCACGCCCGAGGCGTCCAGGGCCTCGACGATGTCGTGCACCTCCTGCGCGGTGAACTGGTGCCGCTTGTGGTGCGAGCCGTCGCGCAGGCAGGTGTCGGTCAGGCGCAGGTCGAGGTCGCCCCCGTGCGCGTCCTTCCACGTCCGGCTGAGCGTGTCACGGTCGGTGCTCATGTCAGGTCCTGTCCTTCGGAGAAGTGGTTTCGAGACGGTCGCTGCGCGACCTCCTCAACCACCGGTGCTCCGCGCGATGTTCTCGCCCACCTGGGTGGCGGCGGCGGTCATGATGTCGAGGTTGCCGGCGTACGGCGGGAGGAAGTCGCCCGCCCCCTCGACCTCGACGAAGATGCTCACCTTGGTCTGGCCCCGGGTCGCCGGCGACGGGTCGTCGATCTGCGGCTCCTGCAGCAGGCGGTAGCCGGGGACGTACTCCTGCACGGCCTTCTCCATCGCGACGATCGAGGCGACGATCGCGTCCCGGTCGGCGTCCGGCCGGACGGCGCAGAAGATCGTGTCGCGCATGATCATCGGCGGGTCGGCGGGGTTCAGGATGATGATCGCCTTGCCCTGCTCGGCGCCGCCGATCTCGCGGACCCCGCGGCTCGTCGTGCGGGTGAACTCGTCGATGTTGGCGCGGGTGCCGGGCCCGGCGCTGACGCTGGCGACCGACGCGACGATCTCGGCGTACGACACCGTCGCGGCGCGCGAGACCGCCGCGACCATCGGGATCGTGGCCTGGCCGCCGCAGGTGATCATGTTGACATTCATCGCGCCGAGGTGGTCCTCGCCGTTGACCGGCGGGATCACGGCGGGGCCGACGGCGGCGGGCGTCAGGTCGATCGCCCGGATGCCGGCCTCCTCGTAGCGCGGGGCGTACTCGCGGTGCACGTAGGCCGAGGTCGCCTCGAAGATCAGGTCCGGCAGCACGTCCTGCTTGAGCAGCCAGTCCACGCCCTCGTGGCTGGCCTCGAGCCCCTGCTCCTCGGCGAGGCGCAGCCCGTCGCTGGTCGGGTCGACGCCGATCATCCAGCGCGGCTCGACGACGTCGCTGCGGAGCAGCTTGTACATCAGGTCGGTGCCGATGTTGCCGGGGCCGACGATGGCGGCGGTGAGCCGTTCGGTGGTCATCGGGTTCCTCTCACGGGGTCTCGAGACGGTTGCTGCGCAACCTCCTCGACCACCGACGGTCAGTCGGTGAAGGACAGGCGGACGGTGCCGAGACCGTCGAGGACGGCCTCGAAGTCGTCGCCGGGGCGGACGTCGATCGCGCGGTGCACGCTGCCGGGCAGGATCACGTTGCCGGCCTCGAGGGTGACCCCGAAGGTCGCGACCTTGCGGGCCAGCCAGGCCACCGCCGTCACGGGGTTGCCGAGAACGGCGTCGGAGCGGCCCTCGGCGACCTGCTCGCCGTTGCGGGTGAGCCGGGCCTCGATCGAGCGGAGGTCGAGGTCGGCGGGCTTCACGCGGTCCGGGCCGAGCACGTAGCCGGCCGAGCTCGCGTTGTCGGCGATGGTGTCGCCGATCCGGATGTCCCAGTCGCGGATCCGGCTGTCGATCAGCTCGATCGCCGGCGCGACCGCCTCGGTGGCGGCGAGCACGTCGTCCTCGGTGCAGCCCTCGCCCGGCAGGTCGGCGCCGAGGACGAAGCCGACCTCGACCTCGACGCGCGGGTAGCAGTACCGCCCGGCACTGACAGGCCGGTCCTCGGAGACGGCCATGTCCGAGAGCAGGTGGCCGTAGTCCGGCTCGTCGACGCCCATCATCTCCTGCATGGCGCGCGAGGAGAGCCCGACCTTGTGCCCGTGCACGGTGGCGCCGGTCGCGAGCCGGCGCCGGATGTTGAGCAGCTGCACCTCGTAGGCGTCGACGACGTCGATCTCCGGCCAGGTCTCCCGCAGCGGCGGGATCGGGCGGCGGTCGCGCTCGGCGGCGGCCAGGGCGGCCGCGACCTCGCGTCGTACGTCGTCGGAGAGCATGGCCGCCATACTAGAACCTGTTACAGTTCTGCGCCATGAGTGGGTCTCGACAAGCTCGACCGACGAGTGCTGCGCAGCCGCGACCAGTGAGCAGCACGTCCGCCCTGCCGGCCGAGGTCGACGTCGTGGTGGTGGGTGCCGGAGGGGCCGGGATGACGGCCGCCCTGGCGGCCCGGACGCACGGCCTGGACACGGTCCTGCTCGAGAAGAGCGCCTACTTCGGCGGCTCCACCGCGCGCAGCGGCGGGGGCGTCTGGATCCCGGGCAACTACGCGCTGCGCGACGCCGGGCAAGCCGACGCCGCCGAGGAGTCCAAGCGCTACCTCGACGCGATCGTCGGCGACGTGGTGCCCAAGGTCCGTCGCGACACCTACGTCGACCGCGGTCCCGAGGTGATGGACTTCCTCCGCGCGCGCACGCCGGTGCGCTTCGCATGGGTGCCGCAGTACGCCGACTACCACCCCGAGGCGCCGGGCGGCCGCGCCGCCGGTCGCAGCGTCGAGCCGGTCCCGCTGGACGCGAGCTTCCTCGGCGACGAGCTCGAGCACCTGCACCCGGCGTACACCAAGGCGCCCGCGAACCTGATCGTCACGCAGGCCGACTTCCGCAAGATCAGCCTCGGGCTGCGCACCGTCCGCGGGCCGCTGACGATGGCCAAGGTGCTGCTCAAGCGGGTGCTGAGCGGGCTGCGCGGCCGGAAGATGTACGCGATGGGCAACGCGCTCGCGATCGGGCTGCGCCAGGGCCTGCGCGACGCGGGCGTGCCGCTGCACTACGAGACCGAGCTCCGCGACCTGGTGATCGAGGACGGCCGGGTCGTCGGCGTGCGCGTGCTCCGCGACGGCGTCGAGCAGTTCGTGCGGGCCCGCCGTGGGGTGATCCTCGGCAGCGGCGGCTTCGAGAAGAACCTCGAGATGCGCGAGAAGCACCAGCCGCACCCGACGTCGGTCGACTGGACGACCGGCTCGCAGTTCAACACCGGCGGCGGCGTGCTCGCCGGCATCGCCGCGGGCGCCGACACCGACCTGCTCGACGACGCCTGGTGGGGGCCGACGATCCCGCTGCCGTCGGGGCCGTGGTTCTGCCTCGCCGAGCGCAACCTGCCCGGCTCGATCATCGTGAACGCCGCGGGCAAGAGGTACATGAACGAGGCGCTGCCGTACGTCGAGGCCGTCCACGAGATCTACGCCGGCGAGGCGACCGGTGTCTCGCACGTGCCGTCCTGGCTGGTGATGGACCAGCGCTACCGCAACCGCTACCTCTTCGCCGGACTGTCGCCCCGGCAGCCGTTCCCCGGGCGCTGGTACAAGTCCGGCACGGTCGTGAAGGGCGCCACCCTCGACGAGCTGGCCGCCGCCATCGAGGTGCCGCCCTCGGCCCTCGAGGAGACCGTCGAGCGCTTCAACGGCTTCGCCCGCTCCGGTGTCGACGCCGACTTCCACCGCGGCGAGAGCGCCTACGACCAGTACTACTCCGACCCCACCGTGAAGCCGAACCCGTCGCTGCACGTCATCGACCAGGGCCCGTTCTACGCCGTGAAGATCGTCCCCGGCGACCTCGGCACCAAGGGCGGGCTGGTCACCGACGAGCGCGCCCGCGTGCTCCGCGCGGACGGCTCGGTCATCCCCGGCCTCTACGCCGCGGGCAACGTCTCGTCCGCCGTGATGGGGCGGACCTACGCCGGCCCCGGCGCCACCATCGGCCCGGCGCTGACCTTCGGCTACCTCGCCGCCGAGGACATCGCCACGTCGGTGGTCGAGGAGGTTGCGCAGCAACGTACGCCGGGGGTTGAGGAGGTTGCGCAGCAACCGCCCCCGGTGGTTGAGGAGGTTGCGCAGCAACCGCCGCCGGTGGTTGAGGAGGTTGCGCAGCAACCGTCTCGAAACCACCCCGACGACACCGGAGCGGCCTGATGCCCATCGACCCGTCCGTCGCGGTCGGTGCCGATCTCGGCGCCGTGGACTTCTCGTGGGACGAGAGCGACGTGCTGCTCTACCACCTCGCCGTCGGCGCGGGCTCGCGTCCGGGCGACAACCTCTCCCCCGCCGCCCTGCGCTGGACGCTGGACGGCCCCGGGCTGCAGGTGCTGCCGTCGTTCGGCGTCGTGGCGCCGACCTTCCACATGACCGACCCGCCGCCGCTGGACCTGCCGGGGTGCGACATCAACCTCGCCCAGGTCGTGCACGGGTCGCAGTCGGTCACGCTGCACGGCCCGATCCCCACCTCGGGGTCCGGGACCGTCCGCACGCGGATCAGCGAGGTCTGGGACAAGGGCAAGGCCGCGGTGATCTGGCAGGAGGGCGTCGCGACGGCGGCGGACGGCGCGGAGCTTTGGACCACCCGCTCGTCGATCTTCGTGCGCGGCGAGGGCGGCTGGGGCGGCGACCGCGGCTCCTCGTCGCCGGTCCCGCTGCCCGAGCGCACCCCGGACACGGAGACGACGTACGACGTCACGCCCCAGCAGGCGCTGCTCTACCGCCTGTGCGGCGACCGGAACCCGCTCCACGCGGACCCGTCGTTCGCCGAGGTGGCCGGCTTCCCGGCGCCGATCCTGCACGGGCTGTGCTCGTACGGCATCGTGCTGCGCACGCTGACCGACGAGCTGCTCGACGGCGACGCCGCGCGGGTCGGGGGCTTCGCGGTGAAGTTCGCCGGCGTGGTCTTCCCCGGGGAGTCGATCCGGGTGCGCGGCTGGGTCGAGGACGGCCGGATCGTCGCCTCGGCGACCGTCGCCGGGTCCGGTGACCGCGACGGCGCCCCGGTGCTCGGCGACGTGGTGCTCGACCTGGCCTGACGCGGCACCCGCGAGCTCAGGACGGCTTGCGGGCCAGGACGTAGAGCCGCTCGGTGGACTCGTCGCGGGCGGCGAGGGCGCCGCGGTGGTACCACTCCAGGTCGACCAGCCCGGCCGCCTCGACGAGCCGGCGGATCTCGGCCGGGTCGTGCAGCACGAAGTCGAGGTCGATCTCGTGGTCGAACCAGTCGTCGGCGTGCCGGACCTCGGCACCGACGTGCAGCGCAAGCACCAGCAGGCCGCCCGGGGCGAGTGGCCTCGCCAGCGCGGCGAGGGCGCCGGGCAGCTCGGAGGAGGCGAGGTGGATGAGGGAGTACCACGCCAGCACCGCCGCCCAGCCCGCACTGGTCGTCGGGCGCATCAGCCGCCGCAGGTCGCCGACCTCGTAGCGACCTCCGGGGAATCGCCGCTGCGCCTCGGCGACCATCGCCGGGGAAAGGTCGATGCCGGTCGCGTCGGCACCGGCGGCGGCGAGGTACGCCGTCACGTGGCCCGGCCCGGTGCCCACCTCGACCACGGGGTCGCTGCCGGCGGCGGCCGCCACGCTGTCCAGCAGCCACCGCTCGAAGGGCAGCTCCTGGAGCTCGTCGGCCAGCCGCTCGGCGTACGTCGCCGCGACGGCGTCGTACGACGACCGGACGCGGGCGTCGCGGGCCTCGGCACCGTCGGCGAGCACGCTCTCCCGGTCGACCGCGGCCGCGGCGCCGGCCCCACCGCCCGCACCGCCCGCACCGCCGCCGGCGGGGCCGACCTCGACCGGCCCGAGCAGGTGCACCCAGCGGTTGTCCTGCTGGCCGGCCTGGCGCGGCAGCTCGCGGACCAGCGGGCCGAGGGGCGCGTCCCGGGCCGCCAGGCGAGCCAGGCAGGCCTCGACCTCGTGCCGGTCGGCGAACGGGTGCAGCCTCTCGGTCCGGGTCCTCAGCGCGCCGGGCGCCTGCGGGCCGCGCAGCAGCAGCACGGTGACCAGCGCGCGCTCGTCGTCGGCGAGGTCGAGCAGCTCGGCGAGGACCTGGTGGTACTTCAGCGTCCGCCGCCCGCGGTCGGCCCACACGACCCGGACCAGCTCGCGGGTCCGCAGGCGCTTCACGATCGCCTCGATGTCGGCCTCGGACCAGTCGACAACCGGCTCACGGCTGCTGGTCTGGTTGCAGGCGCCCCGGAGCCCCGACAGCGACAGCGGGTAGGACGCCGGGACGGTGCGCTCCTTCTCCAGCAGCGCGCCGAGCACCCGCTGCTCCTCGGCGTCCAGCACGGGGAGCACAGCAGGTGCGGAGACAGTCGGGTCGGCCATGGGCGCGACCCTAGCCAAGCCCCAGGTCCGCGAGCACCCGCTCCAGCGTGCGCAGCCCACGCTGGGCGAAGGCCGGGACCGTGTCCCAGTAGTACGGGATCCCGGTCAGCGCCGGCGCGAGGGTGCAGCCGCGGCCGCGCCGCCAGACGGCGTCGTCGTACCCGCACCGCTCGTCCACGACCTCGCGGAACCTCCCGGCCGCCTCGACGGAGAGCGTCGACCAGTACGGCGTCAGGTCCGGGCCCGGGTCGCCCACCCCGAGCGCGCCGAAGTCGATGACCGCGCTCAGGTGCCCGCCGTCGACGAGCAGGTTCCCGGCCAGCAGGTCGCCGTGGATCCAGACCGGGTCGCCGGCGTGGTCGGGCGCCTCGAGGCAGTGCTCCCAGGCCCGCAGCGCGGCCGGGCCGTCGATCCGGTCGCCGGCCTCGACGATCGCCGAGCGCACCGACTCGTCCCACCCGCGGATCGGGGCGCCCCGGCTGGAGCCGGTCTTCAGCGGGCCACCGGTGGCGTCGACGGCGTGCAGGTCGGCCACGAAGCCGGCCAGCTCCTCGGCCAGCACGAACGGGTCGACGTTGTCGGCGGTCGGCGTCTGGCCCGGGAGCCAGGGGGCGACGGACCAGCGGAAGGGGTACGCCGCGCTCGGCTCGCCCAGCGCCACGGGCACCGGCAGCGTGACCGGGACGTGATTCACCAGCCGCGGCAGCCAGGTCGCGTCGCTGTCGGCCTGGTCGGCGGCCCAGCCGATGATCGGCATCCGGGCGACCAGGTCGTCGCCGAGGCGGTAGAGCGCGTGGTCGGTCCCGAACTCCGCCACCGGCCGCAGCGGCAGGTCGGCCCACTGGGGGAACTGTGCGTCGACGAGGTCGCGGACCAGCCCGAGGGGGACGTCGATGCCGTCGGCGTGGATGCTCACCCGGGCGAGGCTAGGTGTCCGGTGTCGTGGCGTCGACCGAGTTGTCGGCACACTGGCACCGTGCCCGCCGACCCGATCCAGCGCCTGCTGGCCGCGCCGCCGGACCTGCCGGTCGTCGCGGGGCTCGGGGCCGTCGCCGCCGCTCTCGACGACCGGCGCTGCGTCGTCGTGCAGGCGCCGCCCGGCACCGGCAAGACGACGATGGTGCCGCCGTCGGTGGCGGCCTCCGTCGACGGACGCGTCGTCGTCACGCAGCCGCGCCGGATCGCGGCGCGGGCCGCCGCCCGCCGCCTCGCCTCGCTGCTCGGCGAGCCCGTCGGCGCGACGGTGGGGTACGCCGTCCGCGGGGACCGCCGCTCCGGCGCGGCGACCCGGATCGAGTTCGTCACCACCGGCGTGCTTCTCCGCCGCCTCCAGCGCGACCCCGAGCTCGCGGGCTTCGGCGCGGTCGTCCTCGACGAGGTGCACGAGCGCCAGCTGGACGCCGACCTCACCCTCGCGCTGCTGCTCGAGGTCCGCGAGAGCCTGCGCCCGGACCTGCGGCTCGTCGCGATGTCGGCGACCGTCGAGGCCGAGCGGACCGCGTCGCTCGTCGGGGGCGGCACCCCGGCGCCCGTGGTCGCGGTCCCCGGCGCGCTGCACCCCGTCGCCCACGTCTGGAGCCCGCTGCCGGCGGGCGTGCGCCGCGCCGACGAACGCGGCCTCACCCCGGCCTTCCTCGACCACGTCGCCGCGACCGTGCGCCGGGCCCTCGACGAGCAGGCGGGCGACGTGCTCGCCTTCCTGCCCGGGGTGGGCGAGGTGGCCGGGGTGGTGTCCCGGCTGGCGGGGGTCGGACCCGGCGTCGACGTGCTGCCGCTGCACGGCCGGCTACCGTCCGCCGAGCAGGACCGGGCGCTCAGCCCGGGACCCCGACGCCGGGTCGTGGTCTCGACCGCGGTGGCCGAGTCGTCGCTGACGGTGCCGGGCGTCCGGGTCGTCGTCGACGCGGGGCTCTCGCGCCAGCCGCGCACCGACCACCGGCGTGGGCTGGCCGGGCTGGTCACGGTGGGCGTCAGCCGGGCTGCGGCCGAGCAGCGGGCCGGCCGGGCCGGCCGGGAGGGTCCCGGGGCGGCGTACCGCTGCTGGTCGGAGGCGGACCACGCCCACCTCGCGGCGCACCCGGAGCCCGAGATCGCGACGGCCGACCTGACGTCGTTCGCCCTCGAGATCGCCGCCTGGGGCAGCCCCGACCCGGCCGGGCTCGCGCTCCTCGACCAGCCGCCGGCCGCGGCCCTGGACGCGGCGCGCACCACCTTGCGCGCCCTCGGCGCGGTCGAGGACGACGGCACGGTCACGCCCCGCGGCCGGGCCATCGCCGGCGTGCCGGTCGACCCCCGGCTCGCCCGGGCACTGCTCGACGGGGCCGAGGTCGTCGGGGCCCAGCGCGCCGCCGAGATCGTGGCGCTGCTCGCCGAGGACGTCCGCGCGCCCGGCGGCGACCTGGTCGCGGCGCTCCGCGGGCTGCGTCGTGGCGGCCCCGCCGCGGGGGCGTGGCGCGCGGCGGTCGACCGCCTGCGGACGTCGGTGCCACACGGCGGGACCGACACGGACCACCGGCTCACCGACGACGTCGCCGTCGGCCTGGTGGTCGCGCTCGCGCACCCCGACCGGGTGGCGCGGCTCCGGCCGGGCCGCAAGGACGGCTCGACGACGTACCTCATGACCTCCGGCACCGGGGCCACGCTCCCGCCGGGCTCGGGTCTCGTCGGCCTGCCCTGGCTGGCCATCGCGGACGCCGATCGCCGACCCGGGGTCCGCGACGCGACGATCCGCTCGGCGGCGCCGCTGAGCGAGGACCTCGCCCTCGAGGCCGCGTCCGGGCTCTGGCACGAGGCCGACGAGGTCGGCTGGGCCGACGGGCGGGTCGTCGCGCGTCGCGTCACGCGCGTCGGGGCGATCGAGCTCGCCGCGGCGCCCCTCGAGAGTCCCGACCCCGCGCTGGTCGCCGACGCCGTCCGGGACGGGCTGCGGCGCGACGGGCTCGCGATCTTCCGCTGGACCGACGCCGCGGTCGCGCTGCGCCAGCGGCTCGCCTTCCTGCACGGCGCGCTGGGCGCGCCCTGGCCGGACGTCTCCGACGACGCCCTCCTGAACGCGCTCGACACCTGGCTCGGGCCCGACCTCGCGCGGGTCCGGGGCGCCCGCGACCTCCAGCGCGTGGACGTGCTCGCGGCGTTGCGACGCCTGCTGCCGTGGCCCGAGTCCGGCCGGCTCGACGAGCTCGCCCCCGAGACCGTACGGGTGCCCAGCGGGTCGCAGGTGCGGGTGTCGTACGACGGCGAGCAGCCGGTCCTGGCGGTGCGCGTCCAGGAGGTGTTCGGATGGGCCGCGGCGCCGAAGCTCGCGGACGGCCGGGTCCCACTGCTGCTGCACCTGCTCTCCCCCGCCCGCCGGCCGGCGGCCGTGACGTCGGACCTGGCGTCGTTCTGGGTCAGCGGCTACCCGCAGGTGCGCGCCGAGCTGCGCGGGCGCTACCCCAAGCACGCCTGGCCGGACGACCCGACGACCGCGCCACCGACACGGGGCGTGCGCCGCCCGCGGGACGCGCAGGTCAGTCGACCCGGTCGCGGGTCGCGCGGCTGACCGTGCCGGCATCGGGGTCCCAGCGCCGCAGCTCGGTGAGCGTCAGCTCGACGTCACCGTGGCCGAGCACGTCGAGCGCCTGCTGGGCGTCGGCGCGCGGGAGCCGCCGCCCGAGCGTCAGGTGCGGCAGCCAGCCGGGGTGCTGCGGCGACTCGACGTGCGCGCGGATCCGCAGCACCGCCGCCATCAGCTCGTCGTCCACGTCGACCACCCGCGCCAGCGTGATCTTGCGGCCGCCCAGCACCAGCAGCCCCGACGTCCGCACGGTCAGCGGCAGCAGCGGCTCGAGCTCGTCGACGGCGAGCCGCTCCACCGCCGCGGTGATCGCGGGAGCGGCGACCAGCGTGAGGTGCGGGGTGTTGGTCATGCCGCGGTGGTCCAGCTGAGAGCGCAGCCCGGCGTCCCGGAGCGCCTGCCAGTCCGCGACGACCGCCTCGCGGCCGGCGTCGTCGGGGAGCAGCTCGAGCGAGTGGTAGAGCATCACGCCAACCAGGGGGTCGCGCGCCGGGTGTGGGCGGCCTTGCGGGCCGGGTCGAGGCCGTCGTACAGCTTCGCGACCATGCGGGAGCGCGGGTTCGCGTCGAAGACGTCGTGGTGGTCGCGGACGAACGTCCAGTAGAGCGCGTCCCAGTCGTCGCGCCACTCGCCGGGACCGAGGTCGGACATCTTCTTGAGGTAGTTGCTGCCCGAGACGTAGGGCTTCGTCGTGATCGCGTCCGCGGCGGCGAACTGGCTCATCGCGTAGACGTTCGGCACCATCACCCAGTCGTAGGCGTCGACGAACATCTCCATGAACCACTCGTACGCCGCGTCCGGGTCCGTCCGCAGCAGGCACATCGCGTTGCCGAGCACCATCAGCCGCTCGATGTGGTGGGCGTAGCCGGTGTCGAGCACCCGGCGCAGGACCACGTCGACCGGCTCGAGCCCGGTCTCGGCGGTCCACCAGCCCTCGGCCAGCGGCCGGCCGTGCTCGAGCCGGTTGCTGGTGCGCATCGCGCGGCCGCGCTGGACGTAGGTCGCGCGCATGTACTCCCGCCACCCGATCACCTGCCGGACGAAGCCCTCCAGGGACGCGAGCGGCACGTCGCCGGCGCCGTCGGACGCACGGGCCAGCGCCCGGTCGAGCACGTCGCGCGGGGACAGCAGCCCGATGTTGAGGCCGGGGGTCAGCAGCGAGTGGAAGAGCACGCCGTGCGCGCCGGAGATCGCGTCCTCGTAGGGGCCGAACTCGGCGAACCGGTCGGTGAGGAAGGCGTCGTACGCCGCCTGCGCCTCGGCGTGCGAGGTCGGCCAGGCGAAGGAGTCGGCGTTGCCGGGGGCGTCGGGGAACTCGTCGGCGACCCAGGCGATCGCGTCGTCGACGTAGGCGTGCCGGGACTCCGGGGCGGGGACGGCCGGGACAGGGTGGTTGCGCGGCAGCTTCTTGCGGTTGTCCTCGTCGAAGGACCACTGGCCACCGACGGGACTCCCGTCGGCCTCGACCAGGACGCCGAGTCGGCGGCGCTGCCAGGTGTAGAAGGTCTGCATCCGGCTGCGCCCGGAGCCGAGCTGGGCGGCGACGTCGGCGCGGCTGGTGAGGAAGTTCGGGCTCTCGAGCACCTCGTCTGCGGTGAGCTCGTGGCCGGCGTCCGCCAGCGCGGCGGTGAGGTCGCGGCTCAGCCAGTCGTCGACGACGTCGTGGACGGTGAGCGTGAACGGCGCCAGCTCGGCGAGCAGCGCGGCGAGGGCCGCCCGCGAGGTGGTGCGCGCCGAGGTCTCGACGACGTGCACCTCGAAGCCGGCCTCGCGGAGCCGGTCGGCGAAGCGGCGCATCGAGACCCGGTGCAGGACCAGCTTCTGGGCGTGGAAGCGGTACTGCCGGAACAGCAGGTCGTGCTCGACCAGCACGAAGCGCGTGCCGTCCGCGGCGTCGAGGTGCTCCTCGAAGAGCTGGTGCGGCAGCACCAGGTGGACGGGTCGTTCCTGCATGGGCCGAGAGTAGACATACTCGCGGCATGAGCCTCCTGGACAGCTGGACCCGTGGCGAGCACAGCACCGACGGCATGACGCACCCGACGTACCGCAAGGGCAGCGGGCCGGGCGTCGTCGTCATCCACGAGATCCCCGGGCTGACCGACAAGGTGATCGGCTTCGGCGAGGAGGTCGTGGCCGCGGGGTTCACCGTGGTGATGCCGCACCTGTTCGGCGACGCGGCCGGCTCGATGTCGGCCGGTGCCGTCGCGAAGGTGCTGCCGAAGCTGTGCGTGAGCCGCGAGTTCACGGTGCTGGCCACCGGTGAGACCTCGCCGATCGCCGCCTGGACGCGCAGCCTCGCGCGCGACCTGCACGCCGAGCTCGGTGGACCGGGCGTCGGCGCGCTGGGCATGTGCTTCACCGGCGGCTTCGCGCTGGCGATGATGGTCGACAGCTCCGTCGTCGCGCCGGTGCTGTGCCAGCCGTCGCTGCCGTTCGCCGTGGGCCGGGCCCGCGGCGCCGACCTGAACCTCTCGCCCGCCGACCTGGCGACGGTCAAGGAGCGGGCGGCCGGCGGGTGCGAGGTGCTGGGGCTGCGCTACCGCAAGGACGGCGCGGTCGGGACCCGCTTCGACACGCTGAGCCGCGAGCTCGGCGGCGCGTTCCTGCGCGTCGACCTCGAGGGCAAGGGGCACTCCACCGTCACCGAGCACCGCTCCCCCGAGGCCGTCGCCCGGGTGCTCGGGTTCTTCGAGGAGAAGCTGCGCGGCTGAGCGCTGCTGACCGTCGCTCAGCCCGCCGGGCTCCAGCCCAGGGCCGGCCCGAGGTGCGTCGCGATGTCGGTGAGGATCTGCACGTAGTCGTCGTGGGTGAACGAGAACGGCAGGGCGAACGCGACCTCGTCGACCTCGCGGAAGCCGGCGTGGGCGTACAACCGCTCGGCGATCTGCTCGGACGTCCCGACCAGGTCCGGGGCGAACATCATCCGCGCGGGCCCCTGCGGGGTCGCCGTGCGGGCGAGCCGGGAGGCGGCGTACGCCTCGTACGTCGCGACCTGCTCCCGCGACGCGCTGTCGGTCGGGATCACGACCAGGCCCTGCGACACCCGCGCCGCGGGTCCGTCCGGGTGGTGCTCGCGGAAGCGCCGGATGTGGGACTGCTGGATCTCGGCGAAGTCCTCGGACTCCTCGGCCTTCACGACGCTGCTGGTGAGGAAGTTCATGCCGTGCTCGCCGGCCCACTGCGCGGAGCGCAGGCTGGCGCCGCCGTACCAGAGCCGGCTCGCCAGGCCCGCGCTGTGCGGCTGGACGCGGTCGGAGAACTCCTCGATGCCCTCGGTGCCCCGGAACGGACTGACGGCCTCGCCGCGCACCATCCGCAGCAGCCGCTCGACCCGCTCGTAGGTGAAGTCCTCGGCGTCGGCGGTGTCGGGGTAGAGCGCCTCGCGGACGTCGTCCCACCGCATCGGCGGCCCGACGCTGAGCCCCGGGTTGAGGCGGCCGCCCGAGAGCAGGTCCACGGTCGCGAGGTCCTCCGCGAGCCGGAGCGGGTTCTCCCAGCCGAGCGGGATGACCGCGGTGCCCAGCTCGATGCGGCGGGTGCGCTGGGTGGCCGCGGCGAGGATCGCGACGGGCGAGGAGATGCCGTACTGCAGGTGCCGGTGCCGCACCCACGCGCTGTCGAAGCCGAGCTGCTCGCCGAGCTCGATCACCCGCAGGGTCGACTCGTGCCCCGGTGCCGGGTCGGCGCCGTCGAAGAGGCCGATGGTCAGGAAGCCCAGCTTGCGCAGGGGAAGGGACGGCTCGGGCACGCTTCCGAGCCTAGCCAGCGGGTCCTCCCAGCGGACCGCTGAGTGTCCCGGAACCGGATCGTCCGGGACCGCGCCTAGCGTCGCGTCATGGACATGTTGACGGGAGCACAGATCACCGAGGCCGACCTGGCCGACTGGCGCCAGCTGGGGCAGGGCCTGCACACGAGGTACCGCATCGGAGACTTCGCCGCCGGTGCCCGGTTCGTCGCGGCGCTGGCCGAGGCCGGCGACGCGGGCGGCCACCACCCGCGCGTGACGCTGGGCGAGGGGTACGCCGACCTGAAGCTGATCAGCGACGACGCGGTGTACCGCGACGGCGAGGGGGTCGAGCACCTCGTCTCCTGGGTGACCCAGCGCGACGTCGACCTGGCGCGGCGGATCACCGAGATCGCCGCGGCCCAGGGCGTCGACGCCGATCCGGCCTCGCTCACCACCATCGAGCTGGCGCTGGACACGGCGTCCTCGTCGCGGGTCGCGCCCTTCTGGGCGGCGCTGCTGACGGGCGGCACCGCGGCCATGGGCCGCGGCTCGACGGGCGACGACGTCCGGGACGCGACCGGTCAGACGCCGATCCTGTGGTTCCAGGACACCGAGGAGCACGACCCGCCGCGGCAGCGCTTCCACCTGGACGTCTGGGTCGCGCCCGAGGTGGCCGGGCAGCGGATCGCCGCCGCGGTCGCCGCGGGCGGGGTCGTCGTGGACGACAGCCAGGCGCCGTCGTACGTCGTGGTCGCCGACCTGGACGGCAACAGGGCCTGCGTCTGCACCTCCCAGCGGCCGGCCTCGGAGGGCTGACCGGGCCGTCGGGCCGGGGCTAGGCTGCCGGCCATGTGGTCGCTGTGGTCGGAGAACTCGGTGCTCTCGATCCTCTCGCAGGACTCGGTCCTGTCGATCGGGAGCGCGGCGTCCTTCGCGTCGTTCGCCTCGGTGGGGTCCTTCGCCTCCGCGGGCTCCATCGGCTCGTCGATGTCGCTCGCGTCGGTGTTCTCCCACCAGTCGAACGGGTCCGCGCTCTCGCACCAGAGCGGCGGCTCGGTCCTCTCGAGCCAGTCCCAGCACGCCCTGCTCGGCCACCGCACCGGCGGGTCCGTGCCGCCGCGGCTGGTGGGTGCCGGCGTGCTGCTCACCCTCGCCGCGATCGGCGCCCACCGCGCGCTGCGCTGAGGTCGGGGACGGTGCCGTCGCCGTTGCGGATTGGTCACCAACCGCACGTCTGGGGGCACATTTCCTGCGGTTTGTGACCAATCGTGGCGGTCATCGGAGCCCACAGGCCCGCCCGTATCCCCGGGTTCAGACCCCCACGGTCAGCTCGTGCAGCAGCACCGTCGGGTCGCACCCCTCGCCGTTGGGCTCGGTCTCGTCGAGCTCGAAGGAGTCCTCCTGCCGCGCGAGCTGCCGGTGGTGGGCTGCCCAGGCAGTCACTCGCAGGTCGTAGGTCGCGCCCGCGCGGAACGGCTCGTCACCGAACGCGCCGGCGACGACGTGCAGGTCGCCGCCGTCGCGGGACACGCCCGCGTCGAGCACACGCTTGCCGCCCACCCTCGACACAAGCGTGGCGGTCGAGCACCGGTCCTCGACGCACAGGCGGGCGCGCAGGGTCACGACCTCGCTGGGCACCGACGGATCGAGCCTGATCAGGAGGTGCGAGGCCTCGGGCATCAGGTCCGAGCACGTCGTGGTCGAGCACCCCGACAGCCCGAGCAGCACCGCCGACGCCGCCAGGGCAGCGACCCCGCAGCGCACCACCGGCCGACCATCCATGCCCGGAGTCTGTCCAGCGGGGTGGCGCGTCATCGAGGGTCGTGGGCGATCGTTACCCCTTCGAGACGCCCGGCGCGCCAGCCCAAACCTGTTGACCGCGCGGGCGTACGTCGGACAGCCTGCGCGCGTGACCCGTACCCCCGCCCTCCTCCTGCTCGGGGCCATGGGCACCGGCAAGAGCGACACGTCGTACCACGTCTTCTCGCGGCTCTACCGCTCCGGCATCCCGACCGCCCGTCTCGATCTCGACGACATCGGGATGTGCCACCCGGCGCCGCCGGACGACCCCGACAACTTCGTCGTCAAGGCGGAGGCGATGGGGGCCGCCTGGCGGGTCTTCGCCTCCCACGGCGCGCGCTGCCTGGTCGTCTCCGGGGCCATCGACACCCCCGAGCTCGTCGACCTCCACACGAGCCAGCTCCCCGACGCCGACTGGACCGTGGTCCGCCTGCGGATCGGCACCGAGGAGCGCCGGCGTCGGGTGCTGTCGCGCGGGATCCTGCTCGGCTACACCGAGGCCGAGATGGAGCCGACGATCGCTGCCGGCGACGCCGACGAGCGCGTCGTCGAGAGCCGCGACCTCACGCCGCTCGTGATCGACACCGACGGCCTGGACCGCACCCAGGTCGCCGACCTGGTGCTCGCGCGGACCGGCTGGCCGAAGCCGGGCGAGGCGGCCGCGGTCACCGCCTGACGGCGCCGCCCCCGTTCAGCCGGCGAGCGACAGGTCGATCTCGTCCTGACCGTCCTGCTTCACGATGAGCCGCTTCGGGATACCACCGAATCCCTGAACCAGGAACAGGTCGCGGTTGGCGTCCGCGGTGCAGACGTCACCCGTCTCCGAGACCGTCACCGTCACGGTGCTCCCGCTCTGCTCGGCACGCCCGCGCGGAGGGCAGCTCCCGCTGTACAGCGGGGTCGACACGAAGACGATGACCTGCGAATCCGCCAGGTAGCGCGCGTTCGGGACGTCGTCACGCTGCATCGACAGGGGCGCCAGCTCGATGCCGTTCACGACAGTGACGCTCGGTCCGGACCCGGGGTCGTCGCCCCCGCACGCCGACAGCGTCAGGGCCGCCAGCACCCCCACCAGCCCGATCGCACGCCGTGTCCTCA
The DNA here is from genome assembly GCF_014212315.1 of Nocardioides luti. Classification (NCBI taxonomy): domain Bacteria; kingdom Bacillati; phylum Actinomycetota; class Actinomycetes; order Propionibacteriales; family Nocardioidaceae; genus Nocardioides; species Nocardioides luti. The sequence continues at coordinate 399,117 of NZ_JACKXE010000001.1, forward strand.
TCGCGGCCCCTTCCCGTGCCAGAAGTGTGCCGCGTCGGGTGGACGCCTCGCAGGGACTTGCCGCGACTCCCCCGGCGGGCACGCCGCTGTCCGCGCCGCCTGACAGGCTGACCCCATGTCCCGGATCTCGCTCTCGCGACTGCCGGGCGACCGGGTCCGGGTCGTCGAGGGCGAGGCGGAGCGGACCAGCGCGCTGGCCGACCTCCCGGCGTACGTCGCGGGGCGCGAGCGCGCCGACAGCGACTCCGGCACGCCGCGCTGGGTGTGGGACGACACCGCCCGGTGGTACCCCCCTCTCCTCGCCGCCGGGGTCCGCGTCGGGCGCTGCCACGACCTGCGGCTCGGGCGCCAGATCCTGCGGCGCGCGCCGGCGGTCGACGGAGGGCTGCTCGCGGGCGAGGAGTCCGAGCACTGGGACCGGCTCCGGCCCAGCGCGCCGTCCGACCCGGTGCTCTTCTCGGTCGACGACACCGCCGAGCACCTGCGCGCGGACGTCGAGGACGCCCGCCAGCTGGCCGCGGTCGAGGCGTCCGCGGAGGCGACCCAGCTGCGCCTGCTGCTGGCGGCGGAGTCGGCGGGGGCGCTCGTCGCCGCCGAGATGACGGACGCCGGGGTGCCGTGGCGCAGCGACGTGCACGAGCGGCTGCTCACCGACCTGCTCGGGCCACGCCCGCCCCGCGGCGCCCGTCCCCAGCGGCTCGAGGCGCTGGCGGCGGAGATCCGGCAGGCCCTCGACTCCCCCGGGCTCAACCCCGACTCCCGCCCCGACCTGCTGGCCGCGCTGCGCCGGCAGGGGCTCGAGGTCGCCGACACCCGGGCCTCCTCGCTGCGGGCGCTCGACCACCCGGGGATCGCCCCGCTGCTGCGCTACAAGCAGCTGGCGCACCTCTTCTCGACCAACGGCTGGGTGTGGATCGACCAGTGGGTCCGCGACGGCCGCTTCCGCCCGTCGTACCAACCCGCCGGTTCGACCACCGGCCGCTGGTCCTCGAACGGCGGCGGCGCGCTGTCCTTCCCCGTCCAGGTCCGGCCGGCGGCCGTGGCCGACGAGGGCTGGACCTTCGTCGTCGCGGACGTCGCCCAGCTCGAGCCGCGGGTGCTCGCCGGGATGAGTGGCGACCAGGCGCTGGCGCGGTCGGCCCGCGGCACGGACCTCTACCAGGGCATGGTCGACGACGGCGCCGTCGCGAGCCGCCAGGACGCCAAGCTGGGGCTGCTCGGCGCGATGTACGGCGCCACCAGCGGCGAGAGCGGCCGGATGGTCGCCGGCCTGACCCGGCGCTACCCGGCGGCGTTCGGCCTGGTCGAGGAGGCGGCCAGGGCCGGCGAGCGCGGCCAGGTCGTGCGCACGCTGCTCGGGCGCGGCTCCCCCAGCCTCGGCGAGGCCTGGGACCGCGACCCCGACGACCCGACGCCGGACGTCGAGAGCCTGGCGCGCTACCGACGCGCGTACGGCCGCTTCACCCGCAACTTCGTCGTCCAGGGCACCGGCGCCGAGTGGGCGCTGTGCTGGATCGCCGACCTGCGCAACCGGCTCTGGGCGCTCGGGGGCGGGCCAGAGGACGGGCCGCTCGACGCCCGCCCGCACCTCGTCTTCTTCCTGCACGACGAGGTCGTGGTGCACACCCCGGTCGCTCTCGCGGACGAGGTCGCCGCGGCCACGACCGCCGCGGCGGCGACCGCCGGCGGCCTGCTCTTCCGCGACCTGAGCATCGACTTCCCGCTCAACGTCTCGGTCGTGACGTCGTACGCCGACGCCGGCAAGCCCGGCGCCGCCGTCGAGCCATGAAACTCGCACGACACCGACCCCCTCCGACCGGGAGAATCCTCCGCGATGCTCACCGCCCTGCTCCGTCACGCCAGCCCGCCGTCGCCGCTCGCGGGGCGGCTCGCCGCGCAGTCGCTGCTCTTCGCGCTGGGCGAGGGCACCTTCATGACCGGCTCGGCGGTGTTCTTCACCCAGATCGTCGGGCTGTCGGCCGCCCAGGTCGGGCTCGGCCTGACCTTCGCCGGCGCCGCGTCGTTCGTGGCGGCACTGCCGATGGGCAAGCTCGTCGACCGGTTCGGGCCCAAGAAGATGTGGGCGCTCAGCGCCACCGGCCAGGCGGCGATGTTCGCGCTGTGGCCGTTCATCACGGACTTCCGTGGCTACGTCCTGATGGCGGTCGGGATGGAGGTCATCGGCTCGCTCGGCAACGCGGCCCACGGTGCGTACACGATCGACGTGCTGCCACCGGACCAGCGGGTCCGCTCCCGGGCGTACATGTACTCCGCGCTCAACGCCGGCTTCACGATCGGCTCGATGCTGGGCGGCATCGCGCTGGCCTTCGACTCGAACGACGTCCTGCACGCCATCCCGTGGTTCACCGCGCTCGTCTTCCTCGTCAACGCGCTCGCGATCGTCCGGCTGCCGCGGGCCTCGCACGACGACCGCACCCCGGAGAGCCGCAAGGTCAAGATCCCCGGGCCCGGCCCGCTGCGGAACCCGGGCTGGCTGCTCACCGAGTTCTTCGGCGGCGTCTTCTGGACCAACCAGGTGCTGCTGAACATCGTCATCCCGCTGTGGCTGGTGCAGGAGACCGACGCCCCGAGGGTGCTGCTGGCCTTCCTGTTCGGCACCAACACCGTGATGTGCATCTTCCTGCCGATGGCCGCCGCACGCGGCGTCCACGACGTGCCGACCGCGCTGCGGGCGGTCCGGGTCTCGGCCTGCTTCTTCGTGCTGTCCTGCCTGATCACCCTCGCCACGCACGACACGGTCGGCTGGGTCACGATCGCCCTGGTGTGGCTGGGCCACGTCACGGTGACGGGCGCGGAGCTGTACCTCTCCGCCGCCAGCTGGTCCTTCGAGGCGGAGCTGATGGACCCCCGCCAGCGGGGTGCCTACCAGGGCGCCTCCGAGCTCAGCGGCACCCTCGGTCGCGTCTGGGCCCCGGCGCTCTACACGTTCCTCGCGATGGAGTGGGGCGCGGCGGGCTGGCTGCTCATCGCCGCGATCATCGTGGTCGCGACGATCGGCATCCACCCGTCCACGCGCATGGCACGCCGGTTCCTCGAGCGGCACGTCCCGGCCCAGGTGCTCGCGGACGCGCGCGCCTCCACCGACGAGCCGGACGAGGCGCTCGCCGTCGGGCCGCCGTCGCTCATCGACCCGGTGGATCCTGCGCTGACGCCCCGGCCCTGACGCGGCCCTGCCGAGACCTCAGACGAGACCTCAGACGTGACCGCTCAGCTGCGCCAGCCGGACCGCGAGCGCGTCCACCATCGCGGCGGCCCGCTTCGCGGACACCGCCGAGGAGCGATCGCCGCCCTCGGCGGAGACGGGCAGCACGTCGACGGAGAGCTTGGCGCCCCCGGCCAGGGCCCGCAGCTCGTCGAGCTTGGCCGCGAACGGCGAGCCGCTGCCGGGTGAGTAGTAGTCGAGGACCTCGTCCAGCTCGTCGGCGTACAGATCCGTCTTGGTGACCGCGATGACCAGCCACACCGGCCGGTCGCGGCGCACGGCCATCGACGCGATCCGGTGCGAGGTGATCGCCCAGTCCTCGAGCTCGGCGGCGAGCAGCTGCTCGCGGGTCGCGGTCGCGGTGCCGGTGGTGCCGGCGGTCCGCCGGGGGGTGGCGTAGCCGTTGGCGACCACGTGGATCACGCCGTCGACCGGCTCGTCGTGGAAGACCTCGTCGAGGGCGCCGAGCCGGGTGGCCGCGTTGTCGCCGGGAACGACGAGGAAACGGAAGCCGTGCAGGCGCCGGCCCCGGCGCGTGCGTCGCTCCATGGTGGCCGAGCCGACCTCGGCCACGCCCTCCCCGGAGGTACGCCGGGAGAGCCGGTCGGCCAGCCGCGTCTTGCCGACGCCCGTCATCCCCGTCACGGCGACCGTGGGGAAGCGTCGGCGGAAGATCCCGCCGACCCGCTCGGGCGCCGAGGCCAGACCGGTGAGCACGGTCCCCGCGATCGTCGCGCCCAGGGCGGTGCGCCCCGACGGCGGCAGGATCGTGCGGATGCGGTCGGTGGTGCGGGACACGGGGCCTCCTCGGCCGGTCACGGATCGGGTGGACCTGGAGGTCCGAGCCTACGGTCCGCAGCCGGACGCCCCGGGCCGCACCCGAGGCTCAGGTCCTGCGCGGCGCCAGGATGCAGAACTCGTTGCCCTCGGGGTCGGCCAGCACCTCCCACGGGACGTCGCCCTGCCCGACGTCGACCCGGGTGGCGCCGGCCGCCAGGAACTTCGCGACCTCGGCCTCCTGGTCGTCGGGCCGGAAGTCCAGGTGGAGGCGGTTCTTGCCCTGCTTGGCCCTGTCCACCTTCTCGAACATGATCCCGGGCAGGCGGTCCTCGGACTCCCGGATCTCGAACTCGTAGACCGAGTCGTCGAGGACCACCCAGCCCAGCACGTCGGCCCACCAGTGCCCCAGCGCCTGGGTGTCCTCCGCCGCGATGATGATCTGCTCCCACTCGAGACTCATGCGGGTGATCCTAGGAAGCGCCGCCGACATCCGCGAGGCGATTGATCCGCGGGTCGACCGGGTGCGGGCTCAGTCGTACCAGGAGCGGGCGGGCAGCTCGGCGTCGCGCTCGTCGCGGCCACCTGGGCGGCGATCCGAGCGCGACCGCAGGATCGACTCCGTCGTCACGACGATCGCGGCGAGCACCGACAGCGCCATGACCAGCGACCAGCCGGCCTGGGCGCCGTGGACGATCCCGATCTCGTCGCCGTGGGTGTCGTACGACGCTCCCCACGTCCGCGGGTCGAGCACCACGACGAGCACGACCAGCACCCCGGCGTACACCCCGCACCTCGCCGGACCGGACATGCGCGGCTCCCCTCGTCGACGACGCGCCCCGCCCAGCGTAGGGCGGTGGACGGGTCGGGAGCGGGAAAGCGGCACCGAACCGTGACCGCCCCGCGGGACGTCATCGGGTCCGAGGGCTATCGCGCTCGGATCCGATGACGTCCGGCACGGCACGGGCCCGACCAGTCCAGCGGCACCGGAACGGCGCAAACCCCGTGCTTCCGGCCCGCAGGGGCTACGGTGAGGGAGTTGGCCGGGGATGCTGCAGACATCATCGTGCTGATGCACTCGAGAAGGTGCTCCCGCACTGGTTCACACCGGGCGGGGGCATCCAGCTCGACCATCCGTCTGGCCGAGAATCCAGCCTCATGGCTCCAGGATCGGCCGACGATGCACGACCCCGCAGGACACGACCCCGCAGGACCCGCTCCGACCGACCCGATCCGGGTCGCCGTCCTCGACGAGTCCGAGCTCCTCGTCTCGGGCCTCCGCAGCATGCTGGCCGCCCGTACCGACCGCGTCGTGGTGGTCCCGCTAGGGCACCGCGAGGCGATCCCGGACGACGTCGACGTCGTGCTGTACGACGTGGTGCGGCGCACTTCGAACGGCCCCTCGCTCCGGGCGCTGGCCCAGACGTCCGCCGCGCGCGTCGTCGTCTTCAGCTGGCACGCCGACTGCCCCGGGGTGGCGCACGCGCTCCGGGCGGGCGCCGCGGGCTTCCTCGCCAAGACCGCCACGGCCGCGGAGGTGCTCGACGCGCTCGAGGACGTGCACGCGGGGCGGCCCATCCGTCACGTCGCCCGTGGTCCGCGCTGCCCGCTCCACCACGGGGCGGTCGGGACACCGTCGGGGCTGAGCGCCCGGGAGGCCGAGGTGCTGGACCTGATCGCCCGCGGCCGGAGCAACCAGGAGATCGCCGATGCCTGCTTCCTGAGCGTCAACTCGGTCAAGACCTACGTGCGCACGGCGTACCGCAAGATCGGCGTCGAGCGCCGCACCCACGCGGTCGCCTGGGCGCTCGCACACGGGCTCGGGGCGGGCGGCCCCGCCGGCGGCCGCGCCCCGACGTCACAGCACTGAGCGTCAGTCGAGGCAGAACTCGTTGCCCTCGACGTCCTGCATGACCAGGCAGGACTCGTTGAAGCCGTCCGCCTCCAGCAGCCGGACGCGCACCCCGCCGAGCGCGACGAGCCGCTCGCCCTCGGCGACCAGCGTGGCGCGCCGCTCCTCGCCCACCAGCCCGGTGGCGGCGCGGACGTCGAGGTGGACGCGGTTCTTGACGACCTTGCCCTCAGGCACCCGCTGGAAGAACAGCCGCGGCCCGGCGCCGGTGGGGTCCACGCAGGCGTACGCCGACCCCTGTTGGTCGGGCGGCAGCGAGGCGTCGAAGTCGCGCCACGAGTCGAAGCCCGGGGGCGGCGGCGGCACGACGTACCCCAGCACCTCGCACCAGAACAGCGCCACCCGCTCCGGGTCGGCGCAGTCGAACGTCACCTGGACCTGCTTGACCGACGTCATGGGGGCAGCCTAGGCACGCGCGACTCCGTGGCGCGAGACTGAGCCGGCCCCCTGTCGGATCGGCGGTGCCGCGCTCGTAGCAGGGGCGAGGGGCGGTACGACGCTGCCCGGACGAGGAGAACCCGATGAAGCTGCTGCTCACCTCCGGTGGGGTCACGAACCCGACCATCCACCAGGCGCTGGTGGACCTGCTCCCCCGAGCGTTGGCCGACTGCACCGCGCTCGCCATCCCCAGCGCGCAGTGGGGCCACCCGCACTGCACGCCGACCTCGGCGCGGAACTTCGCGGTCGACGGGACCCCGCCGACCATGACCGGGCTCGGCTGGCGCTCGGTCGGCCTGCTGGAGCTGACCGCGCTGCCCACCATCGACCCGGAGCGCTGGATCCCGTGGGTGCGCGAGGCCGACGTGCTGCTCGTGGACGGCGGCGACGCGACGTACCTCGCCCACTGGCTCCGCGCGTCCGGGCTCGCGGACCTGCTGCCGGAGCTGACCGGGACGGTGTGGGTCGGGGTGAGCGCCGGGAGCATGGTGATGACGCCGCGGATCGGCGAGGACTTCACGAGCTGGCGGCCGCCGGCCGGGAGCGGGGCGAGCAGCGACACCCTCGGTCTCGTCGACTTCTCGATCTTCCCGCACCTCGACCACCCGATGATGCCGGAGAACACGATGGCCGTGGCCGAGCGCTGGCGCGAGGAGGTCGACGGGCCGGCGTACGTCCTCGACGACCAGTCGGCCGTCCGCGTGGTCGACGGCACCGTGGACGTCGTCTCCGAGGGGCAGTGGCGCCACCTGCCCTGACGGGGGTCGACCGACACCGACCCGGGTGTAGGAACGACCCGGCGCCGTTCGTAGTAAGGGTGAGAGCGGGCGACCGGCCCGCAGGAGCTGAGGAGACAGCGATGACGCGGTACCTGATGGCGGTCTACGGACCGGCCGAGCGCAACGAGTTCGGGACCTACGCCTCGCAGGAGGAGATGGACGAGGCCATGGCGGCCACCGGCGCCTTCAACGAGAGCCTGCGCGAGCGCGGCCACTGGGTGTTCGCCGACGGGCTGGGTCCGGTCAGCAACGCCACGGTCGTCGACGGTCAGGGGTCCGCGCCGGTCGTCACGGACGGCCCGTACCTCGAGTCGAAGGAGTACCTCGGCGGCTTCTGGATCATCGAGGCCCCCGACCTCGACGTGGCGCTGGCGCTCGCCGCCGAGGGCTCCCGGGCCTGCCGCGGCAAGGTCGAGGTGCGCCCGTTCGAGGCTCCGTGAGCGCCGCGTGACCGAGGCCGCCGACGCGATCACCCGGGTCCACCGCGAGGAGTGGGCCCGGGTCGTCGCCACCCTGGCCCGCCGCCTCGGGGACCTCGACGTCGCCGAGGAGATGGCGGCGGAGGCGTTCGCGATCGCGGTCGAGCGCTGGCCGCGTGACGGCGTACCCCCCAACCCCGGCGCGTGGCTCACCACCACCGCCAACCGCCGCGCGATCGACCGGCTGCGTCGCGAGTCGCGGCGCGACGACAAGGAGCAGGAGGCCCGGATGCTGTACGACGACGTGCCGGCCGAGCCGCTCGGCGTCATCGACGACGACCGGCTGCGGCTGGTCTTCACGTGCTGCCACCCGGCGCTCGCGCCGGAGGCCCGGGTCGCGCTGACGCTGCGGATGGTCGGCGGGCTGACCGTGCCCGAGATCGCCCGCGCGTTCCTGGTCCCGGAGGCCACGCTCGGGCAGCGGATCACCCGGGCGAAGGCCAAGATCAAGGCGGCCCGGATCCCCTACCGTGTGCCCGCCGCCGAGGACCTGCCCGCGCGGGTGAGTGGCGTCCTCGCGGTGCTCTACCTCGTCTTCAACGAGGGCTACCTCGCCTCCGACCCCGACCAGGACCCGGTCCGCAGCGACCTGACCGGCGAGGCGATCCGGCTCACCCGGCTCGTCCACGCCCTCCTGCCGTACGACGGCGAGGTCGCCGGCCTGCTCGCGCTGATGCTCCTCACCGAGGCGCGTCGGCCGGCGCGGCTGTCGGCGGACGGCGAGCTGGTCGTCCTGGCCGAGCAGGACCGCGGCGCCTGGGACCCGGCGCTGGTGGCCGAGGGGCAGGCGCTGGTGCGCGAGCGGCTGGCCGCCGTCGCGGCCGGGCAGGGGCGGCCCGGCCGCTACCAGATCCTCGCGGCGATCAACGCCGTCCACACCTCCGCGCGCGACATCCGAGACACCGACTGGGGGCAGGTCGTGGCGCTCTACGACCAGCTGGTCCGCGTCGACCCCAGCCCGATCGTCGCGCTGAACCGCGCCGTCGCGGTCGCGGAGCTCGACGGGCCCGAGGTGGCCCTGGCCCTGGTCGACCGGCTCGACCTGGCCGGCTACCACGCCTTCCACGTCACGCGGGCCGACCTGCTGCGCCGGCTCGGCCGCTCCGCGGACGCGCGTGCGGCGTACGACTCCGCCCTCGCCCTGGCCGGCAACTCCGCCGAGGTCGCCCACCTCACCCGCCGGCGCGACCAGCTGGCGCCCGCCGCCGGCACAGACCACCAGCCACCCGCGACGTAACGGCCCGCGCGACCCCTCGTTGAAGCGGTCGTGAACGCGCGTCGTCTCCTGCTGCCGGTGGTCGCCCTCGCTCTCGTGGTGCTCGGCACCTCGACCGCGCAAGGCAGTCCGTCCGAGTCCTACGTCGGCCCGCACACCGGCAACGGCCGGCTGCCGGCCGGGTGCATCGTCGACCGGGACCCGATCAACCCGGACAACCACTGCTACCACATGAAGGTCGGGCTGAACGCGCTCGATTCGCCGAAGGTCGACGTCGACGTGCTCATCCCGGTCTCGCCGGCCGCCGAGCGCGACATGCGCGTCGCCACGCAGGCGGTGCAGATGTGGGACGACGGGCTGCACTACCTCGCGAACCAGATGGGGCTGCCCTGGCTGGTCAAGGGCTTCGCCATGGACGTCCGCACGCACGAGATCCCCGTGGGCGACGACGGCCAGCCGACCGACCCGATCCACCTCGTCGACCCCGAGATCGTGGTGGTCGTGTCGAACCCGGCCGGCGGCATCGGGATCGGCATCGACCCGACGGCCTTCGGCGAGGCGCTGGGGCTGTACGACGACCAGGGCGTGCCCTGCACGCAGGTCCCGAACCCCTTCAGCATGTCCGCGTGGCAGGCCCGCGACGGCTTCGAGCAGCACGACGGCGAGCCCGGCGGCACCTATGTCGAGGACTGCGGCGGGGTGGGCGGCAACGTCTGCTTCGCGGTCAACGGCGCGGTGGACCCGGCGACCGGCGCGAGCGACTTCTTCCCGCTCTTCGACCTGGTGAGCCACGAGTTCGGCCACTGCCTCACCCTCGGCCACGTGGGCGACGGCGCCGACGGCCCGTGGGGCCCGACGCCGACCAACGACATCATGGCGTACAGCACCGATCCGCCGCTGATCAACAAGTGCGTCTCCACGCTCGACGTCGAGGGCTTCGCGCTGCGGATGAGCAACTACCTCGACGTGAACGGCGACGGGCACGTCGACGACCACGACCACCTCGTCCCCAACGACAAGCGCGGCGACGGGACGAGCTCGTTCCAGGTCCAGCACCCCGACGATCACCACTACGCCTCGCCGACCGGCGACCCCGCGGACTGTCCGCAGGCCGACCAGTCGCTGGTCCCCGGTGCCGAGGGCGACTTCATGCCCAAGCCCGTCGCCACCACCCGGCCCCGGCTCCGCGTCGGCGACGTCACCGCCGTCGACGGCCACCTGCACGTCGCGGGCGTGGCGAGGCGCGTGCCGCTGGGCAAGCAGCCGACGGCGTACGCCGGCTCGCGGACGGACGCCGGAGGCGACTCCTACTCCCCCGTGACCGATCTCGAGGGCGTCCGCGTCAAGGTCACCCGGACCGCCGTCGACGCGGTCATCGACGCCGCCCAGGTCTGGCCGGTCGTCGACGGGACCTCACCGGTCGCCTACAGCCTCACGATCAACGGGCGGCGGCTCGACTCCTTCGTGCCGACCGGCGGCACCGACGACCAGCCCGTCGTCATGGACAACGGCACCGGCTACTACCTGCCGCCGGGCACCGCCTCGTGGGACACCACCAAGAACACGGTGACCTTCCACGTGCGGCGCGACTACCTCGCCGACCAGAGCATCCGGGCGCCGTACAACGTCTACGCCGTCACCGGCTACCACGCCCGCTCCAACGACTGGATCGCCAACGACGACCTCGCGCCCGACAAGCTCGACCTCGACCTGGCCGCACCGAAGCTGGGACCCGAGACCCGCGACGCCCCGGTGGCGGACCGCGTCACGAGCAGCACGGCGAAGGTCGGCAGCGGCTCGTTCGTGCCCAGCGACTCGACCTTCGGGGTCGGGCTGGTCAGCGCCACCGACAGCCGCGACCGGGTCCCGCTCCCGATCCGCCGGCAGTCCTCGGCCCTCGTCACCCTGACCTGGACCGGAGACGCCACGCTCGGCCTGACCGTCGGCGGCGGCTCGTCGCAGCAGGTCGTCAAGGACGACACCGGCGTGCTGCAGGTCCTGGTGCCGTGGGCCCGCCGCGACCTCACCGTCACGGTCGACCCGCAGGAGGTCCTCGACCCGACCGACTACACGCTGACCGTCAAGCGCACGACCGTGGTCGCGGACCGCGACGGCGACCACGTCCCGGACGTGGCCGACAGCTGCCCGGGCTCACGCGGCCCGAGCGCCGGTGGCGGCTGCCCCGACCGCGACCACGACACGGTCTTCGACTCCGACGACGCCTGCCCCGGCGTCCCCGGCGCCGGCACCGACGGCTGCCCGACCGCCGGCGGCGAGCGCGTGGTCGTGCTCCTCGACGGCAAGCGCGTCGACGCCGCCAGCGTCCTCACCGCCCACGGCCCGTCCCGCTTCCGCCTCGACGCGCCTGTCTCGCGCGGCCGTCACACGCTCGTGGTGCGGTGGTACGACGGCGCGAAGCTGCTCGCCAGCGCTCGGCGCACCGTGAACTGAGGGTCCCGCCCGCGGCCGTCACCCGTGGCGTCGAGAAACGACGTGGCCGGCGCGACTCACTCTGTAGGTGGCCGCCGCGTAGCCCGGTGACGTCAGGGTGAGTCGCACACTCATCCGGCTCCCGAGGTCTGCCGTGGTCAAGCGGTGGGACTGACGTCGGGCGCCTGACCGATCGAGAGGGCGCCCGTCGGCCAGCCACTGGAAGGAGGCGGCCGCGGCCGGATCCGATCGTCGCCCCACGAGACGGAGGACGCTGCCGACCTGGAGCCTGCCGCGGATGAGACCGCGGTCGAGGACGGTCAGGGCCCCGAGCGCCACGGGGCCTGTGGACGACGTGGTCACGGACCCGTCTGCGTGACCCGGCGCCGACGCCCGGACGCGGACCGACAGCCGCGAGCCGAGATCGCGCGGTTGCAAGGTGAGGAAGCTCGACGTCGCCCCGGGGACGGGGACGCCGTCGCGGTACCACTGGTAGGCGAGTGCCTGGGCCGCCGGCGACCACGTGCCCGGGTCGACGTTCAGCGTCCTCCCGACGCGGGGCGATCCCAGGACGGCCGGAGGGACCACGTCGACCACCGACGGGTCACCCAGGTCCGATGCCCGCACCGGCTCGGCCGTCGAGGCGACCACGATCGCCGTCCGCCAACCGGGTCGGCTGCCGGTCACCTGCAGGCTGAGCCGCTGACCCACCTCCTCCGGGGTGGGGGTGAAGCTCGGCCCATCTGCTCCTGCGATGGGTGACCCGCCCGCCTGCCACTGGAAGTGGAGGTCGACCGGTTGTGGCTGCCACCCCGCCACGACCGCCTCCACGGGCACGCCGACCACAGGTGGGGCGAGGGGAAGCGTGACCGTTCCCTCGGTCACGGCCGACTGTCCCCGCATCGTGAACAGCTCACCCGGTCCGACCAGGAACCGCCCACCACTGGCGGCGCCGCCCACCTCGATCGAGAACACCTGGCTGGACCCCGTGTCGTTGTGGCCCACGATGCCGATCTCGCCGTCAGGATTCCGGAAGGCTGCGTACGACACTCCAGGGCTCGGCGAGCTGTCGATGACGACCGCCCCCGGGTCAGCGGCACGGCTGAGATGGGCCAGGGTGAAGAACTCCGGTCCCCGGCTGACGGCGGCCGTCTGACTGTCGACGTCGACCACTCCGCGGCAGGTGGCACACCCACCCGTGTGGGGACCGTGCTGCTCGTCGAGAGCGAGGTTCCACATCATCAGGCCGGTCGACCCGGCGTCGATCGCTCCCGCGACGAGGTTGTCCATGTCCCATCGGAACGTGCCGGCGAAGCCGTCATCGGTGCCGGTGCACTCGGTGACGACCGAGGGCACGGAGGTCCCCGCCATCTGCGAGGGGCTGCCGCCGTAGCAGTGGAACGCGGCGGCTGCGAACATGCCCGGCGCTCCCGCCTGGACGACGTCGTAGTGACCTCGGTGACTCCAGTTGTGGTCGACCGACCACAGCTGGACGCCCCGCTGCTCCAGCCCGGCGCCCACCGTCTTCGCCAGGCTGATCATCTGCGCGTCCGACATCGTCATCGTCGGGTAGCTGGCACTGCTGTGGAACGGTTCGTTCCCGAGTGTCATGGCCAGCACCGGCATCCCGCGCGTCCTGAGCCAGTCGGCCTGGGCCAGCAGCAGTCGGCCGTAGGCGCCGAGGCTCGCGCTCGTGAGGGCGCCACCGTTGAGGGCGCCCGAGTCCTTCATCGAGGCCGGGGCCGTCCACGGCACGGCCACGAGCTGCAGGTCCGGCCTCAAGGACATGAGTCGTTGGCTCACCACCTCCGTGCTCGTCACCGCCTCCGAGGGAACATCGAGGGTCCCGCTGGAGTCGGACCATCCGAAGGCCCAGGGCGCGGTGGAGAAGTCGGTGGCACTGAGCGGCAGGCGGACCAGGTTCAGGTGTGCTCCATCCGCCCGGCCGGGGTCGAACAGGACCGCGGTCGCCTCGTGGTTGCTCGCGAGGATCCCCGCCGACGCATCCGTGAGCGCGGCACCGGCGCCGATCCAGGTCTGGTGGGTGAGTTCGGGCGAGACGGCGAGCACGCGCGTCGCCGCCTGCTCCACCGGAGCGGACGACGCCAACCGGAGGCCGGGGTCGGAGGGCGACGACCGCCATCCCCGCCACGCCGACGCCGCATCGGCATCGGCCGGGACCCGATCGACCCGTGGACTGCTGGCTGCTCGCACAGGAGCAGACACGAGGCCGCCGGCGGCTGGACCCGCACCGATCACCACCGCCGCCACGGCGAGTGCGAGCGACCTCCGTCGACGGACGGACACCTTCATCTGATCAGGAACCGTTCCCAACCCCCGACGCTCGTCGCGCGTGCCCGGAGCATGCCGTAGCCCTTGCCCGTGTAGTCGAGCTCGGCGGAGACGTAGCGGCCGTTACCGAGGGCATAGATGGCACAACCCGTGCTGCAGTTCCCCACCAGTCGGAAGCCCTCCCAGCTGCCGGACGCGTTGCTCGAGACGCCCCGCATCTCCCCCCAGGCGTAGCCCTGGTAATCGAACTGCGGCATGACCAGCCGTCGGTTGACCAGTGACTGGATCAGGCAGCGACTGGCGCAGTCGCCGATCAGCCGGAAGCGCTCCCAGTCGCTCCCGACCGCCGTTCTCTCCGCTCTCACCATCGCCTGGTCGTTGCCCGTGTAGTTCACCTCCGTCGTCACGTAACGACTGTTCGCCGGGGAGTAGATCGTGACGATGTCGATTCCGGAGCACTCCTGGGCCGGCATCGCACCTGTCTCGGGGAGGTTGCCGGCCTCGGACATCGCCATGCCCCGGATGACCGAACGCCCTCGCTGCAGGCACTCGAAGTCGTAGCCGTCCGGTATCCAGCGACGCGTGTTCCCCTCCATGTAGTACGCGGGGCCTTCGTTCGTGACGACGATCCTGTCGTTCATCGAACAGCCCCAGGCGTCGCCCTCGGCCAGGCTGTTGGCCTGCTCGCCCGAGACGCCGTTGCGGGAGACGTGCCATCCGTTCACCCAGCGCCAGCACACGTTGTCGCCGTAGGTGGGGACGTGGTGGCGGACTGCGTTCCCGTCCACCGCCCAGCACACGCCGTCGTTGCGGCAGACGAGCGTGTTCTTGACGGCCTCGGGGTCGAGCATCGTCGGCTCGTTCGTGCCGGGGAGGAAGGTCTGAACCTCATCGGCCGGCCACGGACCGACGACCTCGTACGAGCGACTGAGCGCGGCGAACGTCTCGGTGTCCGGGATCCAGTGGCGCGTGTTGGAGCCGTCCACGAAGTACGACGCCCCGTCATCCGACTTCACCACCCGCGGACCGACCACGCACGGCCACGCATCGCCCTCGGTGAGCGACGACGCCTGGGCACCCGAGAGACCGGTGGCCGTGACGGCGAATCCGCGCAGGCGGCGCCAGCAGGTGTCGTCGCGTGCGTAGGGGATGTGGTGGCGGACCTTGTTGGCATCCACGACCCAGGAGATCCCGTCGTTGCGCCGGATGATCGAGTTGGCCGGGATGGCCGCGGGATCGAGGCGGCTGGTCTCGGTCCCTCCGTCGGGAAGCTCCTTGATCGCGGCCTCGTCGTACGACGCGACGACCGGCACCCGTCGCTTCCAGTAGTCGAAGGTCCACCCGTCGGCGATCCAGTACCGCTTCCCCCCGCTGATGCGATAGGCCGGGTAGGGCTGCGGCTTGTCGAGCGCCTGGACCACCGTCCCCTCGATCGAGCAGTCGTACTTGGTGGTGGACTCGGGGATCGACGCGGCCGCCTCACCGCTGAGACCGGTCAGGCCGACGGCCCGGCGGTGCACGGCACGGGCGCACACATCGACGGCCTTGCTCGGGATGTGGTGACGTTCGCCGCCCACCACGACCCACGAGATCCCGTCGTTCCGTCGGATGATCTGGCCCTC
Organism: Nocardioides luti; assembly: GCF_014212315.1. Lineage (NCBI taxonomy): Bacteria > Bacillati > Actinomycetota > Actinomycetes > Propionibacteriales > Nocardioidaceae > Nocardioides > Nocardioides luti. The sequence goes on from NZ_JACKXE010000001.1 coordinate 414,285, forward strand.
GACCCTGGCGGGTGACACGCAGTCCTTGGCGGCGGGTCCGGCAGGGAAGCCGTCGATCTGGGTCTGCTCGACCGCGACTGCTTCGAGCCCGCGGTCGACGAGGCAGAAGTAGGTCCACGTCGTGGCGATCGAGTGCTTCTGCAGATCGGCGTCGATCAGGTAGGACTTGCCGGTCGGGCTGGTGATGATCTTGTTCTTGAACGAGGCACCGTCCAGCACGGTGAGCGACAGGTCCTGGTCGTCCGTCCTGCCCTCGCTGTCCGTGAACCTGATGGTCACGGCGTAGGAGCCGGTCTTGGCGGGCGTCCCGACCACCTTGCTCCCCGACAGGCTCATCCCCGACGGGAGGGCACCTCCGGCGATGCGCCAGGATCCGGGCCGGTTGTCGGTGGTCGTGAGGCCGGCGGTGTACTGCTGCCCACGTACGGCGGGGGCGAGCTTGGCTGAGCTGATGGTGGGTCCAGCGAAGTAGTCGCGACGGAACAGGGGCCACGACTTGTCGACGACCTTGTCTGCCTCGGCCTCGAACTTGACGCAGAGGTCGGCGCCCCAGAGCTGGGCGCACCGTTGCATGCTCAGTCCGATGTCGACACTCAGCAGGTGCTCGGCGTTCAACCACGGCACCTGTGTCGGAGCGAAGGTCACCTGGGGGCCCGTGTTCACCTCCACGTAGGGACCCGCGACGCCGTACAGCTCGGTCGTCAGCCGGGCGCTCAGCTGGCCCTTGAGCTGGCCGGTTACGTCCTGGGGGTAGTCGATGTCCTTGGAGAAGTGGGCGGCGGGCGGGTTGAAGCCGTGCGTCAGGCCCCCGGCCATGGAGGCCTGCGCCCATGCGCTGGTCGTGAGCGACCCGCTGATGTCCATGCCGACGGAGGTGCCGAGGGAGGCGCTCGCCTCACCGAAGAACTCGAGGGTCGGCACGATGACGACCGGAACGGGCCCGATGCTGAAGGTGATCGGAGTGAAGCGGATGCTGGGCCCGAGCTGCTGCCGGGCGATGGCGCACGTGCCCGCGGCATCGAGGTGCGCTCCCAGCACGGCTGTCAGGTCCGCGCTGGCCTCGGCGCGGAGGAAGGAGCTCTGGGGGTTCGTGGCATCGAAGCCGGCCGAGAAGGTGAGGGCCAGCGAACCCGTCATCGAGCGCGTCACGCTGAAGTCGGCGCCGGTGTCGCACTTGATGAGACTGGCCAGCCCCCTGGCCGAGATCCGACGACCGGTGCTCGCCGAGACGGCGGTGGTCTCGGTGAGGTCGACCTTGACCTGCTGACTGAAGGAGAGATCGGTGAACGCCTCGGTGAGCTTGGCCGGCACCAGCGTGTACGCCGTTCCCCCGGCTGATTCGTCGACGTCCTGGACTCGGGCGACCAGGCCCGACGGTGTCGCTGCGGAGGTGCCCAGCACGAGCACGGATCCTGCCGTCGCGGTCGGCGGGCCGCTCACCTCGAGCAGCTGAGTGCCGTCGGGCTGCGCGGTCACGTCCTGCACCCGCTCACCGGGGACCACCCGGGTGTCCTTCGCGATCACCGTGTCGTAGAGCACCCGCGCCCGGCCGGGCTCGCTGCGCCGGACACGGGTCCGAGCGCCCAGCACCCGAGGAACCGCCGTGCCGCCGGTGAACTGTCGTGTCGCGGCCGTCACGACGTACCGACCGGTGGGGACCGCCCGGAACCGCGTCGTCTTGTGGATCGTCCTGGCCCATCCCCGGGGTCCGGAGACCCTCACCTTCGGGCGCACTCCTCGCGGGGCCGAGACACGGACGGTCAGTCGGGGCCGGGACGGCTTGGTCCCCGCCGGGTGCGGTTGAGCCCGACGCCCGACGGTCGCTCTGGCCGGCGTGGTGTGGGCGGCGGTGTCGACAGCGGCTGGCCAGGCCTGCACGGGTGATTCGATAATCCCGCCCAACGGCACCAAGGCCACGATGACGCTTGCACAGAGCAGTCTCTTCAACACGCCCGAACCCCCCGAATCGGCGGTGGGAGGGACACGTCGGTATCCGTCGACTCGCCACCAGGGCCGAATGTAGGACCGGGCCGACGCCACCGAGGGCAAAGGGAGTAGATGCCACCTCTAGGGGTGACTCCGTCACCCAGAGGTCTAGCCCGGCGACGTCATGGCGGCTGCGTCACTACTCACCCTTGATGACGAAGTAGCTGCCCCGGATCGTGCCGGCCAGCTTCGACTTCTGACGGGCGAACTTGAAGCGGTCGGCGAGCTCCTCGGGGACCTCCATCCCGTCGGAGAGCTTGAAGCCGACGGCGCGCTTGCCGCCGTCCTCGATCGTGTACATCACGTTGATCGCCAGCCCGGACTCGTAGAAGACGTACGCCATCCGCATCCCGTCGACCTCGAAGGCCGAGGCCTCGAGCGGCTTCGAGGCGATCGTGATGTCGCGCTCCTCCGCGAGCACCCGGTGCACGAAGTCGACCGTCTCGTTCGCCTCGTCCGCGGGCTCGGTGGTGAAGACGTGGTCGTACTTGTTCTTGTAGTAGCGCGCCTCGTTCGCCCGCAGGCCGGCGAGCGCCTCGGTCACCGGGGACGACTCGAGGCCGACCGTGGACACGTCCGTGAAGTCGACGACGTACGACATGGGGCACCTCCGGCGGAGCTGACGGGTGGGTCAGGTGGGGCCACCGTAACCACGTCACCAGGTCACGGACACCATGGAGCAGTGGAGACGACCCAGGCACGCGAGCGGCTCGAGGCCGAGCGGGCGCAGACGCTCAGTCGCCTGGCGAGCCTGACCGGCGACTACGACGAGGTCGTGGCGGCGTCGCGCGACACCAACGCCGACGACGAGCACGACCCCGAGGGTGCGACGATCGCCTTCGAGCGCTCGCAGCTCGGGGCGCTCGTGCGGCAGGCGCGCGACCACCTCGCGGAGGTCGACGCCGCGGTCCAGCGGCTCGCGGACGCGACGTACGGCGTGTGCGAGCACTGCGGCGGGCCGGTCGGCGAGGAACGCCTCGAGGCGAGACCGACGGCGCGCACCTGCATCGGCTGCGCCTCGTAGGGGTACGACGCAGCACCGCAGGCCCGACGAACAGAACAGAGGACCACGTGAAGATCCTGGTGACAGGCGCGACCGGCTACGTCGGGGGCCGGCTCGTGCCGCTGCTCCTCGAGCGCGGGCACGACGTACGCACGACCACCAGCGACCCCGACCGCGAGCAGCCCTGGTGGGGCGACCGCGTCGAGACCGTGGTCATGGACGCGCTGGACGACGAGCAGGTCGCGGCCGCGTGCGAGGGCGTGGAGGCGGTCTACTACCTGATCCACGGCATGGGCGGCGACGACTTCGCCGAGACCGACCGGAAGGCCGCGACCCACCTCGCCGAGGCGGTGCGCCGCCACGGCGTCAGCCGGGTCGTCTACCTCTCCGGGGTGGTGCCGGACGTGCCCGACGAGGAGCTCTCCGAGCACATCACCTCGCGCCGCGAGGTCGAGCGGATCCTCACCGACACCCCCGCGACCGTCGTGGTGCTGCGCGCCGCCGTGCTGATGGGCAGCGGCTCCACGTCGTTCGAGATCATCCGCCAGGTGAGCGAGCGCCTGCCGGTGCACACAGTCCCGACCTGGATGGACTCGCTGGTCCAGCCGATCGCGATCGTCGACGTGCTCGAGGCGCTGGTCGGCGCGCTGGCATACGACGGTCCCTCGCGCCACTTCGACGTGGGCGGACCCGACCGGCTGCCGTACGCCGAGCTCCTGGACTCGTTCACCACCCACGCCGGCCTCACCCGCCCGCAGGTGGGCGTGCCGCTGCTGCCGACCGCCTTGGTCGGGACCCTGGTCGGCAGCCTCACCGACGTGCCCCGGCCCACCGTCGAGGCGCTGGTCGAGAGCCTGCGCCACGACATGGTCGCGGCCGACGAGGACTTCCTCGCCCTGCTGCCCGACGACCATGAGCTGCTCGGGCTGGACGAGTCCTTCCGCCGGGCACTGGCCGAGCCGGCCTCGGCGTCCTCGCCCGCGACCGCCGACCCGATGGGGCCGCTGCCGCAGGACCCGGCCTGGGCCAGCGGCGGCGACACCCGCCCGGTGGCCGCGAAGGTCATCGACGCGGTCAAGGACGTGCTGCCCGGGTCGTGACGAGGCGGCTCAGTCGCCGCTGTCGAAGCCGCGGAACGTCCCGTCCCGCTCGTCGGCGTAGTCCGCGAACTCGTGGAAGTCCATGTTCGCGATCGCCAGGTTGGCCTCGATCGAGGCGATCTCGGGGACGGCGCAGCGGAACGTGCGGCCCAGGAAGGTGTCGAACTCGGCAGCCTCCTCGGGATCCGGGCACGAGAGGTCGACGTAGGCGAGCGTGATCTCTCCCCCGGCCCGTGCCTCCCCCATCGACGGGGCATCCGCCAGCACGGCGTAGCCCACCGGCTCGCCGCCGGCCGCCTGGATGGCCGCGGCCAGCGAGGCGCCCGTGGCGCCGTCGTACGCCGGGTCGTCGATCGGGCTGGACGGCGGTGCCACCAGGTCGTCGAGGTCACCGGCCCCGACGATGTCGACTGGGGTGCTCATGGCGGCGAGGACGGACGCCCAGGCGGTGTCGTCGCTGCGGTCGGTGCGCACGAGCGCGAGGGTCTCCCGCTCGAAAGCGGTGGCGAGTGGCGTGAGGTCCATGGCGGCATTGTGGCGTGCGCGGGGCCACCGCGATGAGTTTCACTGGCGACCGCGGTCTTCACCCACCACCACCCCACGCCGAGGAGCACCCATGTCCGACCCGGTCCCGTCGTCCCTGCGCAAGGTCGTCTCGTGGCACTTCGTGTCCGCGGACGGGGTGGCCGAGGACCCCGACCGCTTCTTCACGACGTGGGACGACGAGACCGACGTGCGGAGCAACGAGGTCATCGCCACCCAGGACACGGTCGTCCTCGGCCGCCGCACCCACGACGAGTGGGCGCCGTTCTGGCCCACCAGCGACATCGAGCCGTTCGCGACGTTCATCAACGCCGTGACGAAGTACGTCGCCACGTCGACGCCCCTCGGCCACGACTGGACCAACACCCACGTCATCGAGGGCGACCTGGCCGACGCCGTACGCCACCTCCGGGCGCAGCCGGGCGGCGACATCGGCGTGCACGCCAGCATCTCCGTGACGCGGGCGCTCATCACCGCCGGCCTCGTCGACGAGATCCGGATGGTGGTGATGCCGACGGTGATCGGGTCCGGGCGGTCACTCCTGGCGGGCCTCCCCGAGCTGAAGCTCGAGATGCTCGGCTGCGAGACGACACCGGCCGGGCACCTGCTGCTCGACTACCGGGTGCGACCCGCGGCCTGATCGCCGGCGCCGATGGCGGCCCCGTCGACGTCCAGCGAGCAGGCGGCGACGTCGTCCTCGCCGACCTGCGGCGGCCTCGTGACCGGGACCGTCAGCAGGAGCGGCTCGCGGACGGTGCCGTCCACCCGGACGGTGCGGGTCGCCGAGCCGACCGGGCGCGAGGTGTTCTCGTCGGCGTACGCCGTGACGGTGACCGTGACCTCGCGCGCGCTCGGCGCGTAGCCGGCCACGGTCAGCGTCGCCTCGACCGAGCCGGCACCGGCGTCGTAGCGGCAGCTGGAGTGCCCCTCGCTGCCGCCCCACCCGACCGTGAGGCCGGGCCGGGGACCGGGGGCAGGGAGGCGCAGAGGGGCCGGGCGAACCGGGTCGTCAGCGCCGAGCAAGAGGCCCCAGACGATCATCGCGGTCGCGAGCCCACCGTGCACCAGGAGGTGGAGGCCCCAGCGGCGACGCCGGCGCCGCCCGGATGAGGGGTCGCTGGCGTCGCGGGTCATGCTCAGGAGTGTCCTCGCGACGAGGCACCCCGTCGATCGTCAGGCGCAGTCGCGGCAGATGTCCGTGCCGGGGGTCTCGCGGCGGGACACGTGCTGGACGAGGTAGCAGGACGTGCAGGTGAACTCGTCGGCCTGCCGCGGGGTGACCTCGATGGAGAGCGTTTCGTGGGACAGGTCCGCGCCGGGGAGCTCGTAGGTCTCGGCGACCTCGGCCTCGTCCTCGTCGACCTTGCCCGAGGTCTTGTCCTGCTCGCCCGAGGTGAGTCGGCGGGCCTCGAGGCTCTCTTCCTTCTGCTCGTCCTCGGTCTTGCGTGATGCGTCGTAGTCAGTGGCCATGTGCGGGATCCTTCCGGGGCGGAGCGCGAATGTTAGCCCCGTCCGGCCCTTCTCCCTGCATCAGGACGCCCCCGCGAGATCCGGGCGAGATCCGCGCCGGTCGGCGGCGGCCCGAATGGTGACGCAGGTCTCCACGACAGCGGTGTTGGCGAGACCCCACAGACGAGTTTCTGGCCGTCCTCCCGCGGGCAGTCTCCCCGCATGTGGACGGCCCTCACGACCGGCGGTGGCGCCTGGATCACGATCAAAGGATCGGGCCACGTGCTGCGCGCGATCGACTGCTCGCGATTCTCCGAGCAGCGCAACACGTCAGCGTGCCAGTCCCGGGGCGACACGACTGTCGGCATCTTTGTCGTCGCGGCGGTCGTGCTGCTGGTCATCGGGTACGCCGCCTGGCGCTGGTGGATGAGGAAGGTCGAGAGGGCCGGACGCGACCGCAAGGACCCGGAGACGTGAGCGGCAGCGGGCTCAGTGGCACCTAGGGTGGCCCCGTGAGCGACGTACTGGACGAGGGACCGTTCTTCCACGGCACCAAGGCCGACCTGGTGGTGGGTGACCTGCTGACCGCCGGCCGGCGGTCGAACTACCGCCCCGAGATCGTGATGAACCACATCTACTTCACCGCGCTGGAGAGCGGCGCCGGGCTGGCCGCGGAGCTCGCGGTCGGCGACGCCGAGCCGCGGGTCTACGTCGTCGAGCCGACCGGTGACTTCGAGAACGACCCGAACGTCACCGACAAGAAGTTCCCCGGCAACCCCACCCGGTCCTACCGCAGCACCGAGCCGCTGCGGGTGGTCGGCGAGGTGCTCGACTGGACCCGGCTGACCCCCGAGGCGCTGCAGGCCTGGCGCGACCGGCTCGTGGTGATCCGCGACGTCGAGCGCGGCGAGATCATCAACTAGCGCCCCGTCAGGACGCCGCCTTCCGCGTGAAGGTGAGGTGGGTGACGCCGGTCGGCGAGGACACCGCCTCGACGTCGTACCCCTCCTCCAGCGCCTCGAGCCCGTCCCAGAGCCGGACGCCGCGGCCCAGCACGATCGGCACCTGGACGACGTGCAGGTGGTCGACGAGACCGGCGGCGAGGAAGTCGCGGGCCATCGTGGGGCCGCCACCGATGCGGACGTCCTGGCCACCCGCGGCCTCGCGGGCCACCTCGAGCGCCTCGGCGGGCGAGGCCTCGAGGAAGTGGAACGTCGTCCCGCCCTCCATCTCCAGCGGCGGCCGCGCGTGGTGCGTCAGCACGAAGGTCGGCGTGTGGAAGGGCGGGTTGGGACCCCACCAGCCCTTCCAGTCCGCGTCGTCCTGCCAGCCGGGCGGGCCGAACTTGTTGGCACCCATGATCTCCGCGCCGATGCCGGGCCCGAACTGCTGGGCGAAGACGTCGTCGACCCCGGTGCTGCCGGTCGGGCTCCAGTAGCGCGTGGCCATCATCCACGCGTGCAGGCGGTGACCCGCGTGGCCGAACGGCGCCTCCAGCGACTGCGGCTCGCCGGTGGCGAAGCCGTCGAGCGAGATGGCCAGGTTGTGGATCCGGGTGCGGGACATCCGCGCTCCTCGAGGGGTGGTTGGGCGTGCGTGGTCGGGCGGTGGTCGCGGTGGCGTGTCGCAGGTCGACGGTCGGACCGCCGACACCGAAGATTCTCACCGATCGCCGACAACCGGCAGGGGCGGCGAACCAATCGCCTCGTCCGGGCATCGGACCGGTGACGCCGTCCCCAGGAGGAACCGTGCCCGTGTCACCCCGAGCCCTGCCGCTCACGCTCGCCGCCCTGCTCGCCCTCGCGCTCCCGTCGGGCGCGGGTGCTGCGGGAGCCGCCGGAGCCGCGGCGCCCACCGCGACCACCGGCCGCGCGGCGGCACCCGTGACTCAGGTGAACGACTGCTGGTCCACCGACAACGGCGAGCCGGTGATCGACTCGTACGACGTCTCCCCCGCCGTCGTCGACACGGACGCCGGCCCGGTCGAGGTCCAGCTCACCGTGCAGGCCCACGACACCGGCGGGCCGGGCCCGGCAACCGGCCTGCGGTCGGTCAGGTTCAGCCTGTGGGCGGCTCAGCCGTACTCCGGCCCCCGCGACGGGCAGTCGTTGGACACCCTCCTGACCCAGGACAGCGACGGGTCGTGGCACGGCTCGGTCACCGTGCCGGCCCACACCGGCGCGACCTACAACTCCCAGATCACCGTCGTCGACGGCGCCGACGAGGGCACGCTCAGCGAGGCCCACCTGGTCTACGAGCAGCAGCAGGACGTCCTCACCGCGACCGGGACGGAGGAGTTCCCGGACGACACCACCGCCCCGACCATGACCGCCCTTTCCGTCAGCAGGACCCAGGTGGACACACGCCGCCGTGCGCAGTCGGTCGACCTCGAGGCGACCGTGACCGACGACGACTCCGGCGTCCAGCGGGTCGACGTCTTCCTGCTCCGCAAGGACCGCACCAGCAACAACGGCGGCATCGACACGGTCACGCTGACCCGGGTCGAGGGGACCGACACCTTCCGTGGCCGGGTGCGGTTCCGGCGCTGGCTGGGCAACTCCCAGCGGGTGCTCTTCGCTGAGGTGGAGGACCGGGCAGGCAACACCCGCCGCTACCGCCGCGAGACCATGGCCGAGCGCGGCTTCGCGTCCCGCATCGACGTCGTGTCCGGGCCGTACAACGTGGAGGGGCCACGCGTCGTCCGGGTGCTGCGAGCGGCACCGTCGATCGACGTACGCCGCCACGGCGGGTGGTACGCCGTCCGCGTCCTCCTCGCCGACCGCCAGGGCATCCGCGCCGCGCAGGTCCGGCTCGCCACGGACAACCCTCCCGCCCAGCTGCACCGTGTCTCGGGCACCGACCGCCGCGCGGTCTGGGCCGGCCGCGTCCACGTCCGCCCCTGCTCGTCGGGGCCGCGGACGACCGACCTGCACGTGCGCACCTGGGACCGGCAGGGCCGCACCGGCAACGACCACTCCCGCGACGTACGCCTCATCACCCGCGACCTCACGCCCGCCTGGGCCCGCAGCGTGTGGCGCAACACCCCGCACGTCTTCACCTTCGACGAGCCGGTCCACGGCATCTCGCCGACGAACGTCGTGGTGTACGACGCGGACGCCGCCGATCCCCACCAGATCGCCGGCACCTGGGCCTGCCGCAACGGCGCCGGGTCGACCGTCGACTGCCTCACCGGCCCGGTCATCAAGGCGACCTTCACCGCCGACGACCCCGACGCCCCCGCCCCCGGCGCCGTCGACTGGTCCCCCGACCACCACCTCGACGTGCTCGACCGCAAGGGCAACCCGTCGGGGCTGCTGCTGTCGCCGATGGTGCTCGACTGATGAGCTCGTCCGGGGTCGAGGGAAAGCGGACCGGTGCGCCTCCGTGTCACCTACGATCCCGGAGCAGCGGGCGGAAGCCGCCGGCACCCCTGACGGAAGTGAGCCCCACGTTGTCGAAGCGCGGCACGATCGCAGCAGTCATCACGGCCTTCCTCGTGGTCACGGGACCGGCCGCACACGCCGGCACCTGGAGCCACACCGACCCGACCGGCGATGCCCGCGTCGGCGCCTCCGGCAGCACCGGCGAGGGTGACATCGGCCGGGTGAAGGCGACGGCGAACCAGCGGACCCTGCGCCTCTCCTGGCGCGCCGCACCCGAGGGCACGTGGACCAACGGGATGTTCTGGCAGCTGGACACCGTCAAGTCGGATGCCGGCCCCGAGTTCATGATCAGCTGGACCTACGACCTGTCGGGCCGCGCCTACCTCGGCCGCATCGAGTCGTGGACCAAGGGCTGGGCGGGCGGTCCGAGTGCCACGCGCTGCAAGGGGCTCAAGGTGGCCGCGGCGAGCGGATCCACCCCCGGGCAGGACTACCGGGTGCCGCTCCGCTGCCTCAAGACCGCTGGCGTCAAGCCCGCCAGGATCCGCGTGAACCTCGAGTCGTCCGACCTGAGCAGCAGCTACGCGCTCGACGCGGCGCGTGGGCACCACCGCTTCGGCCGCTGGATCTCGACGCAGTGAGGCGCACCCTGCTCATCGCGGTCCTGTCCGCGGTGCTGCTCGCGGCGGGCGTCCCCTCGCCTGCCGGCTGGTCCGCGAGCCGCGAGGTCCAGGACGCGGAGACCACCACGATGACGGGTGACGTCGAGATCTCCAGCGTGACCTTCACCCACGGTCGTCGCCACATCAGCATGCGAGCCGAGTTCGCCAGCCTGCCCGACTACGTCGAGTACTACCGCTTCGAGCTCCACGGCCCTCGCGGTCACTCCTGGTCGCTGGGGTGGGCGCACGAGTCCGCGCAGTGGGACGACCACAAGCGCGTCAAGTGGATCTACCTCTTCGAGCCGACGTTCCGTCACCTCCGCTGCAAGGTCGCCTGGCGCCAGGACCTCGAGGCGGGACTCGTGACGGCCCGGTTCCCCACGCGGTGCCTGCGCATCAAGGGCAAGGCCGTGCCGTGGCTGCGCATGCAGTTCTCCGCGGAGGACATCTACGAGGACAGCCACATCCAGGACTGGGCGCCCGGCGGCAACAGCAACAACGGCGACCCGGGTCGGTTCACCAAGCGCATCCGCCGCGGCTGAGGCTCCCGACGTACGACGTGGTCATGGCCATCCCCCTAGCCCCGATCGTCATGGCGTCGTGCGCCGCCCTGTGCGTCGGCGGGGTGGTGCTGATGGTCGTCAGCCGCAACGACCTGGTGGGCAAGCCGCAGAAGGTCAGGAACTTCAACCTCGCCCGCTACCCCCGCATGCCGATCCAGCACACCCCGCTCGCGCCGATCCCGGACCGCTCGACGCGCTGGCAGGTCGGCCTGGGGCTGCTGATCTACCCGTGGATCGGGTTCGTCATCAGCGGCCTGCTGTGGCTCGACTCCCGGCACTGAGTGCAGGACGCGTCAGTGCCGCTTCTGGATCAGCGCGACGTACGCCAGGGCAACGCCCAGGCCCGCGATGACCGGGCCGAAGGAGCGCTGGCCGTCGGAGCCCGCGAAGGTCCAGATCGCGCCGAGGACGATCATGGCCAGCGCAACCAGCGACCACAGGATCTTCAGCGCCAGGGCCGGGCTGCCGTAGCGGTTGTCGAGGTCCGGCTTCACCACGCCGACTCTAGCCGGGCGGCGACGGGCCCGGCCCGCCCATCGGCGATCATGTGCCCATGGATCACCAGCAGGCACCGGCGAAGGTTGTCACCCTCTGCGGCTCGACGAGGTTCGAGGCCGAATTCGCCGAGGTGACCGAGCGGCTCACGCTCGAGGGGTACGTCGTGCTCGGACCCGGCACCTTCGACCTCCCCGACCAGCCGGACGCCGCCGCGGCGCTCAAGGACCGGCTCGGCGCCCTGCACCTGCAGAAGGTCCGGATGGCCGACGAGGTGTACGTCGTGGACCCGGACCCGGGCGGCTACGTCGGTGAGTCGACCCGGCGCGAGATCTCGCTCGCGGAGTCGCTCGGCACGCCGGTCCGCTACCTCAGCCGCGACGAGCACCGCCCCGCGCCGGCCGGGCAGCCCGCGGGGACGGCGACGGTCGCCGACCTCCTGGCCGACTACCCCGTGCAGGTCGACATCCCCGTCGCCTGGGCGGACATGGACGCGATGGGGCACGTCAACAACGTCGTCTACTTCCGCTACTTCGAGACCGTGCGCATCGAGTGCTTCGCCGCGCTCGGCCTGGGCCCGATCGGGAAGGCGACCGACGTCGGGCCGATCCTGCACTCGACGAGCTGCCGCTACCGCATCCCGCTCACCCACCCCGACACCGTCACCGTCGGGGCACGCATCGGGGAGGTCGGCGAGGACCGGTTCGACATGACCTACCGGGTGGTCAGCCACCGTCACGGCGCGGTCGCGGCCGAGGGCCAGGCGCTGGTCGTGACCTTCTCCTACTCCACCGGCACCAAGGCACCGGTCCCGGACGAGCTCCGCACCCGGCTGCTCGAGCTGAGCGACTGAGCGCACTGAGCGCACTGAGCAACAGGCCTCAGCGCGCGGTCGCCGACCCGAGGTAGCCGTAGGTCCACGGCGTGTGCGGCCCGGGCAGGAATTCCGCCCGCACCGGCCCGAGCGCCAGCCCCGACCCGGCGACGAGGGCCGGCACGTCACGGCTCAGGTGGCACCCACCCGCGACCCGGCGCTGCAGCGGGTCGAGCCGGCGCTGCCACCGCGCCATCCCGGCCGTGGGAGCCAGCCCGTGCTCGAGGAACGCGAAGCTGCCGCCGGGCCGCAGCACCCGGCGTACCTCCTCCAGCGCCAGCGCGGGGTCCGGGATGGTGCAGAGCGTGAACGTGCAGAGCACGTGGTCGTACGTCGCGTCCGCCGCCGCGAGCCGCTGGCCGTCCAGCCCGACCCGGTGCACGGGCAGGTCGTGGCGGGCGCGACGCCGCTCGGAGAGCGCCCAGCCGCGGTCGGACGGCTCGACCGCGTCCATCCGGGTGACCGCGCTCGGGAGGTGCCGCAGGTTGAGCCCGCCGCCGAAACCCAGCTCGAGGACCGTGCCGCTCAGGCCGGCGCACGCCTCGGCGCGGAGCTCGCCGATCTCGCGGCCCTTGAGCGCCCGGTCGACGAGCCCGGGCACGACGCGTTTCTCCCACCAGCCGGTCATGCTCCGAGACTAGGCGTCGGCCCGCGCGTCATCACCCGTGCGCGCCGGCCGCGTCGACCGGCCGGCGACCACGCCGCTGGCGGCGAGCAGGACGAGCGCGAGGACACCGCTGCCGACCGCGGCGCGGAACCTCGCCGTGCTGGCGGAGTAGCACTCGGCCCCCACCTCGTCGACGAAGGCACGGGAGTGCTCGCCGCCCGGCCCCTCGTCGTTGTCGTTGAGCGCGGCGTCCCACGGGGCGATGGTGCAGCCGACCTCGCCCACCGGTCCCCCGCCGTTCACGTCCGAGGCGCTGACGTCCACCGACGTGTTGTCGAACGCCAGGAACAGGCCGACCAGCAGCAGCAGGACGGCGCCGAGGAGGCAGGCCAGCGACACGCGACGAGGGGACACAGCGGGACCCTACGACGTACGGGCGCACCCGCGCGGCCGGACGCGTCAGGCACCGTCCTCGGTCAGGCTCGCGGGTGGCAGCCAGTCGGCACCGAGCAGCTCGGCGAGGGCGGTGAGGCCGGTGGTGTCGCCGCCCACGGTGTCGGAGGCGGCCGCGATGCGCTCCACCATCACCTTGCCGACCTGCTCCTCGACGGTGCCCTCGGCGTAGGCGATGTGCCACGGCGAGACCTGGTGGTCGCGGTGGGTGCGGCCGGTCACCTGGCGTCCCGCGATGCCCGAGAAGCGGGCCTGGTGGAAGATCCCGACCCGGGGCTCGGTGCTCGCCACGAGGCCGTCGTCGAGGGTCTCGCCGGCGTGCAGGCTGATCGAGGCGACGGTGGTGAAGACGCAGACCTTCGCCTGCCCGGTCTGGAAGCGGAGCCGCTCGGCCTCGGGGTCGAACCGGTCGCGGCCGTAGATCGTTGCCACCTCGATGCCGGCGTCCCGCAGCCGGTCGGCGATCGGGTCGGCGGCCGTCCCGACGAACTCGACCGAGCACGCCACCTGGCGCTCCGCCCGCACCTGCTGCGCGATCCAGTCGACCGTCGAGTCGACCCGGATCAGTCCGGCCTTCTGGCGGAACCGCAGCAGCGCGGCCCGGCCCTTCGCGACGTTGCGGCCGCGTCGGGCGATGTCCATCTCCCGGCAGAACTCGCCCCACTCCGCGTCGTACGACGCCCTCTCGGCCGGCGTGAGCGTCACCGGCATCCCGGAGATCGGCACCGGCCCCCACGCCGCCGCGCGGTGCAGCATGGCCGGCGGCCGCTCCTCGTCGAGCCAGCCGCGCACCAGCTTGAGGTCGGCGGCGCGCCGGGTCGGGTCGGTGGTCCACGTGGCGCCGTACCTCCCGTGCTCCACCTCCACCCCGTGCCGCTCGAGCGCGGCGGCGAACGTCGCGTCGGGCTTGGTCGCCGAGGTCCACTCCCGCATGGGCTCGCCGAGCACCTGGGCGTACGCCGGCGCGAGGTACGGCAGCTCCAGCGGAGTGTGCCCGGGCGTCGCGGTCGTCGCGATGACGAACGGCGCCTGGTCGTGCGGCCTGCCGTGGCCCGAGATCTTCGCCCAGAGCTTCCAACGCTTCGTGGTCGTACGTCGCAGCGCGTGCGCCTCGTCCGCGATGATCACGTCCCACGTGTGGTCCGTGACCTTGTCCAGCCGGTCCCACGTGATCACGACCCACTCGAGCCCGCCGTCGCCCAGCGCCGCGATGGTGCGGCACCAGTGCCCGATCGTGATTGCCGCGGGTCGGTCGGCGACGACGAGCACCCGCTCGGCGCCACGCAGGTCCCCCACCGCGCTCGCCCCGAGCACCGCCGAGATCGTCTTGCCCACCCCGGGCTCGTCGGCCAGCAGGAACAACCGCCCGCCCGCCTCGGCCCGCGCCGCGATCGCGTCCGCCGCCTCGAACTGGACCCGCCGCGGCTCCAGCGCCTCGGTCGGCTCAGGGTTTGGCGTCGGGCTGTCCGGGTTGAGCGTGTTCTCGACGAACCGCCCGAGCGTGTAGGGACCCGGGGCGTACGGCGCCAGGTGCGCCGGCAGGTCCCGCCCGACGTACAGATGCGTCTTCACCGCCGGGTGCCAGCTCGCCCCGTCGACCTGGGTGCCGTACGGCACGTCCAGCACCCACAGCCGCTCCCCCGGCCCGGCCACCGGCAACGGTCGTGGCGCCGACCGCGGGCTGCTGCGTCGACGACCGCTGGATCGTCGCGTCCTGGCCATCCGAGAACGCTAGCCGGGCCGACCGCGAGAGCGATCTGCCGACTCGCCGGGCGAGAACCTCTCGCGAGGGTCACGATGGGAGACATGTTCATCGATGCCACCCCCGAGGAAGACGCCGACGGTGCCCTCGGTGCGTACTACCAACAGCAACGTGATGCGTGGGGCTTCCTCCCGAACTACGCCGCCGCCTTCTCGACGCGTCCGGACGTCGCGGCCGCCTGGAACGCCCTCAACAAGTCCATCCGCGACGGGATGGAGCGACGCCGCTTCGAGATCGCGACGATCGGCGCGGCCCGGGCACTCGGCTCGACCTACTGCACGGCCGCCCACTCGAAATTCCTGCGGGACGCCTGTGACGACGAGGCCACCATGCTCGCCATCGCCACGGACCCGGACGGCGCAACTCTCGACGACCAGGACCGAGCCGTCTACGAGTTCGCAGCCAAGGTGGCTCAGGACGCAGCGTCGATCCAGCAGGAAGACGTCGATCGCCTCCGCGCGCACGGGCTCTCCGACGCCGACGTCGCGGACGTGGTCTTCGCGGCCGCCGCCCGGTGCTTCTTCACCCGCGTCCTGGACGGCCTCGGTGCGCAGCTCGACGTCCAGACCGCGCAGGCCTTCACCCCGGAGGTCCTGGCCTCGATGGTCGTCGGGCGCCCCGTCGCGGAGGTCTGAGTCTCGACCGACGGCAGACCGGGCTCAGCGCAAGGCGTGCAGCTCGTCGAGAGCGCGATAGCCGCGCTCGACCACCTCGGCGACGACATCTGGTCGCCCGAGACGGATGGTCCACTCGAGCTGCAGGAGGATCTGGGTCGCCACGAGGACCGCGGCGCCCTCCCCGACCACGTCGAGGATCCTCGCCCAGAGCCGTCGCCGTACGTCGTCCAGCGGATCCTGGATGGTGTTCCACAGGAGGGTGACCAGATCGGTCGCTCGCGTGCCGCTGCCGGCGTTCCCGATGTCCACGAGCGCCACGACCGCTCCGTCACGGACCAGGACGTTGCTGGGGTTGAGATCTGCGTGGACCATGTCCGGCGCCGTGGATGGCGGCGGCGCGTCGGCACACGCGAGCCGCACGCGCTCGACCAGGGCCGACACCTCCGAGGAATGCCCTGCGATCTTGCCCACCGCCTGGCGCAGAGACGACTGCTCGGGCGTCTCGTGGAGGTCTGGCCTGACGGGAGCCGCTGCCTGACCGGTGGCGACCCGCCAGGCGTACGACCAGTGGTCGTAGTCCTCGGATGCTTGGCCGGCCTGGAGCTCGACGATCTCCATCAGCTGCTCGACGAGGGACGGGGTGAGCTCCGGCGCGGGAGCCGCGTCCACGAACTCCATCAGGTGCCACACATGAGTGTCGGTGGCCCCCACACCGAGCCAGGCGGGCGTGGGGTAGCCGCGCCAACGCATGTGTTCGACGACTCTCTGAGCTCGCAGGCCCTCGCCCAGGTGACCGGGGTGCGTCGAGGGCGCCGCCTTGAGAACGGCATCTGTCCCTCCGGTCAGTCGGACGCGCACGGCACCCGCGTTGAGACCTCCGGGGAAGCGACCGAGGACCGTGACCTCTGTCCCGGCCACGCTGGCCACGTCGTCCAGGACCTCGGCCGGCAGATCGACCGTCCGAGCATCCGTCATCGCCGCATCGTGCCACGACCGCTCATCGGCAGGTGCGGGTGTTCGGCCCTGCCCACAGGCGGCGGATGGGGCACCCCAAGACTGCGCGGCGCAGTGGGTGGGCGCGGCCAGTCTGAAGTCGGCAGGTTCGGTCGGTGCGTGATGTCACACTCCGCTCATGGAGTGGACGAGGGCAGGAACGGCGGCAGCTGGCTTCAGTGGATATATCCGCTTCGCGGACCTTTCTGAGGCGTCGGTGCCAAGCGGGCCGGGTGTCTACCTGGTGTTGAGCGAGGCCGTTGGAATCCCTGCATTTCTCGCCGATAGTCCGGCCGGGTGGTTCAAGGGCAAGGACCCGTCCGTCAGATCCGACGTGCTCCAGCAGGCATGGGTCGACGGTGCGCAGGTGCTCTACATCGGGAAGGCGAGCGCGGGCGCACGAGGACGTCGGGGAATTGCGAAACGGCTCGACGAGTTCCGGCGGCACGGGGCCGGCGAGCCTGTTGGGCACTGGGGTGGTCGCTACCTCTGGCAGTTGGCCGACGCCGATTCACTGCTAGTCGCGTGGCGTGAAACCCCCGACTCTGAACCCGAGGACCTGGAGTCCGAACTCATCGCTGAGTTCATGAACAGGTGGGGAGCACGTCCATTCGCGAACCGGAAGGCCGGCCGCAGGATCGCTCCAAGCTGACGGCCGCGGCGATTCCGCTTTTGTGGACCAACAGCCACCGGCCGGCCATAGAGTCCGGTCATGACCGGCCCGATCACGCCCAAGGGGCTCGCGGCAGAACTGGGGGTTGCTGCCAGGACGATCCGGCAGTGGCTGAGAGACCAAGGCTGGCAGAGCGTGCCCTACACGCGCTGGGAACTGACGCAGGAGCAGGCCGAGCAGGTCCGAACCCGATTCAGAACCTGAGGCGGTGCTCGATACAGCCAACTCAGCCGGAGGACTGGGTCGTTGGCGGTGGCTGACGCACGCGAGCCAGGCCGACCGCGTGCCTTGCCTCGCCGCGCTAGGCGGCTTGGGTGAGAGCTTCATGAGGCAAGATTCAGCACATGGACCCCATATTCGGCTCGTCTGGTCAGGTCGTCGCTTGGTCTGAAGGCGATGAGATCCTCTCGCTGGACGGCCAATATCTAGCCTTTCTCCACACCGGCAGCATCATCGCTTACAACGGCGACGGGCATATCGGCTGGTTCGACGAGGGCGTCTTCTGGGACTCGAGTTTTCGCGCCGTAGGCATGCTCCGCGACGCGACAGCACGCCTGCCGAGACCCGGACTTGGTGGAGTGCCGGGACGACCGGGTCGAGCGGGACGTCCTGGGCGACCGGGTGTTCCTGGCACTCCCGGCCGACCCGGCAGGAGCAACGCCTGGTCATCGTCGTCTTGGTCATCGTGGCAGCCCTGAGGAACTTCGCGCGCCACCCTCGCGGCAGACTGACGCAGTCGGTGCTCTGAGAAGGCATGAGGCGGGCTTCCGGCTGGGACCTTAGAGACAGCGGGACTAACCGGGCTCAATTTGCGCCACGCCGTTAGGCCAACGCTGGGAGCTCTCGGCGCGCGCCGTAGCTGCATAATCGCGAAACCACACCTCTTGTCGGGTGCGCCCGTAACATTCGGGCCGTGCCGGTGATTCTTGAACTGATGGCGCTTAGTGTCGTGTCCTTATGGGGCGTGACTCTGGCGGCGACCGCCTTCCTGCAAAGGACAGCCGTCAAGATCTGGCTGTGGTTCCTGTCTATCGCCGGAACCCTGGCCACGGTTGCCCTGTCGGAGACCGTCCGACAGAGCGTAGCGGCCGCCTTCAACTAATTTCTGCCGGATCGCTCGCTCCCGCGTTGCGAGAGATTCGCGGTGGAATGACGCAGGTTCCTGCAGCAGTCACTGGGTCGGCTCCCTCGGACGCCGGAAGGCAAACCGTCGCCATGCAGGTCGACCATCTCGCGCGTGAGGCACGTGCGGCGTTAGCAGCCTTCTATAACGCTCTCCACCTCAACCGTTGCGCGGCTCATCTCAGACGGTTCTGGTCCTTGCCCAGTGTCTTGGCTTCCCTGACCACAGGCGACCGCGCTTATCCGTCGACCCGCGCCAGGAGATCCGGGCTTATTGACGATCACGATCGATAATGAGCCATGAGTACGTCGACAACAGGCGCTTCACTGTCCGCGCTTCAGCTAGCCCCCTATGCGTCTGTGCTCGTCTTGATGTGTGACGACCCCGATCCTCGGATCTACTTCGACGCACTGTGTAGGCAGGCAAGGATTCTCAAGGCAAAGGGCCGAGGCGGTCGCGAAGTCACAATCATGGCCAGCGGTCTGGAAGACGCGGACGAGGTGCTACGCGGACGAAGCGCGGGCGACATGACGATCGCTGCCGACGCATTCGCCGCTCGCACCATCAAGTTGCCCACGTGGGCAAAGGACGGCTTCTCAGACGTGGTCCACGACCTCTTCTTCGCCTACCTTCATGGTCGATTGATCGCTGTTCACTGTGACGGCTCCCTAGCGAAAGCGATCCTGGGCTGGATCGATCGCCCGCCTCGGCCCCCGCTGCGGCGCGTGGACGCCGGGGTTCTGAACGAAGCACTGTTGTCGGGCGAAGCAAAGGGTTTGTGGCTGCGTGGAACGCATGTCCGCCGTTCCACGAAGGCCGATGCGAAAACACTGTCGGGCACCGATCTCGGTGCTGCCCTTGATCCTGTACAGGACGCGACCTATTCAATGGGCTCTGCCAAGGCCAACATCCGCACCAACGCAGCCTTCGCGGCGCTAACTGGAATCGTCGGTGTCACCCCGCGCCGATCACGTGTCTGGTTCCGGCCAACTCAATCACTCGCAGACTTCATTGACGTGTGCACCGATCTATTGCTCGCTCTGGATGCCGTCATAGTCGCTGGCAATTCAAACGACCGCCCATTCCCCTGGCTAGCAACGGAATTGCACGCTCTACAAGGCGTGGAGCATGCCTTTGATCTCACGTGGTCGACGCCGCAGTCGCTGCCGACTCTGCAGTGGACGGACGAGATGGAGCAGGCAGCCGAAACTCTTGAACGCGCAACGATCACCGTGAACGGACGAGCCGGAACTCCTGATTTCGAACTTGAGGTGGGCCTAGACGGCCGTGTCGCTGGACGACTTGGTTGCACAGTTACGCGTCTTGACAAACAAACCGAGTTGCACTTCGGTTTTCGAGGAACGCCAACTGACGCGGGTCATGCCCGAGAGGTTCTTGACGCGTTGGAACAGACCGAGTTGCTGACGGTTCATTTCGCTAGTGGACATGCCATCACAGACAGCGCCATCTGGACGAGCCAGGTCAGCGACGCGCCGTTTCCCGCATGGGAGTGGGTTGATTTCGCTGGTTACCGCGTAAACCGCGAGAAGACAGATGTCCCTCTCGATCTCCTGCACGCGTCGATCGCTACCGGGGGCGACGACTCCTTGTTTGCTTGGGTAGTCGACCAGTTCGGGTCGGCCGGCCACTTGACGTGTGATGACGGGGCGAACGAGGTGTGCGACTTCGTGCACCTCGCAGATGACGACACTCTCAGCTTGATTCACGTTAAGGCAGCGGGCACTGACTCGCCGCTCAGAAGACCGAGCGCCGGCAAATACGAGGTGGTCGTCGGGCAAGCCACCAAGAACGTGCGGTATCTCCAAAGTCGCACGCTCGATGAAGCCCTGCGCACCCACTTTGATCGGGCAACCTGGCTGGCCGGTGTGCGACAGCCCGATCGCTCACTACTACTCGCAGCCCTCGCGGCGCGAGATCCCGCGGCTGGGTCTGCGGTGGTGATAGTGCAGCCCCATGTCACTGTGTCGGCGCGACAATCCGCCCGCACGGCACTGACCGGCGCGGACGCCACCCGGATTCGACTCTTGGAGACGATGCTCAACGCTGCCCGGGGATCTATGACCGCCGTCGGGAGTGAACTTCGGGTCATCGGGTCCAGCTAGTTGACGCACGCCGGGCCACTCGGAAGATCAGGGCTTTGAGCCTCCGTCTCAGTGGGCGGAGTTGAGGCGTCCACCAACTGCTCAGCGCTTCCTGTTGGAGCCCCGAGCGAAAAACTAGACGCCGGCGACGTAGGCGGTGAGGAAGTGGACTCCGTGGCGGTCGAGGTTTCCTCGTGCGCGGTCATAGTGCTCAGTGGTCCTGGGGTCGGCATGTCGAGCGAGGATCTATGCGTCACGGAGCGGAACGCCCGCATCTAGGGCGTTGGTGGTCGCCGCGTGACGAAGCGAATGCGGGCTGATGTGACGCGGGATGCGGGCAGCCTTCGCGACCCGGGCGACCGGTGCACGTCGCGGCGGTCGATCGGCTTGCTGGAGACAGGGCGAAGGATCAGTCGCCCGGTGATCCGCTCTCTGCGGCAGGTCTCCAGGACGCGGAGCACCGGGACGGTCAAGGGCATAGTGGCGGGCTTGTCGCCTTTGCCCACGAGGTGCAGGAGGCGGTGGCCTCGTAGGGTCTCGGCGTAGTCTTCGATGCGAACTCGCGGCTGCTTCGGAAGCTCGTAGCGCGTTTTCCCCAGCAGGTAGGCGAGGGTGCCGTGGTGAACGGTGACGGTCTGAGCGACCTGGAGGAAGCGGATCAGTTCGAGCCGGTCGAGGCCTTGGATCCGGGACTCGTCGTTGTGAACCTTCGACAGCCGTGCGTAGACGGCCGGGTCGGACGGGGCGCCCGTCGTTTACGTTAGAAGTATGCCAGCGCTTGAGGAACTACTGACCGCAATGGATCGCACCTCGGCAAACCTCGCCAAACTCGACACGATCTTGCAACTGGCCACTCCGCACTTCCCATCCGGACCTTCCGCCGGCTCTAACCGGGACTACGACAATCTGCGGCGGAACTGGTCAGAAATCCTGTCCGAGTTGCCTCCGATTGACGGCTACCGTCTCGAGGAGCAGCTCCCCGATATCGATGAAGTCGGCCGCAACTTCATCGATTACGCCGACATCGGCGAGCCTCCTTTCGGTGCATGGGAGCAGCTCGAGGCTCCAGGACGCGCGCTCGACGACTACAGATTCCGGCTTGGCAAAGCTCGACGTACCGCCGTGCGCGGCAGGACGGAGACGCTGGTCAGCCAGATCAACAGCGCGCTTCCCCGCGTAGTCATTGCTGTGAAACACCGAGAAGTCGGCGAGTTCTATGCCGACGATGACACGGCCATCGTCGACGAGGCCTTCCGCGAGCTTGATCGCCTGATCGGTGACGGTCCCGCGCGGAGCGGCCGCTGGTCGGATATGGCGCGCCACTTGAGTTTCAGCCAAACCCACGACTGGCGGGACATCGCCAGCTTGGACTGGCCTGATATCAGGGAGCGACTCGACGTGGCTGGAAGTGCAGAGTTCGACCCCATCGCGGTTGGAGACGTCGATCTAGGCCAAGCCGCGGCGTCCCAACCAAGTGGCGGAGTCTCGTCAGGCATCGGATGGGACCGATTGAACGCCGAAGGATTTGAGCGGATTCTGTTCGACTTGCTCCGAGGGCTTCCGGGTTACGAGAACGTCCAATGGCTTATGAAGACGAACG
This sequence comes from Nocardioides luti, assembly GCF_014212315.1. Classification (NCBI taxonomy): domain Bacteria; kingdom Bacillati; phylum Actinomycetota; class Actinomycetes; order Propionibacteriales; family Nocardioidaceae; genus Nocardioides; species Nocardioides luti. Next base: position 436,273 of record NZ_JACKXE010000001.1, read on the forward strand.
CGCCCGACAAGGGGCGTGACCTGTCCGTGGATCGACACATCTTCGACCCGGCTGGGCCGGTCAAGATCGACCGAACGATCGTCCAGGCGAAGCATTGGCTCGCTACGTCGATTCGTCCGAGCGATGTCCAAGACGCATTGGCCACCCTCTCGCTCTGGGAGCCACCCGCAATCAGAAGCCTCGTGATTGCGACCAGCGGCCGGTTTACCGCCGATGCAATTGGAGTCATCGAGAAGCACAACTCCGATGGCAAAGTACCGCTGATCGAGATGTGGGCGAACAGTCAATTGGAGACCCTCCTTGCCAAGCGCCCCGACATCGTGGAGGCACACGGCCTCCGAACACACTGATGTTTAGCGCCCACCTGGCGCAGCGCGGCCCAGCTGGAGGGTCACGGGAGAACGACGGCTAGTTCGCCTCCCGTACGTCGGGGTCTAGGCCCCAGTCGCAGTGGAGTGTTCGCGGCGGAATCACGCATGACGTCGCGGGCGACTAGAGAAATTTCACACGTTCGGACTCGGGTCGGCCGTCTACGAGCTTTCTGGGCCCTGCGGTGCCTCTTCAGGGTGGGGCTCGGAATCCGCCGTGAGCATTCCGGAGAGGGACGACCACGAGACGCAGCAGCAGCCACCAGGCGTAGACCGAAGTCCTGCTCCACGAGGCTCCATCGGTGAGGAGCCCGTGTCGTTTCGGAGGTTGGCTCCTTCTTGCTCGGAAGGCAGCAGCACACCGGCCGGCTAAACCCCCAGCACCAACCCACTCGTCGGCACCCCGGTGCCGGCGGTGACGAGCACGTGCTCGACGTCGGGGACGGGGTTGACGGAGGTGCCGCGGACCTGGCGGACGCCTTCGGCGATGCCGTTCATGCCGTGGATGTAGGCCTCGCCGAGCTGGCCGCCGTGGGTGTTGAGGGGCAGGCGGCCGCCGATCTCGATGGCGCCGTCGGCGATGAAGCCGGGGGCCTCGCCGCGGCCGCAGAAGCCGAGCTCCTCCAGCTGCATGAGGACGTACGGCGTGAAGTGGTCGTAGAGCACGGCCATCTGCATGTCGGCCGGGCCGAGGCCGGACTGGCGCCACAGCTCGCGGCCGACGACGCCCATCTCGGGGATGCCGATGTCCTGGCGGTAGTACGACGTCATCACGAACTGGTCGGTGCCGCTCCCCTGCGCGGCGGCGGCGACGTACGCCGGCTGCTGGGCCAGGTCGCGGGCACGCTCGGCCGACACGATGACCAGGGCGACCGCGCCGTCGCTCTCCTGGCAGCAGTCGAGCAGGTGCAGCGGCTCCACGATCATCCGTGACGCCTGGTGGTCGTCGATGGTGATCGGTTTGCCGTAGAAGAACGCGTTCGGGTTGGTCGCCGCGTGGCGCCGGTCGGCCACGGCGACGGCGCCGAAGTCGGCCGACGTGGCGCCGTACTCGTGCAGGTAGCGCTGCGCCTGCATCGCCACCGTCGCGGCCGGGGTGCCGAGGCCCATCGGGTAGGTCCACGCGTTGTCGAGGCCGTTGGTGTTGACCTGCTGCGCCGCCGCGACCGAGAACTGCCCGAAGCGGCTGCCCGAGCGCTCGTTGAAGCCGCGGTAGGCCACCACCACGTCGGCCACGCCCGTCGCCACCGCCATCGCGGCCTGCTGCACGGTCGCGCACGCTCCCCCGCCGCCGAAGTTGATCCGGCTGAAGAAGCGCAGCTCGCCGCACCCGAGCTCGCGGGCCACCGCGATCTCCGAGGACGTGTCCATCGTGAACGTCGTGACGCCGTCGACGTCCGCCGGCGTCAGCCCGCAGTCGGCCAGCGCGTGCTGGACCGCCTCGACCGACAGCTGCAGCTCGGAGCGGCCCGACTCCTTGGAGAACTCCGTCGCGCCGATGCCGACGATCGCGGCCTTCCTGCTGAGGCCGGTCATTGCGGGGCTCCGTGGTTTCGAGACGGTTGCTGCGCAACCTCCTCAACCACCGGGGGCGGGGCTCCGTGGTTTCGAGACGGTTGCTGCGCAACCTCCTCAACCACCGGGGCCGACGGTTGCTGCGCAACCTCCTCAACAACCGGGGCCGACGAGATCCGCACGGTACCGGTGACGTGGTCGCCCAGCGACACGGAGCCGCGGACGTCGAGGACCGCGACGCCGTCCTCGACGGAGGCGACGCTGCCGGTGAAGGTGAGAGTGTCGTAGGGGTACGCCGGGGCGCCGAGCCGGATCGCGATGCCGCGGATCTGGACGTCGGGTCCGGCCCAGTCGGTGACGTACCGCTCGACGAGCCCCGTCGAGGTCAGGATGTTGAGGAAGATGTCCTTCGACCCGTGCGACTGCGCCAGGTCGCGGTCGTGGTGCACGTCCTGGAAGTCCCGCGTCGCGATCGCGGTGCTCACCACGAGCGTCGGCGTGATCGGGACCTCCCAGGGCGGGAGCAGGTCTCCGGGCGTCATGCGGTCCTCCACACGGGCAGGGTCAGGTCGTCGTCGATGCGGCGGAAGTCGACCTGCACGGGCATGCCGATGCGTACGTCGTCGGGCTCGAGCCCCACGAGCTCGCCGACCATCCGGACGCCCTCCTCGAGGTCGACGAGGCCGATCAGGATCGGCAGCTCGCGTCCGGGGACGGGCGGGTGCCGGTGGACGACGTACGAGAAGACCGTCCCGCGGCCCGACGCCACCACGTGGCCGCGGTCGAGCGCGCCGCAGTCCGGGCAGGCCGGGCCGGGCGGGAAGCGGAGGTGGCCGCAGGGGTTGCAGGTCTGGATGCGGAGCTCGCCGGCGGCGGTGCCGTCCCAGAAGAACTGGGTGTCGCGGTTCTTCATGGGGCGGAGGACGAAGGTGTCCTCGGGTGGTGGTTTCGAGACAGGCGCTAGCGCGCCTTCCTCAACCACCGGGGCTTCCTCAACCACCGGGGTGGGTGGTTTCGAGACGGTTGCTAGCGCAACCTCCTCAACCACCGGGGGCGCGCCTTCCTCAACCACCGGTGCCGCCTTGGGCTTGAACTTGAGGACGCGGAACAGCATCGTCGCGACGAGCTCGTCGCCGACGTACCACCGGTTGCGGGAGGTGACGAAGTAGCCCTCGCCCATGCCGGTCTGCTTGGGGCCGACGACGGAGTCGAGGGCGGTGGTGACGCGGACCTGCTCGCCGACGCGGAGGTAGCGCTCGTAGGTCTGCTCGCAGTTCGTGCCGAGGACGGCGGTGAAGCCGGCGTCGGTGAGCACCCGCATCATCCCGTGCAGGGGGTCGTCCGCGGGCGGGCGGCCGCCGAGGCCGTACATCGTCCACACCTGGGCCATCGACGGCGGCGCCTCGCCGGTGGCCGAGGGGCCGCGGAAGCGCGGGCTGTCGAGGCCCATCGCCTCCAGCCAGCTGTTGATCGTCGGCTGGTTGACCGGGTCGCGGCCCTCGCGCTCCGCGGCCTCGCCGAGGGCCTGGATCCGCTCGGCCTCGGCCATGATCTGGTCGTGGGAGTCGCTCATCGGGGCACCTTCGGCAGCCCCAGCCCGAACATCGCGATCAGCTCGCGCTGCACCTCCGAGACACCGCCGCCGAAGGTGAGGACGAGGTTCCGCTTCGCCTGCGCGTCGAGGTAGGCCATCAGGTCGCGGGTCGCCGGGTCGGCGGGGTCGCCGTACCGGTGCAGGATGCCGGTCAGCGTCGCGGACAGGTGCTGGACCTGCTCGGAGGCGAAGACCTTCGACGACGACGCGTCGCCCACCGAGATCTCGCCGACTGCGGCCGCGCGGGCGACCTCCCAGTTCAGCAGCTCGTTCACGCGGAACGCCGCGGTCACCTCACCCATGGCGCGTACGACGTCGGGCCGCTCGAGCACACCCACGGAAGTCGCCCACGCCCGCACGCGGTCGCGCAGCCCCTCGAGACGACCGGCGGGGCCGAGCATCACGCGCTCGTGGTTGAGCTGGGTGGTGATCAGCCGCCAGCCCTGGTTCTCCTCCCCCACGAGCATGTCGACGGGGACGCGGACGTCGTTGAAGTACGTCGCGTTGACGTGGTGCGAGCCGTCCGCGGTGATGATCGGCGTCCAGGAGTAGCCGGGGTCCGAGGTGTCGACGATGAGGATCGAGATGCCCTTGTGCTTGGGGGCGTCCGGGTCGGTCCGCACCGCCAGCCAGAGGTAGTCCGCCTGGTGCCCGCCGGTCGTCCACAGCTTCTGCCCGTTGACCACGTAGTGGTCGCCGTCCTTGCGCGCGGTCGTCCGCAGCGACGCCAGGTCGGTGCCGGCGCCGGGCTCGCTGTAGCCGATCGCGAAGTGCACGTCGCCCGCGAGGATCCGCTTGAGGAACAGGTCCTTCTGCTTCTCCGTGCCGTAGCGGATCAGCGTCGGCCCGACGGTCTGCAGCGTCACCGCCGGCAGGTGCACGTCGGCGCGCTGCGCCTCGTTCGCGAAGATCGTCTGCTCGATCTCGCCGAGCCCGTGGCCGCCGTACTCCGTCGGCCAGCCGATCCCCATCCACCCGTCGTCGCCGAGCCGCCGCACCATCGCCTGGTAGGTCTCGCCGTGCCGGTCCACCCCCATCTCGCGGTGGTCGTCGTGGTCGACGAGCCCGGTGAAGTAGTCGCGCAGCGTCGCCTTCAGCTCGCGCTGCTGCGCCGTCAGCTCGAGGTTCTTCGCGGCCGGGTCCTCGACGTGCACGTCCTCGACCGAGGCACCCAGGTCGTGCGCGATGTCGGTGATCCAGGAGAAGTAGCGGTGCAGCGGGTAGGTCACGTCGACGCCCATTCCGCCGTGCAGGTGGTGGCAGGTGCGGAGGGCGGCCGGGCCCTCGGTGGCCGTCCAGTACGCCGCCACGGCGAGGTCGTCGGTCACGTCGAGCCCCGCGCCGATCCGCCACGCGGCGTTCTCGGACGCGAGCGCGATCGTCCGGGAGGCGATGTAGACGTCAGCGACCTGCTGGGCCACGGCCTGGAACTCCGCCAGCCGGCGACCGAACTGCTCGCGGCCCTTGACGTACGCCGCGGTCAGGTCGCGCGCGCCGGCGACGACGCCCGCGGCCGTCAGGCACAGGCCGACGACCGCGTGCTCGCGCAGGCTCCGCGCGGCGTCGCCCTCGAGGAGCTCGGCCGGAGCACCCTCGAGCACGACGGTGTGGGTGGTGCGGCCGCTGGACGAGCCTGACTCGTGCAGCGTCACGCCGGGGCCGGTCGGGTCGACCAGCGCGACGACGACGCGGTCGCCGTCGAGGGCCGGGACCAGCAGCCGCGCCGCGCGGTCCGCGAAGGTCACGCCCACCTTGCGCCCGCTGACCGAGCCCGCGCCGGCGTCGTACGTCGTGGAGGGGGTGTGCGGGATGCCCGCGCCGACCTCCCGGACGGCGGGCGTCAGGAGCACCGAGCCGTCGGCGACGCCGGGCAGCCAGGCGTCGCGCTGGGCCTCCGTGCCGGCGGCCGCCAGCACCAGCGCGCCGCAGCAGAGCGTCTCCCAGACCGGGAGCTGGACGGCGCGGGCGCCGGTCTCGCGCAGCAGCACGCCGACCTCGCCGAGCCCGAGCCCCTCGCCGCCCTGCGCCTGCGGGACCGCGAGCGCGAGCAGGCCGGCGGACGCGAGCGCCGCCCAGGTGGCGTCGAGGTCGTCCGTGGCCCGGTCGAGCGCCTCGGTGACGACCGCGCGCACTGCGTCGGTGGCCTCGGCGGCCTCGGCGTCCGGGACCTCGTACCCGTCCTGACCCACGCGCTTCTCCTGCCGATGTCGGGGTGCCTGACACCCAGAACTGTAACCTGTTCTAGTCTAGGGCGCATGAGCGTGTTCTCCCCGCGGGCGTTGCTGCGTCGACAGGTCTACATGCCCTGGGCCGCCATCCCGCCCGGGGAGATGGTCGAGCTGGCCGGCCGCGGGTCGACGTACGTCACCGACACCCCCGGGCCGCACCCCGACTCCCCCACGATCGTGCTGCTGCACGCGGTCGGCTGCACGGGCCTGCTGACGTGGTACCCCGCCATCAAGCCGCTCTCCCGGCGCTTCCGCGTCGTCACGATGGACCAGCGCTGGCACGGCCGCGGCATCCAGTCCGAGGAGTTCTCGCTGCGCGACTGCGCCGACGACGTCGCGGCGCTCATCGACACGCTGGGGCTGCGCGACGTGATCGTGGCGGGCTACTCGATGGGCTCGATCATCGCCCAGCGCGTCTGGCGCCAGCACCCCGACAAGATCGAGGGGCTCGTGCTCTGTGCGACCACCGACCGCTTCCGCTCGACCGGCCTCGAGCGCGCCTTCCACCAGGGCATGGAGGTCGCGATGCTCGGCACGCGCGGCTTCTCCCGCTCGCGGATCGCGGTGCGCACGGCGCGTACGGCGGCCAAGGCGCTCGACCTCGGACCCTCGGACATCCACGACTGGGCGATGCGCGAGTTCAACAGCACCAGCCCCTGGGCCGTCGGGCAGGCCGTGGCCGCGCTGGGCCGCCACCACTCGCGGCCGTGGCTGGACCGCATCGACGTGCCGACCGCGGTGGTCGTGACGCTGCGCGACAAGGTGCTGCCGCCCGACAACCAGATCGCGATCGCGCGGCGGATCCCGGGCGCGACCATCCACGACATCGACGCCGGTCACGCCGCCTGCGTGCTGCAGGCCGAGACCTTCGTGCCGGCGCTCGTCGAGGCGGCCGTCACCGTCAACGCGCGACGGCGGGACCTGCGGCGCGCCTGAGCGTCAGGCCTTGGCCGGCGTCTTCTTCGCGGGCGTCTTCTTGGCTGGGGCCTTCTTCGCGGCGGCCTTGGCGGCGGCCTTCTTGGCCGGCGGCTTCGTGGACGCACGCTTGCGGATCGGCGTGGCCGTCTCCTGCGCCAGCACGGCCTCCTTCAGCGCGGCCAGCTCGGCCGGGAAGCGCTTGACCAGGTCGTCGACCTCCGGCATCGACTCGCGGCACGCGATCAGCCCGACGTGCACCTTGCCGTTGTTCGACATCACCGTGACGTTGAGGCCGGCGCCGTGGAAGACCGGGCCGAGGGGGTAGAGCGCGAGGATCTCGGCACCCATGAAGTACAGCGGCATCGGCGGGCCAGGCACGTTGGAGATGACCAGGTTGTGGACCACCGGGTGCTTCTCGGCGAGCCGCAACCCGGCGTACGCCCGCACGGCGAGGCCGAAGGTCCGCGGCGCGGCGAACTCCGCCCAGTCCTGCAGGGTCTCCGCGCTGATCGCGCTGTGGTGGTCCTTGGCGTTGCGGTTGTTCTCGGCCATGTCCTCGAGCCGCTCGAGCGGGTCCTCGGTGTCGGTGCCGAGCTTGGCGAAGAGCGCCGAGACCTTGTTGGCGCCGCCCGAGCGCTTCGACTCCTCGCGCACGGAGACCGGCACGGTGGCGAGCAGTGAGTTCTCCGGGAGCTCGTCGCGGTCGAGCAGGTAGGACCGCAGCGCGCCGCCGGCGACGGCCAGCACCACGTCGTTCACGGTCGTGCCGGTGGCGGTCTTGATCGCGCGGATGTCCTCGAGGTCCATGTCGGCGAAGGCGATCGCGCGGTGGCCGGTGATGGTGCCGTTGAACGACGTGCGCGGCGCCGAGAACGGCGCAGCCATGGCGGTGCCCTCGCGGGCACGGCCGACGGTCTTGGTGATCAGCTGGGCCGACGGCGAGAGCAGCTTCGCGGCCAGGACCGGCCGGGTGGCGTTGCTGACGACCGCGCGGGTCAGCAGCTCGGCGCGGTGCGGCGAGCGGCCGTGGCGGGTCTTGGGGCCGAGCGAGAGCGGCTCGGCGTCGGCCTCGAGGCTGCACAGGTGCGAGATGAGGTTCGAGCCCGAGACCCCGTCGACCGTGGCGTGGTGCATCTTGGTGAACACGACGATCTTGCCGTCGTCGTACCCCTCGATGATCCACATCTCCCACAGCGGCCGCGAGCGGTCCAGCTGGAGCCCGGCGAGGTGCCCGGCCAGCTCGTTGAGCTCGGCGTACCCACCCGGCGCGGGCAACGACAGCCGGTGCACGTGCCGGTCGATGTCGAAGTGCGTGTCCTTGACCCAGATCGGGTGGTCGAGGCCGAGCGGGACCTTGCGCAGCTTGCGGGTGAACTCCGGGACGTCGCGCACGCGGCGGGCGATCTCGCTCTTGACGTCGATGAACGAGTAGCCGTTCGGCATGGTGCTCGGGTCCAGCACGATCAGGCCGCAGACGTGCAGCAGCTGCTCCGGGGTCTCCAGGTAGAGGAAGCTGGCGTCGAGTCCTGACAGGCGGTCCATGCGCACATCCTAGGGTCGGAACTGAAACATGTTCTAGTTGCTCAACGAGCGCCCGGCGTCCGCGCCACGGGTGACGACCGTCTCACCCCGTCCCTACCCCCGGGCGGTGGCTCGAACCCTCGGACGCCCACCGGTCTGATCCAGAACGTGTTCTAGAGTCGGGGCGTGTCCTTCCTGCGCCGACAGATCGTCACCGCGGTCCTCACCGCCAACGCCGTCCGACCGCTCCCGGGCTTCCGGCCCGGCCTCGCGTCGTTCTTCCCCGGCTGGATCACCAGCGAGCTCGCCCCGCACCTGCTGACGCTCACCGCAGCCGACGCGGCCGTGCACGCGCGCCGGGCGTCGGGCGGCTCCGACGTACGCCGCAGCCGGGCCGGGCTCGCCCTGGCCGCCGCCAGCGCCGCCGGGCTGACCTTCCTCATCGACCAGTCGCGCCGGGTCAAGGACAAGGCCGAGGACGCGCTCGTCGAGGGCATCGGCGTCGACTACGTCGAGCAGCTCGACGCCGCGCCCACGCCCGCCGAGCTCCGGACGCCGTGGCGCTCGCTGGTCAACCCGTTCCGGATGCGGAACAAGGACGTCGAGGTGATCAAGAACGTCGCCTATGCCCCCGAGACCGGCAAGCGCGGGCTGCTCGACATCTACCGTCCCGCCGACGGCTCCGCGTCCGGCGCGCCCGTGCTGCTCCAGGTGCACGGCGGCGGCTGGACGATCGGCAACAAGGACCAGCAGGGCATCCCGCTGATGCAACACCTCGCCGCGAAGGGCTGGGTGTGCGTGGCGATCAACTACCGCCTCTCCCCCCGCGACGCCTTCCCCGCGCACGTCGTCGACGTGAAGCGCGCGATCGCCTGGGTGAAGGAGCACGTCGCGGAGTACGGCGGCGACCCGTCGTACCTCGCCATCACCGGCGGCTCCGCGGGCGGCCACCTCTCCTCGCTCGCCGCGGTCACGGCCAACGACCCGGCGTACCAACCCGGCTTCGAGGACGCCGACACCACCGTGCAGGTCGCCGTCCCGCACTACGGCGTCTACGACTTCGCCGGCTCGACCGGGCTGAAGTCCGCCGAGCTGATGCGCGACACCTTCCTCGCGCCGAAGATCCTGCAGAAGCGCTGGACCGACTCCCCCGACGACTTCGAGGCCGCGTCGCCGGTGCTGCGGGTGACCGCCGATGCTCCCGACTTCTTCGTGCTCCACGGCGCCCACGACACCCTCGTCTCCGTCGAGCAGGCGCGGCTGTTCGTCGCGCGGCTGCGCGAGGTCTCCGAGAAGTCGGTCGTGTACGCCGAGCTCCCCGGCGCCCAGCACGCCTTCGACGTCTTCCCCTCGATCCGCTCCGCGCACATCGTGCGCGCCATCGACCGCTACCTGCACTGGCACTGGAACACCTGGCGCTCCGGCCAGGAGCCGTCCGACGAGATGGCCGAGCAGGCCGGGACGGGCGCGTCCACCAACTGAGCCCCGGTGATTGAGGCGCCTCCCGGTGGTTGAGGAAGGCGCGCTGGAGCCTGTCTCGAAACCACCCTGCGGTGGTTGAGGCGCCTCCCGGTGGTTGAGGAGGTTGCGCTGGCAACCGTCTCGAAACCACCCTGCGGTGGTTGACGCGCCTCCCGGTGGTTGAGGAGGTTGCGCTGGCAACCGTCTCGAAACCACCCCACCCCTGCCACGACCCGAGGCCGTCTGTGGTCCGGCCTCTGCCCGCCTGGACGTAGTCGCGGTGTAGGGGATTTATTGGATATGTGGTCGCCGTGGGTGCCGGGGCTACTCCTCCCTGAGGTCGCTTTCAGAGTCTCCGTGGGTGCCACTGGCCCGCTGTGGTCGTCGTTCGAAACTTTGCCCGATTATTTTACTTTCGGACTGTCAATCAGGCTCATTCTGACCCCTGGACTGTCGGTGGTCCCTGATTGACTTTCCCCATGAAGACGTTCACCGACGACGGACCGCGCCACGCGATCTCGCGTGCCGTGCGCGATGTCGGCGAACGCATCACGGACGTTGCTGAGACCCCGGTCTGGTCGATGACCGCGGATGAGGCCGGGGCCACGCTGGTGGAGCTGACCCGGCTCTCGGCGAGAGTCGCCGAGCTCGAAGCCCGCGTCGCCGTCCACGCTGCCTCCGTCGACGTCGGCTCGTCCGTCGGCGCGACCTCCACGCAAGCGTGGTGGGCAACTCAGACGCTCCAGACGCATCGGACGGCCGCGGCGAAGATCCACCTCGCCGAGGCCCTCGGCCGATGGCACGTGGTCCGCCAGGCCCTGTCCTCCGGGGCGATCCTGACCGAGCAGGCCCAAGTCATCACCCGGGCCTTGGAGGACCTCCCCGACGACGTTGACCCCGAGACCCGGGTGCTGGCGGAGAAGCACCTCGTCGACCTGGCCGCCGACCACGACGCCGCCGACCTGCGACGGCTCGGCCGCGGCCTCCTCGAGGTCATCGACCCCGCTGCCGGCGAGGACGAGGAGCGCCGCCGGCTCGAGGATGAGGAGCGCAAGGCCCGCCAGAAGATGCGGCTCACCATGAGCGACGACGGGCACGGCGCCTGCCACGGCCGCTTCACCATCCCGGCCGCCCAAGGCGCCATGCTCAAGAAGATCCTCCAAGGCATCGCGGCCCCGAAGCACCAGACCGCAGTTCATGGACCCGGAGTCGAGCGGAAGCCGAGTCCGGAGCGGATGGGTGCGGCGCTCTGCGAGCTCATCGAGCGCTACCCCACCGACCGGCTCCCCAACGCGGGTGGAGTCAACACGACGGTGGTGATCACGATGCCGCTCGAGACGCTCCTCGGTGCCGAGAAGGCCGCCACCCTCGACACCGGCGACAAGATCACCGCCAGCCAGGCGCGCCGCCTCGCCTGCGAGGCCGGCACCATCCCCGCCGTCCTCGGCGGGAAGTCCGAGGTCCTCGACCTGGGCCGGACTCGCCGCTACTTCTCCAAGGCCCAACACCTCGCCCTCGGCATCCAGCAGGGCGGTTGCACCGCCGACGGATGCGACTGGCCACCCAGCATGTGCCACGCCCACCACGACCGCTTCTGGGCCCACGGCGGCAACACCGACCTCAAAGACGGCAGACTCCTCTGCCCACGACATCACGCGCGGGCACACGACCCCACCTTCACCATGACCAAGCTCCCCGGCGGGAAGGTCGCCTTCACCCGGCGGACATAGGCCGACCCGGAGTTGCAGATCAGTAACAGCCGCAGACACCGCGGCACCATCCGGGCGACCATGCGACATGTCGCTCGCACGTCGCGCTGCCCTCAGCGCGCTCGCTCTCGCGGTGGCTGCCCTGTCCTCGTGCAGCGCCAGCGCATGCCCGGTCGCCTCTCCCGGGCTCGCCAGCAACGACTGCAGCGGTGAGATCGAGTTCGGGGACCGCGTCTACGTCATCCAGTACCTCGACCACCGCATCCCCACCGATGAGGTCCTCGAGAAGAAGCTGGTGAGGGGTCAGGCCCTGCCGTGCGACGACACCGCCGATGCCGACTGCAGCGGCGGCAGCGCATCGCGCTCCGTGCCGATCGCGGCCGTCAGGATCCGTGGGATCCCCGCGGACGAGGCACTCTTGCGGAGCAGCGACCGCTTCGGTCGCAAGGCCCTGCTGGTGCCGGCGGACACGAGCTACGCCCCGGTGATCTCGGCGCGGGTGCAGCGGCTGATCGACCGCTACCGCACGCACCCACGGCACGGCCCGTTCGCGGCTCAGGAGAGCGCGCGCAAGTAGCGCCGCGTGATCGCCCGCTGGACCAGGCGCCCGGCCGGACCGCCGGCGCGGGACAGCAGCGTCGCCGGCCGCGAGAAGGCGCGGATGTCGAGGGAGACGGTGCCGTCCGGCGCGCGTCGTACAACGAAGAGCTCCTCGCCGCGCTCCGGGTGACCGGGGAGCGTGCCGTAGGCGAAGCCGACACGGTCCGGCTCCGCCACGACGTGGACGACGCGGACCGGTGCTCGCAGCGCCAGCGGGCCGATGCCCAGGCGGAGAACGCCGGTGCCGCCCTCGGTGACGGTCGGGGCGGCCTCCTCGACGCGGATGCCGGACCGGCGCTGCACCTGCCACGCCAGGATGTCCCGCGACACCCGCTCGAAGCACGCGTCGCCGCGACCGATCACGGCGCTGCGCTCGAGGTGGTGGTAGCCGGCCGGCAAGGCCGCCAGCGTCGCGCCGACCTCGGCGTATGTGAACGTCGGCTCGGCCATGTCGCCATGATGCCCGGTCGCCGATCGTGACCTGCTCGTGACGCCGCAGGGCGCCAACCCGTGTGACGATCGGAGCGGGGTGAGCGGATCAGCACGAGGTGCGGGGCACGTACGGCGGCGGTCGTGGTCGTCGGTCTGCTCGCGCTCTCGTCCCTCACCGGGTGCGACGACGCGACGTCCGCCGAGAGCGGGCCCGTCCAAACGGCCGACACCGCCGTCGACGAGATGACCGCGCACGGCGGGCAGATCTGTCCCGCGCGGCTGCCCCGGTCGGCGACCGACGACAACAGCGTCGGGGGCGGGCCGGTCGCACCCGAGGCGCCGCGTCTCGGAGCGCCCGACGCGGCCTGGATCTGCCGCTACGAGCCCCACCTCGGCCGGCGCACACCCACCGACGGGCGCGTCGTGACGTTCCGCGCGACCGGGGACGCCCGGCCCGTCGAGGCCGAGCGCCTGCCCGACTTCGCCGCGGCGCTCGCCGGTCTGGAGACCGCCGATCCCGATAGGTCGTGCTTCGCGGACCTCGGGCCGCGCTGGATGCTGGTCTACGCGCTCGACCACGACCTCACGGGCGTGGTGATGAACGAGTACGGCTGCGGGGACGTGCGCCTGACTGACGACCCGTTCGACGTCGCGCCGGGCGATGCCACGCAGCCGGGCACGGTGGCCGGCATCCTCAGCGCACCCGAAGGGTTCCTCGCGGCCCTGAAGTCGGCGTACGCCGACGGTGCCTGACCGGGGAGCGCCCGAGGCCGGCCGTGTGGCCCACGCGGGGTCGCTCGGCTCGTAGAGTCACCACCGTGACCCGACTGATCCACCTCAACGGGCCGCCGGGGATCGGGAAGTCGACCCTGGCGCGGCGGTACGCCGGCGAGCACCCGGGGGTGCTGGCCTGCGACATCGACGTGCTGCGGACGTTCATCGGCGGCTGGGAGAACGACTTCGCCGGTGCGGGCGGGCTGGTCCGGCCGGCGGCGCTGGCGATGATCACGGCGTACCTGGCCGGGGGCCACGACGTGGTGCTCCCCCAGATGCTGGTCGACCCCGGGGAGGTCGCACGGTTCGAGGCCGCCGCGACGTCGGCCGGGGCGGAGTACGTCGAGCGGTTCCTCGTCGACTCGCCCGACGGCGCGATCGCGCGCTTCCACCGCCGCGGGGACGAGGCCGAGGCTCAGGATCCCTGGCACGCGCAGATCCGCGCGATCGTCGCCGCCGAGGGTGGGGACGACCGCCTCGCGGCCTGCCACGCCGGCCTCGAGCGCCTGCGGGCCGAGCGCCCGGGTGCGGTGGCGATCACGAGCACCGAGGGCGACGTCGACGCGACGTACGCCGCACTCCTGGCCTCGCTGACCTGACGCCGCACCGGGTTGCGGACGCCCGAGGACGGGAAATCGCAGGACAGCACGGCGTACGCCGTGACAGGTTGCGCCCATGTCGACGGAGTCCCGGGACGAGCGGATGGAACGGGCCGCCGCGACCAACGAGCTGCACCGCCCGGTGGAGGTCACCGGCGAGACCGTGGTCCGGCCAGCCACCCCGGCCTCGGCGACCGTGCACGCGTTCCTCCGCCACCTGGGCGCCCAGGGCCTGACGAGCGTGCCGGAGCCGCTGGCCCTGGACGGCGAGACCGAGACGCTGCGCTTCATCCCCGGCGACAGCGGCGGCGACGGATGGCGGCACCAGCACGACGAGCGCGGGCTGCGCTCCGCGGCCCGGCTGCTGCGCGAGCTCCACGACGCCTCGGTCGGGTGGGTGCCGCCGGACGGCGCGGTGTTCGTGCCGCCGGCCGACGACGAGCGCGACCCGGACCCGTCGTACGGCGACGAGGTCGTCTTCTGCCAGGGCGACCCGGGTCCGTGGAACTTCGTCTGGCACGACCGCGAGGCCGTCGCCCTGCTGGACTGGGACTTCCTGCACCCGGGGCGGCGGGTGGACGACGTGGCCTACGCGCTGATCTGGTTCGCCCCGCTGCGCGACGACGACGACTGCCTGGTGTGGCACCACTTCCCCGAGCTGCCGGACCGGCGGGCGCGGGTCGAGGCGTTCCTCGACGCCTACGGCTGGGCGGGCGACCTGGACGTCGCCGAGGCCGCGATCCAGCGCCGCTGGCGCACCGTTGCCACCCTGCGCGCGCTGGCCGAGGCCGGCGTCGAGCCGCAGCGCACCTGGGTCGAGGAGGGCAGCATCGGCGACGAGCTCGCCGAGATCCGCTGGATCGAGGACAACCGGCGGCTCCTGGACTGACCCGACGAATCAGCGCGGCAGCCCGAGGATCCGCTCGCCGGCGACGTTCCGCAGGATCTGGGTGGTGCCGCCGGCGATCGACAGGCACCGGGTGTTGAGCAGCTCCCACACCGCGTCGCGGACGTCGTCGGTCACCATCGCCGCTCGGTCGCCGAGGAGGGTGACGACCAGCTCGGCGCCGTCCTGCCGGTTCCGCACGCCGAGCAGCTTGGCGACGCTCGACTCCGGCCCCGGGCCCTGGCCGGCCAGCGAGCGCAGCGTCGAGCGCACCCCCAGCAGCGCACACACGGTCGAGAGGGCGACCGAGCGCCCGACGGCGACGCGCTGCGCGACGGTCAGTCCCCCGGCCGCCGCGAGCTCGACGGCGCGCTCGGTGCTCTTGGCCAGCCGACTCGTCGCCATCGCGATCCGCTCGTTGGCCAGCGTCGTGCGCGCGAGCCGCCAGCCGCCGTCGACCTCCCCCACGAGGCAGTCGTCGGGCACGAGCACGTCGTCGAGGAACACCTCGTTGAAGAGCGCCTGGCCGGTGATCTCGCGCAGGGGGCGTACGTCGATGCCCTCGGACCGCATGTCGACGAGGAAGTAGCTGATCCCCTTGTGCTGCGGCGCGTCCGGGTTCGTCCGCGCCAGGCAGATGCCCCAGTCGGCGCGGTCCGCGACCGAGGTCCACACCTTCTGGCCGGTCAGCCGCCAGCCGCCCTCCACCCGCTCGGCCCGGGTCCGCAGCGAGGCCAGGTCGGAGCCCGAGCCCGGCTCGGAGAACAGCTGGCACCACACCAGGTCGCCCCGCAGCGACGGCGTCACGAACCGCTCCCGCTGGGCGTCGGTGCCGTGCTCGAAGATCGTCGGCAGCGCCCAGCCCGCGATCACGATGTCCGGCCGCTCGACCCCGGCCCGCGCGAGCTCCTGGTCGATGACCAGCTGGGTGACCGGGTCGGCGCCCAGGCCGTACGGCGCGGGCCAGTGCGGCGTGAGGTAGCCCGTCTCCACCAAGGCCGCCCGCCGCTCCCCCTCGGGCAGCGCCGCGATCCCGTCCACCCGGGCGGCGACGTCGCCGCGGATCGCGTCGTCCCGGCCGTCGAGGTCCACCTGCAGGGTTCGTCGTACGCCGTCCGCGGCCGTGGCCGCCAGCCGCTCGGCCGCGGCGTCGGTGTCGCCGATCAGCGCGCGCAGCGCGAGCGCGCGCCGCAGGTAGAGGTGGGCGTCGTGCTCGAAGGTGAACCCGATCCCACCCAGCACCTGGATGCACGACTTGGCGACCGCCACCGCGCCGTCGAAGCAGACCGCCGCCGCGACCTCGGCGGAGAACGCCCACTGGTCGTCGTCCCCGAACGCCACCGCCGCCACGTCCCAGGCGGCCGCCGTCACGGACTCGGCGGTCTCCAGCATCTCGGCGCACAGGTGCTTGACCGCCTGGAAGCTGCCGATCTTCTGGCCGAACTGCTCGCGGACCTTGGCGTACTCCACCGCCGTCTCCAGGCACCACCGCGCGACGCCGGACGCCTCGGCCGCCGCGAGCGTCACGGCGGCACGGTGCACGAGCCGGGCGGTCAGCCCGGGCACCGGCACCAGGTCCTCCAGCGCGGCGTCGACCGTGACCGTGCCGCACCGGCGCGACAGGTCCAGCGGCGTCGCCGACGCCACCGTCACGGAGCCGGACGGCACCACGAACCACCGCTCGTCGCGCGCGGCGCCGGAGGGCGCGGCCGCGCCGAGGAGGAGGTACGGCGCCCCCGGGGCGTCCCAGACGACCTGGACGGTGCCGGTGAGCCGGTCACCGAGCACCAGCGACGGCGCCGGCCCCACGGCGACCGCGGCCCCGCTGCCGATCGCGGCGGCGATGCCGTCGGTCTCCCCGAGCAGGGACGCCGCGACCGCCGTGCCGAGGAGCGGACCGGGCACCAGCGCGGCCGCGCACGCCTCCAGCGCGACCGCGACGTCCAGCACCGATCCCCCGCCGCCGCCGGCGGCCTCGGGCAGCCCGATCGTCGCGATCCCCATCGACCCGATGCCCTTCCAGAGCGTCGCGAAGTCGGCGTCGGGGTCCTCCTCGGCCGCCCGGACCACGTCGATCCCGCCCGCGCCGGCCGCCCAGGTGCGCAGGCTGGCCGCGAGGTCGACGTGCTCGTCGGTGATGCCGATTGACACGACCCCTCCCCCGTCTTTCGGTAGTCGAGTAGGTCGCGCAGCGACCGTCCCTCAGTGCTTTCGGTAGTCGAGTAGGTCGCGCAGCGACCGTCCCCGGTGTTTTCGGTAGTCGAGTAGGTCGCGCAGCGACCGTATCGAGACTAGAACGTGTTCCAACTCTATAGGCTCACGACCGTGACGGACATGCCCGCCGACCTGCTGACCCACGCCCTGGCCGCCAAGGGCTTCATGCCCGAGGACGAGGGGCTCCTGCTGCACCGCGTGGCGCGCGAGCGGCTCCCCCACGGCCCGGTGCTGGAGGTGGGGACCTACTGCGGCAAGTCCGCGATCTACCTCGGCGCCGCCGCCCGCGAGGTCGCCAGCCCCGACGGGGTCGTCTTCACCGTCGACCACCACCGCGGCTCGGAGGAGAACCAGGCCGGCTGGGAGCACCACGACGCGACGCTCGTCGACGACGAGCTCGGCCTGATGGACACGCTGCCGGTCTTCAGGCGCACGCTCGCGCTCGCCGGGCTCGAGGACCACGTCGTGGCGGTCGTCGGCCGCAGCACCACGGTGAGCCGGCAGTGGCGCACCCCGCTGTCGATGCTGTTCATCGACGGCGGTCACGCCGAGGAGCACGCCCAGAACGACTACACCGGCTGGGCGCGCTGGCTCGCGACCGGCGCCAGCCTGGTGATCCACGACGTCTTCCCGGACCCGGCCGACGGCGGGCAGCCGCCGTACCACGTCTTCCAGCGCGCCCTGGCGAGCGGCGACTTCACCGAGGTCGAGGAGCTCGGCTCGATGCGCGTCCTACGACGTGTGCGCGGAGACGCCGGCGACCCGGTCACCTGACGCGCCCGACGGCGAGGAGCAGCCGCACTCCAGCGCCAGCTCCTGGAAGTCCGGCACCAGCGTCGCGCCGCGCATGATGTCGGAGCCGCCCGAGCCGTGCCCGAGCGCGTCGACCGCGAGGATCACCGCGGCGGCGGTGTACGTCGTGTGCTCGTGCGGCCAGTTGACCTGGTCGGGGAAGACCCAGCCGGTCCAGTACTTCCCGTCCTCGGTCCGCAGGTGCTGCACGTCGGTGAGCAGCTGCAGCGCACGCTCCCGGTCACCCGCCGCGTCCAGCGCGAGCACCAGCTCGCAGGTCTCGGCGCCGGTCACCCACGGGTTGCGGTCGACGCAGCGGATGCCGAGCCCGGGCTCGACGAAGTCGTCCCAGCGCGTCGCCAGCAGCTCGAGGGCCGCCGGTCCGCGGACGGCGCCGCCGAGAACGGGGTAGTACCAGTCCATGGAGAACTCGGACTTGTCGAGGAACAGGTCGCGGTGCTCGCGCAGCGCGTGGCCCAACCGGCCGCCGGCCAGTTCCCACTCGGGCTGCGGCTCGTCGACGAGCTCGGAGAGCGCCACGCCGGCGCGCAGCGCCTGGTAGATGCTCGACGACCCGGCGACCAGCGCGTCGGCGTTCACGGCACCCGGCTCGCCGTCGGTCCACTCCTGGGACCAGGCGATGCCGCCGAACGGCAGCTGCAGGGAGACCACCCAGTCGAGACCGGCGCGCACGGCCGGCCAGTGGCGGCGTACGAACTCCTCGTCGCGGCGGACCAGCCAGTTGTGCCAGACGCCGACGGCGAGGTACGCCGACATGTTGGTCTCGCCGCTGTGGTCCTCGATCTCGCCGGCGACGATCTTCATCGGCCAGGAGCCGTCGGGGCGCTGGGTGTCGAGGCACCACTGGAAGGCGCGGTCGGACGCCTCGACCTGGCCGCCGACGAGCAGCGCCATCGCGGCCTCGACGTGGTTCCAGACGTCGGTGTGCTCGCCGACGGTCCAGGGCACGGCGCCGCTCGGCTCCTGCATCGCGGCGATCGAGGCGGCGGTGGCCGCGACGTCGTGCACGCTGAGGAGGCCGTCGACGGCCGGGACCCAGGTCGGGAGGTCAGTGGTGGAGTCGGCCAACGATCAGGGCTTCCGGAAGTAGAGCACCATGCTCTTGCCGATGAGCGGGTCGAGCACCTTGCCGGCGACCTGGAGCGCCTTGGGCTGCTTCATGATCTCCCAGACCAGGAGCTTGTGGTACGCCTTGGCGAGCGGGTGGTCGTCGTTCCGCACACCGACAGCGCACTTGATCCACCAGTACGGCGAGTGCAGGCCGTGGGCATAGTCCTTGCCCTCGAACTCCAGCCCGGCGTTGACGACCTTGCCGATCAGCTCCTGGTCGGAGTAGATGCGGATGTGGCCGCCGGGGGTGTTGTGGTAGTCGTCGGAGAGCTTCCAGTTGACGATCTCGGGGAACCAGCGCGGCACCGAGACGGCCAGCGTGCCGCCCGGGCGGAGCACGCGGACGAGCTCCTCGATCGCCTGGATGTCGGCGGGGATGTGCTCGAGCACCTCGGCCGCCACGACGCGGTCGAACTCGCCGTCGGCGAAGGGCAGCGACAGCGCGTCGCCCTCCTTGACGTCGGCCTCGGCGCCCGCGGGCACCTCGCCGGCCTCCTTCATCGCGACGAAGAGGTCGCGCACGCCGGACAGCTCGTCGGCGTCCTGGTCGAAGGCGATCACGTCACCACCGCGGCGGTACATCTCGAACGCGTGCCGACCGGCACCGCAGCCCATGTCCAGGACCCGGTCCCCGGGGCGCAGCCCGAGCCGGTCGAAGTCAACGGTCAGCACTGGTGGTCTCTCCCTCGAATTCGGTGATCACGTTCTCGTACGCCGCCGCCGTGGCCGCGGCCACCGCACGCCAGCTGAACATCTCGTCGACGCGCTGGCGGCCGGCGCGGCCCATCTCGGCGCGGCGCTCCGGGTCGTCGAGCACGGCGGCGATCGCGTGGGTGAGCTCGGCGACGTCGCCCGGGGTGACCAGGTCGGCGCAGAGGCCGTCCGGGCCGACGACCTCGGGGATCGCGCCGGCGCGGGAGACGACCAGCGGGGTGGCGCAGGCCATCAGCTCGGCGGTCGGCAGCGAGAAGCCCTCGTAGAGCGACGGCACGCAGGCCAGCTCGGCCGAGCCCATCAGCTCCACGAGCTCGGCGTCGCTGACGCCGCTCACGAAGCGGACGGCGTCGCCGATCGAGAGCTTGTCGATGAGCTGCTCGGTCCGGCCGCCCGGCTGCGGCTTGGTGACCAGCAGCAGCTCGAGGTCGCGCTCGGTGCGGAGCTTGGCGAAGGCCTCGAGGAGCGTCGCGATGCCCTTCATCGGGGCGTCGGCGCTGGCCATCGCGATGATCCGGCCGGGGACACGCGGCTTGGTCGGGGGCTGGAAGCCGTCGTCGACGCCGAGCAGGATGACCTGCATCTTCGCGGGGTCGACCCCGAAGTCACGGGCGATGTCGCGGGCGGACGACTCCGAGGGGGTCAGGATCTTGCGGGCCTTGCGGGCGACCTTGCCCTGCATCCGCAGGAAGCCGTACCACCGGCGGACCGAGAGCTTCTTGCGCCACGGCGCGGCCTCGAGGTCGATGCGGCGGTCGAAGGTGATCGGGTGGTGCAGCGTCGTGATGAGCGGCAGGCCGAGCTTCTCGATGTCGAGCATGCCGTAACCCAGGACCTGGTTGTCGTGGACGATGTCGAAGTCGTCGACGCGCTTGCGGAGCAGCTTGAGGACGCGCGTGCTGAAGGTCTTCGGCTCCGGGAAGCCGGCCGTGCACATCGTGAGGAACTCCTCGACGTCCACCAGGTCGCGGAACTCCGACGGCTTCGGCACCCGGAACGGGTCGGGCTCGCGGTAGAGGTCCAGGCTCGGGACCTTCGTCAGCGTCACGCCGGGGTCGAGCTCCGGGTAGGGCTGGCCAGAGAACACCTCGACGGAGTGGCCGAGGTTCACCAGCTCCCGGCTCAGGTGCCGGACGTAGATGCCCTGCCCCCCGCAGTGGGGTTTGCTCCGATAGGACAGAAGGGCAATCCGCATCGCCGCGACCTCTCTCTCGATCTCCGGACACGTGCCGGATGTGGGTGTCTGCGCTGACACGCCGGGCCGGACGAAGTGAAACGTGTTCCTATTATGTCTCACCGCTTGCTAGCCTAATGGGCCCGTATCAATTGCCACCTGGAGGCACCGTGAGCAGCGTCAACTCGCTGTCCGTCGAGGACCTGGGGTCCGCGGCACAGCGCGACCGCCGCAAGCGCATCCTGGACGCGACGATCGTCCTGGCCTCGAAGGGCGGCTTCGACGCCGTCCAGATGCGGGCCGTCGCCGAGCAGGCGGACGTCGCCCTCGGCACGCTCTACCGCTACTTCCCCTCCAAGATCCACCTGCTGGTCTCCGCGCTGGGCCGCGAGTTCGAGCGCGCCGAGCTCACGCTCCGCGACAAGCCGATCCCGGGCGACGACGCGGCCGACCGCGTCATCTTCGTGCTCAAGAAGACCACCCGCGGCATGCAGGGCGACCCGCACCTCACCGAGGCCCTCACCCGGGCCTTCATGTTCGCCGACTCCTCCGTGCAGTCCGAGATCCACACCGTGGGCATGCTGATGACCACGATGCTGACCCGCGCCATGCACCCGGGCCAGCTCGAGCTCACCGACGACGACGTCGCGATCGCCAAGGTGCTGGGCGACGTGTGGCTCTCCGCCCTGGTCGGCTGGGTCACCGGGCGCAGCACGGCCGACGAGGTCGCCCAGCAGATCGAGGTCGCGGTCCGCCTGCTGCTCCGCTGAGCGGTCCCCCGAGCCGCCCCGCCGGGCGGCTCAGCCGCCGAACGCGTGGGTGGCGGTCACGCCGCCGTCGATCGCGATCTCGGCCCCGTTGACGTAGGAGCTCTCGTCGCTGGCGAGGTAGACGTACAGCGGCGCGATGTCCGCCGGGTGACCGACCCGGCGCAGGGGAATCTTGCTGGCGCCGTACTCCATCGCGGCGTCGCCCCCGTGCACGCGCGTCATGGGGGTGTCGATCATGCCCGGGTGCACGGAGTTCACCCGGATGCCCTTGGGGCCGAGCTCCATCGCGGCGACCTTGGTCATGCCGCGGATCGCGAACTTCGTCGCGGAGTACGCCGCGCAGGCGGCCATCCCGCCGAGGCCCTCGATCGACGAGGCGTTGACGATCGAGCCGCCGCCGTTCTTGCGCATCGTGCGGGCCACCGACTTCATGCCGAGGAAGCAGCCGAGCTGGTTGACCCGGAAGACCAGCTCGAACTCCTCGACCTCCATCCGCTCGATCTCGCCGAAGCGCAGGATGCCGGCGTTGTTGACGAGGACGTTGACCGGCCCGAAGCGCTCCTCGGTGTCCGCGACGAGCGCGATCCAGGACGCCTGGTCGCTGACGTCGTGGTGGGCGAAGTGGACCGAGCCCGGCGCCACGAGGTCGAGCTCCTTCGCGAGCGCCTCGCCCGCGTCGGTGGCGATGTCCGCGATCACGACCTTGGCCCCCTCGGCCACGAAGGCGCGGCAGATGCCGGCGCCCTGGCCCTGGGCGCCGCCGGTGACGATCGCGATCTTGTCCTTGAGGCGGTCCATGCTCGGTCTTCCTTCTCGGTGGTCAGGCCTGGAGCTGCATGATCGAGTCCGCGGCGAAGCCGACGGCCGGGTCCCGGCCGTCGAAGTAGCCGCCCAGCTGCTGGTCGAGGTCGGCCAGGCTCCACGTGGCGCCGGCCTTGTCGAAGCGCTGCTCGACGACGGGGGCAGCGACCAGGGCGACCATCCCGCCGTACACGACGAACACCTGGCCGGTGATCCGCTCGGCGGCCGGTGAGGCGAGGTAGGCGACCAGCGGCGCGACGTGGTCGGGTGAGTACGGGTCGACCTCCTGGCCCGACTCGTCCTCGCCGAAGACCTGCGCGGTCATGGCCGTGCGGGCCCGCGGGCAGATCGCGTTGGCGCGCACGCCGGAGCTGCCCAGGGCCCGGGCGGTCGACACGGTGAGGGCGGCGATGCCGGCCTTGGCGGCCGCGTAGTTGGCCTGGCCGGGCGGGCCGCTGAGGAAGGCCTCGGACGCCGTGTTGACGACCCGGCCGTAGACCGGCGCCCCGGTCGCCTTGGCCTGGGCGCGCCAGTGGGCGCCGGCGTTGCGGGAGAGCAGGAAGTGCCCGCGCAGGTGCACGCGGATCACGTCGTCCCACTCCTCGTCGCTGAGGTTGAAGAGCATCCGGTCGCGGGTCATGCCGGCGTTGTTGACCACGATGTCCAGGCTGCCGAGGTCGAGGGCGGCCGTGACCAGGGCGTCGGCGGTGCTGCGCTCCCCCACGTCGCCGGGGACCACGGTGGCCGTGCCTCCGCGGGAGCGGATCTCCTCGGCCGCCTCGTCGGCGCCGCCGGGCAGGTCGTTGAGCACCACGCTCGCCCCGGCGTCCGCGAGCGCGAGGGCCTCGGCGCGACCGAGGCCCGCGCCGGCGCCGGTCACGACCGCCACCCTGCCGTCGAGCGAGAGCTGGCCGGACGGGTCGTCGGCTCCCGGGGCCATCAGTCGGCGAGCGAGATCGCCGCGCGCGGGCAGGCCGCCACGGCGCGCTTGACGTTCTCGACGTTCTCGTCGGTCGTCTCCTCGGTGTGCAGCTGCAGGAAGTCGTCGTCGTCCAGCTCGAACACCTCCGGGGCCAGGGCCTCGCAGAGGGCGTTGGACTCGCAGAGGTCGAAGTCGACCTTGATCTTCATGGGGTTCCTCTCTCTCGGGACGTCGGACGGGCAGGGCGACGGATCAGACCATCTTGCGGTGGTCCCACGTCGCCACGTGCTCGGGATGGATGATCACGGCGATCCGCTTGGTGGCCTGCTTGTCGACCATGTCGCGGCCGATGTCGCCGAGCTCCTCGAACGACGAGGCGCCGACCATCCGGGTCGCGACCGCCGCACCGATCGCGTGGATGCGGTCGTGGTCGCGGACGAGCTCGGCGGTGCCGTTGATCGACACCCCGCGCAGCTCGAAGTAGTCGGTGCCGTCCTCGACCAGCGCGCTGACCCGCGGGTCGCGCTCCAGGTTGCGGATCTTCTGGCTGCGGCCGTAGGTCCAGAAGGCGATCTCGCCGTCCAGCACCACGTAGAACAGCGTCGTCAGGTGCGGCGCCCCGTCCTTGCCGATGCTTGCGACCTGCACCTTGAGGTTGGCGTCGAGGAAGTCCGTGACCTCCTGCTCCGACATCTTGACCGCGTCGCGTCCGCTCATGGGTCAGCTCCCTTCGCTCGAGTGGCCCGGGAAGACGTGGGCCGACGGGTCGATGGCCACGGCGGCGTTGTTGACCGCGGTCGCCGCCTCGCCGAACCCGACCGCGATCAGGCGCACCTTGCCGGCGTACTCCGTGATGTCGCCGGCGGCGAAGACCCGCTCCAGGCTGGTGCGCATGGCCGGGTTGACCACGACGTGACGCTTCTCGACCTCGATCCCCCACTGCTGCAGCGGCCCGAGGTCGGCGATGAAGCCGAGCGCGGCGACCACGGCCTGCGCGGGCAGCGTGAGCTGCTCCCCGTCGGCGGTGACGTCGAGCGCCTCGACGTGGCCGTTGCCGCGGAAGGCGGTCACCTCGGCCTTGGTGACGATGCGGACCGACGAGGCGCGGACCTGCTCGACGGTGCGGGCGTGCGCGCGGAAGGCGTCGCGGCGGTGCACGAGCGTGACCGACCGCGCGACCGGCTCGAGGTGCAGGGCCCAGTCGAAGGCGCTGTCACCACCGCCGACGATGACGACGTCCTTGCCGGCGTACGGCGCGAAGCTCGGCACGAAGAACTCCAGCCCACGGCCCAGCCAGCCGTCACCGGCGGGCAGCGGCCGGGGGCTGAACTTGCCGATGCCGGCGGTGATCAGCACCGCGCCGGCGCTGATCTCCCGGCCGTCGTCGAGCCCGACCACGACCCGCTCGTCGCCGTCGGCGCTCGTCTCGTGCCGCAAAGTGGTGGCCGTGCGGTCCAGGAAGTACGCCGGGTCCGCGGTCGTCGCCTGCGCGACCAGGCCCTCGACGAGGTCGCGCCCCTTGATGCTCGGGAAGCCGGCGACGTCCAGGATCTGCTTCTCGGGGTACATCGCCGTGATCTGGCCGCCGAGCTCCGGCAGCGAGTCGACGACGGCGACGCGGAGCCCGCGGAAGCCGGCGTAGTACGCCGCGAAGAGGCCGGTCGGGCCGGCGCCGATGATGAGCAGGTCGGTGTCCACGGGACGCGCGTCGGCGTCGTGGGAGCTGGGTGACGGCACGACGGCGATCCTTCCCCTCCCGGGCGCGGACCCACAAGGGGCACAGACTGGAACGTGTTCTAGTTCGACGAACCTAGTCGGGCCACGGACGGGTGTCCAGCACCGCGCGGCCGGTCAGTTCGTGTCGATGCCCGCGACCAGCCAGCCGCCGGAGGTGTGCACCATCGTCATCTTGACGCGGTACTGCGACACCGAGGTGTCCTTGCCGTCCCGGGTGGTCGCCTGGTTGACGAAGATCAGCGCCTCGACCCGCTCCGACGACGCGCTCATCACGCCGGCCGCGACGACCTGCGACTGCACCTCGGTCTTCGCCGCGACGAAGGCGTCCTTGATCTGCTCCGCGGTCTGGCGGTACTCCGCCGCGAAGGCGTCCGTCATCCGGCTGGTCGCGTCGTCGACCTGGGCGTCGTAGTCCTTGTACGACGTCGAGAGGATCTTCCCGACGTCCTGCGACGCGGTGTCGACCGCGGTCCGGTGCGCCATCTCGCCGGTGACCACCGGTCGCCCGGCGGAGACCACCGGCTCGGAGCGGCCCCAGACGTAGTACGCCTCCGCCCCCGCGACGCCGAGCAGCAGCACCAGCGCGACGACCAGCGCGATGGTGGTCCGTGCGCCGGACGTGCGCGGCTCCTCGTCGTCGGTCGGCGTCTGCAGATGCGCCGACTCGGCGGGCTCGGCGGGCTTCGGCGTCTGCAGACGCGCCGACTCGGGGGGCTCCGGCGTCTGCAGATGCGCCGACTCGGCGGGCTCGGGGACGCCCGAGGCGACGCGGCGCGGACGGGCGGTGGGGTTGCGGGAGCCGACGACGGGCTTGCGCGGCGGGCGGGGGGTCGAGGCCATCGCGATCAGCCCACGAACTGGAGGTGGTTGGTGAGCCAGCGGCCGTCCTCGAGGACGAGGTCGAGCTGGAGGCGGAAGTTCCGCGCGACCGGCTTGCCGCCGGTCTGGTTGTTGGCGACGGTGCCCGAGGTCGCGGCGATCACCGTCGCGCTGTCGGCGTCGACGTCGACGACCCCGGCCCAGACGACGTCGCCGTCCATCACCGACTTGTTCTCGGTCAGCACCTGGGTGACGCCCTTGCTGGAGGAGTCGTACTGCTTGCGGAAGCTGCCGGTCGCCCCGGCGGCGACCTTGTCGATGCTGGCCTGGGCGTCGTCGTAGCGGATGTTGATGAACGCCTCGGCCTCGGTCGTCGCCGCGGCGAGCACGTCGCCGTAGCGGTCCTGGTCGGTCGCGGCGCTCGCCCGGGTGTCGTGGGTGCGGTAGACGAGGAAGCCGCCGAAGACGCAGGCGCACGCGACGAGCAGCGTGACCGCGTAGAGCGCGAGGTTGAGCCCGCGGCGCGGTCGGGGAGCAGCGGTCACGGGCTGGCCACCGGGCCCACCAGGAGCCATTTCCACGAGTCTCCTCCGAGGATCGACAGGTTGCCCTGGTCCTGGAAGCGCACCGGGTCACCGTTCTGGTCGACGGCGCCGTCCACGACGCCCGTCGTGGGATCGTACGAGCCCGTGTAGGAGCGGGGCGGAGAGGGGTTGCCGCTGCCGCCGGGGGCGTACTTCCCACCGCGCATGTTGTACGGCGAGGGGCTGGTGCACCGGGCGGGGAAGATCGGCCCGTCGCTGAGCTGGTCGCCGCGGCGCCACTGGCTCTTGGGCTTGTAGCCCTCGGTGCACGGCTGGACCTTGTTGGCGAACTGCAGGTTCACCCGGCCGTAGCCGTCCGGCGGCGTGCCCGTGAAGCCGCTGGAGATCGTGCGCGGGAAGGTCACCAGCAGCTGCTCGATGCCCGACAGGTGCGAGACCACGACCTGGTTGATGCTCACCGCGTTGCCCAGCAGCACCGGCAGCGTGGGCTCGAGGTCCTGGAGGAGCGCGTCCACCTCGCGGGCCGCCCCGGGCGTCTCCTGCAGGACGGTCCGCAGGTCCCCGTCGCTCTCGCGCAGCGAGTCGGTGAGCAGCTTGAGGTCGTGGGAGAACGAGCGGATGTTCTCGCCGTTGTCGCGCTGGGTCTTCAGGACCGTCATGCCGTTGTCGAGCAGGCTGATCGTCTCGTCCTCGTGCGCGGAGGCCTCGTCGATGAACTTCCCGCCGTCGTCGATGAGGTGCTGCAGCGGCCGGCCGGTGTCGTCGAAGAACAGCCCCAGCTCGTGCACGGTCACCTGCAGCGCCTTCTTGTCGACCGAGCTGACGAACTGGTCGAGCTCGACGAGCAGGTCGGCCTCGTCGACCGGCAGCGACTTCGCGCTGCCGGCGATCGTGCTGCCGTTCTCGGCGTACGGCCCCTGGTCGTCGGGCGGCTCGAAGTCGAGGTACTGCTCCCCCACCGCCGACAGGTTGTGGACGTACATCGGCGAGTCCATCGGCAGCTTCGTGCCGTCCTTGAGCGCCAGGTCGAGCCGGACGCCGTCGTCGTCGACGTGCATCGCAGAGACCTTGCCGATCTTGTAGCCGCGGTAGGTCACCTCGCTGCCCTCGAAGAGCCCGCCGCTCGTGGGCAGGGTCGCGTGGATGGTGATGCCGCGGCCGAGGACGCGGTCGACGAAGCCGAGGTAGGACGCCGTGACGTAGACGATGCCCACGGCGCTCAGCACGAGGAACGCCGCGATCCGGATCCGGACGCCGGTGGTCATCATGACGTGCCTCCGTAGATCGCGGACGGGGCGTACGTCGGGGACGGCTCACCGCTCGCGAACATCGCGCCCAGGCCGGTGGCCCCCGTGACTCCCGGCAGCCCCGGGATCTCCGGCAGCCCGGGTCCGTCGGGCACCTGGTTGACGACCTGGCAGACCTCGTTGTCCTTGTTCTTGTCCTTCTTGCAGGCCTTCTTGAGCTTCTTGTACGAGTCGGCGTCCTTGAGCACCTTGGCGCACGCCTTGGAGCTGATGTCGCCGCTCTGCAGGCACTTCTGCACGTCGCTGAGGACCTGGCCCGGGTCGGGCGGCTCGACCGGCGGGATCGGCAGGCCGGGGTCGTCCGGGATCGGCACGAAGTCGGAGAGGTTGATGCCGGCGCGGATGTAGGCGTTGGCGTAGTCGCCCTTGACGACGTTCGCGGCCTCCTTGGGGAACGGGAAGCTGATCGCCATGTCCAGGCCGGGGGCCAGGCTGTCGCCCGCGTCGCTGAGCTTGCTGAGCACCGGGCGCAGCTCGGCGAGCGTCTTGATCAGGTCGTCCTTGCTGGCGCCGATCACCCGGGTGCCGACGACGCCGAGGTTGTCGAGCGCCTTGAGCATCCCGATCAGCTCGTCGTGCTGGTCGTCGAGCACCGACACGGCCGGCCCGATGACGTCGAGCGCCTCGCCGATGGTCCCCCGCTCCTCGTTGAGGGTCGCGGTCAGGTTGTTCATCGACTCGAGCGCCGAGATGATGTCGGCCTTCTGGGCGTCCAGGGTGCCGATGACGTCCTCGAGCGAGCCGAGCAGGTGCTTGAGCCGGCCGGTCCGGCCGTCCATCACCTTGTTGAGCTCCTCGGTGATCGTGCCGAGCTGGCCGACGCCGCCGCCGCTGAGCAGGAACGACAGCGCGCCCAGGACCTCCTCGACCTCGGGGTTCCGGCCGGTCGCGGACAGCGGGATGTTGTCGTTCGCCCCGAGGCGGCCCTTGGGCTCCTCGTCGGCCGGCGGCTCGAGGGCGACGTACTTCTCGCCCAGCAGGCTGACCTGGCGGATGTCGGCGATCGCGTTGTCCGGGAGGACCACGTCCTTGCGGACCCGCATGGTGATCTTGGCGTGCCAGCCGACCCGCTCGATGTCGGTGACCTCGCCGACGGTCACGTCGTCCACCATCACCGGCGACTTCGGCACCACGTTGAGGATGTCGGCGAACTCCGCCGTGACGACGTAGGAGTCGCCGTCGCTCACGGGACCGCCGGGCAGTGGCAGGTCGTAGGCGCCGTCGAACTTGCAGCCCGTCGCCAGCAGCGCCAGCGTGGCCGCGAGCACGGTCCAGCGCGCCGCCCTCACGAGCCACCGCCCATGAGCTCGCTCAGACCGGCCGCACTGTCGTCGGCGTACTGCCCCTGCGCCCGGTCCGAGGAGCCGAGCACGTCGCCGACGCTCGGCATGCTGTTCTTCGGCAGCTTCAGCCCGCCGCCGCCGGTCTGGTTGCCGTCGCCGGGACTGGTCTGCTCCTCGGCCGGCTCGATCTGCTTGAAGATCTGGCAGGCCAGGTCCTTGCTGGCCTTCGGCAGGCCGGACTGCTGGACGATCGAGCACAGGAAGCCGTCGAGGTCGCCGAAGGTGCCGTTCACGCCGATCCGCGAGCCGATCGACCCCGACTTGTTGTTGAAGGCGATCGCGAGGTTGCCCAGCGCGAGCGGCGCGACCTGCAGGGCGTCGTCGATGCTGCCCTTCTCGGAGTTGATGTTCTTCATCACCCGGGTGAACTTCTCCAGGTCGGTGACCAGCGCGCCGCGGTTGTCGTGGACGAAGGTGCGCACGGTGCCGACGGCGTCCGCGACGGCCGCCAGCGCCTGCCGGAGCTCGACCCGCTCCCCCGCCAGCTGCGACGAGACGCCGCTGAGGTCCTTGATGAAGGCGCGCACCAGCTTGTCGTTGGTGCCGAGCACCTGGGAGAACTTCGCGAGCTGGGTGACGGTCGCGAAGAGGTCGCCGCTCCCCTGGCCGAACGTCGTGGCCGCCTCGGAGAGGTTCCGGATCATGTCGTTGCCGAGCTGGCCCTCGCCCTCGAGGTTCTTCGCACCGGCCCGGAGCAGGTGGTTGAGCGTGCCGTCCTTGTTGACGCCGTTCGGGCCCAGCGCCTCGGACAGGTCGCGGAGGCTGGCGTAGATCCGGTCCAGCTCGACGGGGACGCCGGTGTCGGGCAGCGCGATGTCGGCGCCGTCCGCCATCACGGTCCCCTTCGTGTACGCCGGGGTGAGCTGGACGAACCGGTCGGCGACGAGCGTCGGGGTGACGATCACGGCCTTGGCGTCGTCGGGGACCTTGTACTTCGCGTCGTAGGTCATCTCGACGCGCACCGAGTTGCCCTCGGGGATCACCGCGGTCACCCGGCCCACGTTGACGCCCAGGATGCGCACGTCGGTGCCCTTGTAGACGCTGACCGCCCGCGGGAAGTGGGCGGTGACCGTCTTCTCCTCGCTGGGCGTGCGCACCAGGAAGAAGGTGGCCGCGAGGAGGGCGACGGCCACGGCCACCACCACGACCCGGAGGTTGAAGGACTTCGTCATCGTCGCCTCACCCCTCGTCCGGGACGAACTCGCCGGTCGGGATCGCGGCGAGGTTGACGACGTAGGCGTCGAACCACGGGCCGGTGCCGATGATGTTGCCCAGGATCGAGGCGTAGGGGCCGACGGCGGCGAGCGTCGCCTTCAGCTGCTTCTCCTTGTCGTTGAGCAGGTCGAGCAGGTCGTCGACCTCGGCGAGCGCCGGGGCGATCTGGGCCTTGTTGTCCGTGGCGACGCCGCGGAGCTGGACCGCGAGGATCCGGGCGTTCACGAGCAGCCGGTGGATGGCGGCCTTGCGACGGCGTACCTCCTGGAAGACGAGGTCGCTGTTCTTCATCAGGTCGACGATGTCCTCGCTGCGGTCCGCCAGCACCTTCGTGACGCCCTTGGAGCTCTTCAGCAGCGCCTGGATCTGCGCGTCGCGGGAGGCCACGGTGCGCGAGAGCCGCGAGATGCCCTCGAAGCTGTCGTGGATCTGCGGCCCGGCCGCGTTGACGGTGCCGGAGACGACGTCGAGGGCCTTCTCGAGCTGGTCGGTGTCGATCCGCTCGGTGGTCGTGGTGAGGTCGCCGAAGACGCCGACGATGTCGTACGCCGACTCGGTGCGGTCGAGCGGGATCACGTCGTCCTGGCCGAGCTGGCCGGGCCCGGCGGGCGTCAGGTTGAGGAACTTCTCGCCCAGCAGGTTGAGCACCTCGACCGACGCCTTGCTGTCCGTGCCGAACTCGACACCGCGGTCCACCTCGAAGGTGACCAGCACCTTGTTGCTGTTCTCGAGGCTGACGTCCTGGACGCGGCCGACCCGGATCCCGCCGACCTGCACCATGTTGCCCTTGTGCAGTCCGGAGGCGTCGGCGAACTCCGCCTGGTAGCTGTCGCCGCCGAACCCGGGGAACTTCGACAGGTTGAAGGCCGCCGCCATCACCAGCAGCATCACCACGACGGTGATCGCGCCGAGGCGGAGGACGCGGGCCTCCGAGCGCCGGCTCACGACTGGCACCTCGCAGCCGTGGAGTTGAACGACAGGTGGTTGAGGTCGTGCCGCAGCTGCTTGATCCCGGGGATGCCCTGCAGGATCGGGATGGTGATCTTCCCCTGGAAGCCGCAGAGGTAGTAGTTGTACCAAGACCCGTAGGTGCCGGTCCGGGTCTGGTCGGTCATCGACTCGGGCAGCCGGTCGAGCAGCGCGGTGAGCACCTCGGTGTTCTTCGGCTTGTTCAGCAGGGCGGCCAGCCGGCGGAGCTCGGCGACGTCCGCCTTGACCAGCGGGCGGCCCTCCTTCAGCAGGTCGGCGACGACGGCCGTGAGCTGCGAGACGTTGTCGAGCGACGAGCCGATCGTGGAGCGGTCGCGGGCCAGGTCGGTCATCCAGCCCTTGAGCTCGAGGACCAGCCGGTTCAGCTGCTCGTGGTGCTGGTCGACGGTCGAGAGGGTCTGGCCGAGGTTGTCGATCACCTCGCCGATCAGCTGGTCGCGGTCGGCGAGCGTGTTGGTGAGCGACGCGGTCTTCTGCAGCAGGCCCTCGATGGTGCCGCCCTCGCCCTGCAGCACCTGGACGAGGTTCATGCTGAGGTCGTTGACCTGCTTCGGGTTCAGCGCCTGGAAGAGCGGCTGGAAGCCGTTGAAGAGCACGGTGAGGTCGAGCGCCGGCTGCGTGTGGTCGACCGGGATCGTGGCGTCGGGCTCCAGCGGCTCCGCGCCGGAGTCGGCGCCCTCCTCGAGCCCGAGGTAGCGGTCGCCCACGAGGTTGAGGAAGCGGATCTCGGCGCGCGAGGCGGTGGTCAGCTGGACCTCGTCCTTGACCCGGAAGGTCACCAGCGCCTCGTTGCGCTCGTAGTGCTCGACCTTGCGGACCTCGCCGACGCTGACGCCGGCGATCCGGACGTCGTCGCCCTTCTCGAGCATCGAGGCGCTCGTGAAGACGGCCTTGAACTCGTGCGCCCCGCCGAAGCCGATGTTGCCCATGATCGCGGCGAGCAGGCCGGTCACCAGGATCGAGACGACCGTGAAGATGCCGAGCTTGATCCCGGCGGCGATGGTGACGCTGTTGCGGCTCACGAGCGCGCACCCCCGCCCCGCACGACGGGTCCGTAGAGGAGCGCGCCGAGCGAGCCGTAGCTGTCGGCCGGGCGCCCCGAGGACTGCGCGAGCATCGCGTTGACGATCGCCTTCTCGCCCTCGGTGCCGGCGAAACCGCTGGTGGGGTTCGCGTCCGTGGTGGCCGGCGCGCGCTGCGGCTGGGTGCCGGGCGTCGTGCTCGTGGGCGGGTTGTCGTCCATGTCGGTGCCGTCGTCGAGCGGCTGCGGGCCGATCGGGACGGGCGGGTTCGGCAGCCCGAGGCACCACGGGCCGTGGCCGACCTCGCCGTAGACCGGCCGGTCGCGTTGGTCGTACTCGCGGTACTGCGGGGTGTTGAACTGGAAGTACTGCCGGATGATGTTGCCGGCGAACACCTTGGCCAGGAACGGCTGGTAGCGCGCGAGCCCCTTGAGCAGGCAGGGGTACTCCGGCGAGTAGACCGCGAGCAGCCGGGTCAGCGGCTCGGTGACCTGCCCGATCCGGATGATGTTGGTCTCGTTGTCGGACAGGATCCGCGTCGAGGTGTCCGCGAGACCGGTGAGGTCGCTGAAGAAGACGTCGAGGTCGTCCTTCTTCTCGATCACCGTCTTGCCGGTGACGGTGACGTTGCGGAGCACGTCGATCAGGTCGGGAGCGGCGATGTCGTAGTCGTCCGCGACCTGCGCGAGGAGCACGAGGTCCTGGCGCAGCGTCGGCAGGTGGTCGTCGATCACGCCGAGGTAGGAGTCGAGGTCGTCGAGCGTCTGGCCGATCTGCTCGCCCCGCCCGCCGAGCGCCGTCGCGAGCGCGTTCAGCGTCTTGTTGAGGTCGGCGGGCTGGACCGAGCGCAGCAGCGGGAACAGGTTGGCGAGGATCCGGCTGAGCTCGACGTTCGTCTCGACGCGGCTGGACGGGATCACGTCCCCGTCGGACAGCGACGCCTTCGAGGGCGAGTCGGGCTTCATGAAGGAGATGTACTTCTGGCCGAACAGCGTGGTCGGCAGGATCTGGACGTCGACGTTCTCGGGGATCGCCTTCGCCGCGGCCGGGTCCAGGGCGACCTTGATCGAGGCCTCCTTGCCGTCCTGGGCGATCTCGCGGACCTGCCCGACCAGGACGCCGTTGATGCGCACGTCGCCGAACTTCGCGAGCTGCAGGCCGGCGCGGTCGGCCTTGATCGTCACCATCGTGACCGAGTCGAAGACCTTCTGGTAGACCGCGATCGAGAAGCCGATGAGCAGCGCGATCGCCGTCAGGAAGGCGATGCCCGCGAGCAGCAGCCGGCGGTGCTCCGCCGGGCTGTCGTGGTGGATGTTGACGAGCACGCGGCTACCCCGTGATCCGCACGGTGGTGGTCGAGCCCCAGATCGCGAAGCTCAGGAAGAAGTCCGCGACCACCACGGTCACGATGCTGGTGCGGATCGCCCGGCCCACGGCCATGCCGACGCCCGCGGGCCCGCCCGAGGCGGTGTAGCCGTAGTAGCAGTGGATCAGGATGATCGCGGTCGCGAGGAAGAGCAGCTTGAAGAACGACCAGAGCATGTCGATCGGTGGCAGGAACTGCAGGAAGTAGTGGTCGTAGGTGCCCGGCGACTGGCCGTAGACCAGCGTGGTGATCAGGCGGGGCGAGAGGTACGACGCGCTCAGCGCCACGATGTAGAGCGGGATGACGGCGACGAACGCCGCGATCATCCGGGTCGTCACCAGGAACGGCAGCGACGGGATCCCCATCACCTCGAGCGCGTCGATCTCCTCGGAGATCCGCATCGCGCCGAGCCGGGCGGTGTAGCCGCAGCCGACGGTCGCGGCGAGCGCGATCGAGGAGATCAGCGGCGCCACCTCGCGGGTGTTGAAGTAGGCGGAGATGAACGCGCTGAACTTCGCGACGCCGATCTGGCTCAGCGAGGCGTAGCCCTGGATGCCGACCTCGGTGCCGGCGAAGAACGCGAGGAAGGCGATCACCCCGACGGTGCCGGCGATGAAGGTCAGCCCGCCCGCGCCGAAGGTGATCTCGGCGAGGGTGTTGATGATCTCGCGCTTGTAGCGACGGATCGCGCGCGGCGTCCAGGCGATCGCCTTGATGTAGAACAGCAGCTGGTCGCCGTACGCCTCGAGGGAGTCGCGACGACCCTGGACGAACGCGCTGCCGAGCGCCGAGATGCTCGCCATCAGAGCCCCGGTGGCGGGACGACTTGGAAGTAGATCGCCGTGATCACGGCGTTCATGAAGAACAGCAGCATGAACGAGACGATCACGGACTCGTTGACCGCGCGGCCCACGCCGCTGGGGCCGCCGCCGGCGTTGAGGCCCTTGTAGGCGCCGACGATCGCGGCGAGCCAGCCGAAGATGATCGCCTTGACCATCGAGATGTAGAGGTCGGGCAGCGTGGCGAGCGCCGTGAACGACGAGAGGAAGGCACCGGCCGAGCCGCCGGTGACGATCACGATGAAGAAGTAGGAGCCGCCGATCCCGGCGCCGATCACCAGGCCGTTGATCATCATCGAGACGAACATCGTCGCGAGCACCCGCGGGACGACCAGGCGGGCCAGGGGGTCGACCCCGAGCACCTCCATCGCGTCGATCTCCTCGCGGATCTTGCGGGCGCCCATGTCGGAGCAGATCGCGGAGCCGGCCGCGCCGGCGATGAGGAGGGCGGCGGCGATGGGGGCCGCCTCGCGGACCACGGCGAGGACGGCGGTGGCCCCGGCGAAGGACTGGGCGCCGAGCTGGCCGGTGAGGTTGCCGACCTGGAGCGAGATGACCGCGCCGAACGGGATCGAGACCAGCAGCGTCGGCATCAGCGTGACGCTGGTGATGAACCAGGCCTGCTCGAGGAACTCGCGGGCCTGGAAGCGCGTGGTGAAGATCAGCTTCGTGACGTCGACGACCATGGCAGCGATCTCGCCCGGCCCGCGGATCACGGACACAGCGGAAAATGCCATCGGTCACCTCCCCACGCTTGTCTAGACGGCGGCCACAGACTAGAACGTGTTCTTGTTCGCGGCAATGGGCGCCACGGCGTGTCCCACCCGCTGATCGGTCCGCCCGGATCGGCCCTCGAGGTGACGCCTGTCACAGGCTAGGCCGGGGCGCGGTCCTAGGATGCGGAATGTGGAAGACACCGGCGCCTGGGCAGATTTCTCCCACGACCCCCGCGATCCGGCCCACGCCGGGCTGCGGGCCGCGGACCGCGACCGGGACGCCGCGCAGCACCTGCTGACCGAGGCGTACGCCGACGGCCGGCTCGACCGCGCGGAGTTCGACACCCGCAGCGAGCAGGTGGCCGCCGCCCGCACCCTCGGCGAGCTCCCGCCGCTCCTGGCCGACCTGGTCGCCGCTCCCGTCCGCGGCTCCCGGCTCCCGGCGCGCACCTCCCCCGCCGAGATCCAGGCCCAGGCCCAGCGCGCCTACGAGTCCGACCGCCGCGAGGCGTTCCTCGGCTTCCTCGGCCCCAGCCTGATCTGCCTGGTGATCTGGCTGGTCATCAGCTGGGGCTCCTTCGGCAGCTCGTTCTTCTGGCCGGGCTTCGTGATCGCGGGGACCGGCATCAACGTGGTCCGCACGCTGGTCCGGCGGCAGGACATCGTCGACGAGCACGTGCGACGGATCGAGAAGAAGCAGGCCAAGGACGAGGCCAAGGAGCTGCGCGCCCGGGAGCGCCCCGACGCGGACCCGGCGCCCCGCGACGACGACGGGACCGCTTCGTGACCCGCTCCGCCCGGGAGACCGGCCGCGTGGTCGTGCAGCACCCGTCGGCGGTGCTGCTCGCCGCCCAGCTGGTGGCCGTGCTGGCCTACCCGTTCCTCGACGAGTCGACCACGGGGCGGGCCCTGCTCGGCGTCGTGGGCACGGCGGTCGTGCTGATCGCGGTGTGGGCGGTGCGTCGTACCCCCGCCCTGTCCTGGGTCGCCGCCCTGCTGGGCGTGCCGGCGATGGTGTTCACCGTCGTCGAGGCCTTCCACCCGGGCAACGACGCGATCGTGCTGGTCAACGCGCTGCTGCACGCGCCGTTCTACTTCTTCGTCTCCTACGCGATGATCCGCTACCTCTTCCACGACGACCGGGTCACGCGCGACGAGCTCTACGCGACGGGCGCCGCCTTCACGGTGGTGGCGTGGGGCTTCGCCTACGTCTACGCCGCCGTGCAGGTCGTCTGGCCGGGGTCCTTCATCGGCGCGAGCGGACCAGGCGACCGGAGCTGGTTCGAGCTGCTCTTCCTGTCCTTCACCACGCTCACCAGCGTGGGGCTGTCCGACGTGACGCCGGTGCTCCCGAACGCCCGCTCGTTCGTGATGGTCGAGCAGGTCGCCGGGGTGCTGTACGTCGCATTGGTGGTCGCCCGGCTGGTGGGGCTCACCGTCGCCCGCAAGGCCCGCTGAGCTCCGCTCAGCCCTCCCAGCCGGCGGGCCGGTGCTTCTTCGGCAGCTTCGAGACCACGAGCCGGTAGGACTCGTCCACGGCCTCGAGCAGCTCGTCGTCGGGGATGGCGCCGTCGTACGCCAGGTCGTTCCACCCGGACCGCCCGATGTAGGCCATCACGGTGGCGTCGCCCGGGTAGCGCTCGAGCCACTCGTCCGCGACTTCCCGCGAGGCGCCGCCCTTGACCCCGACTCCCCCGCTGCCGAGGAAGGCGAAGATCTTGCCGGCGGCGCCGTCGCCGACCTTGATGACCGGGTGCTCGTGGTCCCAGGGGTTGTCCGGCCAGGCGCCCGGCTTGGCCAGGCAGTGCTCCTGCATCGTGGCGACGTCCATGCGGTCAGTCCTCGTCGCCCTCGTCCTCGTCGTCGAGCAGGCCGTCCTTGCGGGCGGCGGCCACGATGCGGCGTACGTCGGCGAGCGAGCCGCACCCGTCGTCGATCAGCTGGTTGCGGGCCGTCGCGAAGGCCGCACCGAGCTCGGCGCGGGCGGTCTCGGAGACCTCGTCGCGGGCCGGGTTGAGGATGCTTAGCTCCTCCTCGGTCAGGTGGTGGTTGACCACCTTGGCGAGCTCCTCGACCGCGTCGTCGAACGCCTGGGTGTCGGTGCCCTTGAGCTCGAGGACGGCCAGCAGGGCCTCGTGGCCCTCGGCGTGCTCCTCCTGGCCGTGCTCGGCCTCGTGCTCGCCGACCGCCTTCTTGCGCTTCAGCTGCGGGTAGACGTGCTCCTCCTCGGCGGTCGCGTGCGCGACGTGCAGCGCGGCGAAGGCCTGCCGCACGGCGTCGCGGTCGGAGCTGGAGTCTCGGAGGTCGCGCAGCAGCGCCTCGAAGCGGCGGTGGTCGTCGAGGATCAGGTCCACGACGTCCCCGCTGACGGGTCGGCCCAGGTCGATGGTGGTCATGCCCCGAACTCTAGGGTGGAGCCGATGACGGAGCACCCGGGGACCACGCGCGACCGTCCCCCGCTGGCTGCCGTGGCGCGGGTGCTGGTCGTGACCGTGGTTCTGTCGGTGGTGCTCTCGCTGCTGCACGTGCCGTCGGCCGTGCTGTTCGGCTCGCTGCTGGGTGGGATGGCGCACGCGCTGACGTCCCCCGTGGAGATCCGGGTGCCGGCCACGGCGTTCCGCCTCGGCCAGGCGCTGATCGGCGTCACCATCGGCTCGCTGGTCAGCCTCTCCGCGCTCGCCGGCATGGGCAGCGCGCTGCTGCCGATCACCGCCGTCACGGTCGGGACCGTGCTGGTCAGCCTCGCGGCCGGGCGGCTGCTGGCGGTGCGGCGCGACGTGTCCGAGGTGACCGGCGCCTTCGCGATGATCGCCGGCGGGGCGTCCGGCGTGGTCGCAATCGCCCGCGAGCTGGGGGCGGACGACCGCGTGGTGACGGTCGTGCAGTACCTCCGGGTGCTGCTCGTGCTGCTCACCATGCCGCTGGTGACCGCGCTGGTCTTCCACCCCGAACGGGGCGTCGGGACGTTCGAGGTCGGGAGCGCGACGCTGGTGCAGGACCTGGCGTACGTCGCGGTCGCGCTCGCCGGCGGGCTGCTGATCGCCCGGTTCGTGCCGGTCACGACCGCGACCCTGCTCGGCCCGCTGGCCGTGGCTGCCGTGGTGAGCTCCGCGGGGTGGCTCGGGACGCCGTCGGTCCCCGTGGCGCTGCAGTGGGCGGCGTACGCCCTGATCGGGGTGCAGGTGGGGCTGCGGTTCACCCGGGCCAGCCTGGCGTCGATCACCCGGATGCTGCCGGTCGTGCTGCTGATCATCGTCGCGATGATCGCGCTGACCGCCGCGATGGGTGCGGCGCTGGCGTGGCTGACGCCGGTCGACGGGCTGACGGCGTACCTCGCGACCACGCCGGGCGGGCTGTTCGCGGTGCTGGCGACGGCGGCCGACAGCGGGTCGGACGTGACCTACGTGATGGCGGTGCAGCTGTTCCGGCTGCTGGTGATCCTGCTGCTCACGCCGGCGCTCGCACGACTCCTTCGAGCTCGTCGCGGCTGACGACCGCGCGCGTGCGGCGGCGGTAGCGCCAGACCTGGGTGAGGCCGACCGCCCAGAGGACGTACTGCGCGCTCATCGCCCAGCGGAACGCCGACGGCGGGTAGGTCGTGCTGCCGCCCGGCGTGCGCCAGTCGAGGATCAGCCCGATCGTGACGACCAGCAGCAGGCTGGCCAGGAAGCCGCCCTGGTTGATGATGCCGCTGGCGCTGGCCAGCCGCTCCGCGGGGTTGGAGGTGCGGCCGAGGTCGAAGCCGATCATCGAGGCCGGTCCCCCGATGCCGACGACGAAGGCGAGCACGACGAGCACCGGCAGCGGGGCGTTGCCGGGCCACAGCAGCACGACGGTCCAGATCGTGACGATCGCGCTGACGATGGCGAGCACCGCCGTCGAGCGGTGCCACGGGTGGGCGCCGACGAGCCAGCCGAGGACCGGGCCGGCGCACATGATCGCGACGACGATGACGGTCAGCAGGAAGCCGGCGGTCGCCGGGCTGCGGCCCTCGCCGCGCACGAAGAACGGGTAGCCCCAGAGCAGCGCGAGCGTGGTCGCGGAGAACTGCGTGGAGAAGTGCATCCAGAAGCCGAGTCGGGTGCCGGGGTGCGCCCAGGACGCCGCGAGGCTGGTGCGGACCGCCGCGAAGGACAGGCTCGGGCCGCGCAGGGTGCGGGCGGCCGGTGAGTCGCGCAGCACGAGCAGCGCCAGCACGCCCAGGACGATGCCGGCCGACGCGGCGATGAGGTAGGCCGTGGTCCAGCCGAGGTGGCTCAGCGCCCAGGTCATCGGGATGGCCGCGAGCAGCGCACCGGCCTGGCCGATGGTGCCGGTCACCTGGGTGACGAACGGGATCCGTCGGGTGGGGAACCAGCTGCTCACGAGCCGCAGCACGCAGATGAAGGTCATCGCGTCGCCCATGCCGACGAACACGCGCGCCACCAGGGCGAGCGGGTAGCTCTCGGCAAGCGCGAAGCCGGTCTGCCCCAGGGTCATCAGCAGGGTTCCGGTGAGCAGCACGCTGCGGGAGCCGAAGCGGTCGACCAGGAGCCCGACGGGCACCTGCATGCCGGCGTACACCAGCAGCTGGAGCATCGTGAACGTCGCCAGCTGCGAGGCGGAGATGTCGAAGCGGTCGGCGGCCGTGAGGCCGGCGACGGCGAGGCTGGAGCGGTGGAAGACGGCGACGAAGTAGATCGCGAGGCCGACGAGCCACACGGACCAGGCGCCGCTCTGGACGGGACTGCGGGAGCGGCTCACTTCCGGGATTTTACGCTGCCCTCTCCCGGGTCACCTGGTTGCCTCCATCATCTGGCGGAGCTCCTTCTTGAGGCCCGAGATCTCGTCGCGCAGGCGGGCGGCCAGCTCGAACTGCAGCTCGCCGGCGGCGCCCTTCATCTGGTCGGTCAGCTCCTGGATGAGCTGGGCCAGGTCCGAGCTCGGCATGCCGGCGAGGTCGGCGGCGTGCTGGCCGGCCGCGGCCTTGGACAGCCCGGGCACCGGCTGCTTGGCCTTGACTCCCCCGGCGCGACCCTTGGCCTCGGTGCCGGCCCAGGTCTGCAGCAGCTCCTGGGTGGTCTCGTCCTCGCGCGCCAGCATCTCGGTGATGTCCGCGATCTTCTTGCGCAGCGGTGTCGGGTCGATGCCGTGGGCGGTGTTGTAGGCGACCTGCTTCTCGCGACGCCGGTTGGTCTCGTCGATCGCCCGCTCCATCGAGGGGGTGATCTTGTCGGCGTACATGTGGACCTGGCCGGAGACGTTGCGGGCGGCGCGGCCGATCGTCTGGATGAGCGACTTGTCGGAGCGCAGGAAGCCCTCCTTGTCGGCGTCGAGGATCGCGACGAGCGACACCTCCGGCAGGTCGAGGCCCTCGCGCAGGAGGTTGATGCCGACGAGGACGTCGTAGTCGCCCAGGCGCAGGTCGCGGAGCAGCTCGATCCGCTTGAGGGTGTCGACCTCGGAGTGGAGGTAGCGGGTGCGGACGCCGGCGTCGAGGAGGTAGTCGGTGAGGTCCTCGGACATCTTCTTGGTCAGCGTGGTGACGAGGATGCGCTCGTTCTTGTCGGTGCGCAGCCGGATCTCGTGGATCAGGTCGTCGATCTGGCCCTTGGTCGGCTTGACCACGACCTCGGGGTCGATCAGCCCGGTCGGGCGGATGATCTGCTCGACGGCGTTCTCGGGGCCGCCGATCTTGTCCAGCTCGTAGTTGCCCGGCGTCGCGGAGAGGTAGATCGTCTGGCCGATCCGGTCGAGGAACTCCTCCCAGCGCAGCGGCCGGTTGTCCATCGCGCTCGGCAGCCGGAAGCCGTGGTCGACGAGGTTGCGCTTGCGCGACATGTCGCCTTCGTACATCCCGCCGATCTGCGGCACCGCGACGTGGGACTCGTCGACAACGGTGATGAAGTCCTCGGGGAAGTAGTCGAGCAGGCAGTTGGGCGCGGAGCCGCGGACCCGGCCGTCCATGTGCATCGAGTAGTTCTCGATGCCGGAGCAGGAGCCGACCTGGCGCATCATCTCGACGTCGTACGTCGTGCGCATCCGCAGCCGCTGGGCCTCGAGCAGCTTGCCCTGCTTCTCGAAGGTCGCGAGCTGGTCCTCCAGCTCGAGCTCGATGCCCCGGATCGCGCGCTCCATCCGCTCCGGGCCGGCGACGTAGTGGGTCGCCGGGAAGAGGTAGAGCTCCTGGTCCTCGGTGAGCACCTCGCCGGTCACGGCGTGCAGCGTCATCAGGCGCTCGATCTCGTCGCCGAAGAACTCGATGCGGACCGCGTGCTCCTCGTAGACCGGGAAGACCTCGAGGGTGTCGCCACGGACGCGGAAGGTGCCGCGGGTGAAGGCCATGTCGTTGCGGGTGTACTGGATCTCGACGAGCTGGCGCAGGATCGAGTCGCGGTCGCGCTCCTCGCCGACCTTGAGCCGCAGCATGCGGTCGACGTACTCCTGCGGGGTGCCGAGGCCGTAGATGCAGGAGACCGTGCTGACCACGATCACGTCGCGCCGCGTCAGCAGCGAGTTGGTCGCGCTGTGCCGCAGCCGCTCGACCTCCTCGTTGATCGAGGAGTCCTTCTCGATGTAGGTGTCCGTCTGCGGGACGTAGGCCTCGGGCTGGTAGTAGTCGTAGTAGGAGACGAAGTACTCGATCGCGTTGTCCGGGAAGAGCTGGCGCAGCTCGTTCGCGAACTGCGCGGCCAGCGTCTTGTTGGGCTGCAGCACCAGTAGCGGGCGCTGCACCTGCTCGGCCACCCAGGCCACCGACGCCGTCTTGCCCGTGCCGGTCGCACCCAGCAGGACGACGTCCTTGACGCCCCCCTTCACCCGCTTGGTGATCTCCGCGATCGCGGTCGGCTGGTCGCCGGAGGGCGAGTAGTCCGAGACCACCTTGAAGGGGGCCACCCGGCGCTCGAGATCGGTCACTGGTCGCATGTCCTCCAGCGTACGGGCGACCTCCGACAGTGGGGATGTCGTCGCGTGTGGCGGGTGGGCAGAGCTGGCTCAGGTTGCTGGTCCGTCCGCAATATGACCCCATGACGACGACCCCCAAGGCTGTGGCGATCTATGCGCGGATCAGCAGCGACACCGACGGCACCGGCGCAGGTGTGGCGCGTCAGGTCCAGGACTGCCATGCCCTGGCCGAGCGCTTGACGTGGGCGGTCTCGGGTGAGTACCTCGACAACGATGTCTCCGCCTATTCGGGCCGACGACGCCCCGAGTACGAGCGCCTCCTAGGCGACATCGGCGACGGCTTCATCGATGGGGTGCTCGTGTGGCACCAGGACCGACTGCACCGCAGACCGATCGAGCTGGAGCAGTTCTTCACCGTGATCGACACCGCGGGGATCGCGAACAACGTGAAGACAGTGACCGGAAACAGCGATTTCGGAACCGGCGACGGGGTGTTCATTGCCCAACTGATCGGGGCTGTCGCAGCCAAGGAATCTGCCGACAAGTCCCGCAGGGTGGCACGCAAGAACGACCAGAACGCAGCTGAGGGCAAGCCACACCGCGGGTCCACCCGGCCCTACGGCTACCGCAGTGACTTCACCACCATCGACCCCGAGGAAGCGTGACTGTTCCGCGTCATGGTCGATCGCCTCCTCGCCGGGGAATCGACCCGCTCGATCGCGTCCTGGCTCAACGCTGAAGGACATCCAACGGTGACGGCGCCGACTGGCGCACCAGCACCCTGCGCGGGATGCTGCTCAACCCCCGCTACGCCGGACAACGCGTCCACCCAGGTCAGATCGTTGGGCCCGGGCCATGGGCACCGATCATCGATGAAGACATTCACCGCAAGATCGCGATCGCGTTCCAGGAACGAGCATCCTCGGGTCGACGCGCTCCCCAGCGATACCTCCTCTCGGGGCTGCTGCGCTGCGGACGCTGCGAAAACCGGCTGTTCTCCAGCCCTCGCGCGGACCGCCGCCGCTACGTATGCCTCTCGGGTCCTGACCACGGCGGCTGTGGACGCCTGACCGTGACCGCGCCTGCACTGGAAGAACTCATCACCGAGGCAGTCCTCTACCGCCTTGACAGCCCTGAGCTAGCCGACACGATCCACGGACGCGGCAGCAGTGACGACCGCATCCAAATCCTCTCTACCGACCTCGATGCCGCGGACGCGCGCCGCGAGGAACTGTCTACGGCCTACGGCGAGGGCACCATCGAAATTGCGGAATGGCTCATCGCCCGACGACCCATCGAGCAACGCATCGAGCAGACCACGCGTGCTCTCGCTCGCCTGACCAAGACCAGCAACCTGACGACCTTCATGGGCACTGGTTCGGAACTGCGCGCAGCCTGGGCCGGACTGAACCTCGACCGGCAACACGCCATCGTCAAAGCGGTCCTCGACCACGCCGCTATCGCACCCGGCCGTGCTGGCGTCCAGAGCGTTGAGCTGGAGCGGGTTTCACCGATCTGG
The DNA here is from genome assembly GCF_014212315.1 of Nocardioides luti. Taxonomy (NCBI): domain Bacteria; kingdom Bacillati; phylum Actinomycetota; class Actinomycetes; order Propionibacteriales; family Nocardioidaceae; genus Nocardioides; species Nocardioides luti. Next base: position 479,699 of record NZ_JACKXE010000001.1, read on the forward strand.
CGCGTCTGACCCTCACCGCACCGTCTAGCCATGGCGGTTGATCGGGCACGGTGCGGCGTGGCCGCACCCCCACCCGCGTTCGTCCCTCACGCGCGCGGGGCCCCTGCGGACCCGAGACACGCCGCACCGAACCGCACCCGATCAACCACGCCCCAAAAGATGGTGCGCAATCAGGATGGGTCCCACTCGCTCGGCCCGAAGCATCCCGATTCGTTGCAGCGCAGACACACCCAGAAATCGGCGACCTCTCGATATCCGCGCGGTAGCTGGGCGAGCATCTGGCCCGCCACGGTGTCCCCGAGCGCCCTTGCTGCCTCGGCCCCGGTGAACCACCGCAGCACCCGACTCCCGCAGACCGGGCAGAACTGGCGGAACAGCTGAGCCAACGCCAGATCGGGCACGAGCTCGATCAACGATTCCGACAACGGGTGTGGACCACCCCGCGCACGTTCATCGGCCCGTCGGGCCTCCTGAAACCGCCCACCCTGCGCACTCCTGCGTCGTCTGCTCATGACGCCTTCCTCTCCCGCCTGGCGTCGGGGTCGGGAACCCGTCCGCGCTGCGCTGCCGGGTGGGTTCCCGACCCCGCCAACCAGGAGGGCAGCGACCCGTGTCATGACCCGCCGATCACACACGCGCACCGGGATCGCTTGATCGGCGCAGGACCGCTCGACCCATGCCGCGATCGCAGCCACATCCACGCCGCTCATGCCCACTGAGCCCAGACCGCCGGCGGACCATGCCACGCCGGCTCGTCGTCGGAATGCCACACACGCACCGGAGCGCGTTGACCCAGCAGGTCAGATGCGCGCGCGATCACGTCCTGCGCCGAACGCCCCACACGTGCACTCGGACGGGCCGGAACCCCTGCGCCACGTCGTAGCGATGCCGTCCGTGGATGCGCTGGTCTGCAAACGACTTTGCGACGTACTTCGACAAGTAACCCGACGCCCGCCGCGCTTCTCCCCGAGCGCCAGCGCCCATCGCTCAACCGCTTGATGTGTACGAACCTGTGCCCCCACGCAGATTCGATCAACGAACGTTTGATGTAGCGACACGCCGCAAAGTGCAGGTGCAACCGCTCCTGGTCCTTGTGAAACGCGGGCACCCAGGCGTACGGAAACGCCTCACCGTCAAGCGCCGAGCGGAGACGACGGAAAACAATCCGACATCTCTGCGTGCCTGAGCTGCATCGGTGCAGAACGGGGGCCCGTAAGTCAGCGTTCCCAATCGCGTCAGCTCATTGGACACGCAGTAGCGACGCAGCCGGGCACGTGCCCGACGGGCCGCCTCGAACCGAGCCCGCTCCCGACGAGCCGCCTCCAGTTCAGCCAGCTCCACCGGATCCTCGACCACAGTCCAGCCCGACCCAGTACCTCGAGGTCGCTTGGAGATGAAACAGCCGCCGGCCTCTCCCGCGCCGGGATACAGGGACAACGACCAACCCGCACCAACAGCGGGTACACGAACAGAGCGACCAGACGCAGAGACCTCGCACGACGCAGCAACAGAATGTTGCTGGTTCCGTGCGGTAGTCGCTAGTTGTGCCGGTCAGCTACAGCCCTGGATACGCGCTCTACCGTCCAACGCGTCCCTGCCGACAGTCCCGCCGCGGTCTCTCCTGTGTGCGGAACCCGTTCTTCATCGTCTCTGTCGGGCTCTCCCCGATCCCTTCGAACCAAGCACCGCCAGCATCCGCTACGAACTACACCTATGCAAGCTCCAACCCGCGAATCGTCTAGAGCACGTCCGCAGGCGACGACGAGTTGTGTTGCAGATCAAGTCAAGGTGAGACATGCGTGTGTCGAAGGCTGAGGCTGGTGGCGGGCGCTACCCCCGGTTAGTAGTCGTAGACATCTCTGCTGCGTTGATTCTCCCAGCGATAGCGACGCTCCCACGCTTCGTCTGATTTGTCGTCCATGTAGTCGGATTCACTGAAGACCATGTGCTCGGCTTCGCCGTCGATAGACAGAACCTTCTCCTTGGTCAGCCCCGTCCCGTGCAAGAGCGAGAAGCTGAGCCGAGCATTTGCTAACGGGATACCGGTCAGGTCGACACCACGAAGATCGGCACCAGTGAGATCGGCGCCTGACAGGTTGGCCCGCACCAGGCGCGCTCCTCGCAGGTTGGCACCCGTAAGGTCGGCGCCGCGCAGATCGCTGCCGCTGAGATCTGCCCCTGACATATCAACGTCTTGCAATTGCGCGCCCGTGAAATCAACGCTATCCACAGTGGCATTAGCAAAGGATGCCCGACGAGCAGTCACATCCTGCAATATGGCGTTACTGAGCGTCGATTGAGCCAAATTGGCGGCTATAAGCGACGCCGAGTGGAGGTTAGTCGCAGTCAGGTCGGATAGGCGCAGGTCCACCGACGCTGGAAACGTGACGTCGGCAAGGTTGCCAGCCGTGAGCTTGCAAGATCGAAGATTGACCTGCCCTTCGCCTGCGAGATGCTTCCTTCCTAATTCAGTAAGCGCGGCGATAACGTCCAGCGGAACATCCATGGAGATCCCGCGGGAACTATCGCGCACGAACGCTGCGAGTACCTGACTCACAGTGGCACGATCGCCAGGCGAATCGTTTGCCACTCTAGAAAGGGCGTAGATGCCACCGAGCCGGATGCTCATCGCCTCGTCGCCGAGTTGCTGCACGGCCTCGGTGTATCTACCTGTCGCGTTTGCATCGCGATCCAACTGATGACGCAGATGGGTGTACAGCAGCGTCACTCCAGCGCCGATCGCCGCAATGGTGGCCAGGACTGTTCTACGTTCTTGAGTGAGCGCGTCCGCCCTTTGAGCGGCACTCAGACCTCCAGACGGGATGAGGTTCGGTGGCAGGAAATACAGAAGGACGTATGCCGCAAGCGCAGCTGTTAGGCCAGCCATCACCATCATGCGAAGGCCATTAATCGGCGTGACGTGCAACTCATTTCGCGCATAGGCCCTGCTCCTGAACCACCGGCGCCACCCAGGCGCTTGGTAAAGAATGGCTAGCGCCAAGAGAATAGGCGACCAGTTTTGAGCAATTACGGCGGCCGCCTGACTGGCGATCTGACTCCAGTCGAATCGCAGCCGCATGGCGCGGATTGCAAGGTAGATGGAGGGAGCAACCACTGTAAGGGCTGCGACTCCTGCAAGTAATTCGACACCGTCAATATAAATTGGCGAGCTGTTACGCAGCAATGCAGCAACGGAAAGCGCACCTGTGACTGCAAGACACACTGTGACCCAGCCGCCGGGTAGCTGCTCTAAGCGATCAAACAATCCGATCGAATTATCGAGCTCTAGGGCGGTGGTTGCGGCGAGCGCCCCGCCGATGAAGAACCCCGACCATTCCGGAACACTGGAACCCGGGTCAAAGAACTTGGCCACGTGCAAATAGACCGTAATGCCGACGCCGATGATTAGCCACATCAACGGGAGCAATGCCCATGGCCAATGATCCCAGGCGACGCTCGCGACCCATCTCGCTCCAATACTTATAGGCTCCGAGATCAGTATTACGAGGAAGCCGAGCACGCCCGCAAGAAGCAGGCAGTATCGAGTCCGCAAGCGGAGGCGTTTAGACACGTGGTCGTCGTCGTCATCGCGGTGGCCATGGTGGACAACCTGCTCGTCAAGAAACCTCACCGCGAGACGGTATCTGACAACCGCCCCCTGGGGGCGTCATCTAGCACTCAAGGAACCGCCCCTTGTTTCAAGGCCGGATTCCGTCAGGGCTCGCCGCAGTTCCCCTCACTCGAAGTTGAGGTGGGAGCGGGTGTACTTGCGACTAGCGAGGTTGGCAAGCCAGGTCTGTCCGGCTCCTTCGGACGGCACGATCCGGCCCGACGCCCGCCGACGCGCTTGTCCACAGAAGCGACACCCGCCCCTTTCCTCGATCTCCGAGTTGGCATATAATCGTATACATGTTCGATGCATCGAAAGGCGGATCTCGGACCCTCGTCCACGAGCTCACCCGCCTGCCGGAGGCGGCCAGCGATGCCGAGCGGATCGACCGGATCCGGGCAATGGAGGAGGCGAAGAACGCTCTCTGCGCGGCCCAAGCCCGTGAGGCGGCGGCGCTCGACGCGTCCGTCCGGGCCGAGCGCGAGCAGGCTGGAGTTCGCGCCGACAAGCGCGGGGTCGGGATCGGGGCGCAGGTCGGGCTGGCCCGCCGCGAGTCGCCGCACCGCGGCGCGATCCTGCTCGGGCTCGGCAAGATCCTCGCCACCGAGATGCCGTGGACGCGCAGGGCGATGGAGGCCGGCGTCCTGTCGGAGTACCGCGCCACCCTGCTCGTGCGCGAGACCGCTCAGCTGACGCTGGAGGACCGGCAGACCATCGACCGCGAGGTGGCGGGCGACCTCACGCGACTCGAGCAGCTCGGCGACCGGGAGCTGGTCGCGGAGGTCCAACGCCGGGCCTACCAGCTCGACGCCGACTCGGTGCTGCGGCGGGCCCGCCGTGCCGAGTCCGACCGGACCGTCACCATCCGGCCCGCGCCCGACGCGATGGTCTACCTCACCTCCCTCCTGCCGATGGCCGCCGGCGTCTCGGCGTACGCCGCCCTCACCAAGCAGGCCGACAGCCTCCGCGCCGCCGGTGACGCACGCTCGCGCGGCCAGGCGATGGCCGACACCGTCGTCGAGCGGCTGACCGGGCGCGCCAGCACCGCTCCGGTCCCGGTCAGCGTCGGCCTCGTGATGACCGACCGCACCCTGCTGGCCGGGGACGACGAGCCCGCCGAGCTGCTCGGGCACGGCGTCGTCCCGGCCGGCTGGGCCCGCGACCTCGTGACGTCGGCAGCCGGCGCCGGCGCCGGCGCGGCGTGGTTCCGCCGTCTCTACACCGCCCCGACCACCGGCCGGCTGCTCGCCCTGGACGCGCTGTCCCGCACCTTCCCGCAGGGACTCAGCCGCTGGATCGCCCTGCGCGACCGGGCCACGTGCCGAACGCCCTGGTGCTCCGCACCCGCCCGGCACGCCGACCACGTGGTCCGGGCCGCCGACGGGGGTCCCACCTCGGCCGCCAACGGCCAAGGCCTCTGCGTCGCCTGCAACCTCGCCAAGGAGGGTCTTGGCTGGACCGCCCGACCACGACCCGGGCCGCGCCACACCGTCGAGATCGTCACCCCGACCGGACACACCTACCGGTCGACCGCTCCCCCGATGCCGGGGACCCGACCCCGCATCAGGGTCGACCGCGCCTTCAGCGAGGTCGAGCTCGAGCTCGCCGCCTGAGCCGTCTGCGATTAGGCCTGTTCCGCGACCTGGGACGCCTCGGCGCCCACCCTCGGAGTCCGGGGCGTGACGAGCAGGGAGATCGCGACGTAGAGGAGCGCGATGACGGCGAACGCCCAGAAGTTGTGCGTGAGGTCGTTCGCCGTGTGGAAGCTGTCGTCGGAGTAGGTGCCGCTCGAGGTGAGGTCCTCCCGCCACGACCGGGTCCACAACCCCAGGAGGCCGAAGATCATCGCGGCGCCCAGGGCCCGTCGCAGCAGCGCTTCGTCACGGAAGAGACTCGTGACGGGATCGTAAGTCGCAACATCCCGCCGGCGGGACACACTTCGGCGGACACTGTCCGCATGGGGCGATCACGCAGGGCGACGGCCGCTCTCGTCGCGGCCGCGCTGATCGTCGTCGTCGGCCTCGGGGTCGCCGCGGCCCTGGTCCTCGGCCGCGACGGCGGCCAGGAGCAGGACGTCGTCCTCGACGGCCGGTGGCAGATGACGCACGCCGTCGCCGATGACCTCGACGTCGGCTTCGCTGGAGGCGAAGGCACCCCGACCCTGGTCTTCCACCTCGGCGAGCAGGCGCTCTCGGGGTGCGAGGTGATCGGGTGGGAGACCACCGTCGACGGATCCGAGGTGCACTTCGGCGACCTGGACGTCGGCCACATGATGACCTGTCCGCCTGGGCGCCAACCCGACCCCCTTGACGGGCATTACGCCGACCTCCTCGCCACCGTCGACCACGCAGAGCGCAGCGACGACCGGCTGGTGCTCACCGGCCCCGGCCTGGAGCTGACCTTCGCGCCGCTGCCGGTCCACCGCTACCACGGCCGCTGAGGCGAGCCGGGCACCAGACTCACACCGGGCTCGCGTCCTCCACCAGCAACCGGTGCAACGCGGCGAGGCCGCGGGAGGTGTGGCTCTTGACCGTGCCCGGCGCGATCGACAGCTCGTCCGCGGTCTCCTCGACGCTCAGGCCCAGCCAGTGCCGCAGGACCACGGTCCGTCGCTGCATCGGCGGCAAGAGTCGCAGCGCGGCCAGCAGGTCCAGGTGCTCCGCCGACTCCGTCGCGGCCGCCGACGGCAGCCGGGTCAGCTCCTCCTCGGACATCCGGCTGCGCCGACGGTGCCAGGGCCGGCGCCGGTCGTCGAGGTCCGCGTTGACGATCACCCGCCGGGCGAACGCCTCCTCGGAGCCGCGGGTCCGCACTTGCGGCCAGGCGAGGTACAGCTTCACCAGCGCCTCCTGCAGCACGTCCTCGGCGCGGGCGTCGTCGGCGCACACGGCGTACGCGATCCGGCGCAGCCTGTCCTGGCTCGCCGCGACGAACTCGACGTACGACGCCTCGTCCCGGCCCGCAGCTCCGCCCGCAGCACCGCTCCCGGCACCACCCACAGGACGGCTCACTCGGACGTCCCGGCGGCGACGAAGCGGACGAAGTCGGCGAAGTCGCGGACGACGACGCCGCCCTCGAAGGGCTCGTAGAACGCGTGGCCGCTCCGGCGACCGTCGGCGAGCACGAAGTAGGTGTGCCCGTCGATCCGCACCTCGGCGACCGACTGGCGGGCGTACTGCTCCCTGTTGCCGGTGTCGACGTCGGTCCGTTGCCGCACGATCTCGACGCCGGGCTGCGCGACCAGCACCTTCGAGGTGTCGTCCGCGAAGTGCACCAGCCGGTCGGCGAAGCGCGGCTGGTCGAGCACCGAGGCCGTCTCGTTCTCCGCCCAGAGCGCGAAGTCGGAGGTCCAGCGGTCCGGGTCGTCGAGGCTGCCGTACGTCGCGGTGCTGCCCGCGTCCTGGAAGCCGGCCCACCAGAAGGTGCCGTCCGTGCCCTCGAGCGGCGACGTCGACGGGCTACCGGCCCCGTCGCGGGCAGGCGCCTGCCACTTCACCTCGATCGCGTACGAGTGGGCGACGCCGGCCGCCGCCCCACCCGCACCGACCGGGTCGGCGATCGAGCGGACCACGGCGGCCTCGGGCGCGATCCACAACCGGCCGTCCGGCGCGATCGCCGCGGGGCCGTGGTTGCCGTACTCCTGCGCCCACGACGGGATCTCGTCCGTGGAGAAGGTGTCGATCCGACCCGTGCCGGCCTCGACCCGCAGGTCCGAGAGCGACCGGGGCGCGACCACGCCGCCGCTCGCGACGACGTCGGGTCGGTGCTCCCGGGCGCGCTCGGGGCCGGACCCCAGCGGCAGCAGCTGCGAGGCGACGAGCACGCCCGCCGCGACGAGGCCGAGGGCGCCACCCGCGCGCCGTCGGCGACGGGTGCGTCGCGCCCGGCGGCCGGCCGCGAGGTAGTGCTCCGGCGGGAGCGGGGCGAGCCCGTCGAGGCGTGCGTCAAGGGCGGGGCCGACATCGGTGGTTTCGATCATGGTCCCCAGACGTACGGCGGCCCGACGGCGTTGTCATGCACCCCGCAAGATTCCCACGCCGGACAGACGCCCGCCCGGGCTACCGCGAGGCCAACCGCCCCGCGAGGTACGGCGCGGTCGCGCCCACCCCGGCCGCCGCGACGTCCGCGGGCGTCCCGGTCGCGACGACCTGCCCGCCGCCGTCACCGCCGCCCGGACCCAGGTCGACCACCCAGTCCGCGGTCGCGATCGTGTCGAGGTCGTGCTCGACCAGCACCACCGTGTTGCCGGCGTCGACGAGACGGTGCAGCTGACGCAGCAGCAGGGCGATGTCGGCCGGGTGCAGCCCGGCGGTGGGCTCGTCGAGGAGGTAGAGCGCGTGCCCCCGTCGGGCGCGCTGCAGCTCGGTCGCCAGCTTGATCCGCTGCGCCTCTCCCCCGCTGAGCTCGGTGGCCGGCTGCCCCAGCCGCAGGTAGCCCAGGCCGACGTCGCGCAGCGTCCCGAGGCTGCGTGCCGCGGCCGGCACGTCCGCGAGGAAGACGGCGGCGTCGTCGACCGACAGCGCCAGCACGTCCGCGATGCTCCTGCCCCGGTAGGTCACCGACAGCGTCTCGTCGTTGTAGCGCGCGCCGTGGCAGGCGGGGCACTCGGAGTAGGTCCCCGGCAGGAACAGCAGCTCGACCGCGACGAAGCCCTCGCCCTGGCACGTCTCGCAACGCCCCTCGGGCACGTTGAAGGAGAACCGCCCGGCGGCGTACCCGCGAGCGCGCGCCTCGTCGGTGGCAGCGAAGACCTTGCGGACGGCGTCGAAGAGACCGGTGTACGTCGCCAGGTTGGACCGCGGGGTGCGCCCGATCGGCCGCTGGTCGACGCGGACCAGCCGGTCGAACGCCTCCAGCCCGGCGACGTCCGCGACGTCGACCTCGAGGTCGGCGTCGTCCGGGTCGTCCACCGCCTGCCCGAGGTACCCGCGGACGACCTCGGCCAGCACCTGGGTGACCAGCGTCGACTTGCCCGACCCGGACACCCCGGTGACGGCGGTGAGCACGCCGAGCGGGACGTCGACCGAGACGTCCTGCAGGTTGTGCCGTGAGACCCCGCGCAGGTGCAACCAGCCGGCCGGCTCCCGCAGCGGGTGCTCGAAGGCCGGCTCGCGCCCGAAGAGGTACGCCGACGTGACTGACTCGTCCACCGCCTCGAGCCCGGCGACCGGCCCGCTGTAGAGGACCCGTCCGCCGCCCTCGCCGGCGCCCGGCCCGATGTCGACGACCCAGTCGGCACGGCGTACGACGTCGAGGTCGTGCTCCACGACGAAGAGGGAGTTCCCCGAGGCCTTGAGGCGGTCCAGCACGTCGAGCAGCGGGGCCGCGTCGGCCGGGTGCAGCCCGGCGGACGGCTCGTCGAGGACGTAGACGACGCCGAACAGGCCGGACCGCAGCTGGGTCGCGATCCGCAGCCTCTGGGCCTCGCCGGGCGAGAGGGTGGTCGAGCTGCGCCCGAGGCCGAGGTAGCCGAGCCCGAGGTCGAGCAGCACCTCGATCCGCGCCACCAGGTCCGTGCAGATCCGGACGGCGACCTCGTTCGTCGACTCCGGCAGCGCCGCCACCGGACGCAGCAGGGCGACCAGGTCGGTCAGCGACATCGCGTTGACCTCGGCGATGGACGCGCCGGCCACGGTGACGGCCAGGGCCTCGGGGCGCAGCCCGCTGCCGTGGCAGACCGGGCACGGGACGCTGCGGACGAAGCGCAGCGCCCGCTCACGCATCCGCTCGCTCTTGGAGTCCGACAGCACGTGCATCACGTGGCTGCGCGCGCTCCAGAACTTGCCGTAGTAGCCGTGGTCGATCCGGTCCCGCTCCGGCTTGATGAGCACGGACGGCTGCTCGTCGGTGAACAGCAGCCAGTCGCGGTCCTTCTTGCGCAGCGCGCGCCAGGGCACGTCCACGTCGATGCCGAGCCCGGTCACGATGCTGCGGAGGTTCGCGCCCTGCCAGGCACCCGGCCATGCGGCGATCGCGCCGTCGCGGATGCTGAGGTCGCGGTCCGGGACGAGCAGGTCCTCCGCGACGTCGTGCACGACGCCGAGGCCGTGGCAGCGCAGGCACGCGCCGCTGGCGGTGTTCGGCGAGAACGCCTCGGCCGCCAGGTGCCCGGCGCCGGCCGGGTAGGTCCCGGCGCGGGAGTAGAGGATGCGCAGCAGGTTGGACAGCGTCGTCAGCGTGCCGACCGTCGAGCGCGAGCTCGGGGCGCCGCGCCGCTGCTGGAGGGCGACCGCGGGCGGCAGCCCGGTGATCTCCTGAACGTGCGGGGCGCCGACCTGCTGCAGCAGCCGACGGGCGTACGGCGCCACCGACTCGAAGTAGCGGCGCTGCGCCTCGGCGTAGAGCGTGCCGAACGCGAGCGACGACTTGCCGGACCCGGACACCCCGGTGAAGGCGACCATCGCGTCGCGGGGCAGGTCGACGTCGACGTCGCGCAGGTTGTGCTCGGTGGCGCCGCGCACGCGCACGAAGGAGTCGTTCCCGGGGGTGTCCATCGGGACGCCGTACCCGTTGCGCCGGGGGCTACCCCGGACCGGCAGGTGTCGAACGACTCAGACAGGGGGCAGGCGCGCGTCAGCACCGCGTGCGCACCTCGGCCACGCAGCGGTCCGAGCCGGCGCCGCCGTCGGCGCTGTCGCGACCGGGCCCGCCGTCGAGGCGGTCGTCCCCGGCGCCCCCGAGCAGCTCGTCGTCGGCGTCCCCGCCGAGCACCCGGTCGTCACCCGCGCCGCCGCGCAGCTTCGGCCCGGGCTCCTCGCCGCAGTCGCCGACCGCGACCAGCCGGTCGTCGCCGTTGCCGCCGGCCAGGATGATCCGGCAGCCGTAGGTCCAGAGCCGGTTGGCGCCGTCTCCGCCGATCACTCGGGCCCGGCCGCGGCCGGAGTAGGCGTCGACGTCCTCGATCCCGCTCAGCGTCGCGTCCGCGACCGCCGGGTCGTCGAAGGTCATCGCGTCGCCGAGGCGGACGGCGTACGCCTGGTCGTCGGCGACCACGAGCCGGTCGGTGCCGGCGCCGCCGTCGAGCACGCCCGCGCCGGCGTCCGGCAGCGTGAAGGTCGGGCGGACGTGGAAGCGGTCGTTGCCGCCGCCGAGGTCGACGCGGGCGTAGGAGCTCGCCCAGACGGTCTCCTTGGCGTCGCTGCCGCGGAAGGTCAGCGACGCACGGCCCGGCACCGGGAGCCGATAGTCGTCGACGCCCGAGAAGGTGAACTCGCGGCCGCCGTCGCGCTTCGCCACCCCGGCGGTCGCGTCGACGAGCCACTCGCCGCCCACGCCGTCGGGCCACTCCCACTCGAGGACGTCGCGGCCGGTGCCGAGCACCAGGCTGCTCACGGCGTTCGCGGCGGTCGCCTCGACGACCACCCGGTCCCCGGAGCCGCCGGTGTCGACGACGTCGCGGAGCGGCACGTCGGGCTGACCGACGAACACCTGGTCGCGGCCGCCGCCGGTCGTGATCGTGTCGGCCTCCGCGTCCACCGCGTCCTCCGGCCCGGTGCGGCGCGCGTCATTGCGGTCCCCCGCCCACACGTCGTCGGGCTCGCCGGCGCCGGTGAAGGTGTCGGCGCCCTCGCCCAGCACGACCACGACGTACGCCGTCGCGCCGGCCTCGACGGTGACGTCGTCGTTCCCCATGCCGGCGTACACCGTGCGCGTCTCGTCGGCGGCCGGGTCCGACGCGGGCCCCGGGCCCTTGGTCACGCAGACCCGGTCCGCGCCGCCGGCGGCGCGGACCTCGGGCACCCCGCGGGAGACGATCACGTCGGGCCCGTCGGTGCCGCGCACGACGTCGCTGCCGGGCTCCCCGACCACGGTCGCGGGCTCGCCCTGGCAGGTCGGCGCACCGAGCCGGGCACCGGCGGAGGACAGGGGCACCACGAGGGCCGGAGCCAGGGCGAGGAGCAGCGCACCTGCGGCGCTGACCCGGACAGCGGGGCGGGACATGGCAACACCTCGAGACGTGGAGACCCGCCGATGCTAGGCCGCCGACGTGGGCAACGCGGGGACGCGTGGCCGCCCCACTAGATTGACCTCGTGAGCCGTCGCCCCCGTTCCTCGACCGAGAGGCTGATGCGGATCCTGCGCCACACCCTGCTCACGATCGTCGGGGTGCAGCTGGGTGTCGCGATCGGCATGTCGCTCGTCGACTCCTACCGCCGCCGGGGCAAGAAGCCCAAGCCGTTCCCGGTCACCGCGCCGCGCACCGTCGAGATCGGCGAGGGCACCGTGACGACGTACACCTACGGCGCCGACCTCTACGCCGACATGCTGGCGGCGATCGAGGGCGCGCGGCGGCAGATCCTCTTCGAGACCTACATCTGGAAGGGCGACGAGGTCGGCGAGCAGTTCAAGGCCGCGCTGGCCGCGGCGGCCGACCGCGGCGTCGAGGTCTACTGCATCTACGACGGCTTCGCGAACCTCGTCGTCTCGCCGCGCTTCAAGCACTTCCCGGCCAACATGCTGGTGCTGCGCTACCCCGTCTACACCGCCGGGCTGCGCTTCTTTGACCTGCGACGCTACGGCCGCGACCACCGCAAGATCCTGGTCGTCGATGACTCGGTCGGGTTCGTCGGCGGCTACAACATCGGGACGCCGTACGAGACCGAGTGGCGTGACACGCACGTGCGCATCACCGGCCCCGGGGTCTGGGACCTCAAGCGCGCGTTCGCGGACTTCTGGAACCTCAACCGGCGCCGCCGGATCCGGCACAGCGAGCGGCCGCTGCTGCTCGAGACCGCGTCGACCTGGGAGCCCCAGATCCGCTTCCACCGCAACGTGCCGCGGTTGTGGATGTTCCCGATCCGGTCGATGTACCTCGAGGCGATCAACCGTGCGAGCCACAACGTCTGGATGACGCACGCCTACTTCATCCCGGACCAGGACTTCGTGGACGCGATGAAGGACGCCGCGCGGCGCGGGGTCGACGTGCGGCTGCTGGTGCCGCTGAAGTCGAACCACATCGTGGCCGACTGGATCTCGCGCGGCTACTTCTCCCAGCTGCTCGGCGCCGGCGTGCGGATCTTCCGCTTCCGCGACGCGATGGTGCACGCGAAGACGTCCACGGTCGACGGCACCTGGTCGACGGTCGGCACCGCCAACGTCGACCGGCTCAGCCTGCAGGGCAACTACGAGATCAACGTCGAGGTCATCGACGAGTCGTTCGCGAAGACGCTCGAGGAGATCTACGAGGTCGACGAGTCGAACAGCCTCGAGCTCACCAGCAGCGAGTGGGAGGCGCGCGACCTGCACCGCAAGTTCACCGAGTTCGTGCTGGCCCCGCTGCGTCCGCTGCTCTGAGGTACGCCGTCAGGCGGTCGCCCCGAACGCCCCGAACGCTCCGCCCGGTCCGAGGGCGAGCGCGGCGAAGCGCTCGCCGACCAGGCGGTGCGTGGCGGCGTCGGGGTGCAGACCGTCCGGCAGCGGCAGCAGCACGTGGTCGGCCTCGCCGTACAGGTCGCGTCCGTCGAGCAGGTGCAGGTGCTGGTCGCCCGCGGCCCGGCGCTCCGCGACGATCCGGCTCAGCTCCTCGCGGACGACCGTGAGCGTCAGCTTCCCCTGGGCGACCTCGGCGGGGTCGCCGCCGGCCAGGAAGCGGATCCGGCCCTCGGCGAAGCCGCTGAGGTCCGGCGTGCTGGGGCCGGGGGTCTCCTCGTGGATCGGGCAGAGGATCGGCGACACCACCAGCAGCGGGGTCGTGGGGTGCCCGTCGCGGATCGTGTCGAGGAAGCCGTGCACCGCGGGGCCGAGCGCCCGCCGCCGCATCAGGTCGGTGTTGACCAGGTTGATGCCGATCTTGACGCTCACCAGGTCGGCCGGGGTGTCCCGCATGACGCGGGCCGTGAACGGGTCGAGCAGCGCGCTGCCGCCGAAGCCGAGGTTGACGAGCTCGACGCCCCCCTCGCGGGCGGCGATCGCCGGCCACGTCGTGCTCGGGCTCGCCGCGTCGGACCCCTGGCTGATCGAGCTGCCGTGGTGCAGCCAGGTGCGGCGCCCGGCACCGGGGGCCGGGGCGTCCGGCTCGACCGGGGCGTCCGTGCGGAGCGCGACCAGGTGGGTGATCTCGTTGTGGGGCAGCCAGATCTCGACGACCTTGTCGCGGTCGGGCAGCCCGTCGAAGCGCACCGTCCCCGGCTCACCGGCGTGGTGCGTGGTGCCGCCCGTGGTCATGTCGATCTCGAGCACGTGGCCCGCGCTGCCGTGCGCCTGCGCGGCGGGCTCCCCGTCGACCAGCAGGTCGTAGGTGCCCTCCGGTCGCGGCGGCGCCCCGACGTACGACATCCGCGTGCGGAGCGTGTCCAGCTCGACGACGGTCGCGCGGGTCCGCAGGACGAGGCGTACGCCGGAGGGCTGGGCCTCCGCCATCGCGAGCTGGCCGTCGGCGGCCTGCGCGCGGGCCCACGCGGGCAGCCGGTGCGGGGCCAGCCCGCGACCCGTGTCCTCGAGCTCGGCCGCGCCGCGGACCAGCCCGGCGGTGATCGGGGTGCTGGCGAGATAGGTCATGTCCCCACCCTCTCAACCGGGTGGGCGGCTCCCGCGACCGGTCAGCGCGCGACCGAGACCGCCACCGTGCCGGCGGCGCCGGGCACGACCTTCAGCGTCAGCCGTCCGCGGTGCCCCGCGACGACCCGGTGCGGGCCGTGGCCACCGCGGTAGCTGACGGTGTAGGTCCGGCCGGGGCGGTAGGCCCGCGGGGTGCGCACGGTGGCCGGGTTCGCCGCGACCAGCGTGAAGCGGGACCGGGTGGCGTCGTCGAGCATGCTCCAGTCCTGCGCGGCGCTGCGGTGGTTGCGGACGCGGTAGCCCCACTGGCGCCAGTGCTTGTCGACCGAGCGGTACGACACCGAGGCCGGACGGGTGCGGTGCTCGCGGACGACCTTCCGCAGCTGCGGGAGGTACTGCTCCAGGTCGCGCGCCCAGTAGGGCCACGAGTGGGTGCCGGGGCCGTAGTCGTCGTAGGTGTAGGCGACGTGCGCCGCGTCCGCGGCCTGCACGAAGTAGCCCGTCGACTCGTGCACGAGGCCCTCGATCCCGGAGCCGGCGGGGGTCGTCGGGCTGGGCTCGTCGTACGGCCCGGTGGCGCCGTTGCCGCACCACAGCGCCAGGTCGGTGTCGGCCAGGTTGGTGACGATCGAGGCCGGGTTGTGGCCCTTCCAGTTGAGCTCGCGGGTGGCCGGGTCACCGAACATCGCGTCGGCCGGGACGCCGTCGAGGGTGGTCGCGATGACCGAGACGATGCCGGTGCCGATCGAGCGGGCCCGCGGGTCCTCGAAGATGTCCGGAGCGCCCGAGAAGGACGCCGCCGAGACGAACAGGTCGGGGTGGCGGGCGGCGTACGAGAAGGAGCCGAAGCCGCCCTGCGAGAGTCCGGCGATCGCCCGGCCCCAGCGGCCGCGGACGGTGCGGAGGTTGGCGTCGATCCACGGGACGAGCTGGTTGATGTGGAAGGTCTCCCAGTTCGCCGTGCCGAGGACGGTCTCCTGGTCCACCCAGTTCGTGAAGAACGAGCCGCCGTTGGAGTCGTAGCCCATGTCCGGCATCACCACGACGAACGGGAAGGCCCGCGAGGTCTGCCGCGCGCGGCCCATGTCGACCCAGTCGTTCGCGCCGCCGCTGGTGCCGTGGAAGAGGTAGAGCGACGGGTAGCGGCGGTGCGTCCGGCCGTAGCCGACTGGCAGCAGGATCGTCACGCGCACCGGCCGCTCGAGCTGCTTCGTCGCCACCACGAGGTGCCACTCGCGCCGGCTGGTCCGGGTCGCCTTCACCACGTGCAGGCCGTGGCCGTCGCGGAAGTGCGGGCGCCCCTTGGTGAGGGCTGCGTCGGCCGCTTCGGCCGCGGCCGGCGCGAGAGGCGCGGCGGTGGCGGCGTGGACGGCGGGCGCGGCGTACGACGGCGGCGCGGCGTCGGCCGGGACCGGGGCGAGCGCGGCGGCCGCGAGGGCGGCGGTGAGCGCGAGACGGCGGAGCGGGGCGAGGGACCGGGCGGGAGGGGTCTGCACCCGGCCGAACCTAGACGGGCGACGGCCCCACGTCGAGAGCCACGTCGAGCGCCGTGTCGAGGCAGAGGTCAGGGCCGGGTGACCCGGGCCGGCAGGTGCGTGCGCGGCGCCATCCGGGCGCCGTGGCGCGGCCGGCGCAGCCCGGCGGCGGCGAGCAGCGCGGGGACCCGGCCGCGGTGCGGGCGCCACGGCTCGAGGTAGGCCTCCAGCTCGGCGTCGTCGAACGGCGTGCCGGTCAGCGCCCAGCCGACGTCCTTGGCGACGTGGTAGTCGAAGAACGAGACGGCGTCGGCGTCGCCGTACGCCCGCTGGCGGACCTCGGCGCTGGTCCACACGCCGATGCCGGGGAGGGTCCGCAGCCGGCGGTCGGCCTCCTCGACGGGCAGGTCGACGGTGCGCTCCAGCGCGTCGGCGACCCGGGCCGCGGTGACGATCGTGCGCGAGCGCGCGGGGTCGATGTGCAGCTTCAGCCACTCCCACGACGGGATGGCGCGGAGCTGCTCGGCGGTCGGCTGGATCCAGAGCTTCTGCTCGACCCCCGGGCCGGGCGCGCGCTCGCCGAAGCGGTGCACGAGCATCCGGAAGCCGGCGAAGGCCTCCTGCCCGGTGACCTTCTGCTCGATGATCGCCGGGACCAGCGCCTCCATCACCAGCCCGCTGCGGCCGACGCGCATCGTGTCGAACCGACGCCAGGCCTCGACGAGCACCGGGTGCCGCGGCTCGAAGCCGGTCACGTCGTCGTCGGCCCCCAGCAGGCCGGGCACGGACGCGAGCGCCCAGTCGGCGCCCGGCCCCCAGGCCTCGGCGTGGATCTCGCCGTCGGCGGCTCGCACGTCGATGACCAGGGTGGCGACGCCCTCGGGCGTGCGGAGGCCGCGCCAGTGGCGGCCGGCGAGGTCGAGGCGGTAGGTCGGATCGCCGCCGCCGTGCCGCTGCTGCCGCAGGATGTGCGCGGCGGGGCAGGCCCAGTCGGGTCGCCACACACGGGTGCGGGCGGCCTCGGACGACATGCGCACGACGCTAGCCGACCGCGCCGACGCCCGGGCACGGACGCCGGGCGGCATACCCCGACGCGCGTCCTACAGTGACCCGCATGACGCTCCAGATCGCCGACGAGCACCGTGTCCGCACGCTGACCCTCGACCGGCCGGAGGCGCTGAACGCCTTCAACGAGGAGCTGTACGACGCCACCGCCGAGGCCCTGCTGGCGGCCGCCGAGGACCCGGCGGTCGCGGTGGTCCTGCTCACCGGCAACGGCCGCGGCTTCAGCGCCGGGACCGACCTGCTCGAGATGCACGCGCGCACCACCGACCCGGCGTTCGTGCCCGGGAAGCACGGCTTCCAGGGGTTCCTGGACGCGCTGGTCGCATTCCCGAAGCCTTTGGTCTGCGCGGTCAACGGCCTGGGGCTCGGCATCGGCGCGACGATCCTCGGCTTCGCCGACCTCGCGTTCATGTCGGCGACCGCCCGGCTCAAGTGCCCCTTCACCAGCCTGGGGGTGGCGCCCGAGGCCGCGTCGTCGTACCTCCTCCCCCTGCTGGTCGGGCGGCAGAACGCCGTCTGGCTGCTGCAGTCCTCGGCGTGGGTCGACGCCGCGACCGCGCGGGAGATGGGCCTGGTGTGGCAGGTCTGCGAGCCCGACGACCTGCTGCCGACCGCCCGGCGGCACGCCGAGGTCCTGGCGGCGAAGCCGGTCTCGAGCCTCGTCGCGGTCAAGCGGACGATGACCGAGCCGCTGCGCGCCGGGATCGCGGCGGCGCGGGAGCGGGAGAACGCCGCGTTCGCCGAGCTGATGGGCGGCCCGGCCAACCGGGAGGCGCTGACGGCGTTCGCCGAGGGACGCGAGCCCGACTTCACGGCGCTGCCGCCCGGCTGGTGAGGCTCAGCCCGCCGGCTTCGGGTCCGGCACGTCGTCGAAGGAGTCCGGCGTCTCGATCCAGGTGAAGTGGTCGTGCGGCCAGACCAGCACCATCACCTTGCCGACGACGAGGTCGGTGTCGACGTACTCCTCGCCCTTGCGGCAGCCGAGGTACGGCGCCTTGCACAGGTGCGCCGACGAGTCGCGGGAGTTGTGGCGGTTGTCGCCCATCACGAAGACGTGCCCGGCCGGCACCGGCCCCGCGCGCCAGTGGCACGACTCGACCATCGGCCCGTTGCAGGTGTCCTGCTCGACGATGTAGCCGCCCTCGCGCAGCGGCTGGCCGTTGACCGAGATCCGGCCGCGGTCGTCGCAGCACACGATCACGTCGCCGGCCACGCCGATCACCCGCTTCACCAGGTGGCCGCCGGTCGGATAGAGCCCGATGTGCGACATCCCCCGCGCCAGGAGGCTGGTCGGCCCCTTCGCCTCGTCGGGGTCCAGCCAGCCACCCGGGTCCTCGAAGACGATGACGTCGCCGCGCTCGGGACCGCCGGACCAGTACGACGGCTTCTCGACCAGGATCCGGTCGTTCTTCACCAGCCCCGGCTCCATGGACTCCGACGGGATGTAGAACGCCTGCACCAGGAAGATCTTGATCAGGATCGCGAGGGCCACGGCGACGACGACGAGGATCAGCGTCTCCTGCCAGAACGGTCGTCGCCGACGCGCCTGCCCCTCGCCCATCCGGTCCCCCGCGGCCTTCCCGAGCCGCCCGTGCGTGCTCCGCCGCAGCAGTATCACCCGGGAGGGGGCCCGGCGTCAGGACTCTGACCCGGGTCGGGGCGTCCGGCCCGCCTCGCCTTGGCGATCGTCTCCTCGACGACCGCGTCGAGCCGCGCGCCCGCGGGCCAGCCCGCGTAGTGGCAGACGAACACCACGATCTCCCGCAGGGCGGCGTCGTCGAGCTCGCCGTTGGCGTACGCCGCGGGCACCTGGATGCCGAGCACGTCCGCCGAGCCGGTGGCCGCGAGCATCCCGATGAGCAGCAGCCGCCGGTCGCGGTCGGAGAGACCGGGCCGGTTCCAGATGTCGGCGAAGAGGTGGTCGGCGGTGTAGCCGAAGAAGGCGTTGCCCTGTCCGTCGGCGGCCCCGCCCATGTCGAAGCCGTAGACCTGCTCCATCTTCTCCAGGCCGCGGCGGCGGGTCTCGGGCAGGTGGTCGAACGTCCCGGGCTCACTCATCGGTGCCCTCCTGGGCGTGGTCGGGCGGGGTGGTCGTCGGCAGGCCCAGGCCGGGCCCGAGGCGCTCGAGGGCGAGCCGGGCGAGGGGCACGTCGATGCCGAGGTCGTCGGCGAGCTCGGTGGCGAGGCGCAGGTCCTTCTCCCCCAGCGCGCGCACGTGGCCGAGGACGTCGAACCAGAAGTCGTCGGGGTCGACCGGGGCCGTCGTGGCGCGGTGCATGATCGCGCCCGGCCCGCCGGTGACGGCGTCGGTGTGCCGGACCACCCGGCCCAGCTCGAGCAGGTCGAGCCCGGCCGCCTCGGCCAGCCGCTGCGCCTCGGTGACGGCCGTGAAGGCGACGAAGTGGACGAGGTTGCGGGCCAGCTTCATCCGGGTGCCCGCGCCGACCGGCCCGGCGTGCACCACGTGCGAGCCCAGGGTCGCGAACGGCCCGGCGCAGGCGGCGAAGGCCTCGTCGCTGCCGCCCACCAGGATCGCCAGCGTGCCGTCGGCCGCTCCCATGGCGCCGCCGCTCACCGGCGCGTCGACGAGGCGTACGCCGTGCCGCTCGGCCGTGATCGCGAGCTGGCGCGGGGTGGCGGGCGCGACCGTGGAGTGGATCGCGACCGTGAGCCCGTCGTGCGCGGCGCCGAGCACCTGGCCGAGGACGTCGCGCACCTGCTCGTCGTCGCGGACCATCACGCACACGAGGTCGACGGCGGCCGCGAGCTCGGCGACGCTGCCCGCCGCGGTCGCGCCGGCCGCCTCCAGCTCCGCGAGCGGCGCCGGCTCCACGTCGTACACCCAGAGCCCGGCGGGCCGGGTCGCGAGCCGCAGCGCCATCGGCCTGCCGATGTTGCCGAGCCCGACGAAGCCGACGCGGGTGTCGTCGCCGGTGCGCGTGGTCACCGGAAGACCTGCCCGCCGTCGACGGCGAGGACCTGGCCGGTGACCCAGGCGGCCTCGTCGGAGAGCAGGAAGAGGCAGGCGCCGACGAGGTCCTGCGGCTGGCCCATCCGCTTGATCGCGAGCCCCTTCACCAGGTCCCTCGCCGCGTCGCCGGCCTGCACCCGCGTGGCCTCGGTGTCGGTGGGGCCGGGGGCGACCGCGTTGACGCGGATCCGCATCCCGCCGAGCTCGTGCGCGAGCTGCTGGGTCAGGCCGTTCATGCCGACCTTGGCGAGGCCGTAGAAGCCGGAGTAGAGCCAGGCCGCCGTGCTGCTCTGGTTGACGATCGCGCCGCCGCCGCGGGCCTGCATGTGGGGGTAGCAGGCGCGGGTCATCAGCAGCGCGCCGTCCATGTTCACCGCCATGAAGCGGCGGTAGTAGTCCCAGTCGACGCTGACGAGCAGGTCGAACTCCATCGCGCCGTAGATCGCCGCGTTGTTGACGAGCAGGTCGATCCCGCCGAGCTCCTCGACGGTGCGCGCGGCCAGCGCGAGCGTGGACTCCGGCGACGACACGTCGGTCTCGACGAACAGTGCGCGACCGCCGGCCGCCTCGATGGCGGCGGCCACCCGCTCCCCCGCCGCGACGTCGATGTCCGCGACCACGACGGCCGCCCCCTCGGCCGCGAGCGCGTGTGCGTAGGCCTCGCCGATCCCCTGCGCCGCGCCCGTGACGACGGCGACCTTGTCCTGGAAACGCATCCCGCTCCTCACGCCGGCTCCCTCATGCTGGTTGGGCGATCGTCTTGGTCTCGAGGTACTCCTCGAAGCCGGCCACGCCCATCTCCCGGCCGAGGCCGGACTGCTTGTAGCCGCCGAACGGCGCGTCGGGGCTGAACCACACGCCGCCGTTGACGGCCACCGTGCCGGTGCGGATCCGGGCGGCGACGGCCCGCGCGCGCTCCAGCGAGCCGGACTCGACCGAGCCCGAGAGGCCGTACGCCGACGCGTTGGCGATCCGCACGGCGTCGTCGTCCCCGTCGTGCGCGATCACCACCAGCACCGGGCCGAAGATCTCCTCCTGCGCCAGCCGGCTGGTGTTGTCGAGCCCGGCCACCACGGTCGGCTCGACCCAGAAGCCGTCCTGCTCGATGACGTGGCCGCCGGTGGCGAACGTCCCGCCCTCCTCCTCGGCCAGCCGCAGGTAGGCCTCGACCCGGTCGCGCTGCACCTGCGAGATGACCGGGCCGCAGATCGCGCCGGGATCGGTCGGGTCCTTGGCGCCGATCGACGCCATGGTGGCGGCGGCGACCTCCACCGCCTCGTCGTACCGCGCGCGCGGCACCACCAGCCGCGTCGTGATCGCGCAGCCCTGGCCGGCGTGGAGGCAGGCGGTGAACGCCGTCGCGGCGGCGGCCGCGGCGAGGTCGGCGTCGTCGAGCACGATCGCCGCGGACTTGCCGCCCAGCTCCAGGAAGACCCGCTTCAGCGTCGGCGCCGCGGCCGCCATGATCGCGCGGCCGGTGGCGGTCGAGCCGGTGAACGACACCATGTCGACGCGCGGATCCGTGGTCAGCCGGGCGGCCACCTCGTCCGACCGCGGGGTGACGACGTTGAGGACGCCGGGCGGC
The DNA here is from genome assembly GCF_014212315.1 of Nocardioides luti. Taxonomy (NCBI): domain Bacteria; kingdom Bacillati; phylum Actinomycetota; class Actinomycetes; order Propionibacteriales; family Nocardioidaceae; genus Nocardioides; species Nocardioides luti. The sequence goes on from NZ_JACKXE010000001.1 coordinate 500,902, forward strand.
AGGTCGGTGCGCTCCGCGGCCAGCCGCCCGAGCTCGGCCGCCACCCACGGCGTGTCCGGGGCCGGCTTGAGCACCACGGTGCAGCCGGCGGCCAGGGCCGGCCCGACCTTGGCGAGGTTGATCTGGGTCGGCACGTTCCACGGCGTGATCGCGGCGACCACGCCGACCGGCTCGCGGCGCACCGTCCGGCGGGAGGGGATGCCCATCGGCCGCGCCACCCCGAGGTCGGTCTCCCAGGCGTAGCCCTCGGCGAGGTCCGTGACCCAGCGCAACCCCTCGACCGGCACCTCGAAGCCGGCCGCGACCATCATGAAGCCGGGCATGCCGACCTCGGCGGTCGTCAGCGCCTCGAAGGACTCCCGCTCCTCCAGCAGTGCGGCGTGCAGCTGACGGAGGCAGCGCACCCGCAGGGCGACGTCCGTGGACCAGTCGGTCTCGTCGAAGGCCCGCCGAGCGGCGGCGATCGCGGCGTCCACGTCGTCGGCCGTCGCGTCGGGCGCCTGCCCGATCTCGCGACCGGTGGCCGGGTTCAGGACGGCGTACGACGCCCCGTCGCTCGCCTCCGTGAGCCGACCGTCCACCAGCAGGCGGGCGGGGGCAGTCACGGGCGCTCCCCCTTGGCCGCGTGCTCCCCCGCGTCGACCGGCGGCGGCCAGACCGTCGACGGCAGGTCGGCCAGCCGGTAGTGCCCGGGCTGCGTCATCCCGTCCAGCCCCATCCGGTCGAGCAGGCCCTGCGGCGCCCTGCCGGACCCGGCCAGCGCGAGGAACGTCGTGGCAGTCGAGCCGAGGTCGAACCAGTCGCGCTGCCAGCCGATCTCGAGGCCATCGGGCCCCGCGACCAGGCCGAACCACGAGCCGCCGATGCCGAGGATCTCGTACTCCTTGCCGGAGTCGTCCGCGATCCCGGCACGCTGGCGCCAGAAGCCGATGACCATGCCGTTCGACTCGTCCATCACGGTCGCGACGTAGTCGTAGTGCCAGCCGTCGAGGCCGGCCATCTCGGTGCCGAGCGCCCAGTCCCGGATCTGCTCGCGGCCGACGGCCATGAAGTGCTCGTCGGGGGTGTACATCCAGCCGTACGTCGCGTCCTCGGCGTACGAGTCAGCGAGCACCCGCCAGTCGTTGCGCCGCTCGGCCTCCCGGTTCGCCGCCAGCCAGCCCTGCCAGAACGCGTCCATGTCGCTGCGGTTCACGAGTCCTCCTCTACGCCCAGCGCCCTCGCCGGGCAGTACCGCACGGCGTCCTCGACCTGCGGCCGCAGGTCCTCGTCGGGGTGCTCCTGCAGGACCACGACCCGGTCGGCGCCCTCGTCGAAGCCGAACACGGTCGGCGCCTCGCCCTGGCACATCCGGTGCGCCTGGCACAGGTCCAGGTCGGCGGAGACCCTCATCGCGCTCACCGCCCGGCCCGCCGTCGGTAGCGGACCCGGCACGGCTGCTCGAGCTGGATGACCATCTTGGAGACGTCGTCGCGGTAGGACTCCGACGGCTGCGCCATCGCGAACTCGTAGTCGCGCAGCAGCACCGAGAAGATCGCCTTGAGCTGCATCATCGCGAAGGCTGAGCCGACGCAGCGGTGCCGGCCGGCGCCGAACGGGATCCACGTCCAGCGGTTGAGCAGGTCCTCCTGCCGGGGGTCGAGGTAGCGCCCCGGGTCGAAGCGGTCGGGCTCGGGGAAGTCCTCGGGGATCCGGTTCGACACCTTCGGGGTCGCCCCGACCATCGAGCCGGGGGCGATCGTGTGCCCACCCAGCTCGACCTCCTCCTGCACCACGCGCAGCAGCAGGATCAGCGGCGGGTGCAGCCGCAGGGTCTCCTTGAGCGCGGCCTCGAGGCGCGGGATCGCGCGCAGCGCCTGGAAGGAGATCTCGGAGCCGTCCGCGTAGAGGTCGTCGAGCTCGGCGGTGACGTCGGCCAGCACCTCGGGGTGCCGCAGCAGCTCGATCAGGGTCCACGCGGCGGTCCCCGACGAGGTGTGGTGGCCCGCGAACATCATCGAGATGAAGATCCCGGTGATGGCGTCGGCCGAGTAGTGCGGCGACCCGTCCGGCTCCGTCAGCGAGACCAGCACGTCGAGCAGGTCGCGCTCCTCGCGCGGGACGGCGCCGCGGGCGACCCGCTTGTCGATGATCGCCTGGACGAGCCCCACGAGCTCGAGCCGGGCGGCATCCCGCTCGCGGAAGCTCGCGATGTCGGCGTACGGGTCGACGAACGCGAGCGCGTCGGTGCCCTTCTCCAGGCGGTGGTAGTGGTGGGCGAACGACGCGTCGAGCTCCTCGCGGAACGGCGTGCCGACCAGGCAGGCCGACGTCGTGTAGATCGTGAGCTCGGCGAACCAGTCGAGCAGGTCGATCTCGCCCTCGTCGCCCCAGTCCGCGACCATCCGGCGGATCTCGTGCTCGATCGTGGCGGCGTGGCCGCGCATCATGTCGCCGCGCAGCGCCTGGTTCCGCAGCATCTCCTGCCGCTGTTCGGGGGTCGCGTCGAAGACGACGCCCTCGCCGAAGATCGGCGTCATGAAGGGGTACGCCGCGCCCTGGTCCAGCACGGAGTCCGGCGCGCGGAAGAACGCCTCGTTGGCCTCGGCCCCGCTGACCAGCACGACGTCGCGGTCGGCCAGCCGGAAGCGGCCGACGTCCCCGCACTCGTCGCGGACCCGCTGCAGCAGGCCGATCGGGTCCTCGCGCAGCTCCTGCAGGTGGCCGTGCGGGTCGTCGGGGTGCCGGCGCGAGACCTCGCGCACTCCGGTGGTCGAGGAAGGCGCGCCAGCGCCTGTCTCGAAACCTCCGTCAGGATCCGGGCCGCTCATGCTTCCTCCACGGGTGCTTCGGGCGTGACCTCGACGAGGTTCAGGTGGACGCCGCGGCGGGCGCCGACGACGGTGGCGATCGCGTCGGCGATCGCGGCGGGCTTGAGGAAGTGCGGGTGCCGGGCGTGCCCGAAGCGGACCCACTGGGTCAGCACCTCGCCGGCCGCCTCGTCGCTCCAGTCGGTGCCCATCTCGCTCCAGGTGGGGCCGGGACGGACGACGCTGGCGCGGACGCCGGTGCCCTCGAGCTCCATCTGCATCGCCTGGACCATGCCCTCGAGGCCCCACTTGCCGGCGGTGTAGGCCGCCATGAACGGCCGGGCCCGCACGGCGACGTCGGAGGACACGAAGACGACGTCGCCGCGGCGCCGCTCGACCATCGCGGGCACGAAGGCCCGCACCAGCCGGTGCGCCCCGGTGACGGCCAGGTCGAGCTCGCGGGCGAACCGCTCGGTCTCGACCTCGTGGGTGACGCCCGGTGCCACGGCGCCCGCGTTGGAGACGAGTACCTCCACGTCACCGAGGTCGCGGGCGACCGCGGCCGCGAAGGCCGCGACGGAGTCGGCGTCGGTCACGTCGAGCGCATGCGCTACGGCCTCGCCCCCGACCGCGCGGACCTGCGCGGCGACCTCCTCGCAGCGCTCGACGCGCCGGGCGCCCAGGGCCACGGGGTGACCGGCGGCCGCGAGGGTCAGGGCGGTGGCCGCCCCGATCCCGGAGGACGCTCCGGTCACGACGGCGGGCCTGCGCTCGGGGTGCGGGTGGCGGGTCATCGCATCTCCACGCGGATCGGCAGCCGCGCGAAGCCGCGCACGCTGGTCGAGTGCACCCGCCTGGCGGCTGGGGTGTCGACCTCGAAGGTCCGCACCCGGCGTACGAGCTCGTCGAGCGCGACCCGGGCCTCGAGCCTGGCCAGGTTGGCCCCGAGGCAGAAGTGCCGGCCGCCGCCGAAGCTCAGGCTCTGCGCCAGCTCGGCCGGGTCGCGGTGCAGGTCGTAGCGCGCGGGCTCGCTGAAGACCCGCTCGTCGCGGTTCGCGGAGCCGAGGACGAGGAGCAGCTTGGCACCGGCGGGCGCGACCCGGCCGTGGAGCGCGACGTCCCGCTTCAGGTGGCGGGCCAGCATCTGGCTCGAGGTGTCGAAGCGCAGTGTCTCCTCGATCCACGGCCCCACGAGCGCGAGGTCGGCGGGATCGGCGAAGACCTCGTCGCGCTGGTCCGGTTGGGCGGCGAGGTGGTGCAGCGCGTTGCCGAGCAGCTTGGTCGTGGTCTCGTTGCCGGCCACGCCCATGAGGAAGAGGAACGCCACGATCTCGTGGTCCTCGAGCCGGTCGCCGTCGACCTCGGCGGCGAGCAGCGCGGAGGTCAGGTCATCGCCGGGGCGACGCTTCCGCTCGGCGAGGAAGCCCTCGTAGTAGGCGATCAGGTCGAGCGCCGCCGTCATGCCGACGGGGGGTACGTCGTGGACGCCCGGCTCGCGGTGCACGGTCAGGTCGCCCAGCCGGCGGATCTCGTCGCGGTCGGCCTCGGGCACGCCCATCAGCTCGGAGATGACGTCCATCGGCAGCCGGCCGGCGACGTCGGTGATCCAGTCGAGGCTGCCGGACTCCCCGGGGCCGGGCAGGACGGCGTCGAGGTGGTGGTCGGTCAGGCGCTGGATCCGCGGCTCGAGCTCGCGCACCCGGCGCGGGGTGAAGCCCTTGGAGACGAGCGACCGCAGCCGGGACTGGCGGGGCGGGTCGAGCGCGAGGAAGGACATCACCCGGTGCGCGTCCTTGTGCCAGGCACTCGCGTCCAGCGAGACGCCCATGGCGTTGGAGTACGTGTCGTCGTCGCGCACGGCCGCCGCGATGTCGGCGTGGCGGGAGAGCACCCACAGGTCGTGCTGCTCGTCGTGGTGCAGCGGGTCCTCGTCGCGCAGCCGCGCGTAGACCGGGTAGGGGTCGTCCTGGAAGGCGTAGTCGTAGGGGTCGAACGCGATCGGCGCCCCGCCGACGTGCTGGTCGGTGACGGTCACTGGCCCTCCATGGTGTGGCCGTGGCAGATCGCGGCCACGACGTCGTCGAGCCGCTCGCCCATCTCGGTGTAGGTGAGCACGCCCATGCCGGCCTGGAGCAGCGCGCCGGAGAACGCCAGCACCAGCGCCTCCAGCACCCGCGGGTCGGCGGGCTCGCCGATCGCGTCGCGGAAGCGGTTGGCGAACTCGGTCCCGATCTCGAGCCGCAGCCGCTCGACCTCGGGGTCGTGGGCCAGCAGGGCCGTGGTCGCGGCGGCCGCGAGCTCGGGGGCGCCGGCGAGCATCGTGGCCATGTGCCGGGTCACGGCCTGCAGCCGGTCGACGGCCCGCGGGCCGGCGGGCTCCGGCCCGGGGTCGGTCACGAGCCGGCGCCAGAACAGCTCGGCGAAGAGGTGGTTGCGGGAGGCGAAGTAGGTGTACGCCGTGGCCGACGAGACCCCCGCCCGGACCGCGACCGTGCGGATCGTCAGCGCGTCGACGCCGACGGCGCGCAGCTCCTCGTCACCGGCGACGAGGAGCCGCTCGACGGTCTCGGCCTGGCGGGTGTTGAGCCCGGACCGCGGACCGGCGGAGTAACTGGACACCTGTCCAATCTAGAACGTGTTCTCGTTCGAGCGCAAGGGTGTCGGTGCGATCGGACAGGATGGGCCCGTGCTGCTCACCGAACTCGTCGCCACCTCCCGCACCGTCGCCGCCACCCGCTCCCGCAAGGCCAAGGTGGCCGCGATCGCGGAGCTGCTGGCCACGGCCGCCCCCGACGAGCTCGAGACCGTGACGTCCTACCTCGGCGGCACGCTGCGCCAGCGCCGCACCGGCCTGGGCTGGCGCGGGCTGAGCACCCTCCCCGACCCGGCCGACTCCCCCAGCCTCGAGGTCACCGAGGTGCACGAGACCTTCGACGCGATCGCGGCGATCAGCGGCTCCGGCTCCCAGGCGGCCCGGGCGACGGCCGTGGCCGACCTGTTCTCCCGCGCCACCGAGGACGAGCAGGAGTGGCTGCGCGGCCTGGCCACCGGCGCCGTCCGGCAGGGCGCCCTCGACGCCCTGGTCCAGGAGGCGGTCGCCGCCGCCGCGGGCGTCCCGCTCGGCGCCGTACGCCGCGCCGCGATGCTGGTCGGCGCCACCACGCCGGTCGCGGTCGCCGCGATGACCGGCGGCGAGGAGGCGCTGGCCGCGTTCGGGCTGGAGGTCGGCCGGCCGGTCCTGCCGATGCTCGCCTCCAGCGCGCCGGACCTCGAGGCCGCGATCGCCAAGGCCGGCGGCGGGGAGGTCGCGGTCGACACCAAGCTCGACGGCATCCGGATCCAGGTGCACCGCGACGGCGACGAGATCCTCATCGCCACCCGCACCCTCGACGACATCACGGCCCGACTGCCCGAGGTCGTCGAGATCGCCCGGGCCCTGCCCGCGGAGCGGCTCGTCCTCGACGGCGAGGCAATTGCGCTCGACGACGCCGGCCGGCCGCGGCCGTTCCAGGAGACCGCCTCGCGGACGGCCCAGGCCGCCGGGGTGGTCGTGACGCCGTACTTCTTCGACGTGCTGCACCTCGACGGCGAGGACCTCCTCGACGCCCCCGGCACCGAGCGGCTGGCCGCCCTCGAGCGGCTGGTGCCGGAGGCGTACCGCGTCCCCCGCCTGGTCACCGCCGACCCGGAGGCCGCCGCCGACTTCCTCGCCGACGCCATCGCCGGCGGCCACGAGGGCGTGGTCGTCAAGAACACCGCCGCGGCGTACGACGCCGGCCGCCGCGGCGCCGCCTGGGTCAAGGTCAAGCCCGTCCACACCCTCGACCTCGTCGTGCTGGCCGTCGAGTGGGGCAGCGGGCGCCGCGAGGGCTGGCTCTCCAACATCCACCTCGGCGCCCGCGACCCGGACACCGGCGAGTTCGTCATGCTCGGCAAGACCTTCAAGGGCATGACCGACGAGATCCTCGCCTGGCAGACCCGGCGCTTCACCGAGCTGGCCCTCGACCCCTCCGAGGTCAAGGCGCACTACGTCGTCCCCGTCCGCCCCGAGCAGGTCGTCGAGATCGCCATCGACGGCGTCCAGCGCTCCACCCGCTACCCCGGCGGCGTCGCCCTCCGCTTCGCCCGGGTCGTGCGCTACCGCGACGACAAGGCCCCGCACGAGGTCGACACCCTCGAGACGGTGCGGGGCTTCCTCGCCGGCTGACGACCCAGGCTTCTGCGGTTGATCGGTGCCACCTGGTGACACCGATCAACCGCAGAAACGACCAAGGCGAGCCGCGGACCAGCCCGGTCGGCTCCGGGCGCGCGTCGACCCGGTTGTGCGGTGGATCCGGTTCACCAGGTGAACTGGATCCACCACACAGTCACCCGCCCCACTCTTCCCGACCTGCCCCGCCCCCTAGCCGACCGTCGACGCACCAGGGAGATCCGTCACACTCGTCGCACAGGTGTGTCACACCCTGTTGCACGCGGGATACGCTCGCTCAATGCCTCCCACTCCGGCACGCGCTCCCGAGACCGATGGTCGCCGCTCCGCCGCCGCCCAGCGCCGCAGGGCGCGCGAGCGCGAGATCCTCGCGGCGACGCGGGCGCTGTTCGACGAGCGCGGGGTGCGCGACGCGCAGATCGAGGACATCGCGAAGGCGGTGGGGATCAACCGGGCGATCGTGTACCGCCACTTCACCGGCAAGGAGGAGCTCTTCGCGCTCACCCTGGTCGGCTACCTTGACGAGCTGCGGACCGCCCTCGCCGAGGCAGCGGCCGCGCACGAGGACGCCCGGGACCGGCTCGAGGCGATCGTGGGCGCGTTCGTCGACTACGGGCTGGCCTACCCCGCCTTCATCGACTGCGCGCAGACCCTGATGCGCCGGCGCGGCCCCGAGCTCCTCGACGAGATGAGCGAGAGCGCGCTCTTCCGCCTCGGCCGCGGCATCTCCGGCTGCCTGGCCACGCTCACCAGCGCGCTGCAGGCCGGCGTCGACTCCGGCGACTTCCGGGTCTCCGACCCGTCGCTGCTCGCCAACACGCTCTACGCCAGCGGGCTCGGTGCCCTGCAGCTGGCTCGGGTCGGGATCCTCGTCGACGAGGCCGCACCCGGCATCCCCAGCGTCGGCGAGATCTCGCCGCAGCAGGTCAAGGACTACCTGGTGGCGTCCGCGACCGCGCTCGCCACCATGCCCTGACCGACCAGCAACACGGCCGACCCGGCGCAGCCCGTCAGCCCTCCGGCGGGTCCTCGAGGCGCGGCGCACCGTCGGGCGCAGGAGTCCGCGCGAGGTTCATCGTCAGCGCGAGGGTCGTGTAGTACCCGACCGTGACCACCACCTCGACCAGCCGCTCCTCACCGAGGGCGGCCAGGGCAGCGGCGTACGACGCGTCGTCGACCTGACCGGTCTCCAGCAGCGCCCGCGCGAGGTCGGCGACCAGCGCCAGCTCGGGTCGGCCGCTGGCGGGCCGGCGCCCGGCGGCGACGTCGTCGGTCACCGACGGCGGCACGCCCTTCGCGGCGGCGAGAGGCTGGTGGAAGCCCCACTCGAACTGCTGGTGCCAGTGCCGCGCGACGACCAGGACGGTGAGCTCGAAGAGGTCGTCGTCCAGGACGCTGCCGAAGCGGAGGTGCTCCCCCACCAGCTGCAGTCGCGTCATCAGCTCGGGGCTGCGGAGCAGCGGCACGAACGGTCCGACGAGCCCGCCCCGCGGGCCGGCCGTGATCCGCTCCACGGCCGCCCGCTGGGCGTCGGTCAGGTCGCCGTCCTCCGGCATCCCGATCCGGACGGGCTCGTCGGCACTCATCCGCGTGCGGGTCAGCGCTCCAGGATCGCGACGACGCCCTGGCCGCCGGCGGCGCAGATCGAGATCAGCGCGCGGCCCGACCCCTTCTCCGCGAGCAGCTTGGCGGCGACGTTGATGATCCGGCCGCCGGTCGCGGCGAACGGGTGGCCCGCGGCGAGCGAGGAGCCGTTCACGTTGAGCTTGCTGCGGTCGATCGAGCCGAGGGGGGCGTCGAGGCCGAGGCGCTCCTTGCAGAACACCGGGTCCTCCCAAGCCTTGAGCGTCGAGAGCACCTGCGAGGCGAAGGCCTCGTGGATCTCGTAGAAGTCGAAGTCCTGCAGGGTGAGCCCGTTGCGGGCGAGCATCCGCGGGACGGCGTACGCCGGGGCCATCAGCAGGCCCTCGCCGCCGTGGACGTAGTCGACCGAGGCGGTCTCGGAGTCCGCGAAGAACGCGAGCGGCTCGAGGTCGTGCTCGGCGGCCCAGTCCTCGGAGGCCAGCAGGACGGCGGAGGCGCCGTCGGTCAGCGGGGTGGAGTTGGCGGCGGTCATGGTGGCGGCCTCGCCCTTGCCGAAGACCGGCTTCAGCTTCGCGAGCTTCTCGACCGAGGAGTCCGGGCGCAGGTTGTTGTCGCGCTCGACGCCGCGGAACGGCGTCACCTGGTCGTCGAGGAAGCCACGGTCGTACGCCGCGGCCAGCTTCTGGTGCGACGAAGCGGCCAGCTCGTCCTGGTCCTCGCGGGTGATCTGCCACTCGAGGGCGGTCAGCGCGGCGTGCTCGCCCATGGAGAGGCGGGTCCGCGGCTCGCCGTTCTGCGGGATCTCGAGGCCGATGTCGCCGGGCCGGATCTGGCCGAGGGCGACGAGCTTGCCCTTGGTGTCGCGGGCGGCGTTGACCTTCATCAGCTTCTTGCGCAGCTTGTCGCTGATCGCGACGGGCGCGTCGGAGGTGGTGTCGGTGCCACCGGCGATGCCGGAGTCGATCTGGCCGAGCGCGATCTTGTTCGCGACCTGGATCGCGGCCTGGAGGCCGGTGCCGCAGGCCTGCTGGATGTCGGTGGCGGGCGTCTCGGGCGACAGCTTCGAGCCGAGCACGGACTCACGCGTCAGGTTGAAGTCGCGGGCGTGCTTGAGCACGGCACCGGCGACGACCTCGCCGACGCGCTCGTTCTCGAGGCCGAAGCGGGTCACCAGGCCGTCGATCGCGGCGGTCAGCATCTCCTGGTTGGAGACGGACGCGTAGACGGAGTTCGAGCGGGCGAACGGGATGCGGTTGCCGCCGATGACGGCGACGCGACGGGTCGTGGAGGTCATGGACACATCCTTGCCCTTCCCGCCCTGCTGGAGAAGGCTATGAGGGGCACGTCACGAAATGTGGACGCAGTGTTACACGTCTAGTTACATGTTCCCCGAGCGAGCCGTCGGGCACCCCTGACGGCTCGACCCACGACTACTGGAGGAACCCTCCCCATGAGCGACAAGTACCAGAGCTTCACGGCGTCCCCGATCGGCAAGCTGCTCGTCAAGAACCTCGGGCTGCCCGCCCCCATGAAGCTCGACCGCTACACCGAGGGCGCCCCGCTCGTCGACGGCACGGTCGTGGTCGGCGGTCGCGGTCGCCTGGCCGAGTCGCTCCCCGGCCTGCTCGACACCCTCGGCATTGCCTCGACCGAGGTCGCCGAGGAGGGCGCGACGTACAAGGGCCTGGTCTTCGACGCCACCGGCATCACCGGCTCGGCCGACCTGGTCGCGCTCCGCGACTTCTTCACCCCGCTGCTGCGCAGCCTCGACCGCTGCCCGCGCCTCGTCGTGCTCGGCACGCCGCCGGAGCTGCTCGAGGGCGGCGAGCGCGTAGCGCAGCGTGCGCTCGAGGGCTTCACCCGCAGCCTCGGCAAGGAGATCGGCCGCGGCGGCACCGTCCAGCTCGTGTACGTCGCCGAGGGCGCCGAGGCGGCCACCGCCTCGACCCTGGGCTTCCTGCTCTCCCCCAAGTCGGCCTACGTCTCGGGCCAGGTGGTCCGCATCGGCGCGACCGGCTCGGTCAAGGCCCCGGCCGTCCAGGACTGGCAGCGCCCGCTGACCGGCAAGGTCGCCCTGGTGACCGGCGCGAGCCGCGGCATCGGCGAGCAGATCGCCCGCGTCCTGCACCGCGACGGCGCGACCGTGCTGGGCGTGGACGTGCCCCAGGCGGCCAGCGAGCTGCAGGTCGTCATGAAGGAGATCGACGGCGACTGGCTGACCCTCGACATCACGGCGGCCGACGCGCCGCAGCGCATCGCCCACCACCTCAAGGAGAAGCACGGCGGGGTCGACGTGGTCGTCCACAACGCCGGCATCACGCGTGACAAGAAGCTGGCCAACATGCAGGAGGACCGCTGGGACTCCGTCATCGCGGTCAACCTCACCGCGCCCGAGCGGATCACCCGCGAACTGCTCGACCAGGGCGTCGTGAACCCGAACGGCGCCATCGTCGGCGTCGCCTCGATCGCGGGCATCGCCGGGAACGTCGGGCAGACGAACTACGCCGCCTCCAAGGCCGGCGTCATCGGCTTCGTGGACTCGCTGGCCGGCGAGCTCGAGGACGGCATCACGATCAACGCCGTCGCGCCGGGCTTCATCATCACCGCGATGACCGCGGCCGTGCCGTTCGCGACCCGCGAGGTCGGCCAGCGTCTCAACGCGATGTCCCAGGGCGGCCTGCCGGTCGACGTGGCCGAGACGATCGCGTGGTACGCCAACCCCGGCTCCAGCGCCGTCAACGGCAACGTGGTCCGCGTCTGCGGCCAGATGATGCTGGGGGCCTGAGATGACCGAGCCCCGCGTGGTCGAGGGGACGCCCGGCGCGCTGCCGCAGCTGCTCAAGGCGGCGCTGCCGTCGTTGCCGGTCGTGAACCTGCTGCCCGGCATCCGCAAGAGCGGGTCGACGCTGCCCGACCTGGCGCTGACGCGTCACGACGTGCCGGTCGACCCGGCCCACGCGGCGGCGTACGCCTCCGTCTGCGGCTTCCCGACCAAGGACGTGCTGCCGCTGACCTACCCGCACATGCTGGCCTTCGGGCTGCACATGGCGATCATGACCGACGGGTCCTTCCCGTTCCCGGCCATCGGCACCGTGCACCTCGAGAACTCCATCACCCAGCACCGGGCGATCACGGCCGACGAGCGGCTGCAGGTGACGGCCCGGCCCGAGCACCTCCGCCCGCACGCCAAGGGCCAGGTCTTCGACATGGTCACGACCGTGCACGCGGCCGGCGAGCTGGTGTGGGAGGAGACCTCGACGTTCCTGCGGCGCGGGCGCGGCGACGCGGACGCCCCGGCGGGCACGCCGCTCCCCCAGGTCGAGCCGACCGGGACGCGGTGGCCGCTGGCCGGCGACCTCGGCCGGAGGTACGCCGCGGTGTCGGGCGACCACAACCCGATCCACCTCTACCCGCTGACCGCGAAGGCGCTGGGCTTCCCCCGGCAGATCGCCCACGGCATGTGGAGCAAGGCCCGCTGCGTCGCGGCGCTCGAGAACCGGCTCCCCGACGCGGTCCGCGTCGACGTCGCCTTCAAGAAGCCGATCCTGCTCCCCGGCACGGTGGCCTTCGGCTCCCGGCCCGAGGGCGAGGGCTACGCCTTCTCGCTCAGCAACCCGAAGAGCGGCGCCCCCCACCTGGCCGGGCTCACGACCGCCCTCTGAGGCCCGCGGCCGCGATGGCCGCGGCGCCGAGCAGCGTCAGCGCCGTCGAGACCAGCACCGCGGTGTTCCACCCGTCGACGACGCCACCGCCGGTGTGCGTCGCGACGGTCACGAAGAGCGTGATGCCGATCGCGGCGCCGAGGTAGCGCGAGGTGTTGTTGGCGCCGCTGCCCATGGCCGCCCGGTCGGGCGGCACGCTGGCGACGGCCTCGCGGCCGAGCACCGCGTTGAGGACGCCGGTGGCGATGCCGCTCACGGCCATCGGCACGACCAGCCGCCACGGGCTCGAGTCCGCGGCCAGGCCGTAGCCGCAGGCCTGACCGACCGCCACGCCCACCAGCAGCAGGGCGACGGGGAACGGCCCCTCGAGCGGGTGCGGCAGCCGCCGCACGAGCATCGAGGTGACCACGCTGGTGCCGGCCCACGGGACGACCAGCAGGGAGGCGACCCACAGGCTGGTCCCGAGGCCGAGCTGGGCGACGGTCGGGACGAACGACGACATGCCGATGATCCCCAGGCCGAGGACCAGCGAGCCCATCGTGGCGCCGCGGAAGCGGCGGTTGCCGAGCAGCGTCGGGTCGAGCAGCGGGGTGCCCACGCGGGACTCCACCAGCACGAAGGCCGCGAACCCCAGCACGGCGAGCACGGCCAGCACGACGGTGGGGGTGTCGATGCCGTTGCGGCCCTGGGTGAGCGCCGAGACGAGCAGCGTCATGGCCGCGACGAGGAGCACAAGGCCGGGCACGTCGATCGAACGGGCGCTCGCAGCGCGCGACTCGGGCATCGCGCGGACGGTCGCCGCGAGCAGCACGGCGGCCAGGACCGCGGTGACGGCGTACGTCTCGCGCCAGCCGGTGCCGACGTCCAGGGCGGCCGCGAGGACGGCTCCCGACGCGATGCCGAGGCCGACGCTGGCGCCCCAGACCGAGGTCGCGTGCACGCGCTCGGGTCCGGGCGGGAAGTGGTGGGCGAGCAGCGCCAGGCCGCAGGCGAGGATGGCCGCACCGCCGGCGCCCTCGAGGACGCGGGCGGCCACGAACAGCAGCGACTCCTGCGCCACGGCGCACAGGACGGCGCCCAGGGCCAAGGCGGCCAGGCCGGCGACGTACACCCGGCGGCGGCCGAAGGTGTCGCCGAGCACCCCCGAGGCGAGCAGGGCCGCGGCCAGGCCGACGCTCATCGAGCTGAGGATCCAGGCGCGAGCCACGGCGCCGGCGCCGAGGTCGGCGGCGGTGGCCGGGACGGTGGCCATCGGCGTCACGTAGGTGACGAGCACGAGGGCGGTCCCGAGGGCCACGAGCGGCAAGAGGAGACCGCGCTCCCCCGTCGACGCGCCCGCGGCACCCGAGTCCGCGTTCGAGCCAGTAGGTTTGACATTCAAACTCATGCGCAGGACGCTAACACCCCACCCCGACGAAGGGAACCCGCCGGTGCCCAGCGCCACCCCGCCGATCACCCTGGCCGAGCTGCCCGGTCGACCGTGCCCGATCGCGGCGTCGCTGGAGGTCGTCGGCGAGCGCTGGTCGTTGCTGGTGGTCCGCGAGATCCACCTCGGGAACACCCGCTTCTCGGGCATCGTGCGCGGCACCGGCGCGCCCCGCGACCGGGTCGCCGCGCGGCTCCGGGCGCTGGAGGCGGCAGGCGTCGTCGAACGACGTGCCTACTGCGACGCTCCCCCGCGCCACGACTACCACCTGACCGCGTCCGGCCGCGCGCTCGTGCCGGTGCTCGACGCCCTGCTCGCCTGGGGCAAGGAGCACGCCGTCGCCCCCACCGACCCCGATCGCGACCGTCACCTGACGGTGCCGAAGGAGCCCCGATGACCAGCACCGCCCCCGAGAGCTGGGGCCCCGCACGCTCCCGCACCGTGACCTGGCACGACCCGATGATCGGGGCGAGCGAGGGACTGAGCCGCCCCGGGCTGGACTACCTGCAGGCGATGATCGACGGCGAGCTGCCGCCGCCCCCGATCTCCGGGCTCGTGCAGATGGGCCTGGTCTCGGTCGAGCCGGGGCGCGTGGTGTTCACCTGCCTGCCCGACGAGTCGGCGTACAACCCGATCGGCGCGGTGCACGGCGGCCTGGTCTGCACGCTGCTCGACTCCGTCGCCGGGTGCGCGCTGCACAGCACGCTGCCGCAGGGCAAGGGGTACACCTCGGTCGAGATCAAGGTGAGCTACCTCAAGGCCGTCCGGGCCACGAGCGGGACCCTGACCGCCGTCGGCACGGTCGTGAAGGCCGGCTCGCGGGTCGGCTTCACCGAGGGCGTCGTCACCGACGCGTCCGGCGCCGTCGTGGCGACCGCGACCAGCACGCTGCTCGTCTTCGACCTGCCGACCGCCTGAGCCCGTCGCCCGCACGGGGCTGCGCCTAGCAGCCGGAGCTGGGACCGGTGCACTACGCCACCCTGGCCGATCGGCCATTTCTGCCGGGAACGCTCGCCTGCGCCGGAGGGGCGGACCTAGCCTGCGAGCGTGATGGCAGCTCGGGAACGCACCAGCGCCCTGCTCGGAGGACTCCTCCTGGCAGCGGCGGCACTCGCGGGCGCCGCGCTCTCGGTGCCGGCCGCGGGCCCGTCCGGCGGCTCGCCCGGTGACACCGTGACGGGGACGATCGACACCCGCGTCGAGCCGGCCTTCGCGGCGAGCTGCATCGGCTACTGCCAGCACCCCACGAACGCCGCCAAGGTGTTCCGCTGGGGGCTCGAGGACTGGCGGCAGGAGTTCGAGACCGGCTCGCTCAGCGACCACTGGCACACCAGCGTCGACGACGCGATCGGCCAGCAGCAGGGCATGCTGACGATCAAGGCAGCCAGCGACTCGGGCACCGTGCGGGTCTGGCCCGACGACCAGTCGGCGACCACCGGCCGCTGGGAGTCGCGGGTGCGCGCCTTCGAGAAGACCACCGACGGCACGCCGTACCGCTTCACGTGGGAGCTGGTCCCGGTCGGCGCGGACGCCTGCCAGGCACTGACGATCGTGCTGGCGTCGTACGTCCCCGGCGACGAGGTCGCGACCGGCTCCGTCACGACGCTGCCCGACCACCAGTTCACGTTCTCCCGCAAGCGCGACCTGCGCTCGCGCGCCTGGCACACGTACGCCGTCGAGGTGACGCCCACGCGGATCTCGTGGTTCGTCGACACCAAGGTGATGCGGACCGAGCGGCGCCCGGAGGTGCTGTCGGGGCTGGAGTACCGTCCGCAGTTCGTCATGGAGGCCGTCGACGGCTCCGAGATGCGCGAGTCGTGGATGCAGATGGACTGGGTCCGCTACTACACGCTCAAGCGGCCCAACGCGAAGCCGGTCAAGGCGCCGCCGATGGACCTGACCACCCTGACGACGCTGCCGACCTGCTGAGCCCGCGTCAGTCGCGCAGGCCCGTCGCGATCTCGGCGAGCGCGTCCTCGAGCGTGACGGACGGCGTCCAGCCCCACCGCTGGGCGCGGGTGGCGAGCAGGCGACCGGTCCACGCGGGCTGGTCGTCCCACACGGGCTCGACACCCACGGCCGTCGTGACGGTCTCGACGTAGTCGCGCACCGTCGCCGGTCCGGCCGCGACGTTGACCGGCGTGCAGCCGCCCTCGACCGGACCCTGCTCCGGGTCCGTGCCCGCGGCGATCCGGCCGGTCGCGACGTCCGCCACGAACGCCGCGAGGTCGTCGAGGTGGACCCAGGCGAAGCTCTGCTGCGGGACCGCGTGCCGGGCCTGCTCGTGCTCGCGGATGGCGGCGGGGCGCAGGGAGTTCCACACCGAGGTCTCGCCGGCGCCGAGGATGGCGGGCGGGCGGACGAGCACGCGGGTGAGGCCGTCGACCTCGGCCAGCGCGGCGTCGGTGTCGCGCTTGGTCACCGAGTAGTCGTCGGCGTCGTCCGCCACCAGCGCCGACGCCTCGTCGACGTCCCCCGCCTCGGGCGAGCGGTCGTAGACCGCCCCCGTCGAGATGTGCACGAGACGCTCGACGCCGGCCGCGCTCGCCGCCCGCGCGACGACCGGCGTCCCGTCGACGCCGATCCGCTGCTGGGTGGCGCGGTCCGAGCCCATCGGGTGCACCGTCGTGACGACCGCGGTCGCCCCCTCCACGACCTCCGCGGCGAACGACTCGTCGAAGAACTCCCCCACCCGCTCCTCGACACCGTCGAGCCGCGGCGCGGTGCCGGGACGGCGTACGACGGCGCGCACGGTGGCCCCCCGCTCGACGAGGGCCGCGCACGTGCGCGCGCCGACGAGGCCGTTGGCGCCGGTGACGACGATGATCGGAGGCGAGGTGGTGTCGGTCATCCCGCCAGCCTTGCAGGCTCGGGCAACTTCCTCACGACCGCTGCCGGATCAGCCCCTCCTGGGCGACGGTGGCGACGAGCAGGCCGTCCTGGGTGAAGACGCGGGCCAGGGCGAGGCCGCGCGAGTTCGACGCGGACGGCGAGGCCTGGTCGTAGAGCCACCACTCGTCGGCACGGAACGGCCGGTGGAACCAGATCGTGTGGTCGAGCGAGGCCATCTGGACCGACGACGGGTTGGTCTCGTGGGCCGACAGCGTGGCGCCGAGCAGGGACATGTCGCTGGCGTAGGTGAAGGCCGCGAGGTGCTCGACCGGGTCGTCGGAGAGCCGGCCGTTGATGCGGATCCACATCCGGGCGCGAGCCGGGCGCGAGTCGTCGGCGGGCAGCCCGCGCAGCGAGGTGCCGAGGTGCCGCGCCTCGAGCGCGCCCCACTCCTTGGCGAGCTGGTCGCTGTCCTTGTTGCCGGCCTTGCGCATCAGGTCGACGAGGTCGAGCCCCTGCTCGGGAGGGGGTACGTCGGCGGGCATGACGTCCTGGTGCTCGAAGCCGTCCTCGGCGCGCTGGAAGCTCGCCGTGAGGTAGTAGATCGGGCGGCCGTGCTGGCGCGCGACCACGCGCCGGGTGGCGAAGGAGCGCCCGTCCCGGATCCGCTCGACGTCGTAGATGATCGGCACCGAGGTGTCGCCGGGCAGCAGGAAGTACGAGTGCAGCGAGTGCGTGACGTAGGCCGGGTCGACGGTGCGCACGCCGGCGATCAGCGCCTGGGCGGCCACCTGCCCGCCGTACACGCGCGGCCGCTCGGTGTCGGCCTCGCGTCCGCGGTAGAGGTCGACGTCGAGCTGCTCGACGTCGAGCAGCGAGACGAGGTCGGAGACGGGAGCGTTGTCAGCCACGGTGTCGGATCAGCCCTTCCTGGGCGACGGTGGCCGCGAGGACCCCGTCCTGGGTGAACACCCGCGCGAGCGCGAGCCCCCGACCGCCGGAGGCCGAGGGGCTCTCCTGGTCGTAGAGCCACCACGCGTCGGCGCGGAACGGCCGGTGGAACCACACGCTGTGGTCCAGCGAGGCGACCTGCATGCCGGGGCTCGTCACGTGCACGCCGTGCGGCACGAGCGTCGAGCCGAGCAGCGTCATGTCGCTGGCGTAGGTGAACGCCGCGAGGTGCTGCAGCGGGTCGTCGGAGAGCTCGCCGTTGACCCGGATCCAGAGCCGGGCCCGCGCGGGTCGGGCCGGGTCCTCGGGCAGGCCCGAGCGCGAGGTGCCGACCGAGCGCACGTCGAGGGCGGCCCACTCGCGCTCCCACTCCTCGGTGTTCCCGCTTCCCCGCGCCCGGAACATCGCCCCGAGGTCGATCCCCTCCTCGGGCGGGATCACGTCGGGCATCGCGTCCTGGTGCTCGAAGCCGTCCTCGGCGCGCTGGAAGTTGGCGGTGAGGAAGTAGATCGGGCGGCCGTGCTGGCGCGCGGCGACGCGGCGGGTGCCGAACGAGCGCCCGTCGCGCAGCCGCTCGACGTCGTAGATGATCGGGACCGAGGTGTCGCCCGGCCGCAGGAAGTAGGAGTGCAGCGAGTGCGCGACGTACGCCGGGTCCGTGGTGCGCGCGGCGGCGAGCAGCGCCTGGGCCGCGACCTGCCCGCCGAAGACCCGCTGCAGCGAGGTGTCGGGCTGGCGACCGCGGAACAGGTCGTCGTCGAGCGTCTCGAGGTCGAGCAGGGCGACGAGCTCGTCGGCTGAGGCGGGCACGGTGACTCCTGGTGGGGCGAGCGGTCAGGGGCGGTCGATGTCCGGCGAGCCGGAGCCCCCGGCGGAGTCCGGGTCGTCGAGCCCGGCGAGGAACTGCTCGAACTGCTGGCCGATCTCCTCACCGGTCGGCAGCGGCTGGTCGTCGGCGAGCAGGCTGCTGCCGTTCTCCTCGGCCCGCTCGAAGGCGTCGTACTGCCGCTCGAGCGCCTGCACGACCTCCTCGACCTCGTCGTTGGCGGCGAGGTAGCGGGCGATCTCGACCTCGCGGTCCTCGGCCTCGGCGGCCAGCCCGGAGAGGTCGATCGTCAGCCGACCGGCCTTCTCGACGTTCTCGAGCAGCGCGCCGGACGCCTTCGGGTAGTCGAGCTGGGCCAGGTAGTGCGGGATGTGCGCCACGAAGCCCTGGGCGTCGTGGCCCCACTCGCCGAGCCGGACCTCGAGCAGCGCCTGGGCGCTGGAGGGGATCCGCAGCTCGCCGCGCCACGGGCTGTCCCCGGAGATCAGCGCGGGGTTGTTGGCGTGGTGGGTGATCGCGATCGGGCGCGTGTGCGGCACCGCCATCGGCACCGAGCCGACGCTGACGACGCGCGAGACGCCGAAGCGCTCGACCACGTCGCGGACCGCGCGGGCGAAGGCCTCCCAGCGGTTGTCGGGCTCCGGCCCGCTCAGCAGGAGGTACGGCGTCTCGCCGCTGTCCTGCAGCAGCCGGACCACCAGGCGCGGCGCGTCGTAGGCCTCGTAGTGGTCCCGCACGAACGACATCGCCGGTCGCCGGGCGCGGTAGTCGTGGAACTGGTCGACGTCGAAGGTCGCGACCACGCGGCCCCCACCGTCGTTGAGGTCGATGAGGTGCTGAGCGGCCAGGGCGCCGGCGTTGCCCGCGTCGAGGAACCCGTCGAGGACCACCACCATCGTGAGCGCGGTGGTGTCGTCGAGCTCGGGCACGTCGTCGACGATGTGCACGAGTCGGGGTTCCTGGGACACGGGGGCGTCCTTCCTCTGGGGCGTACGGGCCGCTCGGACAGGGCTGCGGGGCAGCCTGACCGCCGAGGAGCAGCGCCGGTCCCGCCCACGATATTCCCCCTGCTCCTCCGCGCGCCGGGCGGCGGGCCGCGAGGTGACGACACCCACACCCGCGATCTGCTGCCGGCGTTGTTACCGAGGGGTAACGTTGCCCGCGCACCATCCACCGCCCTCAGTCAGTTCCCCCGAGGAGACTTCTGTGTCGAGAGAGCCACGACAGCTGCGCGAGGTCGTCTTCGTCGACGGCGTCCGCACCCCCTTCGGTGTCGGCAAGGCCAGTGGCCAGTACGCCGAGACCCGCGCCGACGACCTGGTCGTCAAGTGCATCCGCGACCTGCTGCGCCGCAACCCGAGCCTCCCTCCCGAGCGCGTGGACGAGGTCGCGATCGCGGCCACCACGCAGATCGGCGACCAGGGCCTGACCATCGGCCGCACCGCCGCGCTGCTCGCCGGCCTGCCGCAGAGCGTCCCCGGCTTCGCGATCGACCGGATGTGCGCCGGCGCGATGACGGCCGTGACCACCACCGCCTCGGGCATCGCCTTCGGCTCGTACGACGTCGCGATCGCCGGCGGCGTCGAGCACATGGGCCGCCACCCCATGGGTGAGGGCGTCGACCCGAACCCGCGGATCATGTCCGAGCGGGTCGTGAACCCCGACGCGCTCGTGATGGGCAAGACCGCCGAGAACCTGCACGACCGCTACCCCACGATCACCAAGGAGCGCGTCGACGCCTACGCCGTGCGCTCCCAGGACAAGACGGCCGCGGCGTACGACGCCGGCAAGATCCAGCCCGACCTGGTCCCGGTCGCGACCCGCTCCGCCGAGGCGGGCTGGGGTCTTGCGACCACCGACGAGCCCATGCGCCGCGGCACGACCATGGAGTCGCTGGCCTCGCTGAAGACGCCGTTCCGCTCGCACGGCAAGGTGACCGCCGGCAACGCCGCGGGCATCAACGACGGCGCCACCGCCGCGCTGCTCGCCGACGAGGAGACCGCCCGCGAGCTGGGCCTGCCGGTCCGGATGCGCCTGGTGGCCTACTCCTTCATGGGCGTCGAGCCCGAGGTGATGGGCGCCGGCCCGATCCCGGCGACCGAGAAGGCCCTGCGCCAGGCCGGTCTCACCATCGACGACATCGGCGCCTTCGAGGTCAACGAGGCGTTCGCCGTGCAGGTGCTCGCGTTCCTCGAGCACTTCGGCATCGCCGACGACGACGCCCGGGTGAACCCCTACGGCGGCGCGATCGCGATGGGCCACCCGCTGGCGTCGTCCGGTGTGCGGCTGATGACGCAGCTGGCGCGCTCCTTCGAGGAGCGCCCGGAGGTCCGCTACGGCCTCACCACCATGTGCATCGGCATCGGCATGGGCGGCACCGTCATCTGGGAGAACCCCCACTACACCGGAGAGGCGGCCTGACATGGCTGAGGTCTCGAGCTCGACCCACGAGGCGCTGCTGACGCGCGCCCAGGAGATCTCCTCGGACGCCGAGCGCGTCACCGAGGCGAAGCTCCGCAAGGTCACCCTGCCGGCCGCCCACGGGCAGAGCCCCGCCGTGATGGGCCTGATCACCCTCGACAACGGCGAGGACCACACCAAGCCGAACACCTTCGGCCCGCGCGGGCTCCTGTCCCTGGACGCCGCGATCGACGCCGCGCTCGCCGACGACGAGATCACCGCGATCGGCGTGACCGGCAAGCCGTTCATCCTCGCCGCGGGCGCGGACCTGACCAGCATCGCCGGCGGCGGCGAGGACGGCGTCCGCATCGTCGCCGAGCTCGGCCACGCGGTCTTCCGCAAGCTGCACGACGGCGTCGACGGCCGCTCCAAGCCGTCGTTCGGCTTCGTCAACGGCCTCGCCCTCGGCGGCGGCCTCGAGGTGGCCCTGCACTGCGACTACCGCACCGTCATGGACAGCGCGCCGGCGCTGGGCCTGCCCGAGGTCATGCTCGGCCTGGTCCCCGGCTGGGGCGGCGCGTTCCTCGTGCCCAACCTGATCGGCCCGGACAAGGCCGTGACCGTGATCCTCGAGAACCCGCTCAACAACGGCAAGACGCTCGGCGGGCAGGCGGCCTTCGACCTCGGGCTCGCCGACGCGGTCTTCTCCGGCGCGGACTACCTCGAGCAGTCGCTGCTGTGGGCGGCCTCCGTGCTCAGCGGCGAGGTCACCGTCGAGCGGGCCGAGCCCGACCGCGGCGCGGCCTGGGACGCGGCCGTCGCGCGCGGCCGCCAGGTCGCCGAGTCGAAGACCGGTGGGGCCTCCCCCGCCGCGGCCCGGGTCGTCGAGCTGATCGACGCGGCCCGCGACAACGACCGCGACGCCGGCTTCGCCCGCGAGGACGACGCCCTCGAGGCGATGTCGCGCACGCCCGAGCTGATCGCCTCGCTCTACGCCTTCGACCTGGTGCAGAAGCGGGCCAAGCGTCCGGCCGGCGCGCCCGACAAGGCCCTGGCCCGCAAGGTCACCAAGGTCGGCATCGTCGGCGCCGGCCTGATGGCCAGCCAGCTCGCGCTGCTGTTCGTACGCCGCCTGGACGTGCCGGTCGTGCTGACCGACCTCGACCAGGAGCGGGTCGACAAGGGCGTGGGCTACGTGCACGCCGAGATCGACAAGCTGCTCGCGAAGGGCCGCGTCAACCAGGACAAGGCCAACCGGCTCAAGGGCCTGGTGTCGGGCGCGATCGACAAGGCCGAGGTCTTCGCCGACGTCGACTTCGTCATCGAGGCCGTCTTCGAGGAGATGTCGGTCAAGAAGTCGGTCTTCGCCGACGTCGAGAAGGTCGTGTCGCCCGAGTGCATCCTCGCGACCAACACCTCCTCGCTCTCCATCACCGAGATGGCCGCCGACCTCGAGCACCCCGAGCGGGTCGTGGGCTTCCACTTCTTCAACCCGGTCGCGGTGATGCCGCTGCTGGAGATCGTGCGCGGCGAGCGGACCGACGACGCCACCCTGGCGACGGCCTTCGCCACGGGCAGGTCGCTGAAGAAGACGACGATCCTGGTCAAGGACAGCCCGTCCTTCATCGTCAACCGCCTCCTCGGCCGCTTCATGGGCGAGGTCGGCCGGATCGTCGACGAGGGCACCCCCGTGCCGGTCGCGGACGGCGCCTTCGCGGGCGTCGCGCCGATGCCGCCGTTCATGCTGCTCTCACTGGTGGGTCCGGCGATCGCGCTGCACAACAACGAGACGCTGCACCGGGCGTTCCCCGACCGCTTCTACGTCTCTCCCGCGTTGGAGCGGGTCGTGGCCGCCCGGAAGTCGTCGTACTACGGCCCCGACGGCGGGATCGACCCCGAGATCGAGGCGCTCCAGGAGAAGCCGGCCGACCCGGTCGTGCTCGACCGTGCCGAGGTGCGCACCCGCGTGCTCACCGGCCTCGCGGACGAGGTTCGCCGGATGCTCGACGAGGGTGTCGTCGCCGGGCCCGAGGACCTGGACCTGGCGATGATCACCGGTGCCGGGTTCTCGTTCTGGAACGGCGGGCTCACGATGCTCCTCGAGCGCGAGGGTCTCGGGAAGTTCCACTAGTCCGGCAACCTCCGGGCGACGGATAGCATCACAGGGGTGTCGGGCCTGCGGGCCCGACACCCCTGTCGTCTTCCCGAGGAGCCCCGTTGATCTTCATCACCGCCAAGTTCCAGGTCCTGCCCGAGCACGCGGAGGACTGGCCGGAGATCTCGCGGTCGTTCACCGAGGCGTGCCGCGCCGAGGAGGGCTGCCTGTGGTTCGACTGGTCGCGCAGCCTCGACGACCCGCACGAGTACGTCCTGGTCGAGGCCTTCCGCGACGGCGACGCCGGCGGGGCCCACGTCAACAGCGACCACTTCAAGCAGGCCCAGGCCGAGCTCCCGCAGTACCTCGCCGCGACGCCGCGGATCGTCAGCCAGGAGGTCGACCAGGACGACTGGAACGAGCTCGGCGAGATGAAGGTCGAGCGCTGAGGTGAAGCGGCTGGCCGCCCTCGTCGCGGTGGTGCTCACCGCGCTCGCCCTCGTGGTGTCCGCCGCGCCGGCGCAGGCTGCCGGGCAGGCCTGGGTGGAGAAGGCGCAGAAGCGCCTCAACGTCCTGCACTGCCAGGCCGGCCCCGCCGACGGCGAGTTCGGCGCCTGGACCCGCTCGGCGGTGATCCGCTTCCAGTCGCGGCACGGGCTCGCCCAGACCGGCAAGCTGAGTGCGCCGGTCCGCAAGCGGCTCTACGACGAGAAGGCCCAGCGCTGCGACCAGCGGCCGGTGCCCAAGGGCTCCGGCACGGGACGCCGCCTGGTCATCAGCCAGGGGCAGAACTGGCTCTGGCTGGTCGGCCCGAAGGGTGGGGTGGTCGCCCAGGGCGGGATCATCGACAACCCGTCGGTCCTGAAGAAGGGCAGCTACCGCACCGGCTCCTACTGCGGCCGCGCCGCCCGGATCAAGAAGAACTCCACGACCAGCGACGCCGTGTGGCTGGACAACTTCGTTCGGTTCGCCCCGTGCGGCGTGGGCTTCCACCGGATCCCGACCTACAAGTCGAACGGCGCGCAGATGCACGCCGACTGGCTGCTCGGCACCAACATGACCGAGTCGCACGGCTGCATCCGGCTGACCCGCGGGCTGTCGCTGAAGGTCTGGAGCTTCACCACCCGGCGTACGCCCGTCCACGTCGTCTGACCTCGCTCACCCCGCGTCGCGCGGGAGCCGCACCCGGAAGGTGCTCCCTTTCCCCAGCTCGCTCTCGACCGTGACCGTGCCGCCGTGCCCGGCCACGATCGAGGCGACGATGTCGAGCCCGAGGCCGGTGCCGGGGATGTGCTGCCCCAGCGCCTCGCCACCCCGGAAGAACCGCGTGAAGACGTGGTCGACCTCATCGGGGGCGATGCCCCGACCGGTGTCCGCGACCGCCAGCTCGAGCTCGCCGTCCGACCCGTCCCCCGTGGCGCGCAGGGAGACGGTCGCGGACGAGCCGGGGGCGGCGTACTTCACGGCGTTCGACAGCAGGTTGTCGAGCACCTGGCGGATCCGGAGCTCGTCGACGACGGCGTGGAGCGCGGGGCCGTCCGGCGGGAGGTCGGTGACCACGGTGACGCCGGAGGCGTCGGCGAACGCCCGGGCCGCCTCCACGGCGTCGTGGACGAGCGCCACGAGGTCGAGGTCGACGCGCTGCAGCTCGAGGCTGCCCTCGTCGGTCTGGCCGACGTGCAGCAGGTCCGACAGCAGCGAGCGCAGGCGGACCGCGTTGCGCTGGACGACGCGGAGCTGGTCGAGCACCTCCTCGGGCAGGTCGTCGTTGTCGCAGAGGATCTCGAGATAGCCGAGCACCGACGTGAGCGGGGTCCGCAGCTCGTGCGAGACCGACGAGACGAACTCGTCCTTGACCTTCATCGCCCGCATCAGGTCGGTGATCTCCTGGTAGGCCAGGACCGAGCCGAGCCGCTCCCCCGCGGGCCCGCGCACCTGCCGGGCCGAGGTCGAGAACGCCGCCCGGGAGAGCGGGTCGTTGCCGACCCAGTAGGTGTAGTCGTCGAACTCCTCGCCCTGCACGGCGCGGTAGGACGGCATGTCCTCCTTGCCCATCAGCGTCCGGCCGTCGGGGAAGTAGACGTGCCCCAGCTGGCCTGCGGTGCCGGCGTGGCCGTCCGGGAACGGCAGGCTCATCGTCTCGCGGTGCCGCCGGTTGCTGCGCTCGTAGCGGCCGTCGGGGCCGATCAGAAGCAGCCCGACGTTCACGGTCTCGAAGATCGCCTCGAGCGTGTGGTGCTCCCGCTCGAGCGCGGCGTGCGCGGCCTCGAGACGCGCCGCCGCCTCCCGCTGCTCGGTGACGTCGATGATCTGGGAGATGAAGTGCAGGGTCTCGCCGTCGGGGCCGCGGACGGCCGCCACCGACAGGTCGCACCAGACGGTGTGCCCGCGGGCGTGCCGGTAGCGCTTCCGGACGCGATAGGTGTCGATCTCCCCGGAGCGGGCCCGGCTGAACAGCTCGAGGTCGCCCTCGAGGTCGTCGGGGTGGGTGAGCTCCTGGAAGCCCCGGGCGCACAGCTCGTCGTCGGCGTACCCGAGCATGTCGGCCAAGGCCCGGTTGGCCATCAGCACCCGGCCGTCCAGCCCCACCAGGGCCATGCCGATGGGTGAGTTCTGCAGGGTCAGCCGCCACAGCTCGGCACTGTCGGACGGTCCCTCCACGCGTCACCTCCTGGCTCCGAGCACGTGCTCCCACCGTAGGGGACCCCGATCCCGGAACGGCGCGCGCCCGCACCGTCGCATTCCGGCCACAGGCCGTCCGGATCGTGGCAGCATCACGCCATGCGAACTCCCCGGCGCGCCAGCGTCGCTGCCCTTGCCCTCGTGGCCCTCCTCGCCGGCGCCCTCACCGGCACCGGTGCCGGTGCCGCCAGCGCTGCCGACCCGACGGTCTTCACGGTCCGCCCGAGCGTCAACCAGGTGTACGTCGTCGACGCCACGCCCGGCGCCCAGCTGGAGCTGCTGGACGGCGCCTCGGCCGTCGTCGCGACCGGCACGGTGGACTCCGCGGGCAGCCTCGCCTGGCGCGAGCTGGACGCCGGCGCCTACACCGTCCGCACCGCCGGCGACCCCGCGTCCGCGACGCCGGTGACGGTCGCCGACTTCGACGACGCCCCGCCGCCGCAGTCGTTCTACGACGGCCAGACGCTCACCAAGGGTTTCAACTACATCACCACCCGCGACGGCACCACGCTGTCGGCGAACGTCGTGCTGCCCTCGGGCAACGGGCCGTTCCCGACGGTCGTGGAGTACTCCGGCTACGACCCGAGCAACCCGGCGAACACGACGTTCTCCCAGCTCTACACCAACCTCGGCTTCGCCTACGTCGGCGTGAACATCCGCGGCACCGGCTGCTCGGGCGGCTCGTTCCTCAACTTCGAGCCGATCCAGAGCCTCGACGGCTACGACGCCATCGAGACGATCGCGGCGCAGCCGTGGGCGGCGCACCACGAGGCCGGCATGGTCGGCATCTCCTACCCCGGCATCTCGCAGCTGTACGTCGCGCGGACCCAGCCGCCGCACCTGTCGGCGATCACGCCGCTGTCGGTCATCGACGACACCTATCGCGGCACGCTGTACCCCGGCGGCATCCTGAACACCGGCTTCGCGGTCCCGTGGGCCGCTCAGCGGCAGGCCGACGCGGCGCCGTACGGCGAGGGCTGGGAGCAGCCGCGGGTCGACAAGGGCGACACCGTGTGCGCGGACAACCAGGCGCTGCGGCTGCAGAACCCCGACCCGCTCGCGCTGATCCGGGACAACCCGTTCTACGACCAGCGGTACTACGAGCCGCTGAACCAGAGCCACTTCGCCCCGAAGATCGACGTGCCGGTCTTCCTCGCCGGCGCCTGGCAGGACGAGCAGACCGGCGGGCACTTCCCGGCGATCCTCGATGACTTCTCCTCGTCGCCGCACCTGTTCGCGACGATGACGAACGGCTCGCACACCGAGTCGCTGAGCCTCGGCGTCTTCGGTCGGTACGCCGACTTCCTCGACCTCTACGTCGGCCACCGAGTCCCGGGCAACGCCAAGTCGTTCGTCGCCCCGATCCTCGCCAACGCCCTGACCGGCGTGAACGGGCAGTCGCTGCCGCCGGGTCCGACGTACGACGGCATGAGCTACGAGCAGGCCAAGAAGTCCTACGAGAGCGCCAAGCCGATCCGGATCCTCTTCGAGGAGGGCGCCGCCCAGGGCGCGCCGTCCGGTGCGCCGCTGCCGCGCTACGAGAAGTCCTTCTCCTCCTGGCCGATCCCCTCGGCGACGCCGCGGTCGTGGTTCCTCTCACCCCACGGCGCGCTGCGGTCGGACAAGCCGGCCCACGGCCCCGGGAAGGCGAAGCCGCGCTCCTACCGCGCGGACCCGGCCGCCCTGCCGGCGACCGACTACACCGGCTCGAGCAGCGGCATCTGGAAGGCGCACCCGGCCTACGACTGGCGGCAGATCCCGGCCGGCAAGGGGCTCGGCTGGGTCAGCAAGCCGCTGCGGAGGACCGTGGTCGCGATCGGCACCGGCTCGGTCGACCTGTGGGTCCGCACCCCCGCCCGCGACACCGACCTCGAGGTGACGCTGAGCGAGGTGCGACCGAACGGCACCGAGGTCTACGTGCAGTCGGGCTGGCTGCGCACCAGCCACCGCAAGCTCGACCGGGCCGCGTCGACGCCGATCTCGCCGGTCCACACCGACCTCGAGGCGGACGCCGCTCCCCTGCCGACCGGACGCTTCACGAAGGTGCGCGTCGAGCTGTTCCCGTTCGCCCAGGCGTTCCGGGCCGGCTCGCGGCTGCGGATCACCGTCGACGCCCCCGGCGGCGCGCGGCCGCTCTGGGCCTTCGACACGATCGCCCACGGCGAGCGGGTCCGGATCGCCGCGGACCGTCGGCACCCGTCGAAGCTCGTGCTCCCGCTGGTGAAGGGCGTCGCGGTGCCGAAGAAGGCGCCCGCGTGCGCCTCGCTGCGCAGCCAGCCCTGCCGGACGTTCGCCGGGTAGCCGCGCTCAGGGTCGCGGCAGGGAGGGGTCGAGGTCGGCGTACCGGTGGAACCACGGGCGCGCCTCCTCGAGCTGGGCCGCGACCTGCAGCAGCAGGCCGTCCGTCCCGAGGGCGCCGACCAGCTGGATGCCCAGGGGCAGGCCGGCCGCGGTCCAGTGGGTCGGCACGCTGATGGCCGGGCGGCCGGTCAGGTTGGCGAGCTGGGTGTAGGGCACCCAGCCGAGGTTGTCCTGGATCAGCTGGTCGATCATCCCGGTGGCCGTGAGGATCCTGCCGCCGCGCGTGCGCGCGACGACCCGGGCGGCGCGCTGCAGGTTGCGCGGCGTGGTGAGCTCGCCGACGGCCAGCGGCGGCCGGGCCAGGGTCGGGGTGAGGAAGAGGTCGTGGGTCTCGTGGAAGCCCGCGAGCGCCCGGGTGTGGTCGTTGACGCGGGCGAGCGACTGCAGCAGCGGCAGCATCCCCGCGGCCCGGCCGAGCTCGGCGGTGGCCAGGGTGTCGGCCTCGAAGTGGCTGTCCGGCGAACCGAGGCGGCGCTTCACGTCGGCGACCTGGGCGTACAGCTGGGCGAACCAGATCGTCAGGAAGTCGCGCGCCAGCGCCTCGTCGTCGTGCGGCGGCGCGACCTCCTCGACCTCGTGACCCAGCTCGGTCAGCAGCGCGGCGGCCTGCTCCACGGCGGCGACGGCCTCGGGGTCCGGGCTGGCGTTGATCGCGGACGAACAGGAGTACCCGATGCGCAGCCGGCCCGGCCGCTCCCGGATCGCGTCGGCGAACGACGTCGTGGGGCGCGCTCCGTCGTACGGCGCCCCGGCGTCGGGCCCGATGATCGCGTCGAGCAGCGCGGCGCTGTCGCGGACGGTCCGGGACACCACGCCCTGCGTGACCATCCCGAACATCACCTCGCCGGTCTGCGGGCCGGACGGGCCGATGCCCCGGCTGGTCTTGAGACCGACCAGGCCGTTGCACGCGGCCGGGATCCGCACCGATCCCCCGCCGTCGTTGGCGCCGGCGGCCGGCACGATGCCCGCCGCGACGGCCGCGCCGGACCCGCCGGACGAGCCGCCCGGGGTGTGGCCCACGCTCCACGGGTTGCGGGCCGGGCCCCACAGGTCGGGCTCGGTGAGGCCCTTGGCGCCGAACTCCGGGGTGTTGGTCTTGCCGAAGACGACCAGGCCCGCGTCGAGGAACCGCTGCGTCACGAGCGCGTGCCGGTCGGCCACGTCGTCGCGGAGCGCCCGCGAGCCGTTGGACGTCGGGTAGCCGGCGTACTCCTGGCCGAGGTCCTTGACCAGGAACGGCACCCCCGCGAACGGCCCCGACAGCCCGGGGTCGGCGGCCTGCGCGTCCGCCACCTCGTCCAGCGGCACGACGACCGCGTTCAGCGCCGGGTTGACGGCGTCGCGGCGCTCGCGCGCCAGGGCGAGGAGCTCGGCGGCGGTCACCTCGCCACCGGCCACCAGGCCGGCCAGGGTCGTCGCGTCGGAGGTGAGGTACTCGCTCTGGTCCATGGCCGGAGCCTAGGGCTACCCTCACGCGGATGAGCCGGATCTTCCAGACGAGTGTCGCCTCGGTCTACCCCCACTACGTGGCGAAGGTGGAGCGCAAGGGCCGCAGCCAGGCCGAGCTCGACGAGGTGATCACGTGGCTGACCGGCTTCGACGCCGCCGACCTGGAGCACCACCTCGCGGCCGGGACGACCTTCGAGGAGTTCTTCGCGCAGGCGACCCTCAACCCGCACGTCCACCTGATCACCGGAGTGGTGTGCGGGATCCGGGTCGAGGAGGTGGAGGACCCGCTGATGCAGCAGATCCGGTTCCTCGACAAGCTGGTCGACGAGCTCGCCCGCGGCAAGGCGATGAGCAAGGTGCTGAGGGGCTGACGTGCGGCTCAAGCGGGGGCGACCCGACCTCGGCAGGTACGCCGACCGCTTCGACGTGCCGGCGGCGGCCCCCGCCGGGGCCGCGGGCGGTGACGCGCTGTCCGTGACGTTCCTCGGAGTCGCGACGCTGCTGCTCGACGACGGCGAGTCCGCGATCCTGACCGACGGCTTCTTCAGCCGGCCGTCGCTCCCGACGGTCGCGCTGCGCCGGCTCTCCCCCGACCTCGCCCGGATCGACGCGTCGCTCGCCCGCGCCGGGATCGAGCGGCTGGACGCGGTGCTCCCGGTGCACACGCACTACGACCACGCCCAGGACTCCGCGGTCGTCGCCGAGCGGACCGGCGCCGTGCTCGTCGGAGGCACGTCCGCGGCCAACATCGGACGCGGGCACGGCCTGCCCGAGGAGCGCCTCCGGGTCGCGGCACCCGGCGAGCCGATGACCTACGGCGCCTTCACGCTCACCCTCGTCGAGTCGCACCACTGCCCGCCCGACCGCATGCCCGGGACCATCGACGAGCCGCTCGTGCCGCCGGCCAAGGCCGCGGCGTACCGCTGCGGCGAGGCCTGGTCGATCCTCGTGGAGCACACCAGCGGGCGGACCGCGCTGCTGCAGGGCAGTGCGGGCTACCTGCCCGGCGCCCTCAGCGGGCGCCGCGCCGACGTCGCCTACCTCGGGGCCGGCCAGCTCGGGGTGCAGAGCCAGGAGTACGTCCGCACCTACTGGGCCGAGACGGTCCGCGCCGTCGGGGCGCGCCGTGTGGTCCTGACCCACTGGGACGACTTCTTCCGGCCGCTCGACCGCCCGCTGCGGGCGTTGCCGTACGCCGTCGACGACCTCGACGTCACGGTGCGCGTCCTGGCCGACCTGGCCCGGGCCGACGGCGTGAGCCTGCACTTCCCGACCGTGTGGCGCCGCGAGGATCCGTGGAGCGGGCTCGGCTGAGGGGTCTCAGACGCCCCAGAGCGCCGCGACGTGCCGCGCGTCGGTGCCGCAGCAGCCCCCCAGCACGGTGACGGCCGGCAAGGCAGGCACCAGGGCGGCGTACGCCGCGGTGAGCTCGCCGAGGTCGCCGTCGTCGAGCTCCTCGGCCTCGTCCAGCTCGGCGTGGGTGAGCGTGGAGGCGTTGGGGCGGAGGCCGAGGATGCGGCTCGTCCACGCCCCGCCGTCGAGCCCGGGCGCGACGTGCGTCGGGTGGGCGCAGTTGACCAGGAAGTAGTCCGGCGCGGCCACCTCGTCGACCCCCTCGACCGCCGCCACCAGCGGGGTCCCGTCGGGCAGCCGGCCGTCGGTCTCGACGGTGAACGAGATCGCCACGGGCAGCCCCGCCTCCCGGGCCGCCCGGACGATGCCGACGGCCTCCTCCGGGCCGGTGAGCGTGTACGCCGTCACGAGGTCGGCCCCGGCGTCGGCGAACGCCCGGACCTGCGGCGCGTGGTAGGCCTGCGCCTCGTCCGGGTCGGCCCGCTCCCCCGCGCGGTAGCCGTCGCCGCGCGGCCCGATCGTGCCCCCGAGCAGCACGTCGGACAGGTCGTCGTGACGGCCGCGGATGCCTCGCATCAGCTCGACGGACGCCCGGTTGACCCGGTCGAGCGCCGCGGCGTCGTACCCGACCCGGGCGCCCCAGTCCGGGTTCGCCCGCCAGGTCGGCGTCTCGAGCAGCAGGCCGACACCGGCCCGCCGGGCGACGTCGGCGTACCCGTCGAAGTACGCCGTCAGCAGCTCCCGGCCGCGCGCGTCGTCGACGAGGGGGAACGCGGCGAACTCGGGCAGGTCGACGCCGTGGTGGAAGATCAGGTCGGTCTCGAGGCCGCCGTCGGTGGCGAACCGGGTCCCCGAGAGCTGCGGCAGCGTGGAGTCCATGCTCCAGAGTGGTCCCCTCCGGCCCCGGCCGCAACGATGAGTCGGCGTGATGGTCGCAGGTCGGGGCTGGCCGGGCCGGCGGGCCGGCCGAGCCGGGTGGGGCCGGGTACGCCGGACGTCATGCGGACGGTGGAGGCCCCTGCTCCGTCCGTACGACGTCCCGAGCTGCAGGACGTCCGACGATCTGGTCGCCCTGGCGACCACATCGCATGACGTCCCGATCAGGATCCGAGGCCGACGTCCAGCATCGGGACGTCCCGGCAGGCGTCGGGCACCAGGTCATCGAGCCCCGGGAACGACCGGGTCCGCGAGGTGCCGCCCTCCACCTGATCGCCCAGGTGCACCGTGTGACCCTCGGACGTGATGGCCACCTGCCGCCCGCTGCCCGTCACCGATGTCCCCTCCGGCCAGACGATCACGGACCCCTTCCCGTACGGCCCGACGAAACCGACACACCGGCCGCCCACCAGACCGAGCTCACCCATGACGCCGACACCCGCCGTTGGGCCTTCCTCGGAGCCCCAGCCCCGCGTGCGCCCGTCGACGAGCACGGTCACTCCCCCCGCGTCCACGGCACGGGGCGGGATGTCGATGACGTAGGGCTTGATCCACCGGACGTAGACGACCGCACCGGCTGCCACGAGCGCGACCAGTACTACCAGCACGACCAGCGTCGCCCGGCGCTTCGGTGCCCCGTCCTCGACCTCGACCTCAGGACCCATCGACCAGCTCGCGGTCCCCGAGCGGCGCGTCGAGCCGGGCGTCGACGGTGTAGAGCACCCCGACGTCGCTGCACGAGCCGGCAGCGACCGACTCGGTCACCGTGATCACGACGCGCTCGGGCGACTCGTCGACGTCGACGGACGCGTGGTCGCGGCACTCGCTGCCGACGTACGACACCCGGACGACGTTGCCGTCGAGCACGACCGGGTCCGACCAGCGCACCTGCTCGTCCTCACCGGCGCAGTGGACGAGGAGGACACCGGCCAGCACCAGGCCGGCGGTCGCCCCGACCACGACCAGGACCCACGCGGCCGCAGCCATCCCGAAGCGGTCGGTCCCCGTCATGGGGCCACTCTGGGCCAGCGACCGGCCACGCGGCCGGCGGGAGCACGGACCGTCGCCGAGTCGTGACCGGCGTACGTCGGTGCCGCGACCGCGCCGAGACCGGCGCGAGATCAGGCCGTGATCGCCGCGGTGTCGTCCGGGGACGTGCCGAGCAACCGGTCGCGCAGGGCGACCAGGTCGGAGACGGCGTCGAGGAAGCGGACGGTGCTGTCGCCCACCTGGAGGTCGTCGAAGTAGTGGTGCCGCATCGCGACCCGGGCCAGGTGGTGCTCGTCCTGCTCGAGCCGGTCGCTGACCAGCGCGGTCAGGTCACCCACGGAGTCGGCGTCGACGACGTCGGCGCAGCGGCTCACCGGGACCTCGGCGCGCAGCCGCTCGGCGTCGCGGTGCCGGTCGGTGAGGAAGATCGGCTTCTCGGTGCGGAGGTAGAGCCAGTCCAGGCCCACCGACGACACGTCGGTCACCATCGCGTCGCAGTCCGGGATCACGGCGAGGATGTCGCCGGTCGTGATCGAGACGTGGCCGGCGGCCGGGTCGCGGCGGGCCGCCTCGGTGACGAGGGCGAGGACGTTGCGGTGCGCCCGGCGCACGTCGGCGACGGGGCTCGTCTCGATCTTGGGGTGCGGCTTGTAGACGAGCCGCACGTCCGGCACCGCCAGCAGCGCCCGCACGATCTGCGTGCCGAGGGTGTCGAGGGAGGTGTAGTCGTTGTAGTCCGCGTCGCCCTCCCAGGTGGGCGCGTAGAGCACGGTACGACGCCGGCTGCTCACCAGCAGCGACGACGGTCGCAGGTCGAGCTGCGGCCGTCCCGTCCGCACCAGGCGGCGGGTGTCGAACTCCAGCAGCCCGGCCTCGTGCCGCAGCACCGCGGCCTCCCCGGCCACGAACACACGGTCGTAGGCCTTGGCGTTGTTGCTCGCCATGCTCTGCTTGTCGCTCTCCCCGTGGTTGATGTGCACGTGCAGCATCCGACCGTTGATGAGCGACTGGAAGTTCAGCATCGAGTTGTTGCAGTACAGGACCACCCGGGCGTCGAGGTCGTCGTACAGCGCCGTCAGCTCGGGGAAGGTCGGCGCGCACAGCACCGGCAGCCGGGTGCGCCCGCGCAGCAGGGTCGCGGACTCCTCGTCACGCACGACGATGCCCACGGCGTGCTCGTCGTGCAGCCGCTCGAGGACGGCCAGCCACTGGACCAGCTGGTAGGTCCGGGACGGGTCGTCCGCGAAGTAGGCGATGACGGAGACCTCGGGCACTCAGCAAGCCTAGTCGGGCCACGTGAACAGCGGGAGAACGGCCCGTCGCCTCAGTCGAAGCTCGCCCGGATCAGGTCGCCGCCCCGCCCGGCGAGGTCGTCGACGGTCAGGTGGTAGCGCTCCTCGAGCACCACGTCCGCGTCGGCGTGCGCCTCGGCGTGCGCGTCCTGGAGCGCCGTCATCAGCGCCAGCGGCTCCTCGGGTCCGTACCGCTCGGCGAGCCACAGCAGCGAGGCCCAGGCGATGCCGTAGTTGGTGCCCATGTCGCGCCGGAACGCGACGTTGTCCGGCATCGCGTCGATCCCCCGCTCCGCCGCCTGCCGGGCGCCGTCGGCGAGGTAGGTGTCGGGCTCGGGGAGCCACGCGTAGTAGTCCGCGATCCCCTCGGTCACCCACGCCGGCACCCGGTCGAGGGCGTGCAGCGCCACGTGGGTGAACTCGTGGCGGATCACGATCCGCTGGTTGGTGGACGACTCGGTCAGCATCGACGGGGACAGCAGTGCGCGGGAGGCGAAGGCCTCGCCCTCCTCGTTGCGCACGTCGACCGCGATGCCGCCGAGCTGGGCCACCTCGGCGAGGTCGATGCCCTCGGTCCGGAACGCCCCCGGGTCGGAGAACGCGATGAGCAGCATCGCGTCCGTGTGGTCGGGCAGCACCTGCTGCAGCGGCTCCAGCGCCGCCTCGGCCGCCGTCAGCAGCTCGGGCGCATGGGAGGCCGAGCCGTCGTCGGTCACGACCCCGAAGTGGCCGCGGAAGGCGACGTGCACCCCCGGCAGGTCCCACGGCGCCTGCGAGACCTCGTCCCGGGAGACGACGTCGGCCACCACCCGCCAGCGCCCGCCGAGGCGGCGGAACTCCATGCGGTGCTCGGTCGAGACGGGCTGCTCGTCGAAGCGCCCGAGCTGCACCAGCTCGTCCACCTCGGCGACGAACCGGTCGGCGTCGCGGACCGAGACGTCGGGCATGCCCACGTCGTACGAGAACGAGGCCAGCGGCAGCGAGCGGTACCGCTCGAACCACGCGACCTGCGCCGCACGGTGCGGTGCGCCGACCCCGGCGAGGAACCCGCGCCGGTCGTGGGCCAGCGTCGCCCTGGCCCGGTCGACCAGCAGCGCCTCGACGGCGGCCCGGCGCGGGTCGCTCGGCGCCGGGTCCGTGGAGGCGGACGGCGAGCCCGGAGCGGTGGCGGCCGGGGCCGCCGAGGACGACGTACGCCGTCCCGCGTCGTCGCAGCCGGTCGCCACGAGCGCGACCAGGACGGTGAGTCCGGTCGCCACGAGGCGGACGGCAGGTCGGTGCACGGCTCCCCCGGTGACGTCGCCGTCAGGCGGTCGGCGCCTCCTTGCGCTCCCCCTCGTCGGTGACGAAGCTGTGCCGCTGGCCGTAGACGAAGTAGATGACGAAGCCGATCGCCATCCACACGAGGAACCGCAGCCAGGTCTCGAGGCTGAGGTTGACCATCAGGTAGACGCAGACCAGTGCGGCGACGATCGGCAGCACCGGGCTGAACGGCACCTTGAAGGCCCGCTCGAGGTCGGGGCGGGTCCTGCGCAGGATCGGCACGGCGATCGAGACGAGAGCGAACGCCGACAGCGTCCCGATGTTCACCATCTCCTCGAGCTTGTCGATCGGGGTGAACGCCGCGACGGCGGCGACCAGGCCGCCGATGGTGAGGGTGATCCGGACCGGGGTGCCCGTGCGGGCGCTGGTCTTGCCGAAGGCGTGCGGCAGCAGGCCGTCGCGGCTCATCGAGAACAGCACACGGACGGCGCCGATGAGCAGCGTCATGACGACGGTGGTGAGACCGGCGACGGCACCCGCGGCGATCAGCGTGGCGAAGCCGTCGTGGCCGACGGACTGGAACGCCGAGGCCAGCGCGGCCTCGGTGTCGATCTTGTCGTAGCGGACCATGCCGGTGATCACCAGCGCGACCGCCATGTACAGGATCGTGCAGATCACCAGCGAGAAGATGATGCCGCGGGGCAGGTCCTTCTGCGGGTTCTTGGCCTCCTCCGCGGTCGTGGCGACCACGTCGAAGCCGATGTAGGCGAAGAACACGATCGAGGCGCCGGAGATGATACCGAGCACGCCGTACGTCGACGGCTCGAGGCCGAAGGCCCACTGGATGAGCGGCTGGGTCAGCCCGCCCGCGGTGGGGGTGTCGGCGGCCGGCGGGATGAACGGCGAGTAGTTGCCGCCCTTGATGAAGAACAGCCCGGCCACGATCACGAACAGCACGATGAAGAGCTTCACGCCGACCAGCACCAGGTTGACGCGCATCGACTCCTTGATGCCGACGGCGATCAGCGCCGTCAGCACCAGGACGAGCAGCAGCGCGGCGAGGTTCACGTGGCCCCAGGAGAACGTCGCGGGGTCGGCCGGGCCGACCGAGTCGGGCCAGCCGAGCCCGATCTCCTCGAGGAAGGTCACGAAGTAGGTGCTCCAGCCCTGGGCGACCACGGAGGCGCCGAGCATCAGCTCCAGGATGAGGTCCCAGCCGATGATCCAGGCGACGAGCTCGCCCATGGTGGCGTAGGAGAACGTGTACGCCGACCCGGAGACCGGCACGGTCGAGGCGAACTCCGCGTAGCAGAGCGCCGCGAGGCCGCAGCACGCCGCGGCGATCGCGAAGGAGAACACGACGCCCGGCCCGGCGAACTGGGAGGCGGCGGTGCCGGTCAGCGTGAAGATGCCGGCACCGATGATCACCCCGATGCCGAAGACGGTCAGGTCGAGGGCCGACAGGGACTTCTTGAGCTTGAAGTCCGGGTCCTCGGTGTCTTCCATGGACTGTTCGACGGACTTGGTGCGCAGCACGTTCATGCCGCAGAACGTAACCCCTCGCGACGCTCAGCCGGTGGAGGTGGGCGAGGGACTCTCCGGGGACGGGGACGCGGACCCGGACGCCTTGCCGGACGGGCTCCCGGAGGGTGACCCCGACGGGCTCCCGGACGGCGACGCCGACGGTGACGAGGAGGGCGTCGGCGACGGCGTGGACTCGGGCGGCAGCAGCGAGTCGGGGTCGTACGTCGCGACGATCAGCCGGCCGGCGCGCTTCGCCAGCGACTCCGGCGTCAGGCCGAGCTGCTGCTGCAGCACCTCGTCGGGGTCGGCGCCCTTCGCGGCCATCGCGTCCAGCAGCGACCACAGGGCCGGGCTGCCGAACGCCGAGGCGACGTACTCGCACGCCCACCAGGAGACCGCGTAGTGCTGGCGCGCGTCCGGGCCGTTGAAGGTGTCGTCGCCGGGCAGGCCGTCGAGGCCGGCCTTGGCGGCCGCGAGACCCTCGGGGCTGATCGCGCGGTCCTGCGGCGCGAGCGGGCGGACGGAGACGTACTCCGCCAGCCCCTCGCTGAGCCAGACCGGTGCCCCGTCGTCGTGCGCGCCCACGGCGACGTGGGTGACCTCGTGGCGCACGAGCCGCTCCTGCTCGCGGCCGGAGCGCCCCAGCATCGACGGGTTCAGCACGAAGCGCGTCGCCGCCAGCCGACGGCTCCCCGGCGCGACCGGCACGGGGAAGGCCACGCCGTCGAGGGTCTCCGGGTCACCGGTGGGCAGGTCGTCGATCGAGCTCAGGAAGTCGTTGGTCGAGAGGGCGTAGACGACCACCGCCCGGGTCCAGGGGTAGGGCACGAAGGCGGACACGCCCGCGATGGCGTCGACCACCGAGCCGACGACGGTGCCGGCGTGCTGCACGCTCCCGGCGTCGAAGATGCCGAGGACGCCCGGCCCGGTGCGGACCTCGATCGGGCCGGAGTCCCACGGCTGCGGCTCGACGTGGTTGCGCTTCTCCCAGGCGGCGTCGGTCGTCGACGCCAGCACCATCCGGGACGAGCCGGGCCGCGCCGGTCGGAAGAGGTAGCGGTCCGGAGTCGTCACGGGCCGGTCGTCGAAACCATCCAGCTGCATCCGCACCCGGACCACCGCCCAGTAGGCGTCGCCGTCGCGCACCAGGCTCGCCGGGTCGAGGGTGTAGTCGAAGGTCGAGAGCGGGAGCTGGGTGAGGTTGGCGAAGTAGGTGTGCTGCCGCTGCGCGAAGCGGCGGCCCGGCGCCAGGCCCTTGTCGTACGTCGTGGGGTCGGCCTCCCGGACCGCGGTCGCGCGGCGGTCCAGGGCCTTGGTGATCGCGCGGGCGACGTCCGCGGCGACGGGCGCGCGGGGCGCCGGCGGCTCGTCCGAGCCGTCGTCCGAGCACGCGACCAGGCAGCTCGCCGCGAGGGCGAGCGCGAGGAACCGGCTAGCCGAGCCGGTCGGCATCGACCGTGGCCCGGCCCTCGGCGAGCGCGCTCATGTCCTCGACGATCCCGAGGGCGAGCGCCTGCGGGGTGAGCCCGATCCGCTCCAGGATCGCGTTGCGCTTCGCGTGGTCGAGGAACTCCTGCGGGATGCCGTGCAGGCGGAAGGGCGTGCGCACGCCGGCGTCGTTGAGGGTCTGGAGCAGCCTCGAGCCGACGCCGCCCACCCGGCCGCTGTCCTCGATGCTGACGACCAGCCGGTGCTCGCGGGCCAGGTCGACGATCGCGGGGTCGACCGGCATGACCCAGCGGGGGTCGATGACGGTGACGCCGATGCCCTGGGCGACGAGCCGCTCCCCCACCTCGACGGCGGTGCCGGCCATCGAGCCGATGCCGACGACGAGCACGTCCCGGGGGCCGTTGCGCAGGAGCACGTCGGTGCCGCCGGCCTTGCCGACCGCCGGGATGTCCTCGGGCGGCGGGCCCTTGGGGTAGCGCAGCACGGTCGGGGCGTCGTCGACGTCGACGGCCTCGTCGAGCAACTCGCGCAGCCGGGTCGCGTCGCGCGGGGCCGCCAGCCGCAGGCCCGGCACCACCTGGAGGATCGACATGTCCCACATGCCGTTGTGGCTGGCGCCGTCGTCCCCGGTGACGCCGGAGCGGTCCAGCGCGAAGGTGACGCCGCACTTGTGCAGGGCGACGTCCATCAGCACCTGGTCGAAGGCGCGGTTGAGGAACGTGCCGTACAGCGCGACGACCGGGTGCAGCCCGCCGAGCGCGAGGCCTGCGGCGGACGTGGCCGCATGCTGCTCGGCGATGCCGACGTCGAAGGTGCGCTCGGGGAAGCGGGCCTGGAAGGCGTCGAGCCCGACCGGGTGCATCATCGCGGCGGTGATGCCGACGACGTCCGGGCGGCGCTCGCCGACCTCGACGATGGCGTCGGAGAAGTAGTCGGTCCAGATCCGGCCCTTGGGCTTCTCGGCGCCGGTCTGCACGTCGAAGGGGCCGGGCGCGTGGAACTGGTCGGCCTCGTGCCGCTCGGCCGGGTCGTAGCCGTAGCCCTTGCGGGTGATCGCGTGCACGATCACGGGGCCGTTGAACTTCTTGGCCTGGCTCAGCGCCTGCTCCATCGCGGCGCGGTCGTGCCCGTCGACGGGACCGACGTACTTCAGGCCGAGGTCCTCGAAGAGGCCCTGGGGCGCGAGGGCGTCCTTGACGCCCTTCTTCATCGCGTGGAGGGCGTCGTACGCCGCCGGGCCGACGCCCGGCACCGCGTTGAGCCGGCGCTTGACGAGGTCGAGGACGTTCTCGTAGCGCGGGCTCGTGCGCAGCGCGGTCAGCGCGGTCGCGAGGCCGCCGATCGTCGGCGTGTAGGAGCGGCCGTTGTCGTTGACGACGATGACCAGGCGGCTCTTCTTCGCGATCGCGATGTTGTTCAGGGCCTCCCACGCCATGCCGCCCGTGAGGGCGCCGTCGCCGATGACCGCGACGACGTGGCGGTTCTCGCCGCGGATCGTGTAGGCCTTCGCGAGGCCGTCGGCGTAGCTGAGCGCCGTGGAGGCGTGGGAGTTCTCGACGATGTCGTGGTCCGACTCGGCCTGGCTGGGGTAGCCGCTCATGCCGCCCTCGCGGCGCAGCGTGCCGAAGTCGCCGGCGCGGCCGGTGACGAGCTTGTGCACGTAGGACTGGTGGCCGGTGTCGAAGACGATGCGGTCGGTCGGCGAGTCGAAGACGCGGTGGATCGCGAGCGTCAGCTCCACGACGCCGAGGTTCGGACCGAGGTGACCGGTGTTCGTCGCGACCGTGCGGATCATCAGGTCGCGGATCTCGGCCGCCAGGGCCTCCAGCTGGGCGTCACCGAGGTCGCGCAGGGCGCGCGGCGAGGTGATCGAGTCGAGAGTTCCCATAGCGGCCGAGTCTACGCGGCTAGAGGGTGACGACCGCGATGGCGGGCTCGTGCAGGCTGCCGAGCCAGACCCGGCCCTCGTGCTCCCGGACGCCGGTCACCATGTGGTAGCCCGGCGTGTCGACGTCGACGTCGTGCACCAGGGCCCCCGCGTCGTCGTACGCCTGGACGCGGACGGTGCGCTTCGGCTTCGGCTGGACCCTCTCGGGGATCCGGGTGACCTGGCGGCGCAGCCAGGGCGGGCTCGTCTGGAGCCGCTCGACGACCGGGTCGCGCGGTGAGGCGATCGTGACCCAGACCAGGCCGTCGGAGCCGCGGGCGATGTTGTCGGGGTAGCCCGGCAGGTCCTGCACGAGGAAGTCGCGGGTGCCGGCCCGCTCCCCGGTGAGCCAGTGGCGGACCACCGTGCGGGCCCCGGTCTCGGCGACCGCGACGTACGACTCGTCCGCGCTGAGCGCGACCCCGTTGGCGAAGGCCAGCCCGTCGAGCACCACATCGACGGCACCGTCCGTGCCCAGGCGGAGCAGCCGCCCCGTGCGGGTGTTCTGGACGAAGTCGTCCTTCCAGCGGTCGATGCCGAACTGCGTGGAGGAGTCGGAGAACCACACCGTGCCGTCGCCCGCGATGGCGGCGTTGTTGCAGAAGCGCATCTGGCGGCCGGCGACCGAGTCCGTGACCCGCTCGACCGCGCCGCTCGCGGTGTCGACGCGCAGCAGGCCGCGACGCGCGTCGCACACCAGCAGGCGACCGTCGCCGTCGAGCTCGAGCCCCAGGGGGCGCCCCTCGGTCTGGGCGACCCGCTCGATGCGGCGGCCGTCGTGGGAGACCCGGTAGACGCTGCCGTCCTCGGTCCCGGTGAACACCGACCCCTCGTCGGGACCGTGGGTCGCGACGACCACGTCCTCGGCGCCGTGGGAGGGGACGAGGACGACGTCGATGCGCTGGCTGCTCACCGGGCCATCGTGGCGCACCGGTCAAGCCCCGTCGCTCAGCCCGCGAGGGAACGGACGACGAGCACGACCGCGCTGGCCGCGCTGATGACCAGCACGGCGGGCCGGACGACGTGGGCCGGGAGCCGACGCCGCAGCGGGATCCCGGCGACCACGCCCAGCACGACGGCCGGGAGCAGCACCGCGCACGCGTGCAGCTGGTGCAGGGTCAGGTCACCCGAGATCGTCAGGCCGACCAGGCTGATCGCGGCGCCGATGAGGAAGTAGACCGCCATCGTGCTGCGGATCTGGTGCGGCGGGCGGTGCTGGTAGAGCAGGGCGTACGGCGGCCCGCCGATCGAGGTGGCCGTCCCGGTCACGCCGCCGATGAAGCCGGCGACGCTCAGGC
Organism: Nocardioides luti; assembly: GCF_014212315.1. Taxonomy (NCBI): domain Bacteria; kingdom Bacillati; phylum Actinomycetota; class Actinomycetes; order Propionibacteriales; family Nocardioidaceae; genus Nocardioides; species Nocardioides luti. The sequence goes on from NZ_JACKXE010000001.1 coordinate 542,201, forward strand.
TGGTGCGGGTGATCGGCACCGTCACGACCTTCCAGGTCAGCAGCACCGCGACGAGCACCATGCCCCCGACGGAGATCCCGAGCTCGCGCTCGGACAGGTGCGACACCACCCAGACGCCGAGGGCGGTGCCGACGATGCGCGACGGGAGCGACCAGTTGAGGCCGGGCCAGTCGATGTCCTCGTGGTCGTGCAGCAGGGTCACGCACGGGAGCAGCAGCGCGAGCGCGATCAGCACGCCCGGCATCAGCTGCGGCTCGGCCATCGTGATGACCGGCGCGGCGACCAGGCCGATGCCGAGGCCGACGACGGCCTGCATGGTGCTGCCCACGAGGACGGCCAGGAACACGAGCGCCAGGGCACCCGTGGAGACGCCCGCGATCACGCGGGGGTCACGCGGTGGTGGGGGCGACGGCAGCGGCGTACGCCGGCGAGTCGAGCAGGGCGGGCAGGGCGATGCCCGCGGCGGCGGTGAGGTCGAGCGTCGGCGCCACGGCCGGGTCGACGAAGACCATCTGGCGACCCTCGTGGCACTCGATCCCGGCGTCGGTGAGGGTGGTGGCCCCGACGAACAGGGTGAACTCGTCGTCCTGGCCGCAGTGCTCGTGGAAGACCAGGAACGGGCCGAGCGCCTCGAGACCACCGTCGAGGCGGACCCCGGTCTCCTCCTCGAGCTCGCGGTAGGCCGCCTGCTCGTAGGTCTCGCCCTCCTCCACGCTGCCGCCCGGGAAGCCCCAGCGCTCGGGGTCGATCACCGGGTGCTCGTCGCGCTCCTGGAGCAGGACCCACCCGCGGGGGTCGACGAGGGCGACGCTGGAGAACCGGTGCACGGCGCTCAGGTTACCGGCGAAGGCCTGCCGACCCGGCGCCGCCGTGGCATCGTGCGGGGCATGCAGCGGCACCACTCGGGACCGAGCTCCCGCCGTACGTCGTCGGCGACGGCACTCCTGGCCACGATCGTCCTCGCGGCGACCTCCTCCACCGTCCTGCCCGCCTCCCCCGTGGCGGCCGCCCACGCCGACCCGCGGGGCCAGGCGGCGCCGCTGGTGACCGGCTACGTGCTGGACGGCGCTCCCGACCGGCTGGTCCACGACAACGCCTCCGGGCTCGACGAGCTCGGCGTCGACGGCGTCGCCCTCGACTCCGACGGGGCCGGCGTCGCCGACCCGAGCGACGGCGCCGTGCGCCTGCTGGGCACCGCGCACGACGACGGCCTGCGTGCCGAGCTGCTGATCCACAACTACAGCAGCGAGATCGGCGACTTCGACTCCACCGCGGCGGCCCGGCTGCTCCGCGACGACGACCACGTGCGGGCGGTCGCCCAGCGGCTCGCCGACATCGCCGTCGACCAGGGCTGGGACGGCATCACCGTCGACCTCGAGTCGCTGCACCGCAAGGACGCCGACGGGCTGGTGCTGCTGATGAGCGAGCTGCAGTCCCGGATGCCGGCTGCGAAGACGGTCACCGTCGACCTGATGGCCTCCACCGACCTGCGGGAGTTCCGGGCCCGCGGCTACAGGCTGGCGGCGATCGCCGGGGTGGCCGACGTGGTCGCGGTGATGACCTACGACCAGCACGGCCCCGGCTGGTCCGGCCCCGGGCCGGTCGGCGGCCTCGCGTGGCAGCGCGACGTCCTCGACACCCTGACCTCGAGGGTGCCGGTGGACCAGGTCGACCTCGGCGTGGCCGGCTACGGCTACACCTGGCCGAAGCACGGCACCGGCCGCACCGTGACGGTCCCCGCCGCCCGCCGACTCGTGCAGAAGGACGGCGCGAAGGCCGTCTGGAAGCGCCGGGCGGCCGAGTGGACCGCCCGCCTCTCCAACGGCACGGTCCTGTGGTGGTCCGACGGCCGGTCGTTCCGCAAGCGGCAGGCCCTCGCCGCGTCGTACGGCGTCCGCGGGCTCGCCCTGTGGCGGCTCGGCTCCACCGACACCCTTTGACTGCCCCGGTGGTTGAGGAGGTCGCGCAGCGACCGTCTCGAAACCACCCCTGGCGTCACCCGGTGGGTGATGAAGGCGCCCTGGCGTCACCCGGTGGTTGAGGAAGGCGCCCTGGCGTCACCCGGTGGTTGAGGAAGGCGCCCTGGCGCCTGTCTCGAAACCACCACGCCCTGTGTGGTCGATCGGTGTCACCGGATGACACCGATCAACCACATAGGCGCCACGGACGGGGGTACCGTCGAGCCATGTTCGGTCTGGGCGTCTTCGAGCTGCTCATCATCGCGATCGTCGTGCTGGTCCCGATCGCGCTGCTGGTGCTCGTGGTCACGATGCTGTCGAACCGCCGGCGCTGAGCCCGCGGGTCAGAGCCGCGCCACGAACCGCCGCCCGCGGATCGCCTCCTCGACGAGGCCGACCGCGCGGCGCAGGCCCTGCAGGCGGGCGTCCTCGGCCTGCCAGGTCTGCACGGCCGCCTCGACGACGTCGAGCAGAGCCACGTCGCGCAGGTCGGAGCGGGCCTCGCTGATCCCGCGGCGCGCCGCGGCCTGGGAGGCCTCGACGTGGAGCACGGCGAAGCGGGCCAGCACGACCAGGTGGCGCCGGAGCGCGGGATAGCCGCGGTAGTCCGGCGGGCAGATGTCGAGCAGCCAGTTGTGCGCCGTCCGCTCCCAGTCGGGGGCGTCGGGCGGGCGGACCTCGGCGGGCCAGCCGGGCGGGGCGACGTACGTGGGCATGGCTCGAGCGTACGCCATGGTCGAACACCTGTTCGACCGAACGGTGGTCCCGGCGGTCAGCCCACCGCGAAGCGCGCTTCGAGCTCCGCGAGCAGCGGGTCGCGCAGGCCGACGCAGTCCAGCGCCCAGAACGGCTCGGCGTAGACCAGCCGCCCGGTCATCCACTCCTCGCGGGCGTCGAACGCGACCACCTGGAACGCCGGGTCCGGGATCCGCACCGACGGCCGCTCGAAGCCGAGCGCGCTCCCCCGCTCCCACCCCCGGGCGCCGTAGAAGTCCGGCGAGCCCTCCAGGAACACGGCCGGTGCGCCCGAGGCGCGGGCGGCCGCGACCGCGGCGCTCAGCAGCGCCGTCCCGGTCCCGGACCCCTGGTGCGACGGCAGCACGCCGAGCGGGCTGAGCACCAGCACCTCGACCAGGGCGCGACGGGCGTCCACCCAGGAGCGGCTGAGCTGGACGTGGCCCACGACCGCTCCGTCCGCCTCGGCCACGAGGCTGGTGCGGGTGGCGCCCGAGGCGTCCAGTGCGTCGACCATCGCGACGACGTCGTCGCCGTGCCCGTCGAAGGCCTCGCGCACCACCCGGCGTACGCCCTCACGGTCCGCGGGCCGCGCCTCCCGGATCGACGTCGCGCTCATCCGCGGTCCGCCAGGAAGCTCAGCCGCACCTCGCGGACGGGGTTGTCGACGTTGAGGTCCACGAGGCAGATGCTCTGCCAGGTGCCGAGCGCCAGGCGACCGTCCAGCACCGGGACGGTGGCGTAGGGCGGCACGATCGCGGGCATCACGTGCGAGCGCCCGTGGCCCGGGCTGCCGTGCCGGTGCTGCCACCGGTCGTCGGCCGGGAGCAGGTCGGCGAGGGCGGCCAGCAGGTCGTCGTCGCTGCCGGCGCCGGTCTCGAGGATCGCGATCCCGGCGGTGGCGTGCGGCACGAAGACGTGGAGCAGCCCGTCGCCGCGGCCGGCGGCGTACGCCGTGCAGTCGGCCGTGAGGTCGAGGACCGCCTCGCGGTCGCCGGTGCGGTAGGTGCGGGTCTCGGAGTCCATCGGGCCATCCTGTCAGCCGGCTCCCCAGCGGGTTGCCGGTGACGCCGGGGGTTACCGCGACGAAACGACAACGTCTCGCGCGCGACCCACCCGAGCCGTGCCGGGACGCTAGCCTCCGCGCATGGAGGTGCTGTCGGTGTCGTGGCGCTCCGACCTGGCCCTGCTCGCCCTCGGGGGCAGCACGGTCGAGCACCACCGCAACTTCGTGGCCGTCCGGTCCCCCGACCGGCCCACCGCGACCTGGGCCAACTTCCTCCTCCTCCGCCGGCGACCCACCACGCCGGAGCTGGGCCGCCTCGACGACCTCTTCCGCGAGACGTTCCCCGATGCCCGGCACCGGGCGTACGCCGTGGACGACCCGCACGCGACGCCGGACGACCTCGACCCCCTCGAGCGTGCGGGCTTCCGGGTCGCACTCACCGAGGCCCTGACCGCCGCCGAGCCCGCGGCGCCCCGCAGCCCGCACCTGTCCGCCCGCGTGCGTCCTCTGCACGGCGACACCGACTGGCAGCAGCGCGTCGAGCTGGTCGCGGAGTGCTCGGGCGCGACCGCCGACACGGTGCAGCGCCGGGTCGCGACCGAACGCCGGATCGCGGAGCGGAGCGGCGGGTGCTGGTTCGGCGCGTTCGAGGGCGAGCGGATGGTCGCCGGGATCGGCACCGTGCCGACCGGCGACGGCGTGGTCCGGATGCAGGCCGTCGACGTGCTCCGCGACTTCCGCGGCCGCGGGCTGGCCGGGACCCTCGTGCACCTCGCGGGGCGCCAGGCGCGCGAGCACCCGGGCGTGGAGCGGCTGCTGGTCGTCGGCAGCCGGGACGGGCACGGGCTGCCGGTCTACCGCGACCTGGGCTTCCGCACCGTCGAGCGCCAGGCCTCCGCCGAGCGCGCGGGCCAGCCGTAACTCACACGGTCGTGCTGTCGCCGCCGCTGCCGTCGGTGAGTCCGCCGGCGCACGAGGCGAACGGCTCGGGCGCGGTGTGGCCGTCGCCGAAGGCGGCGACGAACAGCGCCAGCCGCGGGTCGTCGGCGCCCGTGAGCCGGAGCTGGCGCTCCCAGACCGTCACGACGACCGGCGCCGGCAGGCCGTCGTACGGCGACATGATCCCGTCCTCGGGCAGCGCCGCCTCCAGCGTCGCGACGTCGGCCGCGTCGAGGTCCGGGTCGTAGGTGATCCAGACGCCGCCGTGCTCGAGGTCGTGCACGGCGTTCTCGTCGCGGACCGGGGCGTCGTAGGCGCCGCAGTCCAGCCACTCGGGGTCGTGCGGGCCGCCGGCGGGCGGGACGGCGTCGTAGTCGACGTCGCCCGACACGTGGTCGGTGCGCTCGTCGACGAACACCTGCACGTCGTCGAGGTTCGCGGCCGCCACCGTCGCGTCCTGGGCGTCCTGGTCGGCCCGCACCTGCTGGACGGCCACCGGGACGAGGACGGCGAGCGCGATCACGAGGACCGCGGAGCCCATCGCCAGCACGATGGGCCACCGGCTGCGACGCGGCTCGGGGGCGGGCTCGCGCTCGGGTCCGTACACCGGCCCGGGCGCGGAGTCCGACTGGGCGTCCGACTCGGCGTCGGTCTCGGGACGGGGCGGGAAGAGCTCCGACATCAGCGCTCCAGGGCGCGCTCGACCCGCTCGACCTTGGCGGTCAGCTGGCCGTCGTACCCCGGGCGGATGTCGGCCTTGAGCACCAGCCCGACCCGCGGCGACACGGCGGCGACGACCTCGACGGCCTGCTTCACGACCGCCATCACCTCGTCCCACTCGCCCTCGATGTTCGTGAACATCGCGTTGGTCTCGTTGGGCAGCCCGGACTCGCGCACGACGCGCACGGCGGCGGCCACGGCCTCGGACACACCGCCCGTCTCGTCGGCGGCGGTCGGGGAGATGCTGAAGGCCACGATCATGTCCCCAACCTAGCCCGGGCGGTGGAGGATGGCCCGGTGACGGGGTGGCGCGCGGGCGCGGTGGCAGGGGTGGCGGCGCTGGTCGCGCTCGCCGGCTGTACGCCGAGCGCGGAGGCCCCGGCGCCGGACAGCTCGTCGCCGGCGGCTGCGGCCTCGTCGTCCGAGCCGGCTCCGGAGCCCACCCCGGCGGCCCAGCACCACGTGGTCCCGGCGGTCATGCTCAGCTCGGTGATCCGCACCCCGGACGGTCCGATCGACACCGGCATCGCCCACCCGGCGACCTTCCTGCAGACCCGGACCGGCTTCGTCGTGCAGGACACCCGCGGGGCGACGTACGCCGTCGAGGGCGGGGACGTGCGCCGGATCGGGCGCTCGGACCCGGCGTGGACCCGCCTCACGGCGGACCCGGGCGGACGGTACGTCGCCTTCGCGGGGGCCGGCAGCGGCGACCTGCGCGTCTACGACAGCGTCCGGCACCGGATCGTGCTGGCCGACCGGATCCCGACGTCCTGCGACGTGATCGCGTGCGTCTTCCTCGACGACCATGCCGCCTACACCCCGAGCGCGGTCCCGAACGACTACATCGCCCAGCCGTACCGCCGGCCGATGGTCGATCAGCACGGGACCCGCACCGTCCGGCTCCTCCAGCAGCACCGCCTCTCCCCCTCGGGCGGCTACGTGACGTCATTCGGAGCGCAGGACAGGCTCCGGGTCCGCACCTTCGACGGCGGCGACGACGTCACCCCGGCGATCCCGGACGGCCCGGTCCGCCAGCTGGTCTGGCTGGCGCCGGACTCGTTCACCGTCGAGGTGGAGACGGCCTCGCTGATCTCCCCGCCGGACGGCGACGTCTGGCACCTGCTCAGCTGCTCGATCCCCTCGGGCACGTGCGAGAACGCGCTGACCGGCGTGACCGGCACGGCCCTCTCCATCCCGGGCACCCCGATCCGCAGCTCACCGCCGCCGAGCTAGGACCCGGCTACCCGCGGGTGGTCGCCGTCTCGTCGTCGAGCCCGGGCACGAGCGTCCGCAGCCGGGCGAGCGCGTCGCGCGCCTGCGACTTCACGGTGCCCACCGACACCCCCAGCGCGTCGGCGGTCTGCCGCTCGGTGAGGTCCTCGTAGTAGCGCAGCACGACCACCGCCCGCTGCCGCGGCGCGAGCAGCGCGAGCGCCGCGCGCAGGTCCAGGCCGTCGCTCCTGTCGACACCCGGGGGCGCCACCCGGTCCGGCAGCACCTCGGTCGGCACCTCCCGCCACCGTCGGCGGCGCCAGCGCGACACGCTCTCCCGCGCCAGGATCGTCCGGACGTACGGCTCCGGGTGGTGCGCGATCCGGCCCCAGTGCGGCACGGCCTTGACCAGCGCCACCTGCACCAGGTCCTCGGCGTCGTCGTGACTGCCCGTGAGGAGGTACGCCGTCCGCAGCAGCGCCTGCCGACGGGCCGCCACGAACTCCTCGAACCCGGCCCGACCGGGCCCGGCCGACCGCCCCGACGCGTCAGGCCCGGACACGTCGCCTCCACCAGCGCAGCCCGAGCCCGCCCGCACCGAGGGCGAGCACGCCGAGAAGCACCGTCAGCCGCGGGTCGAGCGGCGTCGGCGGCTCCACCCCCGCCACCGTCGGGTCGGCCAGCAGGTCGGTCGCGAGCTGGAGGTTGAGCGACTCGTGGGCGGTCGAGCGGATCAGCGTCTCGGCGCCGCCCGACGGCACCGTCACCCGCACCACGTCCATGCCCTCGGAGCCCGGCCCCAGCTCGCGGAGCGTCACCACGTGCTCGGGGTCGGTCCAGCCGAGCACGGACACCGTGCTCCCGGTCCGCGGGACCCGCACGAGTTGGGCCTGTCGCGGTCCTCCGGCCCCGCCGTCCGAGATCGGGCCGGCCAGCAGGTCGCCCGGGGTGACGCCCGGGTCCAGGGTGGCGAACCGGGTCGCCGTGGCGTCCAGCGCCCGGCTGACCACCAGCCCCTCGTCCCCGGGCACGCGGAACCTCGTCAGCGTGGCGCTCGGGTCCTCGACCCGGCTGACGACGACGCTGTGGTGCGAGCCGTCCCTCAGCAGGAGGCCTGCCCCGGCGGCGGCGACGTACCGCGCGCCCCGCCCCTCGGTGGCGGCCGCCGGGCCCGGCTCGCCGACCGTCCAGATCTGCGGACCGTCCGACGACGCACCGAAGCCGCTGCCCCCTTCCGCGGCGCTCTCGGTGATCTGGCCGGCGTCGACGACGAGGTGGTCGGCGTCGGCCCAGGCGAGCGTCATCGGCATCAGCCCGTGCTCGACGGTCGGGCGGTACGCCGTCACCTCGCCCGTCGTCGTGTCGTAGAGCCCCACGCCCACGACCGGGACCTCCGCCGAGCCGGGGTTGGCGGCCCCCGACGGGGTGCCGGTCAGCCAGTAGGCCACGTGCCGCCCGTCGGGCGACAGCGCCGCGTCGGTGATGCCGAGCTGGTACGCCGCGTCGGGGAGGTCCAGGAAGCGGTAGTCCCCCGTCTCGGCCGAGATCCCCACCAGCGCGAGGTGGCTGCCGACCATCTCCCCGCGAGCCGCGGGGAGCAGCGCGGCGAGCTGCCCCAGCGGACCGCCCTCCTCCGTGCCGTCCAGCCAGGGGCTCGGCGACCAGATCCGGTCCGGCAGCCCCGGGGCAGGACCGGCGGGCGCCGGGTCGGGCACCCGTCCCTGCTGCCAGGTCACCCCGGCGATCCCGACCAGGACCAGCACGGCGACCAGCGCGATCGCGACGGTGCCGGCGCGGCGCACCCGCCCGTAGCGCCGCCCCCGCTCCCACAACCCGGTCTCGGGCAGGGCGGACGGCGCCTCGTCGGCCAGCGCGGCCAGGCGTTCGTGCAGCGTGCTCATGGGTCCTCCTCGACCAGCCTCACAGACCACTACGTCGTCGGAGGCGCAGAAGGAGGGGGAAGTCGGGTGAGAACTTCCGCGCCGGGCCCTACGGTCGGCAGATGCACTACCCCGACAAGCCCCGCCCCGGCGACCGCGTCGCCGTCCTCTCCCCCGGCACCGCGCTGCCCGCGGTCTTCCCGCACCCCTTCGACCTCGGGCTGCGCCGCCTGGAGGAGCGCTACGAGGTGCGCGCGGTCGAGTTCCCCACCACCCGCAAGCTGGGCGCCAGCCCGGCCCAGCGGGCGGCCGACGTGCACGCGGCGTTCGCGGACCCCGACATCCGCGCGGTGCTCACGAGCATCGGCGGCAACGACCAGATCAAGGTGCTGGCCCACCTCGACGCCGACCTGCTGCGGGAGAACCCCAAGCCGTTCTTCGGGCTCAGCGACAACACCAACCTCCACCACTTCCTGTTCGGCCAGGGCCTGGTGTCCTACTCCGGCGGGACCGTGATGACGATGCTCGGCCGCGACGGGGCGATGCACGAGCAGAGCGCGCGCTCCTTCGAGGCGGCGCTGTTCGGCAGCGGCTGGTTCGACCTCGAGCCGGCGGTCGACTTCACCGACATGAACCGCGACTGGGGCGACCCCGCGCACCTCGAGACCGAGCCGCCGATGCTGCCGGGCACCGGCTGGCAGTGGCACCAGGTCGCCGCCGACAGCCCTCCCGTCGAGGGCCGGCTGTGGGGCGGCTGCCTGGAGATCGTCGACTTCCAGCTCCGGACCGGTCGCTACCTCCTGGAGGACGCGGCGTACGACGGCTGCGTGCTGTTCCTCGAGACGTCGGAGGAGCTGCCGAGCGCCCAGTACGTCGGCGAGGTGCTCATGTGCCTCGGCGAGCGCGGGCTGCTGCAGCGGTTCTCCGGGCTGCTCATGGGTCGGCCCCGCGCCTGGGTCTTCGGGACGCCCGACGACCCGTCCTTCCGCGCGGCCTACGTCGAGGCGCAGCACGCGGCGGTGCTGGCCGCGTTCGCGGAGTACTCCCCCGACGTGCCGGTCGTGCTCGACGTCGACCTCGGGCACACGGACCCGAACCTCGTCGTCCCGCACGGCGGGGACTGCCGGATCGACCCGGCGGCGGGGACGGTCAGCGTCCGCTACTGACCGGCACCCGGCTCAGCACGGTCCGCGACAGCACCAGCAGCCACACCGACGCGTAGACGACGCTGGTCAGCACGTCGGTCAGGTGGTGCGCGCCCTGGTAGAGCCGCGCCAGCAGCACGAACACCGGCAGCACCAGCAGCAACCAGACCCAGCGGCGCGAGGCCCGTGCGTAGACCAGCGAGAGCAGCACGATCCCGCCGTACGCCGCCACGGCGGTCGCCACGTGGCCGGACGGGAAGCTGTGGTCGGGCACCAGGCCCGGGTCCAGGATCTTGACCGGCGGCCGCTGGCGCGTGTCGATCGAGGTGGTGATCGCGTAGAGCCCGCCGATGCCGGCGGCGACGAGCCCCATGAACAGGGCCGGCAGCCAGGTGCGGCGCCACACGCAGAAGACGACCGCGGCCAGGGCGGCCACGCCCCAGCCGACCATGGTCTCGCCGAAGAACGTGCCGATGTCGCCGAGCGGGTTCAGCGTCGACGAGCGCTGATCGGCGAACCAGCGTGAGACGTCGTTGTCCCACGGGTTGACCGAGCTCTTGAGCTGGTGGGTGATCAGCCAGCCGAAGCCGACCACGACGCCGAGGATGGCGGCCCAGGAGACGACGACGATGCCGGCGGCTGCGGCCGGACGAGGTGCACGGGACATGCGCGTCAGTCTGCGGCATCCCCGCCGGAGAACGCCGACGGCCCGCCGTTCCCGGGGGGGAACGACGGGCCGAGCGGGTGTCGATCAGGCCTTGCGGAGGTTCCGCAGGACGTACTGCATGATGCCGCCGTTGCGGTAGTAGTTCGCCTCGCCGGGGGTGTCGATGCGGACGACCGCGTCGAACTCCACGTCGCCGGCGGTGACCTTGACGGTCTTCGGCGTGCTGCCCTCGTTGAGGGCGGTGATCCCGGAGATCGAGAAGGTCTCCTCGCCGGTCAGGCCGAGCGACTCGGCGTTCTGCCCCTCGGGGAACTGCAGCGGGATGACGCCCATGCCGATCAGGTTCGAGCGGTGGATGCGCTCGTAGGACTCGGCGATGACGGCCTTGACGCCCAGGAGCGAGGTGCCCTTGGCCGCCCAGTCGCGCGACGAGCCGGAGCCGTACTCCTTGCCGCAGAGCACGACCAACGGGGTGCCGGCCGCGGCGTACGCCTCGGAGGCCTCGTAGATCGTGGTGACCGGCGCGTCGTCCTGGGTGAAGTCGCGCGTGAAGCCACCCTCGGTGCCGGGCGCCAGCTGGTTGCGCAGCCGGATGTTGGCGAAGGTGCCGCGGATCATGACCTCGTGGTTGCCGCGGCGCGAGCCATAGCTGTTGAAGTCGCGGTTCTCGACACCGTGCTCGGCGAGGTACTTGCCCGCGGGCGAGTCCTTCTTGATCGCGCCGGCCGGGCTGATGTGGTCGGTCGTGACCGAGTCACCCAGCTTGAGCAGCACCCGCGCGCCGTCGATGTCCTCGACGGGCGTGGGCTCGTCGGGCATCCCGTCGAAGTACGGGGGCTTGCGGACGTAGGTCGACTCCGGGTCCCAGGCGAAGGTCTTGCCCTCGGGGGTCGGGAGCGACTGCCACTGCTCGTCGCCGGCGAAGACGTCGGCGTAGTCCTTGCTGAACATCTCGGAGGTGATCGCGGTCGCGATGACGTCCTCGATCTCCTGCGCGGAGGGCCAGATGTCCTTCATGAAGACGTCGTTGCCGTCCTGGTCCTGGCCCAGCGGGTCGTTGAACAGGTCGACGTCCATCGAGCCGGCCAGAGCGTAGGCGACGACCAGCGGCGGGGACGCGAGGTAGTTCATCTTCACGTCGGGGTTGATCCGGCCCTCGAAGTTGCGGTTGCCCGACAGCACCGACACGACCGCGAGGTCGTTGTCGTTGACGGCCTGGCTGACCTCGGGGATGAGCGGGCCGGAGTTGCCGATGCAGGTCGTGCAGCCGTAGCCGACGAGGTTGAAGCCGAGCTTGTCGAGGTACGGCGTCAGGTTGGCCTTCTCGTAGTAGTCCGAGACGACCTTGGAGCCGGGCGCGAGCGTGGTCTTGACCCACGGCTTGCTGGTCAGGCCCTTCTCGACGGCGTTCTTGGCCAGCAGCGCCGCGCCGATCATGACCGACGGGTTCGACGTGTTGGTGCACGACGTGATCGCGGCGATCGCGACGGCGCCGTGGTCCAGCTCGAACTTCGTGCCGTCCGCCAGGGTGACCAGCGCCGGGTTGCTCGGGCGGCCGCCGTCGGCCGGGGCCGCGGAGACGTAGTCCTTCGGCGGGGCCGAGCCGTTGCCCTCGTGCGAGGGCGCGTCAGAGGCCGGGAAGGTCTCCGCGACGGTCTCGTCGTACCCCTGCTCGTCGCCGCTCTCGTCGACGTAGTCGGCGAGCGCGCCGCGGAAGCCCTCCTTGGCCTCGGACAGCGAGACGCGGTCCTGCGGGCGCTTGGGGCCGGCGAGCGACGGGACGACGGTGGAGACGTCGAGCTCGAGCTTCTCGGAGTAGCGCGGCTCGGCCGACGGGTCGTGCCAGAGGCCCTGCTCCTTGGCGTAGGCCTCGACCAGCGCGAGCTGCTCGTCGGAGCGGCCGGTGAGCTTGAGGTACTTCGTGGTCTCCTCGTCGATCGGGAAGACCGCGATCGTGGAGCCGAACTCCGGGCTCATGTTGCCGATCGTGGCGCGGTTGGCCAGCGGCAGCGCCGAGACGCCGGGGCCGTAGAACTCGACGAACTTGCCGACGACGCCGTGCTTGCGCAGCATCTCGGTGATCGTGAGGACCAGGTCGGTGGCGGTGGTGCCCTCGGGCAGGTCGCCGTTCAGCTTGAAGCCGACCACGCGCGGGATCAGCATGGAGACGGGCTGGCCGAGCATCGCCGCCTCGGCCTCGATGCCGCCGACGCCCCAACCGACCACGCCGATGCCGTTGACCATCGTGGTGTGGGAGTCGGTGCCGACGCAGGTGTCGGGGTAGGCCTGGAGCTCGCCATCCACCTCGCGGGTGAAGATCGTGCGGGCGAGGTGCTCGATGTTGACCTGGTGCACGATGCCGGTGCCGGGCGGGACGACCTTGAAGTCGTCGAAGGCGCCCTGGCCCCACCGCAGGAACTGGTAGCGCTCGCGGTTGCGCTCGTACTCGATCTCGACGTTGCGGCCGAACGCCTCGGGCGTGCCGAAGACGTCGGCGATCACCGAGTGGTCGATGACCATCTCGGCGGGCGCGAGCGGGTTGATCTTCGACGGGTCGCCGCCGAGGTCGGCCATCGCCTCGCGCATGGTGGCGAGGTCGACGACGCACGGGACGCCGGTGAAGTCCTGCATGATCACGCGCGCCGGCGTGAACTGGATCTCCTTGCTGGGGTCCGCGTCCGCGTCCCAGCCGGCGATCGCCTTGATGTCGTCGGCGGTGATGTCCGCGCCGTCCTCGGTGCGGAGGAGGTTCTCCAGCAGGACCTTCAGGCTGAAGGGGAGGCTCGCGACGTCCAGACCCTCACCCTCGACCGCGTCGAGGCGGAAGATCTCGTAGGACTTCCCGTCCACGTCCAGGGTGCCCTTGGCACCGAAGCTGTCCTGACTGGCCATCCGTCGTCTCCTCGTCGGTTGCGTCGATCGCTCGGGCCCATCTTGCCGCCGGAGCGGTGGGCGGGGGAAGTAAGGGAAGCCTTATCCCCCGCCGACCCGATATGTCTTGATGTCAAGATACATGAAGTCGAGACATCGGACAACGGCGGCGCCCGGGGCCAACGGGGTCGTGGTCATGCTGCGGAACGTGCCGTCGACTGCTCGCGGGCGCGTCGAGTCGTCCGGCGGGTGATCTCGAGGGACACGGCCAGCACGCCCAGGCTGACGAGAGCCGTGGCCACCCAGGCCAGCGCGGGCTCCCCTGCGAGGAGGTGGAACACGATCGCCGGCACCGCGAGTGCCCCAAGGGTTGCGCAGCCAACCGCGAGTGCCACCGCGCGCTCGCGACCGGTCATCCGCTCGTCGATGGCCTCGCGTGCGAGCAAGCGACGACCGGGTCGTCGCACCCAGTGCCAGAGCACCAAGTTGAGGCCCACCGTCGCCGCGAGGATGACCACGACAGCGACCGCTCCCGCACCGTTGCCCCTCACGAGGCTGATCACCAGCATCGGGACGAGCAGCACGACCGTCAGGGCCGAGGATGTCGTTGAGACGACGAGCCGTCGCCTCTGGGCTCTCGGCAGGTCCGAGAGTCTCCGGGGACGATCGGACCAGTTCCCTGCCGCCTCCTCGTAGTCGTGCCCGAAGTCCGAGGGAAGAGACACTCGATCGATCCGGTCGAGGACCAGCACGAAAACGCTCGCGGCCACGACCGTCGCGAGGAGAGAGACGTGCCCCGCGCTCTCGACGTAGCCGATGAACCCCGTCACCGTGGCGGCCAGCACGACGGTGAGCAGGAGGCGTTGGACCGGGCTGCGGTCTCGGCCGGTTGCCGTCACCGCCGTGACGTGCCCTTGTCGGAGCGATCACATGCGTCGCTGCTTCATCACGGGATGCAGACGGGGTCGCACTTCCCACGGCCAATTCGCCGTGGGAAGTGCAGCTTGACCTGCATCCCGTGATGAAACGTCCGGGCCCAGGTCCAGGGCCGGCGCGCCAGGGCTCAGCCCTGCGCCAGCTCCGCGACGTGCTGCCACTTCTCCCAGCCCGCCATGCGGGACTCGTAGTCGGCCTTGGCGATGCCGATCGGCGCGACGCCGAAGAAGACGCGCAGCGGCGGCTCGTCGGCGTCGACGACCTCGAGCACGGCCAGCGCCGAGGACTGCGGGTCCCCCGCGCCGGCGGCGCCGGCGCGCGCCTTGCGCATCTCGGCGACCTTGTCGCGCATCTCGTCGTACGCCGGGTGCGGCTCGGACCGGACGGCCGACGCGCCCGACCAGTCGGTCGAGAAGCCGCCGGGCTCGATCAGCGTGACCTTGATGCCGAAGTCGGCCACCTCCGCGGCCAGCGACTGGCTGAAGCCCTCCAGCGCCCACTTCGACGCGTGGTAGGCGCCGAGCAGCGGGAAGGCCGAGATGCCGCCGATCGACGACACCTGCAGGATGTGGCCGGAGCCCTGCTCGCGCAGGAACGGCAGCGCGGCCTGGGTGACCCACATGGCCCCGAAGACGTTGGTCTCCAGCTGGTCGCGGAACTCCTGCTCGGTGAGCTCCTCGACGAAGCCGAAGTGGCCGTAGCCCGCGTTGTTGACGACGACGTCGAGGCGACCGAAGTGCTCGTGCGCCTGCGCGACGGCCGCGAAGTCCGCGTCCCGATCGGTCACGTCGAGCTGGATCGGGAGGATCGCGTCGCCGTACCGCTCGACGAGGTCGTCGAGCGTCGAGGTGTCGCGGGCGGTGGCCGCGACCCTGTCGCCGCGCTCGAGGGCGGCGACGGCCCACTCGCGGCCGAAGCCGCGGGAGCTGCCGGTGATGAACCAGGTCTTCTCAGTCATGGTCCCGACGCTAGGACCTCGAGTGCACTCCAGGACAAGCCGGGTCGGGCTAGGATCCCCTGCTTGTGTCCGCTCTCCCTGCTCCCCCGCTCCTGGGGAGCGTGAGGCGCACGACGCGGACCTACGCCCGTCTGCTGCTCGCGGGGATCCGCCGCCAGTCGACCTACCGGCTCGCGGCGTTCGGCGGCCTGGTCGCCAACACGACCTTCGGCCTGCTCAAGGTCGCGATCCTCTTCGCCACCGTCCGCGCGGCGGGCGGGGAGCTCAACGGTTACGACATCGGCTCGATCAGCGCCTACATCTGGATCTCGCAGGGAATGCTCGGCTCGGTCAACCTCAACGGCCGCACCGACATCGCCGACCGGATCAAGGACGGCTCGATCGTCGTCGACTTCCTGCGGCCGCTCGACGTGCAGGCGGCCAGCATCACCTCCGAGGTGGGCCAGGCGCTCTTCGCGCTGCTCCCCCGCGGCCTGCCGTCGGTCGCGATCGGCGCACTCGTGGTGGGCATGGACGTCACCTCGTCCCCGCTGGGCCTGGTCGCGGGGGCGCTGAGCCTCCTGCTCGCGCTGGTCGTCAGCGCCACGACCGTCTACCTGGTCGCCGCGGCCGGCTTCTGGCTGGTCGAGACCCGCGGCCTGCAGATCCTCTACATGGTCGTCTCCGGCTTCCTGGCCGGCCTGTTCGTCCCGATCGACCTGTTCCCGACCTGGCTGCGGGTCCTCGCCGAGGTGACGCCGTTCCCGTCGATGATGATGTACCCCGTCGACGTGATCTCCGGGCGCAGCACGGGCCTCGACGCGCTCGGCCTGATCGGGCTCCAGGTCTTCTGGCTCGCCGCCATGGCCCTCGTGGGGCACCTGATGACCCGCGCCGGCCGGCACCGCCTGGAGGTGCAGGGTGGCTGACCTGCAGACCGCGCTGCGCCCCTACCGCGCCGTGCTCGGCTCCCGGGTGCGCTCGCAGCGCAGCTACCGCGCCAACTTCGCCGTCGACCTGCTGAGCTCCTTCCTCGTCGGGCTCGTGGAGCTCGCCGAGGTCTGGGTGCTCTTCCACAACGTCCCGCGGATCGGCGGCCTGGACTTCGCGGCCATCCTGGTCGTCTTCGGCCTGGCCGACGTCGCCTTCTCCGTGGCCGACCTGGCCTTCGGGCACTGCGACAACCTGCCGACGTACCTCCGCGCGGGCACCCTCGACGTCTTCTACCTCCGCCCCCAGCCGCTGCTGCTCCAGCTGATCACCAGCGACATCTCGCTGCGCCGCCTCGCGCGGGCGGTCGTCGGGCTGGTCGCGCTCGTCGCGGGGCTGGTCGTGGCGGACCTCGACTGGTCGGTGTCGGCGGTCGCGCTGCTCGTCGTCGCGGTGGTCAGCGCCACGGCGACCTTCGCGGCGATGTTCGTCTGGGCGGGAGGCGCGCAGTTCTTCCTCGTCGACGGGGCCGAGGCCACCAACGCGTTCGTGTACGGCGGGCGGTACGCCGCCACGCAGCCGGCGAGCGTCTGGAACAGGCCGCTCAAGGTGCTGTTCGGTTTTTTCTTCCCCATGGCCTTCACGGCGTACCTGCCGGCGATCACCCTGCTCGGGCTGCCCGGTCCCGAGTGGATGCCCGGGTGGCTGGGCTGGTGCGCGCCGCTGGCGGCGCTGTGGACCTGGACGATGGCCCTGCTCGCCTGGCGGCTGGGCGTGCGGCACTACCGAGGAGGCGGCGGATGAGCGAGCCCGTGATCGTGATGGAGGGGCTGGGGCGCGACTTCAAGGTCCGCGACGGCCTCACGCGCCGGACGGTGACGGCCGTCGGCGCCCTCGACGCGCGCATCGACGCCGGCGAGGCGGTCGGCTACATCGGCGCGAACGGCGCCGGGAAGTCCACGACCATCAAGATGCTCACCGGCATCCTGGTGCCCACCCGCGGATCGGCGACCACGTGCGGCCTGCGGCCGGTGCCCGACCGGCGCCGGCTGGCCCGCGAGGTCGGCGTCGTCTTCGGGCAGCGGTCCCAGCTGTGGTGGGACCTGCCGGTGCGCGAGTCCTTCCGGATCCTGGCAGCGATCCACGGCCTCGGGGCCACGCAGGAGACCGAGCGCACCGACGAGCTGGTCGAGCGCCTGGAGCTCGAGGAGTTCCTCGGCACCCCGGTGCGCCAGCTCTCGCTGGGCCAGCGGATGCGCGCCGAGGTGGCCGCCGCCCTCCTGCACTCCCCCCGCCTGGTCATCCTCGACGAGCCGACGATCGGCCTCGACGTCCTCTCCAAGCAGCGGCTCCGCGAGTTCCTCGTCGCCGAGCGCCGCACCCACGGCACCACCCTGGTGCTCACCACGCACGACATGGGCGACGTCGAGCGGCTCTGCGACCGGGTGCTGCTGGTGGACCGCGGCTCGCTGGTCTGGGACGGCACCCTGACCGGGCTCTCCCGCACCGTCGGCGCACGCCGGGTGCTCGTCGTAGACCTGGTGGAGTCGACCCCCGACCTGCTCGGCATCCCCGACACCGAGCACCTCGGCAGCGAGGGCGGCGGGCTGCGCCAGCGCCTCGCCTTCGACGCCGAGCACACCACCGCGGCCAAGGTCCTCGCGGCGGTCTCCGAGCGCGTCGAGGTGCTCGACCTCGCGGTCGAGGAGCCCGACGTCGAGGACGTCGTACGCCGGGTCTACGCCAGCCGGCGCTGAGCAGCACCGTCCCGACCCTCGATGGGCCGCGACGCTCAGCTGGCTCGCCGGCTCAGAAGCCCAGCAGCTTGCCGAACGCCGAGTAGAAGGTGTCGAACACCCTGGCGATCGGATTGCTGGGCCCCTCCGTACTGGACTTCTGCCAGAACAGCGGATGAGAGCCGGCGAACTCGTCGTCGACGAGCGGAGTCCTGCCCCACAGGTACGGCCAGAACACCTCGGTCCGGTTGACTCCCACGATCAGGCGCGAGTCGAAACCCATCACCAGGTGCTGGTCCATCCTCGTGGACCTGCCCTGGGGATTCGTCGCGACGACGTCACCAGTGCCCTGCACGATCAGGCTGCCGGTGCCTCCGAACATGATGTAGCGCACCTGCCACGTCGCGAGGGACTGGATGCCCCATCGCCACCGCGTCGTCAGGTCGGGAGTGCCGATGACGCCGACCACGTGCTTGGGGCGCATCACCAGCCCCGGGTGGTCCTGGAAGTCGATCCGCATGAGGTACGAGTCGGGGTCGTCGGGTGTCGCCAAGGTCGCCGAGGTGTGGTTCCCGTCGCCCGTGATCCGGCTCAGGCCGTAGAGCCCGGCCGCGAAGCTGACGAAGGGCGACGACCAGTTGTAGAGGAGCCGGCTGCGTACCTTCCCCTGAACCGGGCGAACGTGCTCGGACCGCGCGGACAGCACCTCGCCGGCGCCCAGCTGGACCACCAAGGTCCGCTCCGCGACCGCGGCATGGAGGCTGGCCTCCTCGTGCTGCGAACCAGCCGCCAGGTGGATGGGCTTGTGCGCCCGGGTCACCAGCGGCATCAGCACGAAGTAGCTGAGGATCCGCAGCAGTCCCGGCGTGACGACGAGGAGCAGGGCCGTCCACAGCAACCACCTCCACGACCGTGCCCAGAGGTCGACGACCCGTCCCGCCCAGGAGCCCTGCGCTTCCTGCAGGCTCTCCTCCTCGGCGCGTGTCTGGGCCAGCTCCGACTCCTTGTTGTCGATCTCCCTCTTGGCCGGCGCCAGCCCGCTGTCCTCACGCACCTGTTCGAGCTTCTGACCATCGGTGAGCGTCGGGTCCGCAAGGACGGCGGCATCGGTCTCGGCCTCGGAGAGGGTGCGTTCGAAGGTGGCCAGCGCTTCTTCCGCCGCCTCGAGTGCCTGCTGCGCGTCCTCGCACGGGTTCGGGCCGATCGGAGACACCTGCTCGGGCAGCTTCTCCAGGCGGCTGCAGATCTCGTCCCGACGCCCCTGGACCACGGACTCCTGGTCCGCGACCTTCTGGCGCCCTGCATCGATCTCGGCGTCGATCGCTCTCGTGAGGGACTCGGTGGCCGTCCGCTGGGACTCCGCGTACGTGTCCTCGAGCTCCGCGAGATCAGCCTCCAGCTGCGCACGTTCCCGCGTGACGTCGGTGAGACGATCGCGATCCGCCTCGGCCGTCTGCAGGACCGGGATCAGGGCGGACATCAGCAGGAGCCCGAGGAACAACGAGAAGACGACCGCCGCGACCAGGCCGACCTTCCTCAGGAGGAAGCCGAGAACAGCCGAGACCAGACGCACTCGCGCCACTGTAGTTGCGCGTCAGCGTGTGCCGGCGCCGACTCTCGTCAGCAGCGCGACGCACTCGACGTGGTGCGTCATCGGGAAGAGGTCGAAGGCCCGCAGCCGCTCCAGCGTGTAGCCGTGCTCGGCGAAGATGCCGACGTCGCGGGCCAGCGCGGCCGGGTCGCAGGCGACGTACGCCACCGCCCGGGGCGCGCGGTCCACGATCTGCTCGACGACCTGGCGCCGGGCACCCTCGCGGGGCGGGTCCAGCACGACCAGGTCGAAGGGCTCGTCGTACGACGATGCGAGGACGTCCGCGACGGCGCCGCACTCGATCTTGGTGCGCGGGAAGTCGGCGAGGTTGGTGCGGGCGTGGCCGGTGGCGAGCCGGTCGCCCTCGATGGCGACGACGCGACCCTGCTGGCCGACGGCCTCCGCCAGGAAGCGGGCGAAGAGCCCGACACCGGAGTAGAGGTCCATGACCTTCTCGCCGGCCTGCGGCTGGAGGAAGGCGAGCACGGTCTCGACGAGCACCCGGGGCGCGCCGGGGTGCACCTGCCAGAAGCCGTCGGCTTCGACGGCGAAGCCGTGGCTGCCGTCGAGCCGCGTCGTGACCCGCTCGTGCACGACCGAGGTCGCCGTGGCGGCGGTCCGGTCGAGGGTGGAGCCCGGCGGGTGGACCTCGCGGGCGTCGTGGCGGGCGATCAGGCAGTCGTCGACCGGGACGGCCTCGCGGGAGCGGTGCTTGCGCATCGCCCGCTGGCCGCGCGGGCCCTGGGCGTACTGCACCCGGGTGCGCCAGCGCAGCCCGTCCTCGTCGCCGGCGACCTGCTCGACGGCGACCGGGACGTCGATCTTCGCCAGCCGGGCGAGCTGCTCGCGGACCACGGCGGCCTTGAGGTCGCGCTGGCGCTGGAGGCTGACGTGCTGGAAGTCGCAGCCGCCGCAGAGGTCCGGTCCGGCGTGCGGGCACGGCGGCTCGACACGGTCGGGCGAGGCCTCGAGCACCTCGACCGCGTCACCGCGCCAGAAGCGGTCGCCCTCGGTGCCCTCGGTGATCTCGACGACCACGCGCTCACCGGGGATCGCGTGCCGGACGAAGACGACGCGGGCCTCGGGCTCGGGGAGCCGGACGATGCAGTGGCCGCCGTGCGCGACCGGGCCGACGACGGCCTCGAAGCGCTCGCCGACCTTCGAGGCGCCCTTGGCCTTGCGGGCGCGGACGTGCCGGCTCACCGGTCCACCTGGCGCCGCGGCGGCGTCGCCTGCTCGCTGACCTGGCCGCGGCGCAGGTCGCCGGGACGCACCCGGGTGAGCTCGCGCTCCTCGCGCTCGCGGGCGATCTGCGAGGACCGCAGCTGGTACGGCACCGACGTGACCATGACGCCGGGGGCGAACAGCAGCCGGCCCTTGAGCCGCAGCGCGGTCTGGTTGTGCAGCAGCTGCTCCCACCAGCGGCCGACGACGTACTCCGGGATGTAGACCGCGACGACGCCGCGGGGGTTCGCCTTCTTGATCTCGAGCGTGTAGTCGACGATCGGCTTGATCAGCTCGCGGTACGGCGAGTGCAGCACCTTCAGCGGCACCCCGAGGTTGCGCTCGTCCCACTCCTCCAGGAGCCGGTTGGTCGCCGGGCCGTCGGTGGAGACGTAGACGCCCTCGAGCACGTTGGGGCGGGTCGCCTTCGCGAACGCCAGCGCCCGCAGCGTCGGCTTGTGCAGCTTCGACACCAGCACGATCGCGTGCACCCGCGTCGGCATGACCTTGTCCTCCTCGTCGGCGGCGAGCTCGACGGCGACCTGGTCGTAGTGCGTGCGGATCCCCCGCATGATCATGAAGAAGACGATCATCGCGAGGATCGTGATCCAGGCGCCGGCGAGGAACTTGGTGATCAGCACGATCACGAGCACGACGCCGGTGAAGGTCAGGCCGATCGAGTTGATCACCCGCGAGCGGAACATCCGCCGGCGCTCGGCGGGGTCCTGCTCGGTCCGCAGGTGGCGCGTCCAGTGCCGGATCATCCCCAGCTGGCTGAGGTTGAAGGACACGAACACGCCCACGACGTACAGCTGGATCAGCCGCGTCGGCTCGGCGTTGAACACCTGGATCAGGATGATCGCCATCACGGCGAGGAAGACGATGCCGTTGCTGTAGGCGAGGCGGTCGCCGCGCGAGGCCAGGGCGCGCGGGGCGTAGCCGTCCTTGGCGAGGATCGAGCCGAGCACCGGGAAGCCGTTGAAGGCCGTGTTGGCGGCCAGCACCAGCAGGATGCCGGTGACGGTGACGACGAGGTAGAAGCCGGGCGAGAAGTCGTGGAAGACGGCGCGGGCGATCTGCGCGATCACCGGGTGCTGGTCGTAGTTGGCCGGCACCCCCTGGCCGTTCTGCTTGAGCCGGTCCAGGTCGGACGGGTCGACGAAGCGCAGCCCCATCTGCTTGGCCAGGATCGTGACGCTCAGCATCATCGTGATCGCGATCGCGCCGAGCAGGAGCAGCGTGGTGGCGGCGTTCTTGCTCTTCGGGCGCTTGAAGGCCGGCACGCCGTTCGAGATCGCCTCGACGCCGGTCAGGGCCGCACAGCCGGACGAGAAGGCCCGCGCGAGGAGGAACATCAGCGCGAAGCTGGTCATCGAGTCGTCGTAGCTCGGGTCCGGCGTGATCGTGAGCACCGCGCTCTCGACCTGCGGCAGGTCGCCGATCGCGAGCTGGGCGAAGCCGTAGGCGCACATGCCGAGGATCGAGACCATGAAGAGGTACGTCGGGATCGCGAAGTACGACCCGGACTCGCGGATGCCGCGCAGGTTCAGCGCCATCAGGAACAGCACCATCGCCGTCGCGAACAGCGCCTCGTGCCCGTCGAGCGCGTCGATCGCGCCGGCGGCATACTGCGCCCCCGAGGACACCGACACGGCCACGGTCAGGACATAGTCGGCGAGCAGCGCGCTCGCCACGGTCGTGCCCGCCTTGGACCCGAGGTTGACCGTGGCGACCTCGTAGTCGCCACCGCCGCTGGGGTAGGCGCGCACCACCTGGCGGTACGACGCGACCACGGCCGCCATCACCAGGGCGACGGCGATGCCGATCTTCCAGGACCAGACGTACGCCGAGGCGCCGGCCAGCGACAGCATGATGAAGATCTCGTCGGGCGCGTAGGCGACCGAGGAGAGCGCGTCGCTGGCGAAGACCGGGAGCGCGATCCGCTTGGGCAGCAGCGTCTCACCGAGCTGGGAGCTGCGCAGCTTGCGCCCCAGGAGGATCCTTTTGGATACGTCGCCGACTCCCACGAGCGGCAAGGCTAGACCACGAACGCCCTGCGGTACCGTCTGCGTCGTGCACGTCGTCATCATGGGCTGCGGCCGCGTCGGTTCCACGCTCGCCCGGAGCCTCGAGGACCGCAACCACACCGTCTCGATCATCGACAGCGAGCCCGACGCGTTCCGACGCCTCGGGCCGGGCTTCAACGGGGACAAGGTCACCGGCTACGGCTTCGACCAGGAGGTCCTCGAGAAGGCCGGCATCCGTCGCGCCGACGCCTTCGCGGCGGTCTCGAGCGGCGACAACTCGAACATCATCGCTGCCCGCGTGGCGCGCGAGACGTTCGGCATCCAGCAGGTCGTGGCCCGGATCTACGACCCCGGTCGCGCCGAGGTCTACCAGCGTCTCGGCATCACCACGGTCGCCACGGTCAAGTGGACGGCCGACCAGGTCCTGCGCCGGATCCTCCCGGCCGGGGCCGAGCCCGACTTCCGCGACCCCTCCGGCACCATCCGCGTCGACCAGGTGCCGGTCACCGAGGCCTGGATCGGCCACCGCACGGTGGACTTCCAGATGCAGTCGAAGAGCCGGATCGCCTGGATCGACCGGCTCGGCGAGGGCATGCTGCCCACGAAGGACAGCGTGATCCAGGAGGGCGACCTCCTGCACCTGGTGATGCGCGAGGAGAACGCTGCGCACGCCTACTCGATCTTCGACCACGGCCCCGAGGACAACTGATGCGCGTAGCCATCGCCGGTGCCGGCGCCGTCGGGCGGTCCATCGCCCGCGAGCTGATCACCAACGGCCACGAGGTCCTGCTGATCGACAAGTCCCCCGCCTCGATCAAGCCCGAGCGGGTCCCGGACGCCGAGTGGCTGCTGGCCGACTCCTGCGAGATGTCCTCGCTGGAGGAGGCACGTCTGGACCAGTGCGACGTCGTGATCGCCGCCACCGGCGACGACAAGGCCAACCTGGTCACCTCGCTGCTGGCCAAGACGGAGTTCGGGGTCCCCCGCACCGTCGGCCGGGTCAACCACCCGAACAACGAGTGGCTCTTCACCGAGGCCTGGGGCGTCGACGTCAACGTCTCGACCCCGCGGATCATGTCCGCGCTGGTCGAGGAGGCGGTCACGGTCGGCGACCTGGTGCGCCTGTTCACCTTCCGCCAGGGCAACGCCAACCTCGTCGAGATGACGCTGCCGCAGGACTCGCCGTACGTCGGCAAGCCGATGGGGCTGATCCCCTTCCCGGAGAACTGCGCCCTCGTGACGATCCTGCGCGACGGCCAGGTCTACGTCCCCGACGTCGAGCAGCCGGTCGAGGCCGGCGACGAGCTGCTGTTCGTCGTGCCCGCCGACGTCGAGGACCAGCTCGAGCGGCTGCTCGCGCCCGGCACCCACGGCGGCTGACCGGGCCCTGCTGAGCCGGGGTCAGGCCGGCTCGGGCTCCTGCACGGGCGTGTGGTTGCGCGACAGGATCCACGCCATGCCGGCGAGCGCGGCGAGCTGCAGCGGCCAGCCGAGCACGATCTTGAGGATGCCCAGCGCCGCCACGGCGGTGTCCGCGTCGAGGGCGCCGGACGAGCCGGCGAACCACAGCGGCGCCTGGACGACGACGCGGAGCAGGCAGGGCAGCACCAGCAGCCAGGTCAGGGTCGTGCAGAGCTTCACCACGGCCTTGTCGCGGTGCCACGCGGTCGGGTCGCCGGTGACGCTGCCGACCATGAAGCCCACCAGCGGCCAGCGCACGAGGCAGGTGGTCGCGAGCACGGCGGTGTACGCCGTGTTGTAGATGATGCCGGGCAGGAAGTACGCCAGCGCCTGGTCGTCGGCGCTGCCGCCGTTGCGCGCCGACATGTTCACGAAGAACCAGCCGATGCCGATCCCGACCAGCGCGTTGACGACGAACTGGACCGAGGAGCGCTGCACCAACCGGACGACCAGCAGCACCAGCGCGGCGCCGACGCTGACGGCGACCGCGAGCCTGAGCTCGCGGGTGGTCAGCCACATCAGCGTGAAGAGGAGGGTGGGGACGGCCGCCTCGACCATGCCGCGCTTGCCGCCGAGGGCCTTGGCGAGCTGGCCGCGCACGACCGACTCGACGGTCTCGACCGTCGCGGGGGCCGCGGCGGGCGTGGTGTCCTGCTCGCTCACGGGATCAGCTCGTAGCGGGGGTTGTAGATGATCCGGACGCCGTCGTGCTCACCGATCCGGCCCTGGATCTCCATCGCGCGGCCCGGGGCGATGCCGGCGATCCGGCGCCGGCCCAGCCAGACCACGGTGATCACGCCGGAGCCGTCGAAGAGCTCGGCCTCGAGGGCCGGCACGCCGCCGCGCGGGCGCAGCGTGACGGTGCGCAGCGTGCCGCGCAGCCGGACGCGCTCCCGGTCGGGGGCGTCCGCGATGGTGTCCAGCCCCGACTCGGCGTACGTCGCCCGCAGGTCACGGGCGTGCTGGTCGGTGGAGTTCGCCCACTTGCTGATGCTGCGCCGCAGGCGGCTCTTCTCGTGGGGCATGCGCCCGATCCTACGGGGGCGTCTGACTACAGGGCGCCGGGCTCGACCTTGCGGGCCGAGTCGGGCAGCCGGATCGGCAGCACGTCGCCGACGGGCATCGCGCCGTCGCCGCGACGGACCGCGATCGTGGCGATCGCGTCCTCCCAGGCGCCGGACGTCTCCGCCTCGAGGGCGGGCCGACCGAGCAGGGTCGCGCGCAGCATCCAGCGTGGGCCGTTGATCCCGATCACGCGGGAGGGCTGCATCGCCGCGGTGCCGTCCGGGCGACGGGTGGGGAGCTGGCAGAGCAGCTCGGTGCCCCAGCGGCCCTCGCGCTCGGTGGCGGTGCCGCCGCGCTGCGCCATCTCCCCGGCGATCTGGGGGCGGACGTCGCTCCACAGGTCGCCGTTGCGCGGGGCCGCGAAGGCCCGGATGTCGAGGGCGCCGTCGGGGCCGGCCAGCAGCACGGACTCGACCGCGCCGGTGCTCTCGTCGACCTGGATGCGCAGCTCGCGCTGGCCGTCGGGCAGCAGGAGGAGGGAGCCGAGGTCCACGCGCTCGCCGTCGCCGGCGGGCAGGTCGTCGACGTCGAAGGGGCCTGTCACCGGAGCGGCCTCGGACTCGGCCGCGGCGAGGTCGCCCTCGGACGCCTCCGTGGCGTCGGGCTCGGTGGACTTGCGGCGGAACTTCACGAACGACTCCTCGATCCGGGCTCGGTCAGGACCGACCGAAGCCTCCGGTAGAACCGTAACCCCCGTCACCCCGCACCGAGTCGGGGAGTTCCCCGACCTCGATGAACGCCGCCCGCTCGAAGCGCTGGATCACCAGCTGGGCGATCCGGTCGCCGCGCCGGAGCTCGATCGGCTCGGCCGGGTCGTGGTTGATCAGCATCACCTTGATCTCGCCGCGGTAGCCCGCGTCCACCGTGCCCGGGGTGTTCACGATCGAGAGCCCGTGGCGCGCGGCCAGCCCCGAGCGCGGGTGCACCAGCGCGACGTACCCCTCGGGCAGCGCGAGCGCGATCCCGGTCGGCACCATCGCCCGCTCCCCCGGCGCCAGCGTCACGTCGACGGTGGTGAGCAGGTCGGCGCCGGCGTCGCCGGGATGGGCGTACGCCGGCAGCGGGAGGTCCGGGTCGAGGCGGACGACGTGCACCGGGAGCTCGGGCTGGCGGGGAGGCTGGCTGTCGGGCTGGCTGTCGTGCTGGGAGGTCACGGCCCGGACGCTACCGCCCCACCCCGGCCACCGGCCGCGGCCGGTCGAGACCCTACGATTCACCCGTGGACCACGACGAGCGCCTGGGTGTGCCCCTGCGCTGGTGGGTGCAGGGCACGATGCTGGTCGCCAGCCTCTGGCTGGCGGTGATCGTGGCCGTTCCCGGGCCGATCGCCTGGGTCGTCACCGCGATCGCCTTCGGCCTGCTGGCGCTGGCGTTCGTGTCCTACGGCTCCGCCCGGGTGAGCGTCGGCGACGGCGTCTTCCGCGCCGGTCGCGCCCACATCGAGACCCGCCACCTCGGCCCCGCGGTCGCCCTGGACGCCGAGGCGACCCGCCGGACCGCCGGCCAGGAGGCCGACGCCCGCGCCTACCTGCTGCTGCGGCCCTACCTCAAGCGCGCGGTCCGGGTGCCGATCACGGACCCGGCCGACCCCGCGCCGTACTGGCTGGTCAGCAGCCGCCGTCCGGACGAGCTGGCCCGGGCGCTCGCCGGCCCGCATGACAACTCCGCTGCTGGGTAAGGTCTGACCATGGCATCTGGTTCTAAGGTCTGGTCCGCGTTCTCCCTCGCAGCAGCCATCGGCGCTGCGACGGTGATGAAGAAGACGCTCAACACCTCGTGGAAGGCGGCGACGGGCAAGAACCCGCCGGCGAACCCGGCCGACCCGGACGTCGACATCTGGGAGGCCGTGATGTGGGCGACCGTCAGCGGCTCGCTGATCGGCATCGCCCGGATGCTCGCGACCCGCCGGGCCGCGCACTACTACGCCCGCTCGACCGGCCACCTGCCGCCCGACCTCCGCAAGGACGGCCAGGACGCCGACAAGGCGCCGGCCACCACCAGCTGACACCACGAGCGTCACCCCCACCGACACGACGAAGGGCCGCACCCCACGGGGTGCGGCCCTTCGCGCGTCCGGTGCGACGACGGATCAGTCGCAGTCCTTGCAGATCATCTTCTTCGCGTCCGCCAGCTGCGAGCGGTGGTGCACGAGGAAGCAGCTCATGCAGGTGAACTCGTCCTCCTGCTTGGGCTTGACCTCGACGGCCAGCTCCTCGTGCGACAGGTCCGCGCCGGGCAGCTCGAAGGCCTCGGCGGCCTCGGCCTCGTCCTCGTCGACCTTGCCGGAGTTCTTGTCATGACGGCGCGCCTTGAGCTCTTCGATGCTCTCCTCGGACTGCTCGTCCTCGTTCTTGCGCGGTGCGTCGTAGTCAGTCGCCATGCGTCACTTCACTCCCTGGAACCCTGAAGCCATTCCCTCTTGTCCGTATTTCTCCCCCGCCGTCGGCGCCAGATTGTGCACCATCCCCGAAGGGTCGTGCACGTGGGTTCGACGACGTGTCGCGTGAACAGCAGGTGACGGGCCGCTATTCCCGGGCGAGGGGTGCGTCGGAGCCCAGGAAGCCCGCCTCGCGCACGGCCTCGCGGAACTCGTCGAAGCCGTGTGCCGGAGCACACATCAGGAGGTGCTTCCCGCCGGCGCCGACGGTCAGCTCCGTGGTCGCGCCGGCGACCCGGGCGACCAGGGCACCGGCGGCGTGGTCCCAGAGGTTGACGCCCTCCTCGACGTAGGCGTCGAGGGAGCCCTCGGCCACGTGGCAGAGGTCGAGGGCGCACGATCCGAGGCGGCGGATGTCGCGCACCCGGGGCAGCAGGCTGACCATCGCACGGGCCTGGATCTCGCGCAGCCCGGCGTCGTAGTTGAAGCCGGTCCCGACCAGGCGCTGGCCCAGCGGGGCGGGGGCGCGTACGACGATGGCGTCGCCGTCCCGCGTGGCGGTGCCGGCGCCCGGATCCCGCGCGTCGGCGTCCAGCCACGCGACGTACTCCGTGCCGGTCGCGGCGTTCAGGACCACGCCCGCGACGACGGTGCCGTCGACCTCGGCGGCGATGGAGACGGCGTACTGCGGCAGGCCGTAGAGGAAGTTCACGGTGCCGTCGATCGGGTCGACGATCCAGCGGACCCCGGTGCTGCCCGCGACGTCGTCGCCCTCCTCGCCGAGGAACGCGTCGTCGGGGCGCTGCTCGCCGATCAGCCGACGGATCAGCTCCTCGCTGGCCCGGTCGGCCTCGGTGACGACGTCGACCTCGCTCGACTTGGTGGCGGCGACGGTGACGCCGTGGGCGGCGGGGCCGCGGACCAGCTCGGCGGCCCGGCGGGCCACGTCGAGCGCGATCCGGGCGAGCTCGACGCTCACTGTCCGCAGAGCGCGGGGCGCTCGCCCCGCGGGTTGGCGCAGCAGCCGACCGGGCAGCGGTCCCACATCGGTGGGACCGAGCCGACCGCGGCGCGCTCGGGCTCCTCGCCACGCTCCACGGCGGCCCGCTCGAGCAGCAGGTCGCGGACCGTCGCCACGAAGCGCGGGTCGATGCCGGCCGTCGCGGCGCGGGACGCCGGCAGGCCGAGCTTCTCGGCGGTCGCGAGCGCCTCGGTGTCGAGGTCGTAGATCACCTCCATGTGGTCGGAGACGAAGCCGACCGGCACGATCACGACCGCGCTCGCGCCGTCGTCGTGCAGCTGCTGCAGGTGGTCGTTGACGTCGGGCTCCAGCCACGGCACGTGCGGCGGGCCCGACCGGGAGCAGAAGACCAGCTCGTGGCGGTGCCGGCGACCGGTCTCCTCGCGCACCCGGTCGACCACCTCGGCGGCGACGCTGCGGTGCTGCGCGACGTACGCCCCACCCTCGGGGCCGCTGCCGTCGTTCATCGCCTCGGGGATGGAGTGGGTGACGAAGGCGATCTGTGCGCCGTCACGCGCGTCGTCGGGCAGCTCGGCGAGCGCGGCCAGGGTGGCGTCGACGACGGACTCCACGAAGCCGGGGTGGTTGAAGTAGTGGCGCAGCTTGTCCAGCTGCGGTGCGTCCTCGACGGCCGCGACGGCGTCGGCGAGGTTCTCGCGGTACTGCCGGCACGAGGAGTACGACGAGTAGGCGCTCGTCACGAAGCAGGCGGCGCGGGTGATCCCGTCGGCGGCCATCTGCGCGAGCGTGTCCGCGAGGAACGGGTCCCAGTTGCGGTTGCCCCAGTAGATCGGCAGGTCGATGCCGGCCGCGTCGAGGTCGTCGCGCACCGCGGCGATGAACTCGCGGTTCTGGTCATTGATCGGCGACCGGCCGCCGAAGAGGAAGTAGTGCTCCCCCACCTGCTCGAGCCGCTCGCGCGGGATGCCGCGCCCGCGGGTGACGTTCTCGAGGAAGGGCACCACGTCGTCGGGCTTCTCGGGGCCGCCGAAGGACACCAGCAGGAGGGCGTCGTACGGCGCGGTGTCGGAGGGCATGTCGACATCGTAGAGAGCGGTGCAGATTCGGCCGCGTCCGCGTCACGGTCCTACGCTCGCGTCGATGGTCACGTCCTACCGCCGGGTGCTCACGGAGCCCGGCACGCTGCGCTTCAGCGCGACCGGTCTGGTCGCCCGGCTGCCGATCTCGATGGTCGGGCTCGGCATCGTGCTGCTGGTGTCCGCGTCGACGGGTTCGTACGGCGTCGCCGGCGGCGTGTCCGCGGCCTACATGCTCGCCAACGCCGGGCTGGCGATCCTCCAGGGCCGGCTGGTCGACAACCTCGGGCAGGCCCGGGTGCTGGCGACCGCCGCGGGCGTCTTCGGCGTCGCGATGGCCCTCCTGGTGCTGTCCGTCGAGGCGGACTGGCCGATCCTGGCGTCGTACCTCCTCGCAGCCGTGGCCGGGGGCGCGCTTCCCCAGATCGGCTCGTGCGTGCGCGCCCGCTGGTCGCACGCACTGAGCGACCCGGGCGACGTGCAGACGGCGTACGCCATCGAGGCTGTCGCCGACGAGGCCGTCTTCATGCTCGGCCCGATCATCGTCACGGTCCTCGCGACCGCCTGGGACCCGGTCGCCGGCATCGTCGTCGCGGTCGTCGCCTGCGTGCTCGGCACCTTCGCCTTCTGCGCGCAGCGCTCGACCGAGCCGCCGGCGCACCCGCACCATCGCTCGGCCGGCCGACGGGCCCCGATGCCCTGGGCGACGGTCGTGCCGCTCGCCGTCGTCTCCGCCGCGCTCGGCACCCTCTTCGGGGCGGCCGAGGTCGCCACGGTCGCGTTCTCCGGCGAGCAGGGCGCCACGACGTACGCCGGCCCGCTGCTCGCCCTGTGGGCGCTCGGCAGCCTGGTGGCCGGTGCGCTCACCGGCGCCGTCACGTGGCGCCGCGGCCCGGCGATCCGGGTCCGCTGGGGCGCCTTCGCGATGTTCGCCGCCATGGTGCCGCTGCACTTCGTGGACTCGGTCTGGCTGATGGGCGTGGTGCTGCTGGTCGGCGGGCTCGCGATCGCGCCGACCCTGATCGGGACGCTGTCGCTCACCGAGCAGACGGTGCCCGCGGGGCGGCTCACCGAGGGCATGGCGATCATGCAGACCGGCCTGGTCGCGGGCGTGGCCCCGGGCGCGACCCTGGCCGGCATCGTCATCGACGCGCAGGGCGCGTCGGCGGCGTACCTCGTCTGCGTCGCCGCCGGCCTCGTCGCCGCTCTCGCCGCGCAGGCGCTCCCCCGCCACTAGGCTCGACACGTGGACGGACGCGTGGACGAGTGGCGCAACTGGGCGGGCCTCGAGGCGACCCGCCCGACCCGGGTGGAGCAGCCGACCAGCACGGCCGCAGTCGTGGCCGCGGTGGAGCGGGCCCGGGCCGAGCGGACCACGCTGAAGATGGTCGGCACCGGCCACAGCTTCACCGGCATCTCCGCGCCCGAGCACACGATGCTGCGGCCGGGCGGGCTCGCCGGGATCGTTGCCGTCGACCGCGACGCGATGACGGTCACGGCGCTCGCCGGCACCCGCCTGCGCGACCTCAACACCGGCCTCGAGGGGCTCGGCCTGAGCCTGCACAACATGGGCGACATCGACGAGCAGACCCTCGCCGGCGCGATCTCGACCGGCACCCACGGCACCGGCGGCGTCGCGGCCGGGCTGGCCGCCCAGGTCGCCGGGTTCGAGCTGGTCACGGGCACCGGCGAGGTGCTCCGCGCGACGGCGTCCGAGAACCCGGACGTGCTCGACCTGGCCCGGGTCGGCCTCGGCGCGCTCGGCGTCCTCACCTCGATCACGTTCCGCGTCGAGCCGCTCTTCGTGCTCGAGGCGACCGAGACCCCGATGTCCTGGGACGAGGCACTGGACGGGTTCGACGAGCGGGTCGCGCAGCACCACCACGTCGACACCTACTGGTTCCCCCACACCGGCCGGATGCTCACCAAGACCAACGACCGCCTCGACATCGGGCTCGACGAGGCCGAGCCGCTGTCCCGGGTCCGTGCGTGGTGGGACGACGAGTTCCTCAGCAACACGGTCTTCGGCGCGGCGAACCGCGTCACCAACCGCTTCCCCGCCTCGATCCCCCGCTTCAACCAGGTCAGCAGCCGCCTGCTCGGCGCCCGGACCTACAGCGACGTGGCCCACCGCGTCTTCACCTCGCCGCGCGGCGTCGTCTTCCGGGAGATGGAGTACGCCCTCCCGCGCGAGGCCGGCCTGACCGCGCTGCGCGAGGCCCGGCGCGCCTTCGACGCCTCTGGGCTGCGCATCACCTTCCCCGTCGAGATCCGCACCGCCCCCGCGGACGACGTCGCGCTGTCGACCTCCGGCGGCCGCGACTCCTTCTACCTCGCCTTCCACACGCACCACCGCTCCGACTGGGCCGAGCACACGGCGTACCTCTCCCTCATGGAGGCCGTCATGCGCGACCACGACGGCCGCCCGCACTGGGGCAAGCTGCACACGATGACCGCGGACGACCTCGCCCCGGCCTACCCCCGCTTCGCCGACTTCCTCGCCCTGCGCGACCGCCTCGACCCCGACCGGGTCTTCGCGAACGCCTACCTGCGGAGGGTGCTCGGCGACTGACCGGGCCGGCGACCGAACCTTTCCGGGACCTCGGCACGTCTGGGCAGGTGACACGGGCCGACCGGGCCCGGCAGGCTCCGACAGGGAGGATGCGGATGGGCACTCGGGAACGTGACCGTGCGGAGTTCGGGGAGTTCGTGGTCGCCCGCTCCGCGGCCCTCCACCGCGCGGCGTACCTCATGGTCGGCGACGTCGCGCTGGCCCAGGACCTCGTGCAGGAGGCCCTCACCAAGACGTACGTCGCGTGGCCACGGCTCCGCGACAAGGCCAACGCCGAGGCGTACACGCGCAAGGCGATCACGACGACCGCGATCTCGTGGTTCCGCCGCAAGGGCTGGAACAACGAGAAGGCCACCGGCGCCCTGCCCGAGGCCGGCGCCCGTCGCCACGACGACCACGCCGACGGGGTGGCCCAGAGCGCCTGGCTGTGGGAGTGCCTGCTCCGGCTGCCCGTCCGGCAACGCGCGGCCGTGGTGCTGCGCTACTACGAGGACCTCACCGAGGCGCAGACCGCCGAGGCCATGGGGTGCGCCGTCGGCACCGTCAAGAGCCAGGTGTCCGCGGCCCTCGTCAAGCTCCGCGAGCAGCTCGGGGACGACCCCGACCTGCTCCCCCTTCAGGACCTGGTGGTGAACCGATGACCGAGAAGCTCAAGACCCTCCTCCACGAACGCGCCGAGCACGTCGACTTCGCGACGCCCGACGTGGACGCCCTGACCCGGGCCGGCGACCGGACGATCCGCCGTCGCCGCGGCATCGTGGGCCTGGCCTCCCTGGCCTCCGTCGCGATCGTCGGCGCGCTCGTCGCGACGGCGTTCACGGGCAGCAGCACGCCCGACGGCGCCCCGACGGCCGACGACCCGGCCGGCACCGACCGCAGCCTCAGCTGGTCGGTCGGTGCCTTCATCCACGACGGCGGCGCGACCGTCGACACCGGCCACGAGATCAACGCCTACGTCGAGACCAGCGTCGGCTACGTGATCGCCGACCCCGACGGCACCGTGTGGTCGGTCCGCGACGGCCAGGTCACCGAGATCGGCCGGGTCGACACGAAGTACCCCCGACTCGTCGCCGACCCCACGTCCCCGTGGGTCGCCTGGGTCGACGCCTCGAACCAGGGCAGTCCCTCGTTCTTCGCCTTCGACCAGGAGAGCCTCGAGAGCCAGTCCTTCGGCAGCGGCACCAGCACGTCGGGCGGCACGCTGGCCGACGAGAAGGACCCGACGTACGCCTACGCCCTGGACGGGACGACCCTCTACCTCCGGGACACGCGCGGAGCGGTCGCCCTCGACCTGGCGAGCGGCACGGAGAAGGTCGTCGACCCGACGGCACGCAACGGCTTCGACGTCGTCACCGTGCACGACGGCCTGATCGCGTCGCGCACCGACACCGGCACCCGGATCGGGCGGACCACGAAGGACGGCTACGTCTTGGACCAGGCGTACGGCAGCACCGGCTCCTTCTCGCCCGACGGGTCGTACTACACCTCGGACGCGGACGAGCCGTCCGTCTGGGACCTGTCCACGAAGCAGAAGCTCCCGGTGCCCGGACTCGACGGCTACTACTTCGCGACCGGGTACGCCTGGCTCGACGACGACACCCTCGCCGTCATCGCCGCGAAGAAGGAGACCGCGCCGGCCGAGCTGCTGACCTGTGAGATCCCCGCCGGGACGTGCACGTCCGAGGTCGAGCTCAGCACCTTCGAGCACATCGACTTCCGGCTGCCCTCGGGCGAGGGCATCGAGTAGCCGAATCCGTCCGGCCCCGCCAGTGCCGCTCAGACGCTGGCGGGCCCGGTCGGCATCGGCGCCTGCCAGTGCCGCCAGATCGCGACCAGGCGCCAGGTCGTGCAGAGCCCGGCACCGGCGACGGCGACGACGAGCACCGGCAGGTCGAGGCGCGCGCCGCCGACGGCGACGAAGGCCCCGGCCAGCGCCGGGATCGCGTAGAGCTCGCCCCGGAAGATCGCCGGCACCCGCGAGGCCAGCACGTCTCGGACCATGCCGCCGCCGATCCCGGTGACCATCCCCATCAGGGCGGCCGGGACCGGGCCGAGGCCGTAGGCCAGGCCCTTGAGCGCCCCGGTCACGCAGAACAGCCCGAGCCCGAAGGCGTCGAAGACCGTGACGGTCCGCTCCATCCGGCCCAGTGCCGGGTGGAAGTAGAAGGTGAGCAGCCCGGCCGCGACCGGGACCAGCAGGTAGCGCCAGTCCGCCAGCGCGGCCGGCGGCGTCGCGCCGATCAGCACGTCGCGCAGGAAGCCGCCGCCCAGACCGGTCGTCCCGGCGAGCACCAGCACCCCGAAGACGTCGAGGTCCTTGCGCACCGCGACCAGGGCTCCCGAGATGGCGAAGACGAAGATCCCGACCAGGTCGGCGACGACCAGGGTGACGGAGGGCTCGGGGGTCGGCACCCGCCGAGGTTACCGAGCCGGAGCCCCCGGCGCCGATCCGGCGCAAGTGCGCCCAGCCACGCCGCGTCACCAGTCGGTGCGCTCCCGCTCGCTGGCGTAGGCTCGCCCCACCGAAGAGACAGTTGAAGTTGGCAGGAGCAGAAGCACCCATGGCGCACCTCACGCTCGCCGGAGTGAGCGACGACGGGAAGCGCCTGCTCCTGGTGGACGAGGCAGGGGCCGAGTTCACCGTCGACATCGACCCGCGACTTCGGACCGCCCTGCGCGGGGACGCCCGCCGATTGGAGAACCAGATGGACAGCGCACTCCGTCCTCGCGACATCCAGGCCCGGATCCGGGCCGGGGAGACGCCCGAGGCCGTGGCCGAGGCAGCGCAGACGAGCGTCGACCGGATCATGGCGTTCGCCGCCCCGGTCCTGGCCGAGCGCCAGCACGTCGCCGACCGCGCCCAGCGCTCGTCCGTACGCCGTCGCGCCGGTGACGGCGCCGGTGGCGCCCGCACCCTCGGGGACGCGGTCACCGCGCACCTGCGCTCGCTGAACGTCGACCCCGACAGCGTCGAGTGGGACGCCTGGCGTCGCGAGGACGGCCGCTGGGCGCTGACCGGCGACTTCGCCGCCACCAAGCGCAGCGGCTCGGGCCACTTCACCTACGACGCCCCCGGCAACTACGTCACCGCGGACAACGACGACGCCCGCTGGCTGCTGGGCGAGGCGACGGCCGAGCCCCAGGACGCGACCGCACCCGGCGGCGAGGCCGCCGCCGACGAGCCGCGCGACGACCTGCGCAGCGCCCGCCAGCGCCGCCTCACCTCCGCGGTCGACGAGGAGCTCCCGCTCGGCGACGACGCGATCGAGATGGTCACCGGGGACGCCGCTCCCGCGGCCCCCGCACCGGCCGTCGACGACCTGGGCGGCGACCAGCCGCTCGAGGCGTTCCTCGACGACCAGCCCCCGGCCGCGTCGGTGGCCGAGCCCGCCGCCGACGTCCGCGACGAGGCGGCCGACGCCGCCGCCCGCGACGACGAGCACGTCGACGGTCCCGCCGACGACGAGCCGCCGGCCCGCCGCCCGGTCAAGAAGCGTGGCGGCCGCGCCTCGGTCCCGAGCTGGGACGAGATCATGTTCGGCGGCGGCAAGAACGACTGACCGCGCCCGCCGGTTGCCCACCCGGCACCCGCGGTCCGTTGGTCGAGCTCCGCTGGCTGCCCACCCGGCACCCACGATCCGTTGGTCGAGTAGCGAGCGCAGCGAGCGTATCGAGACCCCTGCCCGTCGCCGTTACTTCCCGGTAGTCTCCCGCCATGTCGTACTTCGTGACCGGCGCCACGGGCTTCATCGGCCGTCATCTCGTCCAGGAGCTCATCGACCACCGCGACGGCGAGATCTTCGTGCTGGTCCGCAAGGGCTCGCTGCCCCGCATGGAGGCGCTCATCAAGCGCTGGGGCTCGGACCGGGTGATCCCCGTGACCGGGGACCTCTCCAAGCCCGGCCTCGGCGTCGCGAAGCGCTGGATCGCCGACCACAGCGGTTCGATCGACCACTTCTTCCACCTCGCCGCGATCTACGACATGACCGCGGACGACGAGACCAACGAGACGATGAACGTCGGCGGCACCCGGAACGCCGTCGCGCTGGCCGACTCGCTGCGCGCGGGCTGCTTCCACCAGGTCTCCTCCGTCGCGGCCGCGGGCGAGTACGCCGGCACCTTCGACGAGTCGATGTTCGCCGAGGGCCAGCACCTGCCCTCGCCGTACCACCGCACGAAGTACGAGTCCGAGCGCATCGTGCGCGAGGAGTGCACGGTGCCGTGGCGCGTGTACCGCCCCGCGATCGTGGTCGGCGACTCGCAGACCGGCGCCATGGACAAGGTCGACGGGCCGTACTACTTCTTCCCGCTGATGAAGCTGATGCGCGACAACCTCCCGGCCTGGCTGCCTCTGGTCGGGGTCGACCTCGGCGACACCAACGTCGTGCCCGTCGACTACGTCGCCAAGGCGATGGACCACCTCGCCCACCTGCCCGACCGCGACGGCGAGGCCTTCCACCTCGTCAACCCGGAGCCGCAGCCGGTCGTCGACATGATCAACGCCTTCTGCGCGGCCGCCGGCGCCCCGCAGTTCGCCACCCCGATCGACCGCCGCCTCTCGCAGTCGCTGCCGTTCTCACTGGTCCCGCGCGGCCTGCGGCCCTCCTCGATCGTCTCCGGGCTGGTCCGCAACGGCGCCGTGCAGTCCGTGCTCGACCAGGTCACCGGCCGGATCGGCGTGCCCGCCGAGGTGCTGGCCCACGTGAACTTCACCGCCGTCTTCGACTCCCGCCGCACCGAGAAGGCACTGGCCGGCTCCGGCCTCGGCGTGCCCGACCTCGAGAGCTACGCCCGCACGCTGTGGGGCTACTGGGAGGAGAACCTCGACGAGGCCACCGGCCGCGACACCGCCACCCGCGAGGCGCTCACCGGGAAGTACGTCGTCATCACCGGCGCCTCCTCCGGCATCGGCCAGGTCACCGCCCTCAAGGTCGCCCAGGCCGGCGGCATCCCCGTCCTGGTCGCGCGCGGCAAGGACAAGCTCGAGGACACCCGCCAGATCATCGAGCTGCGCGGCGGCACCGCCCACGTCTACCCGTGCGACCTCTCCGACCTCGAGGCCATCGACGCGCTCTGCGAGCAGATCGCGGCCGAGCTGCCGTCGGTCGACTACGTCATCAACAACGCCGGCCGCTCGATCCGCCGCTCGCTGAAGCTCAGCCACGACCGCTTCCACGACTTCGAGCGCACCATGCAGCTCAACTACTTCGGCGCGATCCGCCTCGTCATGGGGCTGCTGCCAAAGATGCGCGAGCAGCGTCGCGGCCACATCGTGAACATCAGCTCGATCGGCGTGCAGACCAACCCGCCGCGGTTCTCCGCGTACGTCGCGTCCAAGTCGGCCCTCGACTCGTGGAGCAACGTCGTGGCGTCCGAGCTGGTCGGCGACGGCATCACCTTCACCGGCATCCACATGCCGCTCGTGCGGACGCCGATGATCGCCCCCACCAAGATCTACGACAAGTTCCCCACCATCTCCCCCGCGCAGGCAGCCGACACCGTGATCCGTGCGATGGTCGAGCGCCCGCACGAGATCAACACCGCCTTGGGCAACGCCGGCGCGATCGCCCACACGATGGCGCCCAAGCTGACCTTCCGGCTGCTCAACATGGCCTACCACGTGTTCCCGGACTCGGCCGCGGCCAAGGGCGACGGCGGCACCCGCGAGTCCGAGCAGATCATGCTGGCGAAGGTCTTCAAGGGCATCCACTGGTGAGCGTCAGCCGCGCTCGACCGGCCGCCCCGGGTCGGTGATCCAGCCGCTCCAGCTGCCGGGGTAGAGCGCGGCGCGCACGCCCGCCAGCTCCAGCGCGATGATGTCGTGGACGGCGGTGACGCCGGACCCGCAGTACGCCGCCACCTCGCCGGCCGCGCCCCGCTCGGGGGTCGCGCCGACCCCGGCGTACACCTCCGCCAGCTCGGCGGGTGAGCGGAACAGCCCCTCGTCGGTCAAGTTCCGCGACGTGGGCACGTTGACGGCGCCGGGCACGTGGCCGGCGACCGGGTCCACCGGCTCGGTCTCGCCGCGGTAGCGCTCGGCGGCCCGCGCGTCGACCAGCACCGGCACGTCGGGCACGTCCTCGGCGGACACCACGGGCATCCCGCCGGGCACGGCCGTGAAGTCGCCGGGAGCGACGTCGACCGCACCGGTCTCCACCGGTCCGCCGGCCGCCACCCAGTGCGACCAGCCGCCGTCGAGCACCCGGACCTCGGGGTGCCCGTGGAAGCGCAGCAGCCACCACGCCCGGCCGGCGGCGTGGGCCGACCAGTCGTCGTACACCACCACCGGGCGGTCGCCGGACACGCCGACCCGGCGCATCGCGGCCTCGAACACCTCGGTCGACGGGAGCGGGTGCCGCCCACCGGCACCCGGCGGCGCGGCGAGGTCCGCGTCCAGGTCGACGTACACCGCCCCGGGCACGTGCCCGGCCGCGTGCTCGGGCGCCCCGGGCGGCCCGCCCATCCGGTAGCGGACGTCCAGCACGGTGACGGAGCCGAGCAGCGAGCGCAGCTCGGAGGCGGAGACGAGCGGGGAGACGTGAGGACCGGTCATGCGACCCATCCTCCCCGAGCGTCCTGTGACAGGATTCCTGCCCGTGGCCGAACTGCATTTCTTCACCGGGACCATGGACTCCGGCAAGTCGACGCTGGCGCTCCAGACGAACCACAACCACGCCGCGCGCGGCCGGGTGGGGCAGATCTTCACGAGCCACGACCGGGCCGGCACCGCGACCATCTCCTCGCGCCTCGGCCTGACGCACGAGGCCCAGGAGGTCGCGCCGGAGTTCGACTTCTGGCGCTTCATCGTGATGACGCTGACCCAGGGCGGGCGGATCGACTACCTGATCTGCGACGAGGCCCAGTTCTACACCGCCGAGCAGATCGAGCAGCTGGCCAAGATCGTCGACGAGCTGCAGCTCGACGTCTTCTGCTTCGGCATCCTCACCGACTTCCGCACCCGGATGTTCCCGGGTGCCGCGCGCCTCGTCGAGCTCGCCGACCGGATGGAGGTCCTGCAGGTCGAGGCGCTGTGCTGGTGCGGCAAGCGCGCCACCCACAACGCCCGCACCGAGAACGGCGCGATGGTCGTCGAGGGCGAGGTCATCGTGGTCGGCGACGTCGACGACCCGGACGAGGCGCCGGCCGACGTGGCCTACGAGGTGCTCTGCCGCCAGCACCACCGGCGCCGCCTCACTGCGGCCCGCGCCAAGGCGGTCAGCCTCGCGCCGGAGCCGCTTCCGTTCGGCTGAGGCGCGCAGGACCTTCCTGAGAAGTCGCTGAAAGTAAAGAGATCTCCCCATCCGAGCGGTCGGACGCGGCGAACGACTGGTTGAA
Source organism: Nocardioides luti (assembly GCF_014212315.1). Lineage (NCBI taxonomy): Bacteria > Bacillati > Actinomycetota > Actinomycetes > Propionibacteriales > Nocardioidaceae > Nocardioides > Nocardioides luti. The sequence continues at coordinate 581,583 of NZ_JACKXE010000001.1, forward strand.
AGATGGACGTCCGCAGCGGACGTTCCCTAGCTCGACGATGGGAATCATCATGGCTCGCAACATCCTCACCTCCGGCGCCACCCTCCTCGCCGCGACCGCGGCGACCGGCGCCCTCGTCCTCGCCTCCCCCGGCCTCGCCCAGGCGGCGACGTACTCCCAGGGTCAGGCGAACGACGAGCACTCCGTGACCAACGGCACCGGCGACGCCGACGCACGTTCCAAGGCCACCCAGGGTGGCAAGCTCCGCGTCTTCACCGAGGCGGACGGCGGCACGACGGCCGGTCCGCTCGGCGGCACCACCAGCACCCCGACGGAGGCCTCGGCGCAGGCCTCGCTCAGCAAGCGGGTCCCGGTCGCCAAGGGCACCTACCGTGTCGTCGTCAACTACCAGGGTCTGCAGGGCCGCGAGAACGACCGCGGCGACAACTCGCAGTCGCGCGTCGTGCGCCAGTCGGTCGTGAAGTACGTCGCGCAGTCCGGCGGCGGCGACCGTCAGGTCGACCGCGTGCAGCAGGTGCCGACCAACAAGTCCTCGAAGAGCACCACGCTGTTGATCACCGTTCCCGACGGCTCGAGCGGCTACCTCCGTGTCAAGGCGATCCTCAAGGCGCTGTCGACCGCCGACGGCAAGTCGAGCTTCGCCCACGGCGACGCCTCGGCCTCGAACATCGTGTTCAAGGTCAACCGGATCTGATCCAGCACCTCCAGCACAGCTGTCGCGTCGCCCGGCTCCCCGAGCCGGGCGCCGCTGCGCGTCCGGCGTACGCCGTCAGTCGACGATCAGCGGGATCATCATCTCGTCGGCGGTCAGCGAGCCGTGCAGGCCGACGAGCGTCGCCTCGTAGGCGAAGTCCGTCGACGACATCACCGCGGTGTCGTCGTGGCAGGCGACCATCACGTCGCCCAGGCGGGGCAGCACGCCGGCGTCGACGGGGCCGAACCAGCCCCGGGCGATCGCCTCCTGGCGGGTGAGCACGTCGGCCCGGTCGCCCAGGAAGGCCCGCCACGTGGCCGCGACGTCGTCGACGGCGCCGCGCCGGCAGTAGAGGTGCCGGAAGCGCGCCTCGCCCCCGAGCAGGGCGACGCCGTCGCGCAGCTCGAGGTGCTCGTCGACGTCGACGCGCCGGTCGAGGGGCGAGTCGACCATGCCGTGGTCGGCCACGACCATCAGGCGCACGTCCGGGGGCAGCGCCTCGCGCAGCTGCTCGGCCTCGGCGTCGATCATCGACAGCTGCTGCAGCCACTGGTGCGAGTGCACGCCGTACCGGTGGCCGGTCCAGTCGAGGTCGCCGTCGTAGAGGTAGGTCAGCGCGGGCCGGTCCGACGACGCCAGCAGCGCCGCGGCGATCCGCTCGCCGACCTTGTCGGCGCCGACGTACTCCGCCCCCCGGTGCGCGGCGCGGGTCAGCCCGCTGCCGGCGAACTCGCGCTTGTTCACCACGGTCATCGACACGCCACGCGCCCGCAGCCGCGCGAAGGCGGTCGGGTGCGGCTGCCAGGCCAGCGGGTCCACGTCGCGGTCCCACGCCAGGGCGTTGAGGAGGTCGTTCGTGCCCGGCACCCGGGAGGTGAAGCCGACCAGCCCGTGCGCGCCCGGCGACAGGCCGGTGCCGAGCGAGGTCAGGCTGGTCGCGGTGGTCGACGGGACCCCGGCGGTGCCGGGCTGCTGGGCGGCCAGCAGGTCGGAGAGGTACGGCGCGTAGTCGGCGTGCCGCTCAAGCAGCCGGGCGCCCAGCCCGTCGATGAGGAAGACGACGTACGCCGCCGCGTCGGGCAGCACGAGGGCGGGCGGACCGTCCTCGATCGGCTGGCCGAGGGCGGCCGCGACCGCGGGCACCACGTCGCCGAGCGAGCGGTGCCGGTAGTCCGGCTCCACGAAGGAGACGGGACCGCCGAGGGTCAAGAGAGGTGCGTCCGGGCCGAGAGCGACTCGGCGAAGGACAGCAGCCCGGCCACGGCGTCGGTGCCGTCGGCGGCCGCGGAGACCCGCAGCGAGAAGTCGTCGGAGGCGAGCACGCCGGTGTAACCGTGGTCGGCCTCGCACTCGGGGTCGTTGCAGCCGGCCGGCTCGAGGTCGATCCGGCTGACGCCGCCCCAGCCGATCGTCATGACGGCCTCGGCGGGCGGGGTCGGGCCGGAGGTCGGGTTGGCGATCATCCGGGTGACGACCACGGACTTCACGGCCGAGAGCCGGATCGCCTCGGTGGAGGTCGAGGTGTACGGCTCCGGGAGCAGGTCGTCGGCCGGGTGCTCGTCGGTGTGCGCCAGGATCAGCCGGCTCGGGGTCAGGACGACGACGCTGAGGTGGCGACGCACCTCGTCGCGCTCGAAGGTCGGCTCGTGGTGGACGTAGTACGACACCACCTGCTCACCGCCGATCGCCGCGGCGACGCCCTCGGTGACGACGTCGGGGTAGTAGCCGGTGCGGTCGATCGCGTGCCGGAGGTCGAGCGAGCGGTCGTGGTCGGTGGAGCTTCTGGCCATGTGGGCAGTCTGTCACGCGCGGGCGACATCGCCGCTTCGGGCGGGCGCCGCCCTGGGGACGGCTCAGGTGGGCAGGGTGTCGCCGGGGTGCTCGGGCATCCGGCGCACGAACCAGTCCGAGCGCGGGTCGGCGACCGGGTCGACGCGGGCCGCCGCGGTCAGCACGGTCGCGCCGTCGGCCCCGGCGAGCACCAGCGAGAGCTCGAGCGAGCTGATCTGGGGCAGGTCGTTCTGCAGCTGGGAGACGCGGCGGATCAGCCGCTCCACCTCGGCGACGTCGACGACCTCGCTGCCGCGGTAGCCGAAGAGCATCGGCGAGGACTTGATCTCCCGCACCATCGCGGCGGCGTCACGCTCCCCCAACGGCGGGATCCGGTAGGACCGGTCGGCCAGCAGCTCGGTGAGCGGGCCGGAGATGCCGAACGACACGACCGGGCCGAAGAGCGGGTCCTCGATGCTGCGGACCGCGACGGGCACACCGGGGCGGGCGTTCTTCTGCACCACGAAGCCGGCCCGGTCGGCACCGGTGATCCGGGCGCCGAGCGAGTCCCACGCGTCCTCCATCTCGGCCGGGGTGTCGATGTTGCGCCACACGTGGGCCTGGTCGGGCCGCTCGCGCAGGTGGTCGGCGGTCGCCTTGAGCACGACGTCCCAGCCCAGCTCGCGCCCGGCGGCCTGGGCCTCCTCGAGCGTGGTGACCGGCCGGGTCGCCCAGAGCGCGATGCCGTAGGCGCCGAGCAGCGCGGTGAGCTCGTCGAGCCCGAGCTCGGTGCCGTCAGGGTGCGCCCGCAGCAGCTCGTTGACCAGCTTCTTGGCGGCGAGGTGGTCGACCTCGTCCGGCCCGGGCGGCGGCCCGTCGGGGGTGCGCAGCCACACGGCGTACTCGACGACGCGCGCGAGCGCGCGGACGGCGGCCTCCACGGCGGGGTACGACGGCACGGAGCCGCGCCCGGCGGTCGAGCCGGCCACGTCGGGCACGCGCAGGAGCTCGGGGATGCCCTCGGCGCCGAGGAACGACGAGACGAGCGGCTTGTCGGACTGCTCCCCCACGGCGGCCAGCACGTTGGCGACGTCCTCGCCCGACACGTTGAGCGGCGGGATGTAGACCGCGACCACGGAGTCGATCTCGGGGTCGTCGATCGCGGCGTCGAGCGCGTCCTCGAAGTCCTCGGCGGTCGCCTCGGCGCCCAGGGCCACCGACTTGTTGACGACCAGCCCGACCGCGGCGGCCGCGTCGGCGGCGAGCAGCCCGAGCGCGTCGGAGTTGCCGACGATCGCGACCCGGCGCCCGCGCGGGAGCGGCTGGTGGGCGAGCAGCTGGGCGACGTCGAACATGTCCTCGAGGGTGTCGACCTGGATCACCCCGGCCTGGCGGAACATCGCGTCGACGGCCTGCGGGGGCGCGGCGATCTTGCGCACGGCGTGCCCCATCGGGACGCCCTGCGTCGTCCGCCCCGAGCGCACCGCGATGATCGGCTTCCGCAGCGAGACGCGGCGGGCGATGCGGGAGAACTTGCGCGGGTTGCCGATGGACTCGAGGTAGAGCAGCACGACCTCGGTGGAGTCGTCCTCCTCCCAGTACTGCAGGAGGTCGTTGCCGGACACGTCGGCGCGGTTGCCGGCGCTGACGAAGGTCGACAGGCCGAGCCCGCGGTTCTGGACCTTCTCCAGGATCGCCGAGCCGAGCGCGCCGGACTGGCAGAAGAAGCCCGCGCGGCCCCGGGCCGGCATGACCGACGAGAGCGAGGCGTTGATCGAGACTCCGGGGTCGGTGTTGATGATGCCGAGACAGTTCGGCCCGATCAGCCGCAGGCCGTAGGAGCGGGACAGCCCGACCAGCCGGCGCTGGCGCTGGCGGCCCTCCTCGCCGGTCTCGGCGAAGCCGGAGGAGATGACGACCAGGCCGTGCACGCCCTTGGCGGCGCAGTCGAGCACCACCTCCTGCACGGACTCGGCCGGCACCGCCACGATGGCCACGTCGACGTCGTCGGGGATCTCGCTGACGGACTTGTACGCCGGCATGCCGGACACCGCGGCGGCGCTGGGGTTCACGGCGTACACGCGTCCGGTGAAGTCGCCCATCACCAGGTTGCGGACCAGCGCCTGCCCGATCGTGTCCTGGCGGCGGCTGGCGCCGATGACCGCGACCGAGCGCGGATTGAAGAACTTCTCGATCGAGGCCGACTCCGCGCGGTGCTCGCGGTTGATCATCACGCCGATGGCGGTGTCGGTCGGGTCGATGGGGAACTCGAGCATGAGGACGCCGTCCTCGTACTCGCTCGCGACGCGGTAGCCCGCGTCGCGGAAGGTCTGGATCATCCGGCTGTTGTCCGGGAGGATCTCGGCCACGAACCGCTCGACGCCCCGCTCGCGCCCCGCCTGCGCGAGGTGCTCGAGCAGCAGCTGGGCGATCCCGCGGCCCTGGTGCTGGTCCTCGACGAGGAACGCCACCTCGGCCTCGGCGGGGCGGACGACGTCGTACCGCCCGACCGCGATCATCTGGCCCGAGAGCGTCAGGACGAGCGCGACCCGGTTGACGTGGTCGACCTGCGTGAAGCGGGCGACGTCGCGGTCGGAGAGGTGGGGCATCGGGCTGAAGAAGCGGTAGTACTTCGACTGGTCCGAGACCCGGGCGTAGAAGTCGACCAGCAGCTCGGCGTCGCCGGCCTGGATCGGCCGGATGTGCGCGGCCCGGCCGTCGCGCAGCAGCACGTCGGCCTCCCAGTGGCGCGGGGCCTCCGGGATGTCCGGCATCTCCGGGACTGTCTGCTCGGGAGCGGTCACGCCGGAAATCTACCTGCTCCCGCCCCCGGCGTGGCCGGTGTCGCCGGACCGGGCGCACCGGGGACAATGGCCCCATGGCTCGGCGTACCACGAAGCAAGACCTCCCCGACGACTTCGAGGAGCACATCCTCGACATCGACGTCGGCGACGAGATGCGGTCCTCCTTCCTGGAGTACGCCTACTCGGTCATCTACTCGCGCGCGCTCCCGGACGCGCGCGACGGGCTGAAGCCCGTGCAGCGGCGGATCCTCTACACGATGGACCAGATGGGCCTGCGCCCCGACCGCGGCCACGTCAAGAGCGCCCGCGTCGTCGGCGAGGTGATGGGTCGCCTGCACCCGCACGGCGACACCGCGATCTACGACGCCCTGGTCCGGATGTCCCAGCCGTGGTCGATGCGGGTCCCGTTCATCGACGGGCACGGGAACTTCGGCTCCCCGGACGACTCCCCCGCCGCGATGCGCTACACCGAGTGCCGGATGTCGCCGGCCGCGGTCGCGATGACCGCCTCGATCGACGAGGACACCGTCGACTTCAAGCCCAACTACGACAGCCGCGAGTTCGAGCCGACCGTGCTCCCCGCGGCGATCCCGAACCTCGTCGTCAACGGCAGCACCGGCATCGCGGTCGGCATGGCGACCAACATGGCCCCGCACAACCTGGTCGAGGTCGTCCAAGCGCTGCGGCACCTGATCCAGCACCCGAAGACCGACGTCGACGGGCTGATGCGCTTCATCCCGGGCCCCGACCTGCCGACCGGCGGCAAGATCGTCGGGCTCGAGGGCATCCGCGACGCCTACCTCACCGGCCGCGGCACCTTCCGGATGCGCGCCACCGCCCGGGTCGAGTCGATCAACGCCCGTCGCAAGGGCATCGTCGTGACCGAGCTGCCGTACGGCGTGGGCACCGAGAAGGTCATCGAGCGGATCAAGGTGCTGGTCCAGGGCAAAAAGCTCACGGGCATCTCCGACATCAAGGACCTCACCGACCGCGAGAAGGGCCTGCGCCTGGTCATCGAGGTCAAGAACGGCTTCCACCCCGAGGCGCTGCTCGAGCAGCTCTACCGCCAGACGCCGATGGAGGACACCTTCGGCATCAACAACGTCGCGCTCGTCGACGGCCAGCCCCGGACCCTCGGGCTCAAGGAGATGCTGCAGGTCTTCCTCGAGCACCGGCTCGAGGTCGTGCGCCGGCGCTCGCAGTTCCGCCGCAACAAGAAGGCCGACCGGCTCCACCTGGTCGACGGCCTGCTCGTCGCGCTGCTCGACATCGACGAGGTCATCCAGGTGATCCGCACCAGCGACGACTCGGGGGCGGCCAAGGAGCGCCTGATGTCGGTCTTCGACCTCAGCGTCGCGCAGGCCGACTACATCCTCGAGATGCAGCTGCGCCGCCTGACCCGCTTCAGCCGGATCGAGCTCGAGAAGGAGCAGGAGCAGCTGCGCCGCGAGATCGAGGAGCTCGACGCGATCCTCAACGACGTCCAGCTGCGCTGGAAGGTCGTCTCCGACGAGCTCGCCGAGGTCGCCAAGACGTACGGCACCCCCCGGCGTACCGTCCTGCTCGAGTCGTCCGGCACCTCCGTCGCCTCCGCGGCCGTGCCGCTCGAGGTCGCGGACGACCCGTGCTTCGCCTTCCTGTCGTCCAGCGGGCTGATGGCGCGCTCGACGTCGGCGGAGCCGGTCGGCTCCGGCGGGGCCCGCACCAACCACGACGTCATCGTCTCCGCGGTCCGCACCACCGCCCGCGGCGAGATCGGCGTCGTCACCTCGCTGGGCCGCGTGGTCAAGGTCGGCGTGCTCGACCTGCCGGCGATCCCGTCGTCGGCCAACGACCCGAACCTCCAGGGCGGCGTGCCCCTCAGCGAGGTCCTCTCGCTGGGCCAGGGCGAGCGCGCCCTCGCGCTGACCGCGCTCCCCACGGACGGCCCCGGCCTCGCGCTCGGCACCCGCCAGGGCGTCGTGAAGCGGGTCAACCCCGAGGTCCTCTCCCGCGACGAGTGGGAGGTGATCGGGCTCAAGGACGGCGACGAGGTCGTCGGCGCCCTCGACCTCACGACCGGCACCGAGACGCTCGCCTTCATCACCTCCGACGCCCAGCTGCTGCACTTCGGCGCCGACGGCGTCCGGCCGCAGGGCCGCTCCGGCGGCGGCATCGCCGGCATCCGGGTGACCTCGGGTGAGGGCGTCGTCTGGTTCGGCGCGGTCGACCCTTCGGACGCGGTCGTCGTGACGGCGTCCGGCTCGTCGACGGCGCTGCCCGGGACCGAGCCCGGCGCCGTCAAGGTCACGCCGTTCACCGAGTACCCCCCGAAGGGGCGCGCCACCGGCGGTGTCCGGTGCCACCGCTTCCTCAAGGGCGAGGACACCCTCGTCTTCGCCTGGGCCGGCACCGCTCCCGCCCGCGCGGCCGCGTCCAGCGGGTCCCCCATCGACCTGCCCGCGGCCGACGGACGCCGGGACGGCTCGGGGATCCCGGGGAGCCAGGCGATCGCCGCCTGCGCCGGTCCGCTGGCGGCGCGACTCGGCGGCGCGGAGACCCCGGCCGCGGAACCATCCGTGTGACAGGCTGCCCACCATGCTGACCCGTCGCTCCCGGACCCGCCCGCGTCGCGCCACCACCCTGCTGGTCGCCGTCGTCACGACGCTGGGCCTCGGGCTCGCGCTGAGCTCCTGCGGCGGCGACGACAAGGCGGCGGCGAGCGGGAAGTCGCCCGACGAGGTGATGGCGCTCGCGAAGAAGACCCTCGACGACACCACCGGGGTGAAGCTGTCGCTCGCGACCAGCGACCTGCCCGACGGCGTCACCGGCATCACCAAGGCCGAGGGCACGGGCACCCACGCCCCGGCCTTCGACGGCACGATCACCGTGGTGCTCACCGGCCAGTCCTTCGACGTGCCCGTGATCGCCGTCGACGGCGTCGTCTACGCCCAGATCCCGCTGACGCCCGGCTGGCAGGACGTCGACCCGTCGGAGTACGGCGCCCCGGACCCGGCCCAGCTGATGAGCCCCGACAAGGGCTTCTCCTCGCTGCTGCCCGCGACCACCGGGCTGGAGAAGGGCAACAGCATCCGCGGCGGCTCGGACAACAGCGAGATCCTGACGGAGTACTCCGGCACCGTGCCCGACACCGCGGTCAAGAACGTCATCCCGACCGCGACCGGCGACTTCACCGCGACGTACACCGTCAGCGACAGCGGCGAGCTGCGCGAGGCCAAGCTGACCGGCGTCTTCTACCCGGACTCGGAGTCGATGACCTACACGATCGGCTTCGAGGACTACGGGACCGACAAGGACATCACCGCCCCATGACGGTCCGGGACGGCGCGGTGACGGGCCAGCCCCGGCTGCTGCTCGGCCTCGCGGCCGTCGCGGTCGCCTTCGCCGCCGCCGACACGTACGTCGTCGTGCTGGCGCTGCCGGACATGATGACGAGCGTCGGCATCCCGATCGACCAGCTCCAGCGCGCCGCCCCCATCGTGTCGGGCTTCCTGCTCGGCTACGTCGCCATGCTGCCGCTCATCGGCCGGATCGCGGACCTGCGCGGCCGGGTCCCGGTGCTGGTCGCCGCCCTCGTGCTGTTCGCGGTCGGCTCGCTGGTCACCACGCTGGCCTACGACATGCCGACCCTCGTCGGCGGTCGCTTCCTGCAGGGCGTCGGGGGCGGCGGGCTGGTGCCCGCGACCCTGGCGCTGGTCGCCGACCTCTACCCCGCCAACCGCCGCGGCGTCCCGCTCGGCATCGTCTCCGCCGTCCAGGAGCTCGGCAGCGTCGTCGGCCCGCTCTTCGGGGCCGTCGTGCTCGCCGTCGCCGACTGGCGGGCGATCTTCCTGATCAACCTGGCGGTCGGCCTGGTCCTGGCCGCGGCGATCCGGGGGTTGCGGTTTGGTCACCAACCGCAGGTTTCGGAGGGTCCGGGACGCGGTATGCGACCAATCGATCGTTCCAAGGACGGCGCCCGCCCGCGACCCGACGCCGTCGGCGCCCTCCTGCTGCTGATCACGCTCGTCACCGGGGCGCTGGTGTTCGTCCGCCCGACGCAGATCCTGCAGGACATCACCTGGGGCCAGATCTTCATCCCGTTCGCCGGGGACGGGCGCTGGCTGACCCCGGTCGGCGTCATCGCGCTGGCCGCCGCGCTCCTCCTCGTCGTCCGGTGCTCGACCGCGGCGCGTCCGCTGGTCGCCCTGCCCGGCTGGGTCCGCAGCGTCCGTGAGGCCGACGTCGTCGGTGCGCTGTTCCTCGCCGTCGCCCTCGGCGGCGTGATCCTCGCCTTCGCCACGGCCGACCCCAAGATCCAGGTCTTCTCCGACCAGGGTCTGTGGTACCTCCTCGGCGCCGCCCTCGCCGCCGTCGCCTTCGTCCTGCACCTGCGCCGCGCCGAGGCGCCGTTGGTGCCGCGCGGGGCGCTGCGGCGCACCCCCGCCTGGGGCGCCCTCCTCGTCAGCTTCTTCGTCGGCGCCGCCCTGATCGCCGCGCTCATCGACATCCCGCTGTTCGCCCGCACCACCGTCTACCCCGACTCCCAGCTGATGGCCGCGCTCGTGCTGGTCCGCTTCCTGGTGGCGCTGCCCGTCGGCGCGGTCCTCGGGGGCTACCTCACCCGCACCCTGCCCGCCGGGGTGGTGGCCGCCGTCGGGCTGGTCCTGGCCGCCGCCGGCTTCCTGCTGATGAGCCGCTGGGGGCTCACGAGCCTGGACGACCTCTCCGCCAACGTCCCCCTGCTCGTCGGCGGCTTCGGCTTCGGGCTCGCTCTGGCGCCCGTGAACGCCGCGGTGCTCGCCAGCACCGACGACGACGTGCACGGCCTGGCCAGCGCGCTGGTGGTGGTCGCGCGGATGGTCGGCATGCTGGTCGGCATCTCGGCCCTCACCACGATCGGGCTGCGCCGCTACTACGCCGAGCAGGCCGACCTGCCGACCGCCCGCTCGGTCTGCGACGGCAAGAGCCGCTGCGCCGAGTTCACCGACCTGCTCCGCGTCGCCGGGATCGCCCAGGAGCACACGGTCTTCGCCGGTGCCGCCGTCTGCGCCCTCGTCGGGGCCGTGCTCGCGCTCCTGTTGTTCCGAGGCGCGGCGACCCGCGCGGTCGAGCCGGCGCACCTCCTGCACACCGCCGGGTGACCAGCGCCACGCTCTCGTCGTACGAACCCGTCACCCACCCGCCACGCCGCTCCGCTAACGTGCCCGACGTGGCTGACTTCGAAGACCTGCTCGCTGCCAACCAGGAGTTCGCCGCCGACTTCAAGCTCGGCGGCTTCGACGGCGTCGCCCATGCGGGCGTCGCGATCGTGACCTGCATGGACTCCCGCATCGACCCGCTGAACATGCTGGGTCTCAAGGCGGGTGACGCCAAGATCTTCCGCAACCCGGGTGGCCGTGTCACCGAGGCCGCCCTCGAGGCGCTCGTCCTCGGCGCGCACCTCCTCGGCGTCCGCCGGATCCTGGTCATCCCCCACACCCGCTGCGCCATGGCGAGCAACACCGAGCAGGAGATCCGCGACAAGATCGGCGAGTCCGCCGGCGTCGACGCCTCGTGGGCGGAGTTCCACGTCGTCGAGGACCAGCTCGTCGCCCTCGAGGAGGACGTCCGCAAGGTGCGCGCGCACCCGCTCGTCCCCGACTCCGTCCTCGTCGGCGGATTCGTCTACGACGTCGACACGGGCCTGCTCGACCAGAAGTTCTGAGGCGTCAGGGCGGACGCCGTCAGCCCGCGTGCACCCGCGGCGTGAACCTCTCGCGGCGCCGACCCGGCCCCTGGTCGTAGTACACGTACGTCGGGTCCCGCACGTCGTCCGTGGTGCTCACGACGACGAGCGCCCGCACCCACCGCGGCGATCCCAGGCAGGTGCGCGGAAAGGCGACCGTCAGCGTGTTCGCCACGAGGTCGACGTGGGTGGCGACCTCGCAGCGGTGGTCACCGTCACCGGTGAGTGTGGCCGTCCCTGCCCAGTTGCCGCGGCCGGCGCGTACGTGCACGTCGGTGTACTCCAGCTGATGGGTGCCGGGCCACTGCAGCTCCAGGTTGGCCCGGAGGCGCGGGCTCTGGCGGTTCAGCTCCCGGAACACCGCCACCGCCTTGATCCGCCGCAGGCCGTGCCGGACCCGGAGCCGCGTGACGTCACCGTTCGCATGCTGCGGAGCCGGCTCGGCCACCGGCTCGTCGACCGTGAAGTCGACGTAGCTCACGTCGTGCCGGGCGTCACGCGCGGTGACGGACTCGGCGTTGGCCGGACCCGTCAGCGCGAGGCTTCCGGCGAGGGCAACGGTGAGCGTGAGGACCAGACGTCCGAGCGAGGCGGCCATGGCAGCACCCTAGGATCTGCCGGCCACCGGCGAAGGGGAACTGCGATGCGGGCAGCGGACGTGGTGGGCTCGCGAAGGGCCTACCTGGCCCTGCTCGGTTCCGTAGGCTCGCCCCGTGAGTGTTGACGACCTGCTCTTCCTGCTCGGCCCCGCCAGCGCGCCGGTGCTCGCACCGCTCGCTCTCGTGACCCTGCTGGTCCTGGGACGACCTCGCACCGAGGTGTGGCTCGCGTCCGGGCTCTTCACCGTCGTCGCCTGGACCTGGGCGACCTACTGGTGGTGCCTGGACAAGCTCATGGTCGAGTACGTCGACAACCGCTCGATCCACGTCGCGATGGACGTCGCCCAGGCCGGCTGCGCCCTCGCCTCGATGGCGCTCGTCGTGACGGCCGGCCGAGCGGCGTACGCCGTCGCCGACGCGCGGCGCAGGGCGTCGGACGACGTGGGCTGGTTCGCGTACGCGCCCCTCGGTCCCCACGACCCGGCGCTGGGGCGCGCTGTCCGGAAGGTCAGCCTCGAGCACGACCCGTACGGCGGACCGTTCTGGGACGACGAGGGCTGCCTCGGTGAGGACTTCCCCGACCTCCACGACCTCGTCGGGCTGTCCTCCGGGCTCTACGACGACATGATGGCGTGGCACGAGGACTGGCTGGAGCACGGCAGCAGCCCGTCGCCGGACTGGACCGAGACCCACGACGCCCAGCACCGCGAGCTGGTCCGGCGGCTGCGCACCGAGGTCCACCCCTACATCAGCGTCACCCCCGGTCCCGCCTGACTGCCGCAGCAGCGACGAGCGCCGCAGCCACGAGCGCCAACCCGACCGGCCGTGCCCAGTCCGAGAGGGCGTGCGAGTCGTGCGCAGAGATGAACTCCAGGACGCCCAGGTCGTCGGCCCACTCGACGCGCGCCCACCCGTAGGCGTACAGGAGAGCGGCCAGTCCTCCGACCAAGCCGCCGGCGAGACCGAGACCTGCCCAGAGCTCCTGCCGCAGGTGCCTGGCGCAGAAGACGGCGACAGCCAGGAAGACCAAGGCCTCACTCGCGTAGAGCAGGAAGAACCTCATGGAGGCGTAGTCGACGACGTACACGGCCTCACGGTAGGGGCCGTCGGCCAGATCGTGAGGGAGGATGCCGTCCGCACCGCACGATTGTGCGTGGGATCAAGAGTTGAGCATCGAGATCTTGATCTGGCGCACAATGACGAGGTTCACGCAGCATGCCTCAGGCGTAGGGCGCCCTGTGGCTCGTGAGCCAATGCAACACCATCGCGAGGAACAGCGACACGATCCTCAGTGCAGCCACGGTTGTGGACCGTGCGTGTGAGCAGTCAAGGCACGCGCACTCAGCGCCTGTTCGACGTGAATCGCCCTCGTCGCACGGATCTTGTCCGGGTCGACCGTCAAGGTGAGTCGCGCGTTGTCTCGTGGGCGGAGGCGCGCGCGGGTGCACGAAGCGTGAAGGGGTACAGGGATCCTGGTGTCGCTCACCCGGTGCATGTGCTTCGGAGGTGGGCCGCGCGCCGTGACATCTTGCGACCGCGGCTTAGTTCGCCGACATGACCGGGTCCGTCCCTACTGGACAGCAAGGGACGACTGCGCTGCCGAGCGCTGGCCCTAGAGTCCCCGGCGGCTCAGCATCTGGCCGCACAGGGACCAGTACACGTCCGCGTCCGAGCGCTCGAGATTGCTCGTGTCGTCGACTCCACCGAGAAACAGTGGAATCCGATAGCCGACACATTCGGTCGAGGTCAGTGGTGCTGTGTCTCCAGAGTCTCGCCGCCACTGGCTGTAGTACGACGAGGCCAGAGCAGCGTCGTGATAGTCGATCAGCTCCGACTCGTGAAAGTCACGAAGAGAACCCGGCATCTCCAGCACCTCGCCGACACCCACGTCGAGCATCAGGATCTGAGGCTGGCCGTCGCGGTCCGGTCTCGACCGGTCCACAGCGAACTGGCGTCCCAGCCAATCGACGGCGAAGCACTGGACCCGTTCGGAGAACGCGGGGAAGGCATTGAGCGCCAGCCCCTCCAGGCAGGAGCCGAGGCAGCGTCGAACCAACGCAGCAAGCCACCCGTGAGGGACGCTCCGCCGACAGCTGACGCGCGTCTATCGACGTCGTCCGGCACGAACCCGGGGACCGGCCGGTCCGCAGGGAAGAGCGAGGTCAGCCCGGAAAGGTCCACGTGAGTCGTTGTCCGATCCCTCAGGCGTCGAGCGCCTCGACGTCCACCTCGTAGGCGCCCTGCACGATGAACTCCTTGCGCGGCGCGACCTCGGAGCCCATCAGGAGCTCGAAGACGGTGGAGGCCGCCTCGGCGTCATCGACGGTGATCCGGCGCAGGGTGCGCTGGCGCGGGTCCATCGTGGTCTCGGCCAGCTGGTCGGCGTCCATCTCGCCGAGGCCCTTGTAGCGCTGCACCGGGTCCTTCCAGCGCACGTTCTTCTTCGTGAGCTCGGCGAGCTTCCGCTGGAGCTCGTCGTCGGAGTACGTGTAGACGTACTTGTCCATGCCCTTCTTCGGGTTGGACAGCTCGATCCGGTGAAGCGGAGGGACGGCGCTGTAGACGCGCCCCTCGTTGAGCAGCTCGGGCATGTACTTGAAGAACAGCGTCGCCAGCAGGCAGCGGATGTGGGCGCCGTCGGAGTCGGCGTCGGCCATGAAGATGATCCGGCCGTAGCGCCGGGCGTCGAGCTCGAAGGTGCGCCCGGAGCCGGCCCCCACGACCTGGATGATCGAGGCGCACTCGGTGTTCTTGAGCATGTCGCCGACCGAGGCCTTCTGGACGTTCAGGATCTTGCCGCGGATCGGCAGCAGCGCCTGGAACTCCGAGTTGCGCGCGAGCTTGGCCGTGCCGAGCGCCGAGTCACCCTCGACGATGAAGAGCTCGGTCCGCTCGTTGTCGTTGGCGCGGCAGTCGGCCAGCTTCGAGGGCAGCGCCGAGGACTCCAGGGCGTTCTTGCGCCGCTGGGTCTCCTTGTGGGTGCGGGCCGCGATCCGGGTCTTGGAGGCGCCGACGACCTTCTCCATGACCAGCTTGGCCTGGGCCTTCTCGGCGCGCTTGGTCGAGGTGAGGAAGGCCTTGAGCTCGGCGGCCACGACCTTGCGTACGACGCTGCGCGCGGCGGGGGTGCCGAGGATCTCCTTGGTCTGGCCTTCGAACTGCGGCTCCGCGAGCCGGACGGTGACGACGCCGGTGAGGCCCTCGAGCACGTCGTCCTTGATCACGTCGGCGTCGTTGACCTTGAGCGCCTTGGTCGAGCGCATCACGTCGTTGAAGGTCTTGGTGACGGCCTGCTCGAAGCCGCTCACGTGGGTGCCGCCCTTGGGCGTCGCGATCACGTTGACGAACGAGCGGACCTCGGTGTCGTAGCCCATCCCCCAGCGGACCGCGATGTCGACGTGCAGCTCGCGCTCGACCTCCTGCGGGGTCATGTGGCCCTGCTCGTCGAGCAGCGGGACGGTCTCGGTGAAGGTGTCCATGCCCTGGAGGCGGACGATGTCGGTGACCGGCTCGTCGTGGGCGAGGAACTCGACGAACTCCGCGATGCCGCCGTCGTGGCGGAACTTCTCCTCCACGGGGGTGTCGCCCCGCAGGTCGCGGATGACGAGCTCGAGGCCGGGCACGATGAACGACGTCTGGCGGGCGCGGCCGAGCAGGCCCTCGAACTCGAACCGGGCGTCCTTGGTGAAGATCTGCCGGTCCGGCCAGAAGCGGATCAGCGTGCCGGTCTTGCCCTTGGCCACGCGCTTGCCCTTGCGGGTCAGGCCGGACTGCGCGGTGAACGGCGCCTTCGGACCCTCGCCCTCGAACACCCCGGGGACGCCGCGGTGGAAGCTCAGGCCCTGCTGGCTCGGGGAGCGGTCGACGTCGATGTCCATCCGCGCCGACAGCGCGTTGACCACCGAGAGGCCGACGCCGTGCAGGCCACCTGTGGCGACGTACGACCCACCGCCGAACTTGCCACCGGCGTGCAGCTTGGTCGCCACGACCTCGACGCCCGGGAGCCCGGTCTTGGGCTCCCTGTCGGTCGGGATGCCGCGGCCGTCGTCGTGGACCTCGACGGAGTCGTCGGCGTGCAGGGTCACCTCGACGCGGTGCGCGGAGCCGGCCAGGGCCTCGTCCACGCCGTTGTCGATGATCTCCCACAGGCAGTGCATGAGACCACGCGTGTCGGTCGAGCCGATGTACATGCCCGGGCGCTTGCGCACCGCCTCGAGGCCCTCGAGGACCAGGAGATGCGCGGCGTTGTACGTGTTGTCGATCGTGGGCCTGCCTTCGGTGGTGGAGCTGTCGTGCCGGTCGTCACAGCGGTCCTCGTGGGACGGGCAATCCGTCTGGTGCTGCGCCTCCGAATCTACCTGCGACACGCCGGACAACGCAGAAGGCTCGCCTGCCGTGGCAGCGAGCGGAGCGGGTCTAGCGTGATCAGCGTTGGGGATCACGTCACGATGTGGACACGATGGCTTCTCGGGATCGTCGAAGAGCAACCTGCCGCCCCCGGCAACCGTCACACTGAAGCAGGGCTAGACGTCTCCTCCACACGTGAGTTCCCGAAGCATGGAAACCCTCGGACCGGGGAAGACACTCCATGATGGGATGAGGTGTCACGGGACACGTGGCAGCGGGAATCTTTCACCCCCGTCGCTACGTTGAACAGACACCGATCAAGAATTGAGGCCGATGTGACCACTGCAGTTGCCCCCAGCACCGCCGCGCTCACCGCCGCGGACCGCTGCGACCGATGCGGCGCCCAGGCCTACCTCCGCGTGGAGCTCCAGACGGGCGGCGAACTCCTGTTCTGCGCCCACCACGCGCGTGAGCACGGCGACAAGCTCCGCGAGATCGCGGCCCACGTCATCGACGAGACGCACAAGCTCGGTGACAAGCCCGCGGTCGTGCCCGACACCGACCACTGACCCCCGACACGACATCGGCTCCGGACCCCGGTCCGGGGCCTTCGTCATTTCCGCGCCCGCTCCGGACGTCCCCTGACGCTGTGGAAGGGTGTGCCGCGTGAGCCCGGTCGAAGTCCTCGTCGCCCTGATGCTCGCCGTCGGCGTGGTCGGGATCCTCGTGCCGATCCTGCCGGGCTCCGTGCTGGTCCTCGCCGGCGTCCTCATCTGGGCGCTCGACACCGGCAGCGCGACCGGCTGGGCGGTCTTCGGGATCGCCGCGGCCCTGCTCGTCGTCGGCACCGTCGTGAAGTACGCCGTCCCGGGCCGTCGCCTGCAGGGCGCGGGCATCCCCGCCTCGACCCAGTGGGCCGGCGCCGGCGCCGCGGTCGTCGGCTTCTTCGTGATCCCCGTGGTGGGGCTGTTCCTCGGCTTCGTCGTCGGGGTGTACGCCGCCGAGCGGCACCGTGTCGGCGCGGCCGCGGCCTGGCCGTCCACCAAGGCGGCGCTGCGGGCGGTCGGCCTGAGCATCGTCATCGAGCTGGTCGCCGCGCTGCTCGCGGTCGCGGCCTGGGTCGTCGGTGTCGTGGTCACCTGATGGCGGTCCTGCTGGCCCTCTTCGCGGCGCTCACCTACGGCCTGGCCGACTTCGTCGGCGGCTTCTTCTCCCAGCGGGTCAGCCCGTGGGCGGTCGCCCTGTGCGCCCAGCTCGGGGGCGCCACGCTGGTCCTCCTGCTCACGCTCGTCACCGAAGGCTCCCCCACCGGCGCCGATCTCGCGTGGTGCGTCGTGGCCGGTCTCGGCAACGGCTTCGGCACCGCCTTCCTCTACCGCGGCCTGTCCTCGGGCCGGATGGGCGTGGTGGCCCCGATCTCGGGGGTCGGCGCCGCCCTCGTCCCGGTCGTGGTCGGGCTCGTCGCCGGTGAGCGGCCGGCCGCGCTGGTGTGGGTCGGGATCGTCGTGGCACTGCCCGGCATCTGGCTGGTCTCCCGCGAGCCCGACGCGGCCGCGCCCCGCCTCGGGGCCGGAGTCGTGGACGGCGTACTCGCCGGTCTGGGGTTCGGCACCCTGTTCGCCGCGCTCGCCCAGATCCCCGAGGAGGCCGGCTTCCTCCCGCTGGCGCTCAACCAGCTCGTGGCGGCCGGCGCCGTCGTCGCGGTCGCCGTGGTGCTGCGGCAGCCGTGGGTGCCGCGCGAGCCGCGGGCGGCCGCCGGGGTGCTCAGCGGCGCCCTCGGGGCGCTCGCGACGGGCTCGTTCATGGTCGCCACCCGCAGCGGCTTCCTGACCGTCACCGCGGTCATCGCCTCGCTCTACCCGGCCTTCACCGTGCTGCTCGCGGCCTCCGTTCTCCGCGAGAAGGTCCACCGCGCCCAGGGGGTCGGGCTCGCGCTCTGCGCAGTTGCCATCGGTCTCGTGGCATCAGGCTGACCCCGGTCGGGTACACATGAGGCATGAGCGACAACACCCCCACGACCCCCGACTCCGCCACAGCCGCTGGTCCCACCACTCCTGACCCCACCTCCACGGTCACGCCGGGCAGCCCCAGCACCCGCCCCACCTCCGGCGACAACCCGCTGCGCGGCTCGCGCACGAGCGGCCTCTGGGCCGCCGTCGTCGCCCTGGGCATCCTGCTGGTGCTGCTCATCATCTTCATCGCGCAGAACACCCAGACCGTGCAGGTGACCTTCCTCGGCTGGGACGGCTCGGCCCCGCTGTCGGTCACCCTGCTGATCGCCACCGCCGCCGGTCTCTTCCTCGCCACCGCCGCGGGCTCCCTGCGGATCCTGCAGCTGCGGCGCCGGGTCAAGCGCGACAAGAAGGCGTGACCGACCTCCTCGGCGACGCCCGACGCGTCCCGAGCGGTCGCGGCCTTTTCTTCGCAGCGCACCACCCGCTGGTCCTCCTGGTCCTGCTGGTGGTCGTCGTGGCCGTCGTCCTGGTCCTGTCCCGCCGAGGGCGCTGAGCGGGCCAATTCACCGAAAGGGTGGACACGAACGGGCCAGACCGAGTGGCCCGATGGGGTGGTATCCCCCTGCCCGGTCGACCGATGTCGGCGTTCGTGTGACGGCCGTCTCTGTCGTGATGTCACCTACGGATTCACAGCCAAGTGACACCTAAGGGGATTCTCGATGTCATCGCTCCGTTCCGTCCGTCGCCTCGCTCTCGGGGCAGCCACCGCAGGTCTCGTCCTGCCCCTCCTCGGCCCATGGACCACCGCTGACGCGGCTCCGGCCGATGGTGCCAGCACGCAGATCGTGACCGAGTCCACGGTCGTGCGGCAGGCCGAGAACACACCGCCGACCGCGCCGTGGGTGTTGTACACCCGCGCAGATACGCCGCCCACCGCCGCCGCCTTCGTCGACGGACCGGCCTCCCCACCGCTCGGGAGCGACAGCCTGCAGCTCAGCACCGCCACGGGAGCCGAGAAGGTGTTCCTGTTCAACTACGACCACGTCGGCACGCGACTGACCGACATCGCCAAGATCAGCTACTCGACCTACCGCCAGACCGGCACGGGCTCGCAGCTCCCCGCGATGAACCTGCAGGTCGACTACAACGGAGCGGCCGATGGCGGCTTCACGACCCTGGTCTTCGAGCCGGTGTACAACACGTCGCAGCAGTCGGTCGCAGAGGGCACCTGGCAGAGCTGGACCGGCACGGGCACCGGCATCTGGTGGTCGACACGGCCCATCAACGGCCAGTGTGCCGGCGCTGTCTACAGCTGCCCCAATTCAGCCAGCGACACCGGCCTGACGCCCTGGAGCCAGATCGTCGCCAACAACCCGGACGCCGTGATCACCGGCGGTGTCGGCGTCAACCAGGGCACCGGCAACGCCGGCCTGCTGTCGAACGTGGACGCGTTCACGTTCGACCGGACGACGTACGACTTCGAGCGCGTCGGCGACCGCGACGGTGACGGAGTCAAGGACGACGTGGACAACTGCGGGTCGACGGCCAACGCCGACCAGTCCGACCAGGACGGTGACGGCCTGGGCGACGCCTGCGACCCCGACCGGGACGGCGACGGCATCCCCAACGAGAGCGACACCAACAGCAAGGACGACTGCAAGAACGGCGGCTACGCACGCTTCACCACGCCGGCGTTCAGGAACCAGGGTGACTGCGTCTCCTACTTCGCCAAGCAGAAGTAGCTTGCCCCGCGCAACCCTCCGGACGCGACAACACCCCGCCCTCCCGAGAGGAACGGGGTGTCGGGTGGCGCCGAGCACTGGGGGGTTGCGCGGGCACCACCGCTGTTCATGATCGCGTGCGGGCCGCACCCACGGCATCGTCCGATCGGGCACAACACGTGGCCCGGACGGGCTGGCCCTGGCTCGCGTCGGCGGAAATGTGAAGAACCGCCGGGGTCTCGGGTCCCCGGCGGTTCATGAGAAATCTAGCGCGGCACGATCGGCCGGGCAACGATTTCTGCTCAAGGTTCCCGCAAGATCGGGAAGCCCTGCGGAGTTCGCGGCCGCGCTGGCGGTTTCCGCCCGGCTGGTGGCCGCCGTCCATGCGTCCGGCTGGGCAAATGAGCAACTGAGAGCTGATGATGACTGAGCGACATCATCCGAGGGCGGATAACTCTGCGTGGGTCGTGGCAGGCGCTCTCAAGTTTCCAGCCGGCGGCATCGAGCGTCCCGTGACGATGTGAGCAGCGCCGGCGACGACGAGGAAGTCCCGGGGTGTGACGAGGTGTCTGAACCCATCGATAGCCCGATGCCGCTGAACGAGGAGCGCGAGCCTGCCCAGCAGGCGCTCGAACGTAGTGAAGAGCGCCACCGGCTCGTGGCTGGCGTGACTCGTGAGGTCATCTGGGATGCGGATCTGTTGACGGGACTGACGAGCTGGTCGGGTGCTGTACGAGACGTCTTCGGCATGCAGCACGATCTCGTGGACATCGACTTCGAGTGGTGGCGCGCGCGCATCCACCCCGCTGACGTCCCCGATGTCCTTGCAGCCCGTGATGCCGCCCTCCGTTCACCCAGCGGGCGATACGGGATCGAGTACCGGTTGAGGCACGAGGCCGGCCGCTACGTCATCGTCTCGGCACGTGGGCAGGTCCTACGCGATGCGGAAGGCGTCGCCGTGCGCTTCCTCGGGTCGATGCTGGATGTCACCGACTTCCGACGTCAGGAGGAGGAGCTCAACTTCGCCCGGCGCGTGGCCGAGAAGGCCAACGACGCGAAGAGCGAGCTTCTTCGTCGCCTGGTGGTCGCTCAAGAGGACGAGAGGGCGCGGATCGCCGCCGACGTCCATGACGATTCCGTCCAGTCCATCGCGGTCCTCGATCTGCGACTCGGGAGCCTCGAACGCCGGCTCGGAGACTCGGCACCCGACTTGGTGCCATCCATCAACGAGCTGAGGGCGGCCGTCAGAGACGTCTCCAGGGGGTTGCGCGACCTCCTCTTCGAACTCGAGCCCGCCCACAGCGGGGCTGACCTCACCGAGACTCTCCGCTCCGCCACGGCACAGATCTTCGAGGAGGTCGACCTGGACTGGACAGTCGGATTCGATGAGGGCGCCGGACCGATGCCGGTGGATTGGCCGAATGACGTCGCACGCGCCCAGATCCTCCGGATCGTCAAGGAGGCCCTGATCAATGTCCGGAAGCACGCAGCGGCCACGCGGGTCGATGTCGTCATCCGACGGGTCGACGGAGGGGTGGAGATCGTCGTCGCGGACGACGGCGTCGGTCCCGCGGGCACCCAGAGTCCTCCCCGCCCCGGTCACCGAGGCCTCGCCACCATGCGGGACCGCGCGGAGATCGCCGGGGGTTGGTGCACGGTCGAGGCAACCTCACCCGGGACCGTGGTAAGGCTCTGGCTACCGTCCACGAGTCCGGGTCCAGCCGGGAGCAGCTGAGGCCCCACCACGCCGGGGTTGCTTGCTCGGTGCCGTGCAAGAGACCTGAGCACCGCCTCCGACGTGCGGTCTCGTCGTTCAGGTGCTCAGGTGCTCAGTCGAGGTAGTCGCGCAGGACCTGCGAGCGCGACGGGTGCCGCAGCTTCGACATCGTCTTCGACTCGATCTGGCGGATCCGCTCGCGGGTCACGCCGTAGACCTTGCCGATCTCGTCGAGGGTCTTCGGCTGGCCGTCGGTCAGGCCGAAGCGCATCGAGACGACGCCTGCCTCACGCTCGGAGAGCGTGTCGAGGACGGCGTGCAGCTGCTCCTGGAGGAGCGTGAACGACACCGCGTCGGCCGGGACGATCGCCTCGGAGTCCTCGATGAGGTCGCCGAACTCGGAGTCGCCGTCCTCGCCGAGGGGCGTGTGCAGCGAGATGGGCTCACGGCCGTACTTCTGGACCTCGATGACCTTCTCGGGGGTCATGTCGAGCTCCTTGGCCAGCTCCTCCGGGGTGGGCTCGCGGCCCAGGTCCTGGAGCATCTGGCGCTGGACGCGCGCGAGCTTGTTGATGACCTCGACCATGTGGACCGGGATCCGGATGGTGCGGGCCTGGTCGGCCATGGCGCGGGTGATGGCCTGACGGATCCACCACGTGGCGTACGTCGAGAACTTGTAGCCCTTGGTGTAGTCGAACTTCTCGACCGCGCGGATCAGGCCGAGGTTGCCCTCCTGGATCAGGTCCAGGAACAGCATGCCGCGACCGGTGTAGCGCTTGGCCAGCGAGACGACGAGACGCAGGTTGGCCTCGAGGAGGTGGTTCTTGGCGCGGCGGCCGTCCTCGGAGATCCACTCGAGCTCCTCGTGGATCTTCGGCGTGATCTTGCCGCCCTTGGCCAGCTTCTCCTCGGAGAAGAGGCCGGCCTCGATCCGCTTGGCGAGCTCGACCTCCATCTCGGCGTTGAGGAGCGGCACCTTGCCGATCTGCTTGAGGTAGTCCTTGACGGGGTCGGCGGTCGCGCCGGCGACCATGACCTGCTGCTCGGGCTCGTCGGTGTCGTCGGCGGCCGAGACCACGAACGTCGCGGACTTCTCGTCCTCGACGATCGTCGGGTCGGTCTTGACGTCCTTCTCGAAGACGTCGTCCGGGATGTCCGGGAGGATCTTCTTGCCGTCGGCGCCGATGGTGGCGGGCTCGACGGCGGCGTCGGCCGTGGCGGCCGCAGCCTTCTTGGCCGGGGCACGCTTGGCCGGAGCCTTCTTCGCCGGGGCCTCGGCCGTGGCGGTCGCGGTGGCGCTCGTCGCGGCCGCGGTCTTCTTGGCCGGGGCCTTCTTGGCGGCGGTCTTGGCCGTCGCGGTGGCGGTCTTGCGCGGCGCGGCGGCAGCGGCGACGGCACGACTGGTCGCGACAGGGATCTGGACCGAGATGCCGAGACCGCTCAGGTGACCCAGCAGTGCCTTGAGGTGGCGGGGTTCCACCTGGGCGTCTTCACTGGCCTGGCGCACCTCCTCGGGCGTCAGGCTGCCGGTCGGGGTGCCACGCTCGATCAGCGCGGCAACGGCAGGGTGCGTGAGCACCTCGGCGGGGAGCATCTTGCGTGCGTTCGAGGACACGAACACCTCTCGTCAACAGACAGTCACAACACGTGCGGACCACATGGGGGCGCGGCAAGGCCCGCTATCGTCAAGAGCCGCGTCGTCATTCTGCCACGGCACCGGTGAGCAGGTGGCATTCCCCCCGCTCCCGCCGACAATCCGTACGCCGTCAGGCCTGCTGCGCCTTCGCGGCGGCCTTCTTCTCCTTCTTGAAGTCCCGCACCTTCTGCAGCGAGGCCGGGTCGACGACGTCCGCCACCGAGCGGAAGCCGTCCTCGGCGTAGGCCCCGACGGCGGTCTCCCAGCCCTCCGGACGGACGCCGAGCTGCTTGGCCAGCAGGGCCACGAAGATCTGCGCCTTCTGCTTGCCGAAGCCCGGCAGCTCCATGACGCGCTTGAGCAGCTCCTTGCCGGAGCCCGTTTCGGACCACAGGCGGGAGGCGTCGCCGTCGTACTTCTCCTCGACGATCGCCGCCAGCGCTTGCAGGCGGGTGGCCATCGAGCCCGGGAAGCGGTGGATCGCCGGGGTGGTCGCGGCCATCGTCGCGAACTCCTCCGGGTCGGCCGCCGCGATCCGCGCGGGGTCGAGCGTGCCGAAGCGGTCGAGGATCTTCGCCGGGCCGCGGAACGCGTGCTCCATGGGGTACTGCTGGTCGAGCATCATCCCGACCAGCAGGGCGAAGGGATCGTCGCTCAGGACCTGGTCGGCGGAGGTGTCGCCGGTGATGTGGATCGCCATGGGGCAAGGATGCCCCATGGCGGCACGGTCAGGTGAGCCTCAGTCGCCGGCCTTGACCGCCAGCACGGCGCAGTGCGCGTCGAGCAGGATGCGCTGGGCGTTGCTGCCCAGGATCAGCTTGCCGACGGGCGAGCGACGGCGCAGGCCGATGACGATCAGCTCGGCGTCGTTGGCCTCGGCGATGCTGATGAGGTCCTCGGCGGGCTCGAACCCGCGGACCAGCTGACGCAGGTCGTAGGTCACGCCCGACTCGTCCAGCCGCTTGCGGACGGCGTCCATCTCGGACTCGGCCTTCTTAGCGGCCGAGGCGTCGAACTCCTGACCACCCCGGTGGGAGTTCACGACGACGAGCTTGGTGCCACGCAGCTTCGCCTCGTCGATCGCCTTGCCCAGTGCCGCTTCGCCCTCCGGCTTGGGCACGTAACCCACTACGACGGTCCCCATCGACCCTCCTCGTCCTCATCAGTCGGGCGCGCTGCCCACGAGGCACGCTAACCGATCCGCGCACGCCGCGGGAGCCTGTGGACGAGCGACGCGCGCGCCGCCGGGATCGGGGAGGGTGGTCGCGGAGGTCGCGATGGAGGGAATCACCGAGCCCGTGCCGACCTGGCTGCACACCGCGCTGCGCCGGGCGGTGCTGGACCACGCGCGTGCGGAGCGGCGTCGCAGCTTCGCCCCGTTGGTGCACGTCGGCACCCCGGGCGGGTCGGAGGCGGTCTTCGCGCTGACCCCCGACGAGCCGTCCGACCACGCGCTGCGGACCGACCTCGTCGCCGCGCTGGTCCGCCGGACCGTGCTCCCGTCCGCCGAGCCGATCGTGTGGCTGACCCGGCCCGGCGACCTCACCGTGCAGGACCACGACCTGCTCTGGCTGTCCGCGGCGCGGGCGGCCTGCGCCGAGGCCGGGCGGCCGCTCACGCTGGTCGTCGTCACGCGGACCGCCTGGCGCGACCCGCGCAGCGGCGTCGGGCGGGTCTGGAAGCGGCTCCGCGAGCGCTGAGCTCACTCCCAGGTGTGGACCGGCTCGTTCGTGTGCATGCCCTGGATGTACTCGAGCAGGGTCGCGCGCAGGGCGTCGTACCGGTCGAGGTCGGACCGCTTGCCCATCCGGCGGACGAACCACTCCGAGCCGGTCACGCCGGTGAGGCAGCGCTGCTCGATGATGCCGAGCAGGCGGTCCCGCTCCTCGGGCGCGGCGCCCCAGGCGTCCAGGCCCTGGTGGGCCAGGGGCAGCAGCCGGCGCAGGATCAGCTCGGTGGCGCGCACCTGGCCGACCCCGGGCCAGTAGATCTGCGCGTCGATCCCCTGCTGGGCCGCGACGTGGAAGTTCTCCTCCGCGGCGCTGAAGGACATCTGCGACCACAGGGGGCGCTCGCTCTCGGCGACCGCGCGCACCAGGCCGAAGTAGAACGCCGCGTTGGCCATCGTGTCGGCCACCGTGGGGCCGGCCGCCAGGAGGCGGTTCTCGACGCGAAGGTGCGGCACTCCCCCGGCGACGTCGTAGACGGGGCGGTTCCAGCGGTAGACCGTGCCGTTGTGCAGGCGCAGCTCGGCGAGCTGCGGGGTGCCGCCGGCCTCGAGGACCTCGAGCGGGTCCTCCTCCTCGGTGACCGGCAGCAGC
Organism: Nocardioides luti; assembly: GCF_014212315.1. Lineage (NCBI taxonomy): Bacteria > Bacillati > Actinomycetota > Actinomycetes > Propionibacteriales > Nocardioidaceae > Nocardioides > Nocardioides luti. The sequence goes on from NZ_JACKXE010000001.1 coordinate 606,854, forward strand.
GCCGGGAAGTAGCGGACGTTCTCCTCGAAGAGGTCGAAGACCGAGGTGATCCAGCGCTCGCCGAACCAGACCCGGGGCCGGACGCCCTGGGCCTTGAGCTCCTCGCTGCGGGTGTCGGTGGCCTGCTCGAAGAGCGGGATCCGGGTCTCCTGCCACAGCTGCTTGCCGAGGAGGTACGGCGAGTTGGTGCCGACGGCCAGCTGCACGGCGGCGATCGCCTGGGAGGCGTTCCAGTAGTCGGCGAACTGGTCCGGCGAGGTCTGCACGTGGAACTGCGTGCTGGTGCAGGCCGCCTCGGGCACGATCGAGTCGGCCGTGGTCTTGAGCGACTCGGTGCCGGTGATCGAGATCGTGATGTCCTCGCCGCGGGCGTTGAGGATCTGCTCGCTGAGCAGGCGGTAGCGCGGGTTGGCGCTGAGGCTCGCGAGCCCCATGTGGCCCTCGTCGAGCGTCGGCAGGATGCCGATCATCACCATGTGCGCGCCCACCTCGGCGGACTTGCTCTCGGCGTCGTTGAGGCTGCGGCGCAGGTTGTCCTCGAAGGTCGTGAGCCCACCCTCGCGGAGCTTGGCCGGCGGCACGTTGATCTCGATGTTGAACTGGCCGAGCTCGGTCTGGAAGTCGGGGTCGGCGATCGCGGCCAGGGCCTCGGCGTTCTTCAGGGCCGGGTCGCCGAGCTCGTCGACGAGGTTCAGCTCGACCTCGATCCCGGTCATCGGGTCGTCGGTGTCGAAGCGCGCCTCGCGCAGCATCCGGGCGAAGACGTCGAGGCAGCGCCGCACCTTCTCCCGGTGCCGGGTCCGGTCGGCCCGGGAGAACTCCTGCGCGTCTACCTCTTCACCCATGACCGCACCCTAGGCGCAAACCCCGCTCAGGTGGAGTGACGACCGCTCCGGGGACGGAGGTGGCCCCACCCCTCCTCCCACTCCCGCGGCGGCACCGCCCGCTGCAGCAGGGCGGCCACGAGGCCGGCCGGGTCCGGTGGGTCCGCACCGTCGGGCGTGACGGCCTCGCACCGGTCGAGGGCGCACCAGGCGAGGGCGCCGTGCCCGGCCAGCCAGGCCGCGAAGGCCAGCAGTGCGGCCGGTGCCGCGGCCAGCGCGTCGGGCGCCCGGCGCAGCAGGTCGGTCCAGAGCTCGACGTGCGCCCGGACGTCGGCGCGGTCCACCTGCTCCCGGGCGACGTCGCGGACGTCCGGCACCCGGACGGCGGTGAGCAGCCGCGCCGCCTCGACGTCGTCGGGCAGCGTCGCATCGCGGACCAGGCGGCGGACCGTGCCGGCGACCCAGACCTGCTCGGTGCCGTCGTCGCGCCCCCATCGGGGCAGGGCGGCCACGGCCGCGGCGACCGCCGCCGCCCGCTCGGGGTCCGGCGCCAGGGAGGCCGCCAGCTCGTCGCGCGACCCGTGCGTGACGCGCCCGTCGAGGACGGCCTGCGCGGCGAAGGGGTGGGCGCTGACGTCGTACGGCACTCCCCCGGCGGGCACGCCCAGTCGCCCGCCCGGGGCGAGGGAGAACCAGCGGCCGTCGTGCGCCCGGAAGGCGTCGAGGACGTCGATGCCCGACGACCGGGCCTCCCGGCGCAGCGCCCCCACCGCGCGGGACGCGGCCGGCCCGTCCGCGGAGTAGGCCACGAGGACGACGTGGCGCACGCCGTGCTCGCGCGCAGGGCCGAGCAGCATCTCCACCACCTCCGTGACCTCGTCGGGACCCGGCGGCAGGTCCACCCGGGCGTGGAACGGGCGCGGGCCGCCGAAGGTGAGCATCACGAGGGAGTCGGTCGGCTGGAAGCCGAGCACGACGGGGACGGCGGCGAGGAGGTCCTCGGGGGTGCGGGCGGTGAGCGTGGTGGGTGTCATGCGGGGAGCCTCCCCGTGGGGGCGGACGGTCGACGCGTGCGCGCTGCGGGCCTGTGGACGACGGGTGCGCCCGGTGACATCCGGGACGGTCGGTGGGCCGCGCTACGGTCCTCGCGTGCGTACGTCGGCGTCGGTCCTCCACCTGGACCTGGACGCGTTCTTCGCCTCCGTCGAGCAGCGTGACAAGCCGTCGCTGCGCGGCAAGCCGGTGGTCGTGGGCGGCGTCGGCGGTCGCGGCGTGGTGGCGACGGCGTCCTACGAGGCCAGGAAGTACGGCGTGCGCTCGGCCATGTCCACGCGCGAGGCGCGGTCCCGCTGCCCGCACGCAGCCTTCCTGACCGGGCGCTTCCACGCCTACCGCGAGGCCAGCGCGATCGTGATGGGGCTGCTCCGCTCCGTCTCGCCGCTGGTCGAGCCGCTCTCGCTCGACGAGGCCTTCGTGGACCTCGCCGCGGCCGACCTGCCCGACCTCGAGCTCGCGACCTGCGTGGCGGTGGCCGAGGACCTCCGCGCGCGGGTGCACGAGGCCACCGGCGGGCTGACGGCCTCGGTGGGGCTCGGCACGTCGAAGTTCATCGCCAAGGTCGCCAGCGACCTCGACAAGCCCGACGGCCTCACCGTGGTGCCGCCGGGGACCGAGCGCGACCTGCTCCGCCCGATGCTCGTGACCGTGATCCCGGGGGTGGGTCCCGCCACGGCCGAGCGGCTGCGCCGCGCCGGCATCCAGACGGTTGCCGACCTCGAGCTGGTCGACCTCGAGGAGCTGGTCCGGCTCGTGGGCAAGGCCCACGGCAACGGCCTCTTCCACCTCGCCCGCGCCCAGGACGACCGCCTCGTCGTGGCCGAGCGCGAGGCCAAGTCGGTCAGCGTCGAGGGCACCTACGACACCGACCTCACCGACCGGAAGCTCATGGAGGGGCTGCTCACGCGCCAGGCCGGCGAGGTCGCCGAGCGGCTGCGCAAGCACGGGCTGTCGGGCCGCACGGTCTCGATCAAGGTCCGCCTCCACGACTTCACCACGCTGAGCCGCTCGAGCACGCTGAGCTCGCCGACCGACAGCACCGCCACCGTCGCCCGGATGGCCCGCGGGCTGCTCGCCGACCTCGACACGTCGGGCGGGGTGCGGCTGCTCGGTGTCGGCGTCTCCGGGCTCGCGGACTGGATCCAGGAGGACCTCTTCGGCGAGACCACCGAGGAGGAGGTGGAGCCGCTGCCCGAGGTCGAGGTGCCCTCGTCGCGCCGCCGCACCTGGTCGCCCGGCATGGACGTCGAGCACACCACGATGGGCCGCGGCTGGGTGTGGGGCGCCGGCCGCGGGGTGGTGACCGTGCGCTTCGAGACGGCCGCGAGCGCGTCCGGCCCGGTGCGGTCCTACCCCGACGACGATCCCGAGCTCAGCGCGTGGCGCCCCGCGGATCCGGACGAAACCGCACCCGCTCCCCCGGCCTGAGCTGCGCGCACTGCCACAGGTCGTCGGGGTGCACGACCGCGACCACGGGGTACCCGCCGGTCGGCGGGTGGTCGGCCAGGAACACCACCGGGCGCCCGCTCGGCGGCACCTGGACGGCGCCCAGGACCATCCCCTCGCTGGCCAGCTCGCCGTCGCGCACGCGCTGCAGCGGCGGCCCGTCGAGGCGCAGCCCGACGCGGTTCGAGTCCGCCTCCACGACGTACGCCGGCCCGCAGAGCGCCGCGAGGGCACCCGCCCCGAACCAGTCGACGCGCGGCCCGGGCAGCACGCGCAGCGGCCCCGTCCGAGGCGGCCGCGGGGTGTCCAGCGGGGCGGGCCGACCGGTCGCCGCACCGACGGGGAGCTCGTCGCCCGCCGCCACCCGGGGCGGCCCGACCCAGGCCAGCGTGTCGGTGGAGCGGGAGCCGAGCACCGGCGCGACGTCGAGACCGCCGGCGACCGCGACGTACGACCGCACGCCGCTCGCGGGCCGGCCCAGCCGCAGCTCCGCCCCGGCGGGCAGCCACTCGGCGCGGGTGTGGCCGCGACCGGCGCCGTCGACGGACACCGGGAGCACCGCACCGGTCACCGCCACCCAGCACCCGTGAGTGGCGCGCAGCACCAGGCCGCCGAGCGTCACCTCCAGCACCGCGGCCGACGACTCGTTGCCGACCAGGCGGTTGGCGAGCGCCGCGGCCGGCCGGTCCAGGGCGCCCGCCCGGGGCACCCCGAGGTGCGCATGACCGGGCCGACCCTCGTCCTGGACCGTCGTGAGGGCACCCACCTCCCACACCTGCAGCACCGTCGGGCTCATCGCGCCACGAACCGGACCCGGGTGCCGGGCGCCAGCAGGGCGGGCTGCTCGCGGGCGGGGTCCCACAGCACGGCGTCGGTCCGCCCGAGGAGGCGCCAGCCGCCGGGTGACTCCGTCGGGTAGACCCCGCACCACCGGTCGGCGAGCCCCACCGAGCCGGCCGGCAACCGCGCCCGCGGCGACTCCAGCCGCGGCACCCACCGCTCCTCCGGCAGCCCGGCGAGGTAGGCGAAGCCCGGCGCGAAGCCGCAGAACGCCGCGGTGAAGTCCACGGCCGTGTGCGCGGCGACGACGCCGGCCTCGTCGGTCCCCCAGGCCTCGGCCACGACGGCCAGGTCGGAGCCGTCGTAGGTCACCTGGATCTCCACGAGCGGCCCGTCCACGGACTCCTCGGTCGGCGTCCACCCGGCGAGCGCGGCCTCCAGCGCGCCGACGTCCGCGACCCCGTCGAACAGCACGGTCCGCGCGGCCGGGACGACCTCCTCGCAGCCGCCGGCGAGCCCCGGGACGGCGGCGAGCGCACCGGACCTCGCCCAGGTGGCCAGGGACAGGGCGGCGCGGGCGTCGTCGACCTCGACGAGCAGCGCGTGGCGTCCGACCGGGCGGGAGTGCACGCGGCCAGTCTGCCGGAAATAGGTGAAGGGCTCCCGGTGGTATGAGCACCAGGAGCCCTTCGAGTTGACCGGAAACGGTGACGCCCGGCCCACCGAACCGGAGCTCCGACCCCGCCGTCCCCGTCACCGGGCCGACGCCGCGAGTTGCCTCGTGGTGTGGGTGTTCGTCCTGCTCGATCTCCAGCTCTTCCCCGGCGAACCGGCGTCGATCTGGTAGGGAGAGTTCTACGTGGCCCGGGTCACGCGGCGCAAGGCTTTCCGGCACATTCCCGCGACATTCCTGCGGTCCCACAGGCTCCTCCACAGAACCGGCCGTTTCTCCACAACAGGGGCCCCGAGTGCACAGGTTCGTGCACAGCCCCTGTGGAGAAGATCCGGGCCGCCACCGGGTGGACTCAGAGGCCGCGCAGCTCCCAGCCGGCCGCCTCGAGCGCCCGGCGTACGGCGTGGGCGTGGGCGACCGCGCCGGGGCTGTCGCCGTGGACGCAGACCGAGTCGACCGACGCCGCCAGCTCGACCGCGCGGGCCGCGACCTCGTCGTCGTCGGTGAGGACGGCGCCGCGCACGGTGCGCGGGAGCAGCCGGCCGTCCGGGCCGTAGCCGCGGTCCGGGAACCCCTCCAGCAGCACCCGCCGACCGGCCGCCTCCGCGAGCCGCAGCGAGGCCCCTGGCATGCCCAGCACCGGCAGGTCGCCGGACCCGGCCAGCACCGCCGCCGCCTGCTCCTCGTCGTCGAGGACCCGGTGGTAGAGCGCGCCGTGCGGCTTGACGTAGCGCACGGTCGTGCCCGCCGACGACGCGATCGCGGTGAGCACCCCGACCTGGTCGAGGACCTGCTCGCGCAGGTCGTCGAAGGCCACGTCGCGCGGCACCCGGCCGAAGTTCTCGCGGTCGGCGTAGGACACCTGCGCGCCGACGGAGACGCCCCGTCGTACGGCCTCGGCACAGACCGCCCGCATGATCGCGGGGTTGCCGGCGTGGTAGCCGCAGGCGACGTTCGCACTGGTGACCACGGCGAGCAGCGCGTCGTCGTCGGTGACCTCCTCACCGAGGTCCGCGTTGAGGTCCAGGATGCGCATGAGGCCGAGGGTAGGACCGCCACTAGGGTTTCCCGAATGCAGCCTCCCCTGGCGGACCGTCGCCCCACCACCCGCGAGATCCACGGCGAGAGCCGCGTCGACGACTACGAGTGGATGCGCGACAAGGAGTCCCCGGACGTCGTCGCCCACCTCGAGGCCGAGAACGCCTACACCGCCGCGCGCACCGAGCACCTCGCGCCGCTGCGCCAGCGGATCTTCGACGAGATCAAGGCCCGCACGCTCGAGACCGACCTGTCGGTCCCGACGCGCAACCGCGGCCACTGGTACTACGGCCGCTCCTTCGAGGGTCGTGAGTACGGCGCCAGCTGCCGCGTCCCGGTGACCGACCCCGACGACTGGACGCCGCCCCGGCCGGCCGCGGACGCCACGCCCGACGAGCCCGCGCTGCCCGGCGAGGAGCTCCTGCTGGACCTCGACCAGCTGGCCGAGGGCCACGACTTCTTCTCGCTCGGCGGCTCGGCGATCAGCCCCGACGGCCGGCTGCTCGCCTACTCGGTCGACGTGGTCGGCGACGAGCGCTACACGATCCGGGTCCTCGACCTGGCGACCCGCGAGCTGCGCGACGACGAGATCACCGGCGCCATCGGCGGCGCCGTCTGGGACCGCGCCGGCGAGCACGTCTACTACACGACCGTGGACGAGTCCTGGCGCGCCGACAAGATCTGGCGGCACCGGCTCGGCACCACCCAGGCCGACGACGTGCTGGTCCACCACGAGCAGGACGCGCGCTTCTGGGTCGGCATCGGCCGCACCCGCACCGACCGCTTCCTGATGATCGCCGCCGGCTCGAAGACGACGACCGAGTACCTCGTCCTCGACGCCGACTCCCCCGACGCCGGCTTCGTGGTGTTCGCGCCTCGCGTCGAGGGCCTCGAGTACTCCCTCGACCACGCCGTCATCGCCGGCGAGGACCGCTTCCTGGTCCTGCACAACCACACCGGGGCGGACTTCGAGCTCGGCAGCGCGCCCGTCGCGCCGACCGCGCCGGACGATTGGGCCCCCCTGGTCGCCCACGACCCCGCCGTACGCCTCGAGGACGTGGACGCCTTCGCCGGCCACCTCGTCGTGCACCAGCGCAGCGAGGGCCTCACCCAGCTGCGCATCCTCGAGCTCGGCGAGCAGGGCGTCGGCGACGACTACCTCGTCGAGTTCGACGAGGAGATCTACACCGTCGCGTCCGGTGGCAACCCCGGCTTCCACCAGCCGACGGTCCGGGTCGGCTACGCCTCGCTCGCGATCCCTTCGTCGGTCTACGACTACGACGTCCGCACCCGCGAGCTCACCCTGCTGCGCCGTGCGCCCGTCCTCGGTGGCTACGACCCGGCCGACTACGAGGAGCACCGGCTCTGGGCGACGAGCCCCGACGGCGCGCAGGTCCCGATCTCGATCGTGTGCCGTCGCGGCGCCCGCGACGCCGGCCCGATCCCGGTCCTGCTCTACGGGTACGGCGCCTACGAGGCGTCGATGGATCCCTACTTCTCGATCGCCCGCCTCTCGATGCTCGACCGCGGCGCCGGCTTCGCGATCGCGCACGTGCGCGGGGGCGGCGAGATGGGCCGGCACTGGTACGACGACGGCAAGCTCTTCCACAAGCAGAACTCCTTCACCGACTTCGCCGCCTGCGCCCGGCACCTCATCGCCGAGGGCTGGACGACCCCCGAGCGCCTGGTCGCCGAGGGCGGCAGCGCCGGCGGCCTGCTGATGGGCGCGGTCGCCAACCAGGCGCCGCAGCTCTTCGGCGGGATCGTCGCGGCCGTCCCGTTCGTGGACGCGCTGACGACGATGCTCGACGCCACGCTGCCGCTGACGGTCACGGAGTACGACGAGTGGGGCAACCCCGAGGCGGACCCGTCCGTCTACGCCTGCATGCGGGCCTACGCGCCGTACGACAACGTGGTCGCGATGGACTACCCGCCGATCCTGGCGGAGACCTCGCTCAACGACACCCGGGTCCTCTACGTCGAGCCCGCGAAGTGGATCGCCAAGCTGCGCGCGACGGCCACGGGCCGCCAGGACTTCCTGCTCCGCACCGAGATGTCGGCCGGCCACGGCGGCGTCTCCGGGCGCTACAAGTCGTGGCACGACCGGGCCTTCTCGCTGGCCTGGATCCTCGACCGGATGGGCCTCGCCGACACGACGCCCTGAGCGGCTCGTTCCGGGTGCTGCTGAGAAGTCCCTGAGAGTTCGGGGAAAGGGCAACTCTGACCCATCCCCACGCGTCCTTGGTTACGAAGGCTCCATAGATCCGATCGCCACCCAGGTGGCATCCCGCGGGAATCACGGGGTACGTCGGGACGTTGGACAGGACGTGTGGCTCCACTCGGTGGGGCCCATGAGAAGAGGAGGGCGTCCCATGGCAGTTCGCACCGCAACCCGTTCCCGCGAGATCGAGGGTCGCGACAGCGTCGGCCTGTACCTCGACGAGATCGCGCGCAACCCCCTCCTCGACGCCGTCACCGAGGTCGAGCTCTCCAAGACGATCGAGGCCGGCCTCCTGGCCGAGGCCCTGCTCGCCGAGGGCCGCGTGGGCCGCCGCAAGGGCGGCGCCCCCATGTCGGCCACGCAGGAGGAGCTCGAGTGGCTGGCCGAGGAGGGCCGCAAGGCCGTCGACACGTTCATCACCGCCAACCTGCGGCTGGTCGTCTCGATCGCCCGCAAGTACGGCCGGGCGCAGATGCCGATGCTGGACCTGATCCAGGAGGGCAACACCGGCCTGATCCGCGCGGTCGAGAAGTTCGACTACACCAAGGGCTACAAGTTCTCGACGTACGCCACCTGGTGGGTGCGCCAGGCGATCACCCGCGGTATCGCGCAGCAGGCCCGCGTCGTCCGCCTCCCCGTGCACGTGGTCGAGGAGCTCAACCAGGTCGGCGGCGCCCGCCGCACCCTGGAGCGCCAGCTGGGCCGCGACCCCGACCCGACCGAGATCGCCCAGGAGCTGGGCATGGACGTCGACCGGGTCCTCGACCTGATGGCCTGGGGCCGTGAGCACGTCAGCCTCGACTCCCCCGTCGACGAGGACGGCGACACGTCGCTCGGCGACCTGATGGCCCAGGAGACCACCCCCGGCCCCGACCTGTCGGTGCTCGACGTGGAGGCGCGCGACCGGCTCAACAGCCTCGTGGACCACCTCGACGACCGGGCGGCCGACATCATCCGGTCGCGGTACGGCCTGGTCGACGGTCGCCAGCACAAGCTGGCCGACATCGGCCTCAAGCACGGCATCTCCGCCGAGCGGGTCCGCCAGCTCGAGCGGGAGGCGCTGCAGAAGCTGCGCCGCGTCGCCGACCCGGACCTGGCTGCCTGACCTACCTCGTCAGCTCCTCGAAGACCTCCGTCACCCGGTGACGGAGGTCTTCGCGCGTCCCGGTGTTCTCCACGACGTACGTCGCGATCGCGAGCCGGTCCTCCCGCGAGGCCTGGGCCGCGATCCGGGACTCGGCGTCCTCGCGGGTCCAGCCGCGGTCGCCGGTCATCCGCTCGACCTGCAGCTCGGGCGGCGCGTCCACCACGATCACCGCGTCGAAGCCGTCGGCCCGCCCCGACTCCGCCAGCAGCGGGATGTCGTGCACGACCAGCGCCCCCTCGGGCGCGGCCGCCTCGAGCTCGGCGTACCGCTCGAAGACCAGCGGGTGCACGATCCCCTCCAGCGTCCGGCGCTTCTCCTCGTCGTTGAAGACCAGGCGGCCGACCGCCGGCCGGTCCATCTCGCCGTCGGGGGTCAGGATCCCCGGCCCGAACGCCTCGACGACCTGCGCCAGCCCCGGGGTGCCGTGGGCGACCACCTCGCGCGCCAGCACGTCGGCATCGATCACCACCGCCCCCAGCTCCGCCAGGATCGCCGACACCGTGCTCTTGCCCGAGGCGACGCCGCCCGTGAGTCCTACTCGCATGGGCTCATCCTGCCGGACGGTCCTCGAGCCTCGTCGCGGCTGCGGGGGCAGCCTTCCTGATCCTCTTCGCCGGGGACACGGCCGTGGCGGACGTGCGGCCGTAGGCCTTGGCGACGACCTGGAAGCGCAGCTTCTTGCCCACGTCGCGGGGACGGGGCCGGAAGGAGGCGTACGTCGCCCGCGCCACCGGCTTGCCGGCGACGAACCACCGGTAGACCGTGCGCACGCGCTCCGGGTCCCACGATCCCGGGGTGGCGTGCACGCGCTGGCCGACCCGGGGCCTGCCGAGGATCGCCGGCCGCTCCACGTTGTGGATGGGACCCCGGTGCACGCGACGCCCGAAGCGGGCGTCCTTCCCCGTGATGGTCGCGCCCTCGGCCACGACGATGTCGCCGGCGTACCGCTGCCTGCCGTAGCCGGGCGCGTCGAACGACAGGTGGTAGGTGCTGGCGGGCAGCGGACCCAGGTCGTAGCTGCCGTCGCCGGCCGTCGTGGCGCCGAACCCCGGATCCAACCACTGGGTGTCCTCGGGGTCGGCGAAGGTCACATACACAGCAACCCCCGCGAGGGGAGCCCCCTTGGGGCCGGTCACGGTCCCGTTGATGTGGCTGCCAGGGGCGAGCTGGACGTCCTTGCCCGTTGCGGTGCCACCGTCCGGCACGTGGATGTTCGTCGCCCGGAACACGGTGACGCCGTTGTCGTACCACTCGGGGGCATGGTCGCCGGCGGGTGCGGCGACGTGCACGAGGAAGTCGTTGTGCTGCAACAGGGCGCTGGTGATGGGCGCGATGATGAGGTCGTAGGTGCCGTCGTCGGCGGTCTGCGTCTCTCCCACCGTCTGAAACCCCTCGCAGCCGCAGTAGACGATCGCCTGGACCTCGGCGCCGGCCACTGGGAGGCCGGCGTTGTCGGTCACCGTGCCCATGATGTGGATCGGCTCCTGCGCCGCCGCAGTCGACGTCGCCGCCCCGGTGCTGACGAGTCCTGCGACTGCCAGGGCCACCGTCAGCAGCCAGACGCTCGGTCGGGTCGAGGTGCGCAGGCGTGGCATCAGTGGTGTTCTCCCCCAGAGGACGACGGCGTCGTGGTCCGTCGTGAGACTGCTCGAGCATAAGTCGGTTCCCGTGCCGCCGTGGCGTGATGGGCTGACTGCGTCGGGGCGGGAACCTCCCGGGCCTCTCGGGGATCTTCCTCATGACAACGCCTACACGAGTCGGGAGACGGCATGCGGGTGCCCACCTGGGAAGCGGCCTACTGCGAGTTCTTCGTGGCTCGCCGCCGGCGCCTGCTCGGGATCGCCTACGCCATCCTCGGCAGCTGGCCGGCTGCGGAGGACGCGACCCAGACGGCCTTCGTGAAGCTGTACGTCCACTGGCCGAGGATCGATCCCGCGGCCGTCGACGCCTACGCCCGGCGCACGGTGGTGACCACGAGCATCCGGTCGGCCCAGAAGCGCGCCCGTGAACCGCTGACGGACGCGGTCCGGGACGCCGCGGCCCGGGAGGTCGACGTGGACGTGCGGGTCGACCTCACCCGGGCCCTCGCCGACCTGTCCCCGCGCGACCGTGCCGTCCTCGCGCTCCGCTTCCTCGAGGACCTGTCGGTCGCGGAGGTCGCGGAGCTGCTCGGCGTGGCCGAGGGCACCGTCAAGAGCCAGACCAACCGCGCGCTCGCACGCCTCCGGGCCGGCGAGACGACCGCCACCACCGAGAGGAAGTCCTCATGAGCTCCGACACCGACATCCAGCGGGCCTACTCCCGCGTCACCGACGACGCCTCGAGCGGACCCGACCTCGCCCAGGTCCTGGCGCGGGGCCGCGGCGCGCGGCGACGTCGTACGCGCCTCCGCGTCGCGGGGGTTGCCGGCGCCGTGGCGGTCGTGGTGGCCGCGGGGGTCGCGGCGCCCCGGCTCGGCGGGTCCACCGAGGTCGTCGCACCCGCGGCTCCGCCCGCCGCGACCGACCACGTCGAGGGCACGGACGTCGACGACACGATGGTGAGCGCGGTCGCTGCGCACCTCCCCCAGCTCGAGCAGCCCCGTGACGTGTTCCCGAGCGACACCCACCACAACGGCCCGATGCCCGACGAGGACTTCGCCACGGCCACCGACTGGCAGGCGGAGTACGACGTCGACGGCGGGGGCTTCTTCCGGCTGCTGCTGGCGCACGCCGACAAGCCCTACGTGCCGCTCTGCGACGACTGCCTCCGCACCGCGGTGCCCGGCGGCCGGATCGGCACCGACTGGAGCAGGTCGTACGCCGAGACGGACGCGGACCACCCCTGGACCTTCCGCGTCGTGTTCCAGGGCGACGACGGCCGCGTCGCGATCGCCACGGAGAAGGTGGCCGGTGCGACCCTGCGGTCGGCCCGGCAGGCGCGGACGTTCACCGACGCTGAGCTGGCCGAGCTCGTGCAGGACGGCAGCCTCACGTTCCCGGAGCCGGTCGGCTGACCGTGGGGGCGGCCCGCTCGACCGTCTTGGTGCAGGGGGCAGGATGGCGTGGTGACCCCACCGGACAAGATCTGCGCCTCGTGCGGGCGCCGGATCGAGTGGCGCAAGAAGTGGGAACGCGACTGGGAGCAGGTGCGCTACTGCTCGAGCTCGTGCCGCCGGCGCGGCGTGACGTCCACCGACCGGGCTCTCGAGGACGCGCTCCGCGAGCTCCTCCGAACCGCGGGTGCCCGACCCGTCGACGTGAGCGAGGCCGCGGGCGTCGTCTCGGCAGCCACGGGGACGCCGCGCCAGGAGCTGGACGAGCCGGCCCGACGGGCCGCTCGCCGCCTGGCGGCGCACGACGAGGTCACCATCGTCCAGCGCGGCAGAGCCGTGGACCCCTCCACCGCCAGGGGGCCGATCAGCGTCCGGGTCGCTCGCTGACGGTTCGAGCAGCCCGGCCGAGCCGCCCGGACGTCATCGCTGCGGTACCTGCTCGAGAACGCGGCCCGGGCTCACCGGGCCGGACGGACCCCGATCCTGGTCGTCGCGGTGGGGGTGGCCGTCCTGATGGTCTTTCCGCGCGAGGTGGCCGTGGCGGCCGGGTGGCCCGGAGCCCTGGCAATGACCCGGAAGCGCAGCTTCTTCCCCAGGTCGCGCACGCGGGGGCGGTACGACGCGTGCGTCGCCCCGGCCACCGGCTTCCCGTCGACGAGCCACTGGTAGCTCCTCTTCACGCGCTGGGGGTCCCACGAGCCCGATGTGGCGCTCACTTTCCGTCCCACGACGGGCTTGCCGACGATCGCGGGGCGCTTCAGGTTGCGCACGGGGCGGAAGCTCACGTCCCTCCCCGCGGCGGTCTCCCCCTCGCCCACGACGACGACCGTGGGGTAGCGCTGCTCCGAGTAGCCGGGCGCACGGAACGAGAGACGGTAGGTGCTGGCCGGCAGCGGTCCCAGGTCGTAGGTGCCGTCGTCGGCCGTCCTGGTGGGGAAGCCCGTGTCGGCCCAGCCGCCGTCGTTGGGGTCGGCGAAGTCGGCCACGACCACGGCGCCGGCGAGAGGAGCCCCCCGGGGCCCGGTCACGGTCCCGGTGATGTGGCTGCCGGGGGCGAGCTGGACGTCCTTGCCCGTCGCGGTCCGACCGTCCGGCACGTGGATGCTCGTCGCCCGGAACACGCTGACGCCGTTGTCGTACCACTCGGGGGCATGGTCGCCGGCGGGTGCGTCGATGTGCACGAGGAAGTCGTTGTGGTCGAAGTAGGACTCGGTGATGGGCGGGATGACGAGGTCATAGGCCCCGTCCTCGGCGGTCTGCGTCTCTCCCGCTGTGTGAAACCCCTCGCAGCTGCAGTAGACGACGGCCTGGACCTCGGCGCCCGCCACCGGGAGGCCGCCGTTGTCGGTGACCGTGCCGGTGATGTGGATCGGCTCCGCCGCCGACGCGGTCGTCGTCACTGCGCCGGCGCTGGTGAGTCCCGCGATCGCCAGGACCACCGTCAGCAGCCAGACGCTCCGGCGGGTCGAGGTGCGTGTGCGTGCCATGAACGTCTCCCAAGAGGACGACGGAGGCCGGCGCCCCGTCGTGAACGCTGAGCATAGGTCGGTTCTCGCGCGGCCATGGCGGGATGTCGGTGACTGGTGACCACCGGGCCTCGACAGCCGACGTCCTCGCAGCGAGGGGTGCGGGCGGTCAGGCGCACGTGTAGCGGGCATGGGGAGCCGGCCGGAAGACAGCCCGGATCCTCACGTTGGTCCCGGTGGAGACGGCGCGCGACTCGGCAAGGACACCGTCGATCTGGGGCAACTCGAACCCGCAGGTCGACGACACCAGATGATTCCAAGAGGCAGGAAGTGGGGCTGTGTGCTGCCACGCCCACGGCTGCGCACCTACCGATGTCCGCTATCGACGTGGTGACATGTGGCCATGCAGATGCAACCTGAAGTGCCGAAGCCATCCGAAGTCACAGTGAAGGCATCGATGGCCAGGTTGACATTCGGGAAGTTGACGGAAGCGTGGAAGGGCGAAGCCACAGACTTCACTCCCCTGCTTGCTGCACAGCTCGACGCCCTCGGCGATGCCATCAATGTCGACCTGACCTCTCTCGGTGAGTCAGAGGTGCCGACCACGGGAGGCCGACGCATCGACATCGTTGCGCAGGACGATGGCGGATCCGAATTCGTCGTCGAGAACCAGTACGGGCGTGCTGATCATGACCACCTGACACGAGGGTTGGCGTATGCCGTGGCTCGAGAGGCAAGAGGGTTAGTCGTTGTCGCTGAGCAGCACAGGGACGAGTTTCGCGCCGTCGCGCAGTACCTGAACGACCTCGCCACCTGAACGACCTCGCCGAGCACTCTCCGGAACGCGGCATCGCTGTCTGGCTCGTGGAGGCGAAGGCAGTCCGGATCGAGGACAGCAAATGGGCGCCCCTGTTCACAGCGGTCGTGCAGCCGAACAGGTTCACTGCCACTGTCGAGCAGGCGAAACAGCTTGAGACCACGGTCAAGACGCTCGAGGACTTTTTGTCGCAGGTCTCTGACGAATCACTCAGAGACGCACTGAATTCCCTGGAAGCACAGTGGACGCTTGCGGGACACCGACGCAGATTCGGACCGAACCACATGGTGCTCATGGCCAAGGGGCCATCGGTCAATGGTCTGCGCACGGTGGTGACGGTCTTCAACGACGGGACCGTCATGGTTCCCTTCGGTTCCTACGCTGGACAGAACAGCGGCATCGCCGTCGAGGCACTGACTACTGATTCATTCCGCACCGGTGCCAACGAACTCTTCGATTTCGGCGGCGCCGAGAAGCAGGCGCGCACGAGCGCAGGCTGGTTGACCCCCGAAAGTGTCGACGCACTGATGAAGTTCGCCCAAGACGTATCCATGGCGTACCAACAGGCACTCGACGTAGCGAACTGACAGGCGGATCGGACCCCATCGCTAACGCTAAACAGCTCTCCGGTTGCGACATCAAGGCTGGGGCACGCTGCTTTGAGTGGTCCGTCTGGCGGTCGTTCTGACTAGAGAGTCGCGAGCTGGGCCGCCCCACCTGAGCACCATCCCGGACGAGCACGACTCCTCCTCCTTTTGGCGCATTGACCGTGCGGGCTTGCCTATCCGCTCGACGAACGGTAGAATCGAACACATGTTCGATAGCACAGCGGCTCGGCTCGCTTCCTTGCGCGCCTGGACCGACCAGCTCCGGACAGCCCACGAGGGCCTGGACGACGCGGGCCGGATCGACATGCTGCGCGCGCTCGAGGAGCTCGCGTGCGCGGCCCGGGCAGCGCAGGCGATGGTCACCGTGGACTTCGACGAGTCCCAGCGAGCCGCCCAAGCAGCCGCGGGGGTACCCCAGCGTCGCCGGGGCAGCGACGTCGCCGGTCAGGTCGCACTGGCTCGTCGCGAGTCTCCGCACCGCGGTCGTCAGCACCTCGGCCTGGCCAAGGCGCTGCGCGACGAGATGCCCGACACGATGGAGGCGTTCCGTGACGGACGGATCACCGAGCACAAGGCCACCCTCCTGGTCCGCGAGACCGCCTGCCTGAGCCGCGAAGACCGCCGCACGGTCGACGCCCGGCTCGCCGGCAACGCGGACGCCCTCGAGCGGATGGGTGACCAGGAGCTGGCCGGTGCCGCCGCGAAGCTGGCCTACCAGCTCGACCCCGAGGCGATCGTCGAGCGCCGCCGTCGCGCCGAGACCGACCGGCGCGTGACCCTGCGCCCGGCGCCGGACGTCATGAGCCAGCTGTCGGCACTCCTGCCGATGAAGCAGGGCGTCTCCGTGTACGCCGCCCTCACCCGCGAGGCGGATCGCCTGCGCGCCGCGGGCGACGAGCGCTCGCGCGGCCAGATCATGGCCGACGCACTGGTCTCCCGGGTCGTGGGTGGCGCCGCCGACGGCGGCGCGGCCGCGCCCGACCCCCACGTGATGATCAACCTCGTCGTCTCCGACGACGTCCTGCTGGGCGCCAGCAACGAGCCCGCCCACGTCACGGGCTACGGGCCTGTCCCGGCCGACCTCGCCCGCAGCCTCGCGAGCAGCGCCCGGGTCTGGCTCCGTCGGCTCTACTCCTCCTCCGCGACCGGCTCGCTCGTGGCCATGGACTCGCGCGCCCGCTGCGTCCCCACCGCCATCGCCGCCCTCATCCGGGCACGTGACCAGCGCTGCCGCACCCCCTGGTGCGACGCCCCGGTGAGACAGGTCGACCACGTGAAGACCGTCGACGAGGGCGGAGGCACCACCGTCCCGAACCTCCAGGGCCTCTGCGAGGCCTGCAACCACACCAAGCAGTCCCCCGGGTGGCGGCAGCGTCCTCGGCCAGGCCCACGGCACGTGGTCGAGACCACCACCCCCACCGGTCACACCTACCGGTCGACCTCACCGCCGCTGCGCCACCCCTCCTTCGTCGAGGTCGGCCCCGGGCACTGGGCTCGCGTCGCCTGAGAGGACCGACCGGCCGTCAGTCGACCAGGGCTTCCAGCGTGCGCACCAGCGTCGGGTCCACGAACGGCAGCCAGTCCTGCGCGTCCGGGTTCGCCAGGAAGAAGCCGAGGCACCGCTCGGTCGGCACCGTGACCTGCCAGAGCGCGTCGTCGTCGCCCTGGAGCGCGACCGTGAAGAACACAGGTGGGGGCGAGTCGATCATCGAGCAGCCGGGCTTCTCCTGGCTCGCTTGCCGCAGGCGCCGCAGGACCAGCCGCGCGTCCCGATCGGTCAACGGCAGCGCGTCGAGCCGGTCGTACTCGTAGGAGTGATACTCGGCCCCGTCACGCGTCCGCCAGCGGCACAGCGAGCCGTGCTCGAGGTGCATCAGCCGCAGCTCGTGCTGCGTCGGCATCTGGTAGGCGTCCGGCTCCGCCGTGCACGCCACGCCCTTGACGGGCGGGGCGTCCGCCTCGGCCGCGTCGTCCTCGTTGCACCCGCCGAGCAGCCCGAGCACGAGCAGCAGCGGGAGGCACAGCAGCCGGTCACGTCGCATACGGCAGTGTCACCCCGGGCGGCCGCGCGCGGGCGTCGGGCGGGAGAACGGTGACCGGATCGAGCCCGGCCCCACCCGTCTCCTAGGGTCGGCCCCGTGACCGACGACGTGGACCTGAGCCCCGGGGACCGGGTGGCGCTGCTGCTGCCGGGCTCCACGGCGTACGTCGAGCTGGTGCTTGCCCTGCTCGCCGCCGGCATCTTCCCGATCCCGCTCGACCCGCGGCTCACCGCCCACGAGCGCGAGCGGATCCTGGGCGGGCTCGAGCCTCACCTGGTGGTCGAGACGGAGGAGCAGGCGACGGCGCTCGCGGCCCGGATCCCGAGCGTCCCCGCCGACCCGGGCGACCTTCTCCCCCGCGGCCGTCCGATGCACGTGACCAGCGGGACCACCGGCACCCCGAAGGGTGTCGACAGCGGCCTGCT
The DNA here is from genome assembly GCF_014212315.1 of Nocardioides luti. NCBI lineage: Bacteria > Bacillati > Actinomycetota > Actinomycetes > Propionibacteriales > Nocardioidaceae > Nocardioides > Nocardioides luti. The sequence continues at coordinate 624,431 of NZ_JACKXE010000001.1, forward strand.
CGGTGAGGCCCAGGCGGCGGCGCTCGTGGCCGAGGAACGCGAGCTCTGGGGCTTCTGCGCCGACGACGTCAACCTCGTGATCAGCCCGATCTACCACTCGGCACCGCTGCGGTTCGCGATGGGCACGCTGCTCGCGGGCGGCCGGGTCGTCGGGCTCGACGGACCGGGCGGCTTCGACCCCGCGACGATCACCGCGACGATCCAGCGCGAGCGCCCGACCACGATGTTCTGCGTGCCGACCCACCTGCAGCGGCTCTTCGGGCACTGGGACGCGGTCGGCGTCCCCGACCTCACCTGCTTCCGCCTGGTCGCGCACGCCGGCGCCCCGTGCCCCGACGCGGTCAAGCGCCGCCTGATCGAGCTCTTCCCCGACGGCTCGACGTGGGAGTTCTACGGCTCGACCGAGGGCCAGTTCACCGCCTGCCGCAGCGAGGAGTGGCTCGAGCGGCCCGGCACCGTCGGCCGGGCGCGGCCGGGCCGGACGCTCGCGCTGGACGACGACGGCACCATCTGGTGCACCGTGCCGGAGCACGCCCGCTTCACCTACTACGGCGCCCCGGAGAAGACCGCCGAGGCCTGGCGCGACACCCCGGACGGCCCCGCCTTCTCGGTCGGCGACCTGGGGCGGCTCGACGCGGACGGCTACCTCCACCTCGACGGACGGCGCACCGACCTGATCATCAGCGGCGGCGTCAACGTCTACCCGCTCGAGGTCGAGAACACCCTGCGCGAGCACCCGGGCGTCGAGGACGTCGCGGTCTTCGGCGTGCCCGACGAGCAGTGGGGCCAGCGCGTCTGCGCGGCCGTCGTCGGGAGCGCCGCCGAGGCCGAGCTGACGGCGTACGTGCGGGAGCGGCTCGCCCCGCCGAAGCGGCCGAAGACCTGGCGCTTCCTCGACGAGCTCCCGCGCACGCTCACCGGCAAGGTCCGGCGCGACCGGCTCTGAGGGGCGGGTGCGCGGTCAGGCGCTGGCCGTCGCCTGCGCACCGCTGAAGGTACGGCGGTACTGCTGGGGACTCACACCCCGGGCGCGGGCGAAGTGGTGCCGCAGCGTGGCCGCGTTGCCGAAGCCGACCTCGTCGGCGATCCAGTCGATCGAGTGGTCGGTGAGCTCGAGCAGCTCCTCGGCGGCCTGCACCCGCTGGCCGGTGACCCACGTGTGCGGCGTGGTGCCGGTCTCCGCGCGGAAGCGTCGGGCGAAGGTGCGCGGCGACATGTGCGAGCGCCGGGCGAGCTCGTCGACGCTGAGGTCCAGGCCGAGGTTCTCGAGGATCCAGGTGAGCAGCGGGCCCAGGGTTTCGGCGTCGCAGTCGGGGACGGGCCGGGAGATGAACTGCGCCTGACCGCCCGAGCGGTGCGGCGGGATGACCATCCGGCGCGCAGCCGCGGCGGCGGTGCGGGCGCCGAACTGCTGGCGCATCAGGTGCAGCGCGGCGTCCAGGCCTGCGGCCGAGCCGGCGCCGGTGACGATGGTGCCGTCCTGCACGTAGAGGACGTCCTCGTCGACGTGCGCCAGCGGGAACGCCTCGGCGAGGTGGCCCACGTGCCGCCAGTGCGTCGTGCAGCGCCGCCCGTCGAGCAGGCCGGCCTCCCCCAGCACGAACGCCGCCGTGCAGTGGGCGAAGACGAAGGCGCCGCGCGCGTGGGCGGCCGCCACCACCTCCGCGACCTCGGGCGACGGGGTGCGGTAGTCGCGCTTCGGCGCCACGCAGATCAGGTCGGCGCCGGCCGCGGCGTCGAGGCCGTGGTCCACGTGCAGGTCGTAGCCCGACGGGCCGGCCACCCGGCCCGGCCGCGGGGTGGCCACGACGAAGTCGAAGACCGGGTTGTCGTCGTCGGGGTGGTAGGGCTCGGCCCACACCTCGCACATCGCGCCGAGGCCGAAGGGCTCGACGCCGTCCTGGACGAGCACGGCCACGGATCGCATGGAGCCAGCATGGCGCACGGATGGCAGTAAATCAACGCACCCTGACTTTTCTGCCACTGGTGGCGGGATCGCCACGGGCGCAGGATTACTGCCATGACCTTCCTGATGATCCTCCTCGCCGTCTCGCTCCTGCTCAGCGTCCAGGCCGTGCGCCTGGTCCTCCACGACGGGCGCGGTCCGCAGCGCCCGCCCGCCTCGCACGTCGAGGACCCGCGGTTCCGCTCCCCCGCCCTGTTCGGCTGACCTGCCGCGACCGGCCCGCGGTTCGCCTGACGGTCCGGACGCGGCCACCTAGGGTGGCGCCATGCCCCGCCACCTGCAGGCCGCGCTCGGCCTCGTGCTCGTCGGATCGGCCCTCCAGATCGCCCTCCCGGCGGGTGCCGCGGGCGCCGCGGACACCCCCACGCACAGCGTGACGGTGACCGGCGAGGGCGTCAGCACCTACCCGGCCTACGCGCCGCAGGTGCAGCGGTACGCCGTCCGCACGACGTCCGGGACCGCCGGGACGATCGACGTCACGGCCACCACCAGCGACCCGGACGGCGCGATCACCGTCAACGGCCGGCCGGCCACGAGCGGGGAGCCGCTGGAGGTGACCGGACTCGCGCCCGGCGACGAGGTGGCGGTCGCGATCGACGACGCCGGCGGCAGCTCCCACCAGGCGTTCGTCTACCTCCCGGCCGGCTTCCCCGAGCTGGCGGCCAGCGGCACCCGGCCCGCCGACGGGGCGCCGTACGTCTTCCTGGGGCTGGGCAGCTTCCTGTCCGCCACGTCGTTCCAGACCGCGGTCGACGCGCGCGGCGTCCCGGCCTACGTGCGCGAGGCGCTCGAGCCGCACGACTTCCGGCCGCAGCCCCACGGCCCGGCGTACACCGTCTTCGAGCCGGTCAAGGACAGCCCGGACGACCAGGAGTACGGCTACCGGGTCCGCGAGCTCGACCGGCAGTTCGCCGTGACGCGGACCCGCCGCCTGCGCCCCGTCCCCCGCCTCGGCATCACGCCGGACAACACCGACTTCCATGACGTGCAGTACGCCGCCGACGGCCGCGTCGTGATGATCGGCTACCACCGCGACGTCCGCCCCCACGGGCGCACGTGGCTCGACGCCGTCATCGAGATCGTCGGCCCGAAGGGCAAGCTGCAGTTCGCCTGGTCGACGCAGGGTCACGTGAAGCCGAAGGAGGCCTACGTCCTCGGCGCCAAGGGCCAGGACTACGCCCACATCAACTCCGTGCAGCTGCTCCGCAACGGCGACCTGCTCGCGTCGTTCCGCAACCTCGGCCAGGTGATGCGGATCGCCACCACCCGCCACGGCGGGCACCGGCCCGGGGACGTGGTCTGGCGGATGGGCGGCGTCGAGAACGAGTTCCGCTTCAAGGACCCGGGGTACGCCGGCTTCTGCGCCCAGCACGACGCCCGGATCCTGCCCAACGGCCACCTGATGCTCTTCGACAACGGCTCGCGCGCCGACTCCGGCGGCCCGATCGCGCCGCAGACGGCCGACATGTGCCCAGACCCGTCGGACCGCGACGGCGCCCGCGTCGCGCGGCCGCAGAGCCGCGTCGTCGAGTACGCCGTCGACGCGCGCCGCCGCGTCGTACGCCGGGTCTGGAGCTACGCCGTCCCCGGCCGCTACGCGCCGTTCGCCGGCAACGCCCAGCGGCTGCCCGGCGGCCACACCCTCGTGGGCTGGTCGAACGCGGAGAACAACGGCCCGGAGCCGGCGCCCATCACCAGCGAGGTCACCCGCGGCGGCAGCGAGATCTGGTCGCTGAGCGCCCGCGGCTGGTTCTCCTACCGCGCCTTCTCCGGTGAGGCCCCCGACGCGATCCGGCCCGAGATCGAGGTCTCCGGCCTCGACGACGGGTCGCCGCACCCCGTCGGCAGCACGGTCGTCGTCGACTACACCTGCAGCGACCGCGGCGGCTCGGTGCTGGTGTCCTGCGCCGGCCCGGTGCCGTCCGGCACGCCGTGGACGGTCACCGGCTCGCCGTTCGTCGTGACCGCCCGTGACGGGCAGGGCAACAGCACGCGCAGCAGCACGACGTACTGACCGGATCCGGACACCGCAGGGACGCAGAAGGGCCCGGCCACCGTGAGGTGACCGGGCCCTTCGCGTCGCAGCGGCTCGACGAGCCGCCGTCAGTGGATCAGTTCGAGCCGCCCGTGAGCTTCTCGCGGAGCGCCTGCAGCGCCTCGTCGGAGGCGAGCGAGCCGCCCTCGGCCTCGGGGGCCGACGACTCGTCGTCACCGGTGGAGCCGGTGGCGGAGGAGTACGACGTGGCCTCGCCGGCCTCGGCCTCGGCGACCTTGGCCTCGGCCTGCTGCTTGACGTGGGCCTCCCAGCGGGCGTGGGCCTTGGCGTACTGCTCCTCCCACACGGCGCGCTGGTCGTCGAAGCCCTCGAGCCACTCGCCGGTCTCCGGGTCGAAGCCCTCCGGGTAGACGTAGTTGCCCTGCTCGTCGTACGTGGCCGTCATGCCGTAGAGCGTCGGGTCGAAGTCCTCGACCTCGGTGGCGGCGGGGTTCTCGTTGGCCTGCTTGAGCGACAGCGAGATCCGGCGACGCTCGAGGTCGATGTCGATGATCTTGACCATGACGTCGTCGTTGACCTGGACGACCTGCTCGGGGATCTCGACGTGACGCTCGGCGAGCTCGGAGATGTGCACCAGGCCCTCGATGCCCTCCTCGACGCGGACGAACGAGCCGAAGGGCACCAGCTTGGTGACCTTGCCGGGCACGATCTGACCGATCTGGTGGGTCCGGGCGAAGTGCTGCCACGGGTCCTCCTGCGTCGCCTTGAGCGACAGGGAGACACGCTCGCGGTCCATGTCCACGTCGAGGACCTCGACGGTGACCTCGTCGCCCACGGCGACGACCTCGGACGGGTGGTCGATGTGCTTCCAGGACAGCTCCGAGACGTGGACGAGACCGTCGACGCCGCCGAGGTCCACGAACGCACCGAAGTTGACGATGGAGGACACGACGCCCTTGCGGATCTGGCCCTTCTGGAGCTGGGTCAGGAAGCCGTGGCGAACCTCGGACTGGGTCTGCTCGAGCCACGCACGGCGCGACAGGACCACGTTGTTGCGGTTCTTGTCGAGCTCGATGATCTTGGCCTCGAGGACCTGGCCGACGTAGGGCTGCAGGTCGCGGACGCGACGCATCTCCACCAGCGAGGCGGGCAGGAAGCCGCGCAGGCCGATGTCGAGGATGAGACCACCCTTGACGACCTCGATGACGGTGCCCTCGACGACGCCGTCCTCTTCCTTGACCTGCTCGATGGTGCCCCAGGCGCGCTCGTACTGGGCGCGCTTCTTGGACAGGATCAGCCGGCCTTCCTTGTCCTCCTTCTGGAGAACCAGGGCCTCGACCTTGTCACCCACGGAAACGACCTCGGACGGGTCGACGTCGTGCTTGATCGAGAGCTCGCGGGAGGGGATGACGCCTTCGGTCTTGTAACCGATGTCGAGGAGGACCTCGTCACGGTCGACCTTCACGATGGTGCCTTCGACGATGTCGCCATCGTTGAAGTACTTGATGGTGGCGTCGATCGCTGCGAGGAAGTCCTCTTCGGAACCGATGTCGTTGATCGCGATCTGGGGCGCGTCGTAATCGGGAAGAGTGGAGACGGTGCTCGTCATAAGGGAGATGGGTCCTTGGATGGATGGAGTCGTGCGGGCACGCGAAGAAGTCGTCTTCACTGGCGAGTGAGCGTGAATCTGCTAGGTCTGAGACTCAGGCAGACTTCTTGCGCAGTATGAACAGTACGCCGGGGCGCGCGCGGGAGTCCAACCGGCGGCCGCCGCCTGCGGAGCGCCGACCCACGCTCACGGGAGCGCGTGCACGTCCCCGGTCCGGGCGACCGCCCGGAGGAGCACGTCGGCGCGGTCGGCGACCGGGCTGCTGCCCCGTCGGCCGGCCAGGTCGACCAGCGCCCAGAGGTCGGCCGCCCGGGCCAGCTGGAGCGCCGCGTCCGCGGTGCCGCCGCGCCGGGCGACGTACGTCGTGAGCACGGACTCGACCAGCGCGGGCTGCCGATCGAACCGCAGCAGGTTGCCCAGGTCGGTGAACGGGTGGCCGGCGTGGGCGAACTCCCAGTCGAGCAGCCCGGTGACGGCCAGGGAGTCCGGGTCGACCAGCAGGTTCTTCGGGTTGAGGTCGCTGTGCACCAGGCAGCGGCGGGTCACGGTGTCGAGGAGCGCCTGGGCGTCCACGGCCAGCTCCCGCAGCCCGTCCAGCTCGGCGGGCGTCCACCAGCCGAGTCCCGGCTCGGCCTGCTCGACGAAGGCCGGGAGCCCGTCGAGATCGCCCCACGAGCCGATCGTGAGCGTGCCGTCGACGAACGGCCCGGCCTCGAGCATCGGCATCCCGCCGAGGTCGGCGAGCAGCTCGCCGAGGTGCGCGCCGAGCCGCGCCAGCCCGCTCGCGTCCAGGCGGGGCACCAGCAGGTCGCCGCGCTCCCCCGGCAGGAAGGAGGTGACGAGCAGCGCCGGCATCCCGGTGACCGGGTCGGCGCGACGCGCCTCGAGCACCTCGGGGACCGGCACCAGTCCCCGCACGAGTCGGAGCAGCGCGGCGTCCACCTCGTGCGCCGCGTCGCCGCGGTGGCCGGGCCGGGCGTAGATCCGCACGACGCTGCGCTCCCCCGCCGCCTCGGCGAGGAACGTCTCGCCGGACCAGCCGCCCTCGAGCGGGGTCAGCGAGGAGAAGTCGGTGTCCACGGACGCATGCTGCCACGCGGCCCCTCCCGCTACCGTCTGCCCATGGCACTCGTGCAGCCCACGTCACCCCGGGGCCTCCTGCAGGCCCTCGTCGCCCTGCCCGTCCAGCTCGCCGTGGCCGCGACCCAGACCACCCTGCAGCTCGGCGTCCTCGCCTCGCCGGAGGGTCCCGTCCGGAGGCCGGGCGGGTACGCCGACCTCCTCCAGCGCGTGGCCGACCTGACGGCGCCCGACCGGCCGCTGGGGCGGCTGCTGATGCGCGACGGCGGCCTCGACCGCCTGCTGGCGGCCGGCGGTCCGGTGGAGCGGCTGCTCACCGACGGCGGCGCCCTCGACCGGCTGCTCGCCGAGGACGGCGCCCTGGACCGGCTGCTGGCCGAGGGTGGGGCGCTCGACACCCTCGTCGCCCGCGAGGGTGCGCTCGACCGGCTCCTGATGGAGGGCGGGGCACTCGACCGGCTCACCGCGTCCGGCGGCGTGCTCGAGCAGCTGCTGCGCCCGGGTGGCCTCGCCGACCGGATCGTCACGGAGGACGGCTTCCTGGAGAAGCTGGTCGCCGACGGCGGGACGCTCGACCGGCTGGTCGAGCTCGGCGACACCCTCGAGGCGATCGGGCCCCGGCTCACCGAGCTGGCCGCGATCATCCCGTCGCTGTCCGCGTCCGCGGACTCGCTCGGCAAGGCCGTCGGCCCGCTCGGCGACCTGGCGGGACGGATCCCCGGCAGCCGCCGCAAGGCGGCCTCGACCGCGCCGTGAGCGGACCCGCCTGCTCGCAGTAGCCTCCGGACGTGGATCCCGCACCCGAGCACCCGCCCGTGAGGGTCGAGCGACGACCGGTCGACGAGGCGGAGTCCCGCCGGGCCAACGGCCCCGACTGGGACCGCTACGCCGACGAGTACCAGTCCACCCACGGCGAGTTCCTCGGCGACGCCGGCTTCGTCTGGGGGCCGGAAGGCCTGACCGAGGCCGTCGCCGGCGTGCTCGGACCGGTCGCGGACCGCGACGTGCTCGAGGTCGGCTCCGGCGCCGGGCAGTGCTCGCGCTGGGTGCGTGCGCAGGGCGGCCGTTCCTACGGGCTCGACCTGTCGCTGCGCCAGCTCCAGCACTCGCGCCGCATCGACGACGAGACCGGCATCGCGGTCCCCTCCGTGCTCGGGACCGCCACCGACCTGCCGTTCCGCGACGACAGCTTCGACATCGTCTTCTCGTCGTTCGGCGCGCTGCAGTTCGTCCGCGACCTGCCCCGCGCCGTCGCCGAGACCGCTCGCGTGCTGCGGCCGGGCGGGCGCTACGCGTTCTCGATCACGCACCCGACCCGCTGGATGTTCCCGGACGACCCGACCGAGGCCGGGCTGGTCGCGAGCCAGTCCTACTGGGACCGCACGCCGTACGTCGAGGTCGACGACGCGACCGGGGTCGTGTCGTACGTCGAGCACCACCGCACGCTCGGCGACTGGGTCGCGGTGCTGAGCCGCGCCGGCTTCCTGCTGACCGACCTCGTCGAGCCCGAGTGGCCGGCGGCCCACGACCGCGTCTGGGGTGGCTGGTCGCGCACCCGCGGCCTGGTCACGCCGGGCACCGCGATCTTCGGTGCCCGGCTGACCGGCTGAGCCTGGTTGCTACTTCGCTCCGGCCGGAGCCGGCTTCTTGGTGGTCGTCACCGGAGGTGCCGGAGGCCCGGCCTGGTTGCGGCCCAGGAAGAGCAGCCCCAGGCCGATGAGCAGCAGCGGGATGCCGACCGCGTAGCCGACGACCGGGACGGTCGTGGTCAGCAGCGTGAGCTGGTCGGCCTGCGGGCCGACCTCGTCGGCACTCTTCTTGAGCTGGTCGTCGGTGAACTTGATGTCGATGACCGCGACCGGGTCACCGTCCGCCGTCGACTGCTCGATGTGCTCGACCTGGTTCTGGATCGCCCCGGTCGTCGGCTCGACGAAGATCTCGCTCGTGCTGTTGAGCAGCCCGTCGACACCGTCGGCGATCTCGATCGGCTGGTCGCTGATCGTCACCTTGTAGACGTAGCACTCGATGCCCTCGACGTCCTCGGTGCGGTCGTAGACCGCGTCGACGGCCGCGCCGACGTCACCGCTCCAGTAGGGGTACGTCTTCTTCTGCGCGTCGAAGGGCCACTTGTTGATGAGGCCCTCGTGCGGCGCCGCGTCGGCCGGGAGGTACTTCGGGTCGTTCACCGCGAGGCCCGTCACCCGGTCCTCCGCGAAGTTGTCGGTGCCGGCGTTGATCAGCAGGTCCTTCGGGTCGTCCGAGGACACGCAGTCGGCGGTCTGGTCGCCCTCCTCGGCCTTGACCAGGCAGCTGGAGTTCGACATCACCACCACGTCGTCGTCCGACTTCGCGGAGTCCGCGTGGGTGATCGAGATCGCCACGACCGGCGAGGTGTTCATGCCACCCGAGCCGTCCGACAGCTGGGCCGTGCCCGACAGGTACGTCGTGTTGTTGACGTCGATCGGGGTCTTCTTGAGGGCACCGGGTGCGTAGAACTGACACAGCACCGCGAGAACCACGAGGAAGCCACCCACGAAAGCGAGCGACACTCCGATTTTCTTGCGCACAAATACCCCTCCCAAAGCACGTGCAAGTGACCGCAGAGTAGCAGTCAGGTAACGCCGGCGAGCCCGATTCGCGAGGCCCGTCCGGGCGGGTCGCGGAACCCTCTCACGACGTCCCGCCCGCGAACTACAGTGACGCCATGTCCTCCGCCGTCACGGACGCCCAGCCGCGTCGTACCGCCATCTTCGACGGCATCCGCGGCGTGGCGATCGTGCTCGTCGTGCTGTCCCACGGTTGGGCGCTCTGGCCGATGGACGGACTGATCTCGCACGCGGTCACCGGCGCTCTCTTCCAGAGCGGCAACTACGCCGTCTCGGTGTTCTTCGTGGTCGGCGCGTTCGTCGCGACCCGCGGGCTGCTGCGCGCGGTCGACAGCCCCGGCGGGCTGCGCCCGGGCGTCGCGCTGGCGCGCCGCTACCTCCGCCTCAGCGGGCAGCTCTACTTCCTGCTCCTCACGGTGCTCGCCCTGTCGGTCTTCGACCTCACCGACAAGACCCCCGACCGGGTGACCCGCTCGTCGCTGCTGCACATCGCGACCTACACGTGGAACTGGTACCTCCAGGGCCACTCCGCGTCCGCCCGCTCCGACCTCGGCCACCTCTGGTACCTCTCGGTGGACCTGCAGGTCTTCGTGCTGATCCTGTCGCTGGTCTACCTGCTGCGGCGCCACCGCGGCTGGCTGGTGGTCGCGCTCGCCGGTGTGCTGCTCGCCGTCGTGGTCTGGCGCACGAACGTCGCCGGCACCGAGCTGCTGTACCAGTCGCTGCTGCGCACCACCGTGCGGATGGACGCACCGATAGCCGGAGCCCTGGCCGCGGCCGCCCTGCCCTACCTCACCGGGCTGGTGCCGTGGGCCCGCCGGATCGCGGCGGTCAGCCTGTTCGCGCTCGTGCCGCTCCTGCACCTCAACGTCGACAACAACGCCTACTTCGGCTGGACCGGCCTGCTCCTCGACCTGGCGCTCGTCGGCTTCCTGGTCGGGTGCTCGCTGACCAGCCCCCCGCCGTTCGTGACACGGACCCTGGGCAGCCGGGTGCCCGCGTACCTCGGTCGCGAGTCGCTCGCGATCTACCTGTGGCACTACCCGGTGTTCTTCTTCATCGCCCACCACACGACCGACTGGCGCTGGCAGGCGCGCACGATCGCGGCGTTCCTGCTGGTGGCGCTGATGGTGACGATCAGCAACGTGCTCGTCGAGCGCCGGGTGCGGGCCGCGCTGGCCGCGCCGGTCTGGCGCGAGCTGTCCGGCGGCCTGCCGGCCTACCTGCGCGAGCGGCGCCGCAGCCGGTCGATGCGGGTGAGCACCGCCGAGACCCGCTCGTCGGAGACGCCGAGCCGGCGCTTCACCCGGTCGTAGACGTCGAGGGCCACGCGGTCGGCGCCGATCGCGGCCTTGCGGGCCAGGCTCTCCTCGGGCCGCGCCTGGTAGTTCGTCGAGCGACGGACGGCCTTCTCCTCCTCGGTGAAGTAGTAGAGCGCCATCGAGCGTCGTGCCACGTCCGGCGGACAGGTCAGCCCGTCGGGGTGGCCGTGGAAGGTGTCGAACGCCGTCGTGAAGACGAGCATCCGGTTGCCGGCCGGCGTCACGCGGGCCTGGCAGGCGGTCATGTCCTTGTCCCAGAGCTCGAGCTTGCCGCCCCACTCGTCGCGCCACTCGGTGTTGAGGTAGAGCAGGATGTTGACGCGCCGCGCCCAGTTCTCGTGGGTGTGGTGGGTCGTGAAGTCGGCGTGGATGTTGAGGTGCCCGCCGGTCAGGGTCTGGTGCAGCCCGCCGCCGTCCATCGACCAGTCGGGCATGAGGTTCTCGATGCCCGTGAGCTTCTCGAGGTAGGCCACGAACTCCGGCGAGCAGAACTCCTGCGCGACGTCGTGCAGCGTGGGGCCCCACGAGTCGGGCTGGGTGTTGGAGTACTTCGTCTCGTTGACGTGGAGGTACCCCTTCCAGAACGGGTCCGAGATGCCGGGGAACTCCCCCGCGGCCTTGTCGAAGGCCTCCGGCCGCAGCACGTCGTCGAGCACGAGGTGCGGGTAGGGAGTCGCGGAGCGGTACGCCGCGGCCCGCGCGGGGAGGTCCTCCTCGAGGCGGGCGAGGTCGACGAGCGTGAGGTCGGACATGGCCGGAACTATGCCACGAAGGCCCGGCGGTCCCGGGGCGGTCACGGTAGAATCGAGCGCGGCTCCCCTGGGAGGCAGTCACCGCCGGTGGCTGGTCGGGAGCCGTGATCCGGGAGAGACATGTCCACGCCGTACGCACCGTCCACCCCGACCCCGTCGACACCCCGCGTGGGTGTGCTCGTGGTCGCCTACAACGCCGCCGGGACGCTGGCCGCGACGCTGTCGCGCCTCCCCCAGTCCTTCGCGGACAAGGTCGACCACGTCCTGGTCTGCGACGACGCGAGCTCCGACGACACCTACGAGGTCGGGCTGCGCTTCCAGAGCGGGTCGACCCTCCCCCTGACCGTCGTGCGCCACCAGGAGAACCTCGGCTACGGCGGCAACCAGAAGGCCGGCTACGCCTGGGCCATCGAGCACGGGCTGGACATCGTCGTGCTGCTCCACGGCGACGGGCAGTACGCCCCCGAGCGCATCGAGGACCTGGTCGCCCCGCTCGCCAACGGCGACGCGGACGCCGTCTTCGGCTCCCGGATGATGGAGCGCGGGCATGCGCGCGAGGGCGGCATGCCGCTCTACAAGTTCGTCGGCAACAAGATCCTGACCCGCTTCCAGAACAAGGTCACCGGGCTCGACCTGACCGAGTGGCACAGCGGCTACCGCGCCTACCGCGTCGACGCGCTCGCGGACCTCGACCTCGCGTCGTACACCGACGCCTTCAACTTCGACACCGAGATCATCCTGGGCCTGCACGCGCTCGGGAAGAAGATCGTCGAGGTCCCGATCCCGACGTACTACGGCGACGAGATCTGCTACGTCAACGGCATGAAGTACGCCAAGGACGTGAGCGTCGACGTCGTGCGGTTCAAGATGCGCCGGATGGGCTTCGGCGAGACGGCCACGCCCGGTCCCGACCTCGACGCCTACGAGCTCAAGCCGTCCGAGCACTCCTCGCATGGCGTGCTGCTGCGCTGGCTCGCCTCGATCGCGCCGGCGAAGGTCCTCGACGTCGGCTGCTCCGACGGCCAGTTCGCCGCACTCGCCGGCGCCCACGGCCACCAGGTGACCGGCGTCGACCTGGTGAAGCACGAGGGCGTGGCCGAGCGCGTCGAGCACTTCGTCGAGGCGGACCTCAACGCCGGGCTCCCCGAGGCCGCCGGCAGCGGCTACCGCGCGATCGTCGCCGGTGACGTGCTCGAGCACGTGGTCGACCCGCTCCGCCTGCTGAGCGACATCGCGGGTCGGCTCGCCGACGACGGCGAGGTGCTCGTGTCGGTGCCGAACTTCGCCCACTGGTACCCCCGCGCCCGGGTCGTCTCCGGCACCTTCGACTACGACCAGCGCGGCCCGCTCGACCACGGCCACGTGCGGTTCTTCACCCGCAAGAGCTTCGAGCGCCTCATCGAGCAGTCCGGCCTGAGGATCGTGGAGCGGGAGACCGTCGGGTCGCCGTTCGACGTCCTGGACCGCGGCAGCGCCGACAGCCGCGCCGCGCGGATCGCGGGCCGAGTCGCCGTCGCGGACCGCGCCGCCACCCGCGCCTGGCCCACGCTCTTCGGCTATCAGTTCCTCTACCGCCTGGCACGGGCTTGAGCGATGACGTCGGGCACCGGCGTCGTCGGTTCGCGACCGCCGCGGGTGTCGTCGTCGGCGGCGCGGCGTACCTCCTGACCCTGCTCGACTTCGGGACGAGCACCACCCGCACCGCCAACGGGCTCGGCTTCGCGTCCAACTTCTTCGACCTGCAGGCCCGCGCCTTCATGGCCGGCCACCTCTACGTGCCCGACGGCAGCCTGAGCATCGAGGGCTTCATCCAACGGGGGCACGAGTACGAGTACTTCGGACCGTTCCCGGCGCTGCTGCGCCTGCCGGTGCTGATGACCACGCAGCGCTTCGACGGCCGGCTCACCGTCGTCTCGATGGCGCTGGCCTTCGTGCTGCTCGCCGTCGTCACCAGCCGGCTGCTGTGGCTGGTGCGGGACCTGATGTACCCCGGCACCGAGGTCACCCGGCTCGAGGCGACCGCGCTCGGGGTCTTCCTGGCGCTCGCCCTCGGCGGCACCACGCTGACCTACAACGCGTCCCTGCCGTGGGTCTACCACGAGGTCTACGCGTGGGCGGTCCCGTTCGTGGTCGGGGCGATGTACTGGATGCTGCGGGTGCTGCGGCGTCCCGACGCCGCCTCGATCGGCTGGCTGCTGGTCTTCGCCCTGGGGGCGGTCACCACCCGGACCACCGGCGGCTGGGCGGTCTCGCTCGGCGCGCTCGGCATCGGCGTCTGGATGCTGACCGGGAGGCTGGTGCACGTCCGCCGGCGCACCGGCCTCTGGCTCCTCGGCGTCGGCGTCGTGGCGCTGGGCGTGGGCGTCGCGATCAACTACGCGAAGTTCCGCCACCCCTACCTCTTCCCGCTCGAGGACCAGGTCTTCAGCAGCATCAACGCGCACCGGCGCGAGGCACTCGCGGTCAACGGCGGGACCATCACCGGCCCGCAGTTCTTCCCGACCGCGTTCATGGCCTACTTCCGCCCGGACGGGATCCGCTTCGTCGACTACTTCCCCTACCTGACCCTGCCGGCGCACCCGGCCCAGGCGTACGACGGCGCCTTCCTCGACCAGAGCTACCGCACCGGCAGCGTCACGTCCTTCATGCCGTGGCTGCTCGCGCTGACCGTGCTCGCCGTGGTCGTGCTGTTCCGGCCCGGCGTCGACCTGCACCGCAGGATGCTGCGCGTGCCACTGGTCGCCGGGGTGCTCGTGACGGGCGGCGTGATGGCCTACGGCTACTTCGCCTTCCGCTACACCTGCGAGTTCGTCCCCGCCCTGGTCATCGGTGGCGCGGTCGGCACCTGCGCCCTGGTGCACGCCGTGCAGCACCGGCCGCGCTGGCTCTCGGTCCCGGTGGTGGCCCTGACGGTGCCGCTCACGGCGTTCTCGATCGGCGCCTCGATGATCACCGGCTACAGCGCCGCCGCCACGACGTACGGCGGCCCGCGACTCATCGACTACCTGTACCTCCAGCAGCGGCTGAGCGGTCCCGAGCAGGCCGGGCTCGTCCGCACCTCGACGGACCTGCCCGCCAGCGCCCCGGCCGACGTGCTGCTCGTGCGCGGCGACTGCGACGAGCTCTTCCTCTCCACCGGCGAGGACGCGCAGCCGTGGCTGCTGGTCGAGCGGCGCAGCGCGGTCGTCGTCGCCCGCCTCGGCCGGGACACCCAGCCGGCCCGGGTGCCGCTCGTGCGGGTCGACACCGAGGTGCCGAGCAACGTCTGGCTCGAGACCGACGGCGAGGGTCGCGCCCGGCTGCTGCTGATCACGAACCTCGGCACCCAGCCCGGGCAGTGGTTCGACGTGCTGTCCCCCGGTGTCGTGCGGATCGGCGTGCTCGACCGCCCCGAGCTGGGCTACGCCGAGATCAGCTCGACGCCCGGCGGCCCGGTCGGCTTCCTGCGGACCTCGGAGTACGGCGACGACGGGGTGTCGCGCGTGATCGACATCCAGCTCGCGGACGACCCGGCGCGTGCGGCCGCCAAGGGCATCCGGCTCAGCGTCCAGCCCGGTCTCACGCCGCCCCTGTGCGCCAGCCTCGAGGCCGAGGGCTGACGTGCGCGTCGCGTTCCTCACCTGGCGGGACTCCACGCACCCGGACGGCGGCGGGTCCGAGGTGTTCGTGGAGGAGGTCGCCCGGGAGCTGGTGCGCCGCGGGCACGACGTGACCATGCTCTGCGCCCGGCACGACGGGGCCGCAGGGGACGACCAGCTCGACGGCGCACACGTCCGGCGTCGGGGTGGCCGGCTCACGGTCTACCCCCGCGCCCTGCTCTGGCTGGCCACCCGCGGGCGCCGCGTCGACGTGGTCGTCGACGTCATCAACGGGCTGCCGTTCGGGGCGCCGCTGGTACGCCGTCGCGGCCTGGTCGCGCTCGTGCACCACGTGCACCAGCGGCAGTGGCAGATCATCTACCCCGGGTTCTGGGGCCGGCTGGGCTGGTTCGTCGAGCACCGCGTCACGCCGCGGCTCTACCGCGGCTACCCGCACCTGACGGTCTCGGAGGCCTCGCGCACCGACCTGGCCGCGATGGGCATCCCGCACGACGCGCTGACGGTGGTCCGCAACGGGGTGTCGTCACGACCGGTCGACGCGGCGAGGTCGACGACCCCGCGGCTGTGCGTGCTGGCCCGGCTGGTGCCCCACAAGCAGGTCGAGCACGCCTTCGGCGTCGTCGCGCGGCTGCGCGCCGAGCTGCCGGACCTGCGCCTCGACGTGGTCGGCGAGGGCTGGTGGCACGACGAGCTGGTCGCCGAGGCCGCCCGGCTCGGCGTCGAGGACCTCGTGACCTTCCACGGCCACGTGTCGGACGCGGAGCGCGACCGCCTGCTGGCCGAGGCGTGGGTGATGCTGCTGCCCTCGGTCAAGGAGGGCTGGGGCCTGGCCGTGCTGGAGGCCGCCGTGCAGGGCACGCCCACGGTGGCCTACCGCGACGCGGGCGGCGTGACCGAGTCGGTCGTGGACGGCGCGACCGGGCTGCTGGCCGACGACGAGGCCGACCTGTTCCGCCTCACGCGCGCGCTGGTGCTCGACGCCGGGAGACGCGACACGCTCGGCCGACGGGCGGCCGAGCGTGCGGTGGAGTTCACGTGGTCGGGGACGACCGACGTGGTGGAGCAGGTGCTGACCGGAGCGGCCAGCGTCAGGACTGGTCGCCGTAGACCATGATCGGCTGCTCGGCCGGGTTCATGTCCGGTGCCTTCGTCTGCGAGTAGACCAGCCCGTACATCGACACGGACGCAGTCAGACCGCCAGCGATAGCGGGCAGCAGAAACTTCAACAGCAGCGGCACGGTGCCTCCCTCTCCCAGGTCGTGGCGAATCGTATCAGCGGGAGCCACGTCCCGAGGCTTTCCCGCGACGACGCCCGGCACGGCGTACGCCGAGGGCGGCCCCGGTCAGCACGCACCCGAGCGCGAGCACGTCGACGAGGCCCGTCATCACGCGTGCCGGCGTCCCGGTCGCGGCCGGCGGGACGGCCGCCCCAGGCACGCGGTAGAGCGCCACCAGCCGGTCGGCGTACACCTCGTCCAGGCCGGTGACGTCGAGGTCCGCGGCCGCCGGGTCGTCGCGGTAGACGAGCGCCCACGTGACGTCGTGCGCGGCCAGCGCCTGCGCGGCCGGCTCCTCGAGGAGCGCGGCGCCGAGGTCGCGCACCCGGACGCTCTCGCCCCGGATCGTGGTCGGCCCGACCTGGAGGACGTCGGAGACCAGAACGGGCCGGTCGACCATCCGCAGGGCCGGGTCCGACGAGGTGAGCCCGTGGCCCCAGGTGAAGCCGCGGTAGGAGCGCCACGGCAGCGTGGCGACCTGGGCGCCGGGCGGGCCGGAGTCGACGAGGTCGGCCGCCCGCTGCAGCCCTGCCGGGAAGTCCACCGGGTCGACGGTCGGCCACGTGGTCGCGGCGCCGTCCGGCAGCAGCAGGACCGGCAGCGGCACGACCAGCAGGCCCGCGGCCAGCACCACCTCCGAGCCGTGCCGCGTGGCAGCGGTGAGGACCGCGTCCGCCACGACCGCGAGGGCTACGACCGCCAGGACGGCGAAGGGCGCGAGGAACTTCTGGCTGTCGCGCAGCAGCCCCGCTCCCGGCACCGTGTCGACCAGCCACGCCACGAGGTCGGTGCCGCCCGGGACGCTCGAGGCGAAGGCCAGCAGCAGCCCGCCGGCGCCCAGCGCGGTGAGGCGTACGGCGTCGGGCCGGCCCAGCAGGCGGACCAGACCACCCCGCGCCCAGGCGACGGCCAGCGCCGCCACGACCAGCACGGCCGTGACCGTGGACCACCAGGTCTCGCGGGTGCCGGGGACGCTCTGGGCGTCCCAGATCCCGCCGAGCCCGAGCAGCGCCGTCAGCACGCCCCCGGGCCCCTCGTCGCCGGCGGAGAAGGCGTCGACCCCGGCCGGGTCGGAGGTCGCCGTCGCGGCGCCGAGCAGCGACGGCACCAGCCACGGGAGCTGGAGCAGGACGCAGAGCGCGACCAGCCGCCAGGTCCGGGCCGAGCGACCGGCTCCCGCGACCAGGGCCGCCGCGGACCCGAGGACCCCGCCGGTGGGGGTCAGCGACGCCAGACCGAGCCAGCCCGCGGTCGCCCCGAGATCACCCCAGGCACCCGAGTCGCGGAAGCGGCGGCCGGCGAGGAGCAGCCACGGCAGCGTCGCGTAGCCCGCGAGCAGCGCCCACTGGCCGAGGGCGAGCCGCTCCACGACGTACGGGTTCCACACGGCGAGCCCGCCGGCCAGCAGCCGCGCGCCGGTGCCGAGCCCGCCGACCAGGCGGTGCAGCCCCCACCCGGCCAGCGCGAGGACGAGCGGGAGGACCAGGCGGGCGAGCACGCCGCCGTCGACGACCTGGGTCAGGAGGGCGACGACCGCGTCGAGCGGCACGGCGCGCGGGGCGCCGTCGCCGAGCCCGACGGACGCGAGGGTGAGCGGCTGGTGCGGGACGAAGACCAGGTCGCGGGCCAGCGGGTGGCCGCTGCGGGTCAGCAGCGGGAGGCACAGCACGACGGCCAGCAGCGCGGGCCAGGCGTCGAGGGCGATCGCGGTCGGGCGCACGGACGGACGCGCCACGCGATCCTCCTCGACGAGCCGTGCGGGACGGGCGCCCGGGCGGGCGGCATCCATGCTCTAGTTTATTCAGCCGGCGACAGCCGCAGCGGCGGACTCGAGGAGACACAGTGGCAGAACGGCCCGCAGGGTTCGAGGCGGCGTACGCCGTCGCCGACCCGATCCCGGGCTGGATGACCCGCGACCAGGCCGCGGTGCTGCACGCCGCCGCCGGCGCGGTGCCCGCCGGTGGCGCGGTCGTCGAGATCGGCAGCCACCACGGGCGCTCGGCCGTCGTGCTCGCCGCCGGGCTGCGCGAGGGCGCGCGGCTCGTCGCGGTCGACCCCTTCCCCGACGACTGGCGCTACGGCGCGGCCGGGACCGAGCAGCGCTGCCGCGCCAACCTGGCCCGTGCCGGCGTGGCCGACCGCGTCGACCTCCGGGTCGCGACGAGCGCCGACGTCCGCGCGAGGTGGGACGGTCGCCTCGACCTCGTCTACGTCGACGGCAAGCACGACCACTGGACCGCCCGCGCGGACCTCGGCTGGGCGGACCACGTCACCCCCGGCGGCTGGGTGCTGGTGCACGACGCCTTCTCCTCGTTGGGGGTCACCACCGCGCTGCTGCGCGTGCTGGCCACGTCCCGGACGCTGCGCTACGTCGGACGCACCGGTTCGCTGGCCCGGCTGCAGGTCGCGCCGCCCTCGACCGCCGACCGCCTGCGCCTGCTCGGTGAGCTGCCGTGGTGGGCCCGCAACCTCGTGGTCAAGGTCCTGCTGCGGCTCCGGCTCCGCCCCCTGGCGCGCGCGCTCGGTCACGGCGATGCCGCGGACCCCTACTGACACCGCCTAGGCTCGACCCGTGACGACGACCACCACCGCGGCCGCAACCGGCGGCCTGCGGGGACTCCTCCGCGGCAGCGCCGGGATCGCCGTGGCGATGGCGGTCATGAACGTCGCGACCTACGCCTTCCAGATGGTCGCCGCGCGGGTGCTCGGCCCGGCGGCGTACGGCGCCATCGCCAGCCTGATGGCGCTGCTGATGGTCATCGCGGTGCTCCAGCTCGGTCTGCAGGCCACCGCCGCCCGCCGGATCTCCGCGACGCCCGAGAACGTCGCCCAGATCGAGCACGTCATCATGGGCGTGACCTACCGCGCGGCGTTCGGCCTCGGCGCGGTCATGCTCGTCGCCTCCCCCGCCGTCTGGGTGCTGCTGCGCCTCGACAGCGTGCTGCCGGCGATCCTGCTCGCGATCTCGGCGGTGCCCCTGACGATCATGGGCGGCCAGGCCGGCATCCTGCAGGGCGAGCGCCGCTGGGGGCCGCTCGCGGCGATCTACCTCGGCGTCGGCGTCCCCCGGGTGCTGATCGGCACGATCTGCATCGCGATCAGCCCCACCGAGACCAGCGCCATGCTCGGCGTGATGATCGGGCTGTTCGTCCCCGCCCTCGCCGGGTGGTGGGCGCTGCGCCGCGGCCGCGAGGCCGGCGCCACCAGCGACCTGCACGAGGCCCGGCCGATGGCCGGCGAGACCGCCCGCAACTCTGCCGCGCTGCTGGCCTTCTTCGTGCTCTCCAACGCCGACATCGTCGTGGCCCGCAACGTGCTCGACTCCCACGCCGCCGGGTTGTACGCCGGCGGCCTGATCCTCACCAAGGCGGTGCTCTTCCTGCCGCAGTTCGTCGTGGTGGTCGCGTTCCCGTCGATGTCGACGGTCGAGGAGCGCCGCAAGGCGCTGCTCCGCAGCCTGGCCCTGGTGCTCGGGCTCGGGGTGCTGTGCACGCTCGGGGCCCTGGTGCTCTCGGGCGTCGCGATGGTCTTCGTCGGCGGCTCGGACTACGACGAGATCCAGTCGCGGCTGTGGGCCTTCGCGGTCCTCGGCACCCTGCTCTCGATGCTCCAGCTGCTGGTCTACTCGGTGCTCGCCCGCCAGGGCACCCGCTCGACGTGGTTCGTCTGGGCCGCCGTGCTGGCGCTGCTCCTCGCGAGCGTCTGGGTCGCCACGCTCGGCGGCCTGCTCGCGCTGGTCGTCGTCGTGGACGGCGCGCTCTTCGCCCTGCTGCTGGCGCTCAGCCTGTGGCGGATGCGTGCGCCGGCGGCACCGGCCGCCTGACCGCGGCTAGTGCGCGGCCTCGTGCCAGCTGTGCCCGGTGCCGACCGACACGTCGAGCGGCACCGCCAGGTCGGCCGCTCCGCCCATCTGGTCGCGCACCAGCGCCTCGAGGGTGTCCCGCTCCCCCGGCGCGACCTCGAACACGAGCTCGTCGTGGACCTGCAGCAGCATCCGTGAGGCCAGCCCGGCCTCGGTGAGCGCCTCCTGGACGTGCAGCATCGCGATCTTGATGAGGTCCGCGGCCGAGCCCTGGATGGGCGCGTTCAGCGCCATCCGCTCGGCCATCTCGCGCCGCTGGCGGTTGTCGCTGGTGAGGTCGGGCAGGTAGCGGCGGCGGCCCCAGATGGTCTCGGTGAAGCCCGAGCGCCGGGCCTCCTCGACGATGCCGCCGAGGTAGTCGCGGATGCCGCCGAAGGTCTGGAAGTACTCGTCCATCAGGCCCCGCGCCTCGCCCGGCTCGATGCCGAGCTGCTGGCTCAGGCCGTAGGCCGACAGCCCGTAGGCCAGGCCGTAGTTCATCGCCTTGATCTTGGCGCGCATCTCGACCGACACGTCCTCGGCCGCCACGTCGAAGACGCGGGCCGCTGTGATCGAGTGGAAGTCGTGGCCGGAGCGGAAGGCCTCGATCAGCAGGGCGTCCTCGGAGAGGTGCGCCATGATCCGCATCTCGATCTGGCTGTAGTCCGCCGTCATCAGCGACTCGTAGGGCGCGCCGTCCGGGCTCCGGCCCACCACGAAGCCCTCGCGGATCCGGCGGCCGTCGGCGGTGCGGATCGGGATGTTCTGCAGGTTGGGGTCGGTGCTCGAGAGCCGCCCGGTCGCCGCGATCGTCTGGTTGAAGGTCGTGTGGATGCGACCGTCCTCCGCGACCGTCTTGAGCAGGCCCTCGATCGTCTGGCGCAGCCGGATCTGGTCGCGGTGGCGCAGCAACGACTCGAGGAACGGGTGCGGGCTCTTGAGCGCCAGCGACTGCAGCGCGTCGGCGTCGGTGGTGTAGCCGGTCTTGGTCCGCTTGGTCTTGGGGAGGTTGAGCTCGTCGAACAGCACGACCTGCAGCTGCTTGGGCGAGCCGAGGTTCACCTCGCGCCCGATGGCGGAGTACGCCGCCTGCGCGGCCGCGCGGACCTCGGTGTCGAAGCCGGCCTGCAGCGCCTCGAGCAGGTCCACGTCGACCGCGATCCCGGTCTGCTCCATCGTCGTGAGCAGGTCGACCAGCGGCAGCTCGACGTCGGCGAGCAGCTGGGTGCCGCCACGCTCCTCGAGCTCGACGTCGATGGCCTCGGCCAGGTCGAGGACCGCGCGCGCGTGCAGCATCGCGGTGTCGGCCGCGGCGGTGTCGCCCTCGAGGTCGTCGAAGGCCAGCTGGCCCTGCCCGTCGTCGGCGCTGGCGCCCTTGAGCTCGCGCTTGAGGTAGCGCAGGGTCAGGTCGGCCAGCTCGTAGGAGCGCTGGTCGGGACGGCAGAGGTACGCCGCCAGCGCGGTGTCGCTGACCAGCCCGGCCAGCGGCCAGCCGCGGGCGGCCAGCGCGAGCATCGGGCCCTTGGCGTCGTGCAGCACCTTGGCGGTGGCGGCGTCGGCGAACCAGCCGGCCAGGGCGGTGTCGTCCTCCGGGCTGAGCCCGGTGGTGTCGATCCAGGCGGCGGTGCCGTCCTGCGCGGCGAGGGCGACCGAGGCGACGTCACCCGTGCCGGCGCCCCAGGTGCCGCCGACGCTGACGCCGGTGCGCGTGCCCGCCTCCGCCGTCGCGTGCTCGGCCAGCCAGGCGGCGACCTCGCCAGCGGCCAGGACGCTGCCGGCCATCTCGAAGCCGGAGTCGTCGATCTCCTCCTCGGACTCGAGCGACTCGAAGAGGCGGTCGCGGAGCACCCGGAACTCGAGGCCGTCGAAGAGCGTGTGCACCTCCTGGCGGTCCCACGGCTGGCGGACCAGGTCGTCGGGGCCGACCGGGAGGGGCAGGTCCACGACGAGGCGGTTGAGGTGGCGGTTGCGGATCACGTCGCCGAGGTGGGCGCGGAGGTTCTCGCCGGCCTTGCCGGTGATCTGGTCGGCGTGGGTGATCACGTTGTCGAGGCCGTCGTACTGGTTGATCCACTTGGCCGCGGTCTTCGGGCCGACGCCGGGGATGCCCGGCAGGTTGTCGGAGTCCTCGCCGACGAGGGCCGCGATCTCGGGGTAGCGGTACGGCGGGACGGCGTACTTCGCCTCGACGGCCTCCGGGGTCATCCGGGCCAGCTCGCTGACGCCGCGCATCGGGTAGAGCACCGTCGACGTCTCCGACACGAGCTGGAGGGAGTCGCGGTCGCCGGTGAGGATGAGCACCTCGTAGCCCGCCGCCACCGCCTGCGTCGTGAGCGTCGCGATGATGTCGTCGGCCTCGTAGCCGTCCATCTCGAGGTGGCCGATGTGGAGGGCGTCGAGGACCTCCTGGATCAGCGGCAGCTGGCTCTTGAACTCGTCGGGGGTCTTGTTCCGCTTGGCCTTGTAGTCCGGGTACTCCTCGAGGCGGAAGGTCTGGCGCGACTTGTCGAAGGCGACCCCGACGTGCGTGGGGACCTCGTCGCGCAGCACGTTGATGAGCATCGAGGTGAAGCCGTAGACCGCGTTGGTGTGCTGCCCGGTCGTGGTGGAGAAGTTGTCCACCGGGAGGGCGAAGAAGGCGCGGTAGGCCAGCGAGTGCCCATCGAGCAGCAGCAGGCGCGGGCGGGTGGTCTCCGTGGGCGAGGCAGTCACGCGGCGACTCTAGCCGCCGCCACCGACGGTCCGGGCGTCGGCAAGAATGGCCCCATGAGCGACGAATCGGGAGCCGGCATGTCCGTCGAGGACTACATCGCGTCGATGCCGCAGGGCATGGGCGGGTTGAACGAGAAGATGGGCATCGAGCTCACCGAGATCTCCGCGGAGCGGGTCGTCGGGACGATGCCGGTCGAGGGCAACACCCAGCCCTACGGGCTGCTCCACGGCGGCGCCTCGGTGGTGCTCGCCGAGACCCTCGGCTCGGTCGGCTCGGCGGTGCACGCCCACCCGGACCGGCTCTCGGTCGGCATCGAGATCAACGCCACGCACCACCGCTCCGCGACGACCGGCACGGTCACCGGCGTGGCGACCGCGATCCACCTGGGCCGCACGATGGCGACGTACGACGTGGTGATCACCGACGAGCGCGGCAAGCGCGTCTGCACCTCGCGCATCACGTGCGCGCTGCTCCCCCGCGAGCGCTTCGCCGACTGAGCGGCCCGCTCAGCCGGCGGTCGGGGCCTGCGAGCGCCGCATCGAGCGGCGCGCGGCGAGCACCTGGGTCAGCTGACGACCGCTGGTGCGGTGGGCGGCCGGGCTCTGGGCGGTGAGCTTGGAGCGCACCGCGTGGGTGCTGGCGACCCGGAGCACCGCCTGCGGGCCGAGCGCGAGCCGGGCCATGAAGCGGTTGGCGTCGCGCGAGGCCGACGCGGCCGCCGTGGCGACGCAGCCGATGCCCTCCTCCTCGGCGAAGCAGACCGCGGCGTCCATGAGCGCGCGGCCCACGCCCTTGCGGCGGAACTGCGGGAAGACGTGGGGCGAGATCGCCTGCACGGTCTGGTCGAGGTTGAGCGGGCTCAGCGTGGAGATCCGCAGGTGCACGGCACCGGCGACCTCGCCGTCGTACTCCGCGACCACGAGCCGCTCCACGGGCGACGACGCGGCCGCCTCGATGATCTGCACCAGGTCGGCGACCTGCTCGTCGTGGTCGGCGCGCCGCAGCACGTCGGACCACAGCACCGCGAGGTCGGGGGCGTCGGAGGGCAGCGCGCTGCGCAGGGACACCAGCGATCGGTTCATGGCTCACGCCTTCCGGATGGTGCAACGGACGTGGTGCGGCCTGGGTCCCCCGAACCGCGACTCAAACGGCGAGACTACGCTCAGCCTCCCCGACTTGTCAGAGGAGTCCCCTTGATCCCCGGAATCGGCACCCTGGTGAACGTCGCCACGGTCCTCGTGGGCGCGACGATCGGGGTCCTCCTCGGGAACCGGCTGCCCGTCCGCACCCGCGACGTCGTCACCGACGCGCTGGGCCTCGTCACGCTGCTGATCGCCGGCACGTCCGCGGTCGCCGTACTCGATCCCGACCTGTCGCGCGCGGTCGGGAGCAGCGCCCCGATGCTCGTCGTGCTGGGCTCGCTGCTCATCGGCGGGATCGTCGGCTCGCTGCTGCGGCTGGAGCAGCGGGTGGAGAGCCTCGGTGGCTGGCTGCAGCGCCGTCTGTCCGGCGACACCGGCTCGGTGGAG
Source organism: Nocardioides luti (assembly GCF_014212315.1). Lineage (NCBI taxonomy): Bacteria > Bacillati > Actinomycetota > Actinomycetes > Propionibacteriales > Nocardioidaceae > Nocardioides > Nocardioides luti. The sequence continues at coordinate 648,721 of NZ_JACKXE010000001.1, forward strand.
CGGCACCGCTTCATCGAGGGCTTCGTGACCGCCTCGCTGCTCTTCTGCACCGGTCCCCTGACGATCCTCGGCTCGCTCAACGACGGGCTGGGCAACGGCGCTGACCAGCTGTTCCTCAAGGCCGTGCTCGACGGGTTCGCTGCCATCGCCTTCGCCGCGTCCTTCGGTTGGGGCGTCGCGGCCAGCGCGGTGACGGTGGTCGTGGTCCAGGGCAGCCTCACGGTGGCCGGCTTCTTCCTCGGCGACGTGCTGCCCGACCCGCACCTGGCCGCGCTCACCGCGACCGGCGGGCTGCTGCTCGTGGGCGTCGCGCTGCGCCTGCTCCGGATCCGGGAGATCCCCGTCGCGGACCTGCTGCCGGCCCTGGTCGTCGCGCCCCTCCTGGTGCAGTTCGCGGCTGCGATTCATTGAGGTAACGGTTCGGTCACGAGAGCGTGCGCTCCCCACGACGGCCACAGGCCCGGTCCTACGGTGAGCGGGCTAGGCACCCCAACCTCCGGGAGTCGGGTTGCTGTGAAGTGCACCAACGCGACAGAAAGGTTCACCCCGTGAATCGATCCACCACCGCCACATGGACCAAGCTGATGGCCGGCACCGCCGCGCTCGGCTTCGTCCTGACTGCCTGCGGGTCCAGCGACGAATCGCCGGACGCCAAGGACAGCAGCTCGAGCAGCCCCTCCGCGTCGTCGTCCGAGTCCGCCAGCGGATCCACCGACGAAACGTTCACGAACGACAAGTGCAAGTCGGGCCAGACCAGCGCCGACACGTTCAAGGTCGGCGGCATCCTGCCGCTCACCGGCAACCTCGCCTACCTCGGCCCGCCCGAGATCGCGGGCGTCGGCCTGGCGGTCTCCGAGATCAACGCCGCGGGCGGTGTCGACGGCGCCAAGGCGTGCCACGACATCCAGGACTCCGGTGACTCGACCGACATGTCGATCTCCACCTCGTCCGCCGGCACGCTCGTCGCCGGCAAGCCCTCCGTCGTCATCGGTGCCGCCTCCTCGAGCGTCTCGCTCAACGTGGTCGACACCTTCGCCGACAACAAGATCGTCGAGGTCTCCCCGGCCAACACCGCCGTCGACCTCAGCGGCTACTCGCCCTACTACTTCCGGACGGCTCCGCCGGACGGCATCCAGGGCAACGCGCTCGGCACCCTGATCAGCACCGACGGCTACACGAAGGTCGCCTTCCTGGTGTTCAACGACACCTACGGCACCGGCCTGCGCAACGCGGTCCAGGAGACCATCGAGGCCGCCGGCGGCCAGGTCGTGTACGGCGGCAAGGGTGACGGCGACGAGTTCCCGGCCGGCCAGACGACGTTCTCGTCCGAGGTCAGCGGTGCGCTCGCAGCCAAGCCCGACGCCATCGTCGTGCTCGCCTTCGACGAGACCAAGCAGATCATCCCCGAGCTCGCCTCGCAGGGCTGGGACATGTCGAAGGTCTACCTGTCGGACGGCAACACCGCCGACTACAGCAAGGACTTCGAGCCGGGCACCCTCGAGGGCGCCCAGGGCACCATCCCCGGTGCCGACCCGGACGCCACGTTCAAGGACCGCCTCAACGGGTGGGCCGAGGTCGGCGAGGGCAAGCCCCTCTCCGACTACGCGTACGGTGCGGAGTCCTACGACGCCACCATCCTCGCGGCCCTCGCGGCCGTGAAGGGCGGCGACACCAGCTCCGAGACGATCCAGCAGAACTTCGCTGACGTCTCCGGCGCGACCGACGGCGAGGAGTGCACGTCCTACGCGGACTGTGTCGCCCTGCTCGGCGACGGCAAGGAGATCAAGTACACCGGTCCTTCGGGCATCGGTCCGATCGACGACCAGAACGACCCGTCGTCGGCCTTCGTCGGCATCTTCAAGTACAACGCCGACAACAAGAACGAGCTGTCCACCTCGGTGGAGGGCTCCAAGTGACCTTCTGATCCCTGATCAGAAACCACTGCTCCACTGCTCCACGGAAAGGCCCCGGACCTCTGGTCCGGGGCCTTTCCCAATTCCGACCCTTCACGAGCGGACCTTCGGGTCCGGCAGCGCGCTCGGGCCGACCGCCGACCGCACGGCGGCCGGAGGGCCGAGGGGGCGGGCGGGCGGTGGCTGGGACTGGCCCCCCTGGAGCGAGGAACGAGCGGAAGGGGTGGTTCCCGCCCGCCCGCCCCCTCGGACCGCAGGACGCCGGGCGGGCGCGCCGTGGTCCGGTGGCGCGGTGCCGGACAGGTCGTGAGCCGGCCTCCCGCGCGGCGCCAGCCGCCTCCCCACCGCCCGCCCGCCCCCTCGGCCCTCCGGACGCTGCGCGTCCTCCGTGCCGGGGGTGTCCTCGCTCCGGTCCGCTGAGGTTGGTGGTCGGTGGTCGGTGGTCGGTTGCACAACGAAACGACCCGCCCGAGACAGCTCGGGCGGGTCGTTTGTGCGGTGCTGCGGTGGGTCAGTGCGCGGGCGGGGCTTCTCCGTCGCGCTCGGCGTCGACGTCCTCGGCGAGGGTGCCGAGGTAGAGCTCGATGACCTTGGGGTCGTTGGCGAGCTCGCGGCCGGTGCCGGTGTAGGCGTCCCGGCCCTGGTCGAGGACGTAGCCGCGGTCGCAGATCTGCAGGCAGCGGCGGGCGTTCTGCTCGACCATGACGACGCAGACGCCGGTCTTGTTGATCCGGCGGGTGCGGAGGAAGGTCTCGTCCTGGCGGACCGGGGAGAGACCGGCGGAGGGCTCGTCGAGGAGCAGGACCGACGGCTCCATCATCAGGGCCCGGGCCATGGCGAGCGACTGGCGCTCACCGCCGGAGAGGGCGCCGGCGCTCTGGTTGCGGCGGTCGTGGAGGACCGGGAAGAGGTCCCACATGGCGGCGAGCCGCTCACCGACCTTCTTGGGGCGCAGGAACAGCCCCATCCGGAGGTTCTCCTCGATGCTCAGCGACGGGAAGACGTTGTTGGTCTGCGGGACGAACCCGACGCCCATCTCCACGAGCTGGTTGGTGCGCAGGTTGGTGATCTCGCGGTCACCGAGCATCACGGAGCCGGAGTGCACCTTGACCAGGCCGAACATGGCCTTGAGCAGGGTGGACTTGCCGGCGCCGTTCGGCCCGATGATGCCGATCATCTCGCCCGGGTAGGCGACCAGGCTGCAGCCGTTGAGGATGTTGACGCCGGGCAGGTAGCCCGCGACGACGTCCTTGGCCTCGACGACGGCCTGCTGGGTCTGCGGCTTCTGGGTCTGGGGCTGGACGGTCATCAGGCTTCCTCACGCTCGGCGGCCTCGGCGGCGACTTCCTCGGCGATCTCTTCCATCTTCTCGTCGCTCAGCAGCGCGTCGTCACCGAGGTCGGTGTCGTGGTGCGCACCGAGATAGGCGTCGATCACCGCGGCGTCCGACATCACGCTGTCGGCGGGGCCCTCGGCGACCAGGCGACCCTCGGCCATCACGGCGACCCAGTCGGAGATGTGGCGGACGACGTGCATGTCGTGCTCGACGAACAGCACGGTCATGCCCTCGTCGCGCAGCGACTGGATGTGCCCCAGCAGCGACTGCGTCAGGGCAGGGTTCACCCCGGCCATCGGCTCGTCGAGCATGATCATCTTGGGGTCGCTCATCAGGGCGCGCGCCATCTCGAGCAGCTTGCGCTGGCCGCCGGACAGGCTGCCGGCGTAGTCGTCGCGCTTCTCGAGCAGCTTGAAGCGGGCCAGGAGCTCCTCGGCCTTGGCCTCGATCTCCTTCTCCTGACGACCCCAGAGCGGCTTGAAGACCGACTTGAAGAGGTTCTCGCCGGCCTGGTTCTGGGCCCCGAGCATCATGTTGTCGATGACGGTCATCCGGCTCAGCGCCTTGGTGAGCTGGAAGGTCCGGACCATGCCGGCCTTCGCGACGCTCGAGGCCGACGTCTTGTCCAGCTTGGCGCCGTCGAAGGACCACGCCGCGCCGGTCTTGGCCGACGTGGGCCGGTCGAAGCCGGTGATCAGGTTGAAGAACGTCGTCTTGCCGGCACCGTTCGGACCGATCAGGGCCGTGATGACCCCGCGCTGGACCTCGAGGTGGTCGACGTCGACGGCGGTCATGCCGCCGAACTGACGGGTGATGTTGTCGACCACGAGGATCGAGTCGGGCTTGGCCGCACCAGGGGTCCGGTCGACGTCCGACATCAGCGCCTTGCGGGCGGCCGGGTCGGCGTGGACGACGCCCTGGGTGGATGTGGACTCAGACATTGAACCGGAGCTCCCTCTTGTCACCCAGAATGCCCTGCGGTCGGAAGATCACGATCAGCATGAGCGCGACACCGACGACGATGAACGAGAACTGCTCGGTCTGCTGGCCGTTCATGATGCTGTCGGGCACGTAGCCGTTGGCGATGCCCTTGATCATGATGCGGGCGGAGTAGAAGATCACCGCGCCCAGCACCGGACCGAAGATGGTGGCCGCGCCACCGATGAGCAGCGCGGTGTAGCAGAAGAACGTCAGCGAGCGGCCCATGGAGTCGGGCTGCACCGAGGACGGCAGGACGTAGAGCATGCCGCCCAGCGCACCGAAGAGACCGCCGATGACGAGCGCCTGCATCTTGATCGCGAAGACGTTCTTGCCGAGGCTGCGGATCGCGTCCTCGTCCTCGCGGATCCCGCGCAGGAGGCGGCCCCACGGGCTGCGCACGAGCAGGAACACGACGAGCAGCGAGATCCCCACGAGGACCCAGGCCACGAAGCGCACCCACCAGCCGCTGACCCCGGTGTTCTGGTAGTTCGCGGGGAAGAGGAAGAACACCAGGAAGACGAACAGCAGGACGGTCGCCACGATGCTGGCCCGGCGGACCGTGCGGTTGGCGATCCAGCCCTTGCGGGCGATCAGCACGGCCAGCGTGATCAGGCCGAGCGCCACGAGCCACAGCACGACGCGGAGACCGGCCGAGCCGTTGGCCACGTCGAGGTAGTTGAACTCGCTGAGCGTGAGGTTGCCGCTGCCGAAGAACGAGAGGTTCGTGAACGGGTCGCGGTACGACTTGCCCTGGAGGCCCTGGGCCGCGCCGGTGAAGTCGGTGAGCAGCGACGACCTGCCGACGTACCTGATGATCTCGGCGGCCGAGATCGTCACGATCGCGAGGTAGTCACCGCGCAGCTTCAGGGTGGGTGCCCCGAGCACCAGCGCGAAGACGAGCGCCGCCGCGAAGCCGATCAGCACCGCGACGACGAGCGGGATGCCGTGGCCGACCGAGATCGCGAAGCCGTAGGCCCCGAGCAGCATGAAGCCCGACTGGCCGATGTTGAGCAGGCCGGTGAAGCCGAAGTGGATGTTGAGCCCGATCGCGGCGATCGCCACGGCGGCCGTCTGCGGGGAGATGGCCTCGCGCAGCATCGCGCTGAGGATGGTCTGAAGGGTGTCCATGGCAGCGCTTCCTAACCGACACGCTCGGCGCGGCCGAGCAGGCCCTGGGGCCTGACCAGCAGCAGCAGGATGAGGATGAGCAGGGCGGTGGCGTACTTGAAGTCACCCGGCATGCCGAGCACCGGGGAGAGCTCCACCACGAGCCCGATGACGAGCGAGCCCACGAGGGCGCCGAACGCCGTCCCGAGACCACCGAGGGTCACCGCCGCGAAGAGCAGCAGCAGGATCTGGAGACCGGAGTCCCACTTGATGCCGTTGGTGACGAGGGCGTACATCAGGCCGGAGAGGCCCGCGAGGCCCATCGCGACCGTCCAGACGAGGCGGATCACCTTGTCGACGTCGATGCCCGACGCGGCGGCGAGCGCCGGGTTGTCGGACACCGCCCGCGTGGCGCGGCCGACGCGGGTGCGGAGCAGCGCGAAGCCGACGGCCGCGAGCACGATGGCCGCGATGGCCATGGCGACCAGCGACTGGTTGGTGATCGTGACCGGGCCGATCGTGCGGACGCTCGGGTTGGCCTGGTCGACGCGGACGGTGCGGGCGCCGACGAAGTACTGGAAGCAGTACTGCATCGCCAGCGAGAGGCCGATCGTGACGATCATCAGCTGGGTCAGCCCCAGCCCGCGACGTCGTAGCGGCTGCCACATGATGCGGTCCTGCAGCCAGCCGGTGAAGGCGCAGATCGCGATGACGACCAGTCCCCCGAGCCAGATGTTCATGCCCTGGAGGTTGATGAAGGCGTAGCCGAGGATGCCGCCCAGGCCCACCTGCTCGGCGTGGGCGAAGTTGGAGAGCCCGGTGGTGCCGTAGATCAGCGACAGGCCGACCGAGGCGAGCGCCAGCAGCAGCCCGAGGCGCAGGCCGTTGACCGAGCTCTGGATCAGCTCGTCGAGCTTGCTCTCGCTGGCGTCGTACGACGACGTCCGGATGTCGATGAGGGCCGGCTTGGTCGCCCCGAACTTGGCCTGGACGGTGACCGTGCCCTCCGTGACCAGGTCCTTCGGGAGCGTCGACTCGTCGATCTTGACGGCGTACTCGCCCTCGTCCTTGACCTGGATGTTCCACTTGCCGGACTCGTCGGTCGTGACGGTCTGCTCGGCGCCGGCCGGGTCGGTGATCGTGATGTCGACGCCGGCGAGGACGCCGGCCTCGGTGCGCAGGGTGCCGGCAATGCACGCGGAGGTCGGGCTGGGCAGGCAGAGCGTGCCCGCGGCTCCGGCCGGCGGTGCGAGCAGCAGGAGCAGTGGTGCCACGAGAAGCATCAGGATCAGTCCTGCTGCCCCGCGCCCCAGGGCCCGCTCACGGACTGTGTGTCGAGACGTCAACTCGGGGTCCTCCCTCCGGGCACCCGGCTGGGTGCTGCCCGGCAGTCTAGAGGCCCGCGAGGGAGCGGTGGCGACATCGGCGAAACGCCACGGCTGGGAATCTCGGGCGGTTACCGACTCGTGATCTTCACGAGACGCCGGTGTGTCCGCCCGGACGGTGTCGGCTCAGCCCGCGATGCCGGGGCCGTGGGTGACGACGCCCTCGGCGACCTGGCGCATCGAGAGACGCAGGTCCATCGCGGTCTTCTGGATCCAGCGGAAGGCGTCCGGCTCGGAGAGCTCGAGCTGCTGCTGCAGCACGCCCTTGGCACGGTCGACTGCCTTGCGGGTCTCGAGCCGGTCCTGCAGGTCGGCCACCTCCGCCTCGAGCAGCTGCACCTCGGCGAAGCGACTGACCGCCATCTCGATCGCGGGCACCAGGTCGCTCTGGGAGAACGGCTTGACGACGTACGCCATCGCGCCGGCGTCGCGCGCCCGCTCGACGAGGTCGCGCTGGGAGAAGGCGGTCAGGATGACGACGGGGGCGATCCTCTTGCCCGCGATCTGCTCGGCCGCGGCGATCCCGTCGAGGACGGGCATCTTCACGTCCAGGATGACCAGGTCGGGTCGCAGCTCCTCGGCGAGCGCCACCGCGCGGGCGCCGTCACCGGCCTGCCCGACGACGGAGTAGCCCTCCTCGGTGAGCATCTCGGCGAGGTCCATGCGGATCAGCGCCTCGTCCTCGGCGATCACCACGGTGCGCGGGGTGGCGCGCGGGGAGGGCGCCTGCTTCGACTCGGTCACGGGGCAAGGCTATCGGCTGCGGCGCCGACGGCTCGTGCTCGGCCGCGTCGGTGTCCGGCCAGGCACCCCGTCGGGCGCCCGGGTCAGGCGTGGAACGCCGGGCGCTGGGTGACGACCGGTCGCGGCTCGAGGGCGGCGAGGAACAGCTCGACGTCCTCGCGCTCGACGCGCCGCCGGCTGAGCTCGGTCGAGGCGGCCCGGGCGTTGTCGACCGCCCGCACGTGGCTGCTGCGCGCCCATTCCCACACCTTGACCATCGCCGACCTCCGCGTCACCCGTGAACCGTTGAGGACTTTAACTGTAGTGGATTAGTTGTCTTTGACCAAGGTGCGGGCGAAACCTTTGCTTCCGGTAGCGTTCGGCCTACCCAGCCGGGTTGGCGGAACGGCATACGCGGTGGTCTCAAACACCACTGCCCGCAAGGGCTTGTGGGTTCGAATCCCACACCCGGCACCACTGTCGGAGGTCTCTTCGATCATGAGGACATGCCCCATGTTCGACCTCCCGAGACCGTCGCGAGCGCTCTGCGCGCGTCGGCGGCCGGAGTGCCTGACGCGGAGAACGCGGAGCAGCACGGCGTCGCGGTCAAGACCATTCGCCGCTGGCGTCGCGACTACCAGCGCCGTGGGCTGCCTCGCGGCCAGTCACACCTCGCTCCTCCATGCCCGATCTGCGACCGCGCCCACCTGGAGGGCGCGGCCTACAGCGAGCTGCTCGGCTGGTACCTCGGCGACGGCTACCTCAGCCGTGGACGTCGTGAGGTCTTCAACCTGCACGTGTACAACGACGCTCGCTACACACAGGTGAACCTCCACATCCTCGCCCTGATGCGCCAGGTCAAACCAGGCAGCCGACCGCACACCCGCCTGCTCAAGGGGTGCGTCGTCTCGACCGTGTCGTGGAAGCACTGGCCCTGCCTGTTCCCGCAGCACGGCCCGGGTCGCAAGCACGAGCGCCCGATCGTCCTGGAGGACTGGCAGCGCGCGATCGTCGTGGAGCACCCGGGCGACTTCCTGCGCGGGCTCTTCCACTCCGACGGGTGCCGGGTCGCGAACTGGGCGAGCCGGGTGGTCGACGGCGAGCGCCGACGTCACGACTACCCCCGGTGGCAGTTCACCAACACGTCCGAGGACATCCTCGGACTGTGCGGCTGGGCGCTCGACCTGGTCGAGGTCGCCTGGCGGCGCTCGAACGCGAAGACGGTGTCGGTCTCCCGGCGCGCGGCCGTCGCAGCCCTGGACGACCTGATCGGGCTCAAGAGCTGATCAGGTGCTCCGGCGGTACGCCGGGGCCACCTCGTTGATGGCGTCGCCCATCCGGTGGATGCGCAGCGCGTTGGTGGAGCCGGGGATGCCGGGAGGCGCACCGGCGATGATGACGACGAGGTCGCCCTCCTCGACGCGGCCGATCTGGAGCAGCTGCTCGTCGACCTGGCGGACCATCTCGTCGGTGTGCTCGACCGTCTGGGTCTTGAAGGTCTCGACGCCCCACGACAAGGCGAGCTGCGAGCGGACCGACGCCTCGGGGGTGAAGGCCAGGATCGGGATCGGGCCGCGCAGGCGCGACATCCGGCGGGCGGAGTCGCCACTCTGGGTGAAGGCGACGACGTACTTCGCCTCGACGCGCTCCGCGACCTCCTCGGCGGCCTTGGCGATCACGCCGCTGCGGGTGTGCGGGTCCCAGTCGATCGAGGCGAAGACGCCGGGACCGGTGGACTCGGTGGCGTGGTTCTCGGTGGAGGTGATGATGCGGGCCATCGTCTCGACGGTGTGGATGGGGTACTCCCCCACGCTCGTCTCGCCGGAGAGCATCACGGCGTCTGCGCCGTCGAGGACGGCGTTCGCGACGTCGGAGGCCTCGGCGCGGGTCGGCGCCGGGCTCGAGACCATCGACTCCAGCATCTGGGTGGCGACGATGACCGGCTTGGCGTTGAGGCGGGCCATCTGGACGATCCGCTTCTGGAGGAACGGCACGTCCTCGAGCGGGCACTCGACCGCGAGGTCGCCGCGGGCCACCATGAAGCCGTCGAAGGCGGCCATCACCTCCTCGAGGTTCTCGATGGCCTGGGGCTTCTCGATCTTCGCGATGACGGGCAGCATCTTGCCCTCCTCGCGCATGATCCGGCGCACGTCCTCGGCGTCCTTGGCGTCGCGCACGAAGCTCAGCGCGATGAAGTCGACCGACAGGCTGAGGGCGAAGCGGAGGTCCTCGATGTCCTTCTCGGACAGCGCCGGCACGGACACCGCGACCCCGGGCAGGTTGATGCCCTTGTGGTTGCTGACCTTGCCGCCGACGAGGACCTCGGTGTGGACGTCCTCGCCGTCCACCCCGGTCACCCGCAGGCGGATCTTGCCGTCATCGATGAGGATCGGGTCACCGGGCTTCACGTCGCCGGGCAGGCCGGCGTACGTCGTGCCGGCGACCTTGTCGTCGCCGGGGACGTCGCGGGTGGTGATCGTCCACTCCTGGCCGCGGCGGATCTGGACCGGGCCGTCGCCGAAGGTCGCGAGCCGGATCTTGGGGCCCTGGAGGTCGGCGAAGATGCCGACCCCGTGACCGCTGGCGTCGGAGGCCTCGCGCACCAGGCGGTAGGCCTCGGCGTGGTCCTGGTGGGTGCCGTGGCTCATGTTGAGCCGGGCGACGTCCATGCCTGCGTAGACGAGCTCCCGGATGCGTCGCGGGGACGCAGTCGCAGGGCCGAGGGTGCAGACGATCTTGGCTTTGCGCACGCTCAGACCCTACCGGCGTTTGAACGTTCCAACAACGTAACTCGCGAGTAGCCGGGACGGGCCGGACCACCGGGGCGCGACGCCGCGGTGGTCCGGCCCGGCCTCAGACGACCAGCGGGCGCTCGGTCGGCAGGATCGGCGCCGGGAGCGTCGTCGAGCCGGTGAGGAACCGGTCCACCGCGGACGCCGCGGCCCGGCCCTCGGCGATCGCCCAGACGATGAGCGACTGGCCGCGGCCGGCGTCGCCGGCCACGAAGACGCCGGGCACCGAGGAGAGGTAGCCGTCGTCGCGCGCGACGTTGCCCCGCTCGTCGAGGTCGACGCCGAGCTGGTCGACGAGGCCCTCCTTCTCGGGACCGGTGAAGCCCATCGCGAAGAGCACCAGCTCGGCCGGGATCTCGCGCTCGGTGCCCTCGATCTCGGTCAGCCTGCCGCCCTCGAAGGTGACGTCGACCAGGCGCAGCGCCCGGACGTTGCCGTCCTCGTCGCCGAGGAACTCCTGCGTGGAGACGGCGTAGACCCGCTCCCCCGCCTCCTCGTGCGCCGAGGAGACCCGGAAGGTCATGGGGTACGTCGGCCACGGCTGTCCCGCGGGCCGCGACTGCGGCGGCTCCGGCATGATCTCCAGCTGCGTGATCGAGGCCGCACCCTGGCGGGTGGAGGTGCCGAGGCAGTCCGCGCCCGTGTCGCCGCCGCCGATGATGACGACGTGCTTGCCGGTCGCGACGATCTGCTCGCTCCCGTCCGTCGTCGGCTCCTCGCCGAGCGAGACGCGGTTCGACTGCGGGAGGAACTCCATCGCCTGGTGGATGCCGCCGAGCTCGCGGCCGCTGATCGGCAGGTCGCGGGCCTGGGTGGCGCCCATGGCGAGCACGACGGCGTCGTACCGCTCCCGGAGCCGGTCGGCGGTGAGCTCGTCCTCGCCGACGTTCACGCCGGCGCGGAAGACGGTGCCCTCGCGGCGCATCTGGTCTAGGCGCCGGTCGAGGTGCTTCTTCTCCATCTTGAACTCGGGGATGCCGTAGCGGAGCAGGCCGCCGATCTTGTCGGCGCGCTCGTAGACCGCGACGGTGTGACCGGCACGGGTCAGCTGCTGCGCGGCGGCCAGGCCGGCCGGGCCGGAGCCGACCACCGCGACCGTGCGGCCCGAGAGCCACTCCGGCGGCTGGGGCCGGACCGCGCCGGACTCCCAGGCCTTGTCGATGATCGAGACCTCGACGTTCTTGATCGTGACCGGGTCCTGGTTGATGCCCAGCACGCAGGCGGTCTCGCAGGGGGCCGGGCAGAGGCGACCGGTGAACTCCGGGAAGTTGTTGGTCGCGTGCAGGCGCTCGATCGCGCCGTCCCAGTCGTCGCGCCAGACCAGGTCGTTCCACTCCGGGATGATGTTCCCGAGCGGGCAGCCCTGGTGGCAGAAGGGGATGCCGCAGTCCATGCAGCGGCCGGCCTGCTCGGTGATGATCGGCAGCAGGGCGCGGCCGATCCCCTCGGGGTAGACCTCGTTCCAGTCCTTGACCCGCTCGTCGACCGGGCGCCGGGTGGCGACCTCGCGGCCGGTCTTCAGGAAACCCTTGGGGTCAGCCATGGAGTGCCTCCATCATCGCGTTCGCCGTCTCCTTCTCGTCCAGGCCGTCGGCTTCTGCCTTTGCCTTGACCTCGAGGGACTTGCGGTAGTCGGTGGGCATGATCTCGGTGAAGCGCGTCAACGAGGTCTCCCAGTCGGCCAGCAGCTCCTCGGCGACCGTCGAGCCGGTCTCCTCGAGGTGCGTGCGGACCAGGTGCTCCAGCTCGGCCGCGGCCTCGCCGGCCACGGGACCGAGCTCGACGAGCTCCCGGTTGACCCGGTGCTCCTTGAGGTCGAGGACCCAGGCGACGCCGCCCGACATGCCGGCCGCGATGTTGCGCCCGGTCTTGCCGAGGATGGCGACGCGGCCGCCGGTCATGTACTCGCAGGCGTGGTCACCCACGCCCTCGGTGACCAGGCGGGCGCCGGAGTTGCGGACGGCGAACCGCTCGCCCACCCCGCCCCGGATGAAGACCTCACCCGACGTCGCGCCGTAGGCGATGACGTTGCCGGCGATGATCTGCTCGTTGGCGTTGAAGGTCGCGGCCCGGTCGGGGCGCACGACGATCCGGCCACCGGAGAGACCCTTGCCGACGTAGTCGTTGGCGTCGCCCTCGAGCCGCAGGGTCATCCCCCGCGGCACGAACGCGCCGAACGACTGGCCGGCCGAGCCGGTGAACGTGAGGTCGATGGTGCCCTCGGGCAGCCCCTCCCCGCCGTACTTCTTGGTCACCTCGTGGCCGAGGATCGTGCCGACCGTGCGGTTGACGTTGCGGATCTTCACCTGCGCCCGCACCGGCTCGCCGGAGTCGAGCGCGGCCTGGGCCAGCGGCACCAGGTCGGTGACGTCGAGCGCCTTGTCGAGGCCGTGGTCCTGGCCGGTCGTGTTGCGCAGCGCCGCGCCCTCGGGGAGCTCGGGCTTGTGCAGGATCGGCGTGAGGTCGAGGCCGACGGTCTTCCAGTGCTCGACCGCGGTGCCGACGTCGAGCGTCTCCACCGCGCCGATCGCCTCGTCCAGCGTGCTGAACCCGAGCTCGGCCAGGATCTCGCGGACCTCCTCGGCGATGTACTCGAAGAAGTTGACGACGTACTCGGCCTTGCCCGAGAAGCGCTCGCGCAGGACGGGGTTCTGCGTCGCGACGCCCACGGGGCAGGTGTCGAGGTGGCAGACGCGCATCATGATGCAGCCGGAGACGACGAGCGGCGCCGAGGCGAAGCCGTACTCCTCCGCCCCGAGCAGCGCGGCGACGACGACGTCGCGGCCGGTCTTGAGCTGGCCGTCGGTCTGCACGACGATCCGGTCGCGCAGGCCGTTGAGCAGCAGCGTCTGCTGGGTCTCGGCGAGGCCGAGCTCCCAGGGTCCGCCGGCGTGCTTGAGCGAGGTCAGCGGGGCCGCGCCCGTGCCGCCGTCGTGGCCGGAGATCAGGACGACGTCGGCGTGCGCCTTGGAGACGCCCGTCGCGACCGTGCCGACCCCGACCTCGGAGACGAGCTTCACGTGGACCCGCGCCGCCGGGTTGGCGTTCTTGAGGTCGTGGATGAGCTGGGCGAGGTCCTCGATCGAGTAGATGTCGTGGTGCGGCGGCGGGCTGATGAGGCCCACGCCCGGCGTGGAGTGCCGGGTCTTGGCCACCCAGGGGTAGACCTTGTTGCCGGGCAGCTGGCCGCCCTCACCGGGCTTGGCGCCCTGCGCCATCTTGATCTGGATGTCGTCGGCGTTGGTGAGGTACTCCGACGTGACGCCGAAGCGCCCCGACGCGACCTGCTTGATCGAGCTGCGCCGCTCCGGGTCGTGGAGCCGCTCGGCGTCCTCGCCGCCCTCACCGGTGTTGGACTTGGCGCCCAGCCGGTTCATGGCGATCGCGAGGGTCTCGTGCGCCTCCTGGCTGATCGAGCCGTACGACATGGCGCCGGTCGAGAAGCGCTTGACGATCGCCGAGACGGGCTCGACCTGCTCGATCGGGATCGGGCTGCGGCCGGTGGCCTCGGCGCTCTTGAAGTCGAAGAGCCCGCGCAGCGTCATCAGGCGCGTGGACTGCTCGTTCACCCGCTGGGTGTACTGCTTGAAGACGTCGTAGCGACCGGCGCGCGTGGCGTGCTGGAGGCGGAAGACGGTCTCCGGGTCGAACAGGTGAGGCTCGCCCTCGCGGCGCCATTGGTACTCGCCGCCGATCTCGAGCTCACGGTGCGCCGGCGCGATGCCGCCGCGGGGGTACGCCGTGGCGTGGCGCCGCGCGACCTCCTGGGCGATCGTGTCGAGCTCGATGCCGCCGAGCTTCGACGTGGTGCCGGTGAAGTAGCGGTCGACGACCGACTGCGAGAGCCCGAGGGCCTCGAAGATCTGGGCGCCGGTGTAGGACGCGACGGTCGAGACGCCCATCTTCGACATGACCTTGAGGACGCCCTTGCCGAGCGCCTTGATCAGGTTGGCGACGGCCTTCTCGGGGTCGGCGGTGACGTAGTAGCCCTCGCGCGCGAGGTCCTCGACGGACTCCATGGCGAGGTACGGGTTGACCGCGGCCGCGCCGTACCCGACGAGCAGCGCCACGTGGTGGACCTCGCGGACGTCGCCGGCCTCGACGAGCAGGCCGACCTGGGTGCGGGTCTTCTCGCGCACCAGGTGGTGGTGCACGGCACCGGTCAGCAGCAGCGACGGGATCGGGGCGAGCTCGACCGTCGAGTGCCGGTCGGAGAGCACGATGACGCGGGCACCGCCGGCGATCGCCTGCGACACCTCCTGGCAGATCTCCTCGATCCGCCGGGCCATCGCATCGCCGCCGCCCTCGACCTCGTAGAGGCCGCGGGCCACGTGGGTGATGAAGCCCGGCATGTCGCCGTCGCGGTTGATGTGGCGGATCTTGGCGAGGTCGTCGTTGCTGATCACCGGGAACGGCAGGACGACCTGGCGACAGGACGCCGGCGCCGGCTCGAGGAGGTTGGCCTCGGGGCCGATGCTGCCGTTGAGCGAGGTGACGAGCTCCTCGCGGATGGCGTCCAGCGGCGGGTTCGTGACCTGCGCGAAGAGCTGGGTGAAGTAGTCGAAGAGCAGCCGGGGCTTCTCGGAGAGCGCCGCGATCGGGGTGTCGGTGCCCATGGAGCCGATCGGCTCCGCCCCGGCGTTGGCCATCGGCGTGAGCAGGACGCGCAGCTCCTCCTCGGTGTAGCCGAAGATCTGCTGGCGCCGGGTGACCGAGGCGTGGGTGTGCACGATGTGCTCGCGGTCGGGGATGTCGTCGAGGTGGATCAGGCCGGCGTGCAGCCACTCGTCGTACGGGTGCTCGGCGGCGAGCTCGGACTTCACCTCCTCGTCCTCGATGATGCGGTGCTCGTCGGTGTCGACGAGGAACATCCGGCCGGGCTGGAGGCGGCCCTTGCGCACGATCGTCGCGGGGTCCAGGTCGAGCACGCCGACCTCGGAGGCGAGGACGACGAGGCCGTCGTCGGTCACCCAGTAGCGCGAGGGGCGGAGGCCGTTGCGGTCGAGGACCGCGCCGATCTGCGAGCCGTCGGTGAAGACGACGCAGGCCGGGCCGTCCCACGGCTCCATCATCGTGGCGTGGAACTCGTAGAACGCACGGCGCTTGGCGTCCATCTCGGCGTGGTTCTCCCACGCCTCCGGGATCATCATCAGGACCGCGTGCGGCAGCGTGCGGCCGCCCATGTGCAGCAGCTCGAGGACCTCGTCGAAGGACGCGGAGTCCGAGGCGCCGTCGGTGCAGATCGGGTAGAGCCGCTCCAGGTCGCCGCCGAGCAGGTCGGAGTCGAGCAGCGCCTCGCGCGCCCGCATCCAGTTGCGGTTGCCCATGACGGTGTTGATCTCGCCGTTGTGGGCGATGAACCGGAACGGGTGGGCCAGCGGCCAGCTCGGGAAGGTGTTGGTCGAGAACCGCGAGTGGACGACCGCCATCGCCGACGCGACGCGCTCGTCGGTCAGGTCCGGGAAGAAGTTGTCGAGCTGGTCGGTCGTCAGCATGCCCTTGTAGGCCAGGGTGCGTGAGGACAGCGACGGGAAGTAGACGTCGGTCTCGTGCTCCGCGCGCTTGCGCAGGCAGAACGCCATCCGCTCCAGGGCCATGCCGCTCACGCGCTTGCCGTCGCCGGCCACGAAGAGCTGGCTGAACGCCGGCATCACGCCGAGCGCGGTCCTGCCCAGGATCTCGGGGTTGATCGGGACCTCGCGCCAGCCGAGGACCGCAAGGCCCTCCTCGCGCGCGATCTCCTCGATCCGGGTCCGCGCGGCGGCCACCGTCTCGTCGTCGCCGGGCAGGAACGCCGTGCCGACGGCGTACGCCGACGCCGCGGGCAGGTCGAAGTCGACCACGGCGCGCAGGAACGCGTCGGGCACCTGCAGCAGGATCCCGGCACCGTCGCCGGAGTTCGGCTCGGCGCCCGCGGCTCCGCGGTGGTCGAGGTTGCGCAGGGCAGTGAGAGCCTTGGCCACGATGTCGTGGCTGGCATCGCCGGTCAGGGTCGCGACGAACGCCACGCCACACGCGTCGTGCTCGTGGCGGGGGTCGTACAGCCCTTGGGGCGGCGGGAATGCGTGCGAAGTGGGCACCGGGCATTCTCCCGTCGTCGTCTGTGCCGCCGTGACCCGGAGTCCCGGGGCACGTGCCGGCAGGATCGGCAGTGCAGGATGGCCGCGCGAGGCGGCCGAGCAGGGGACGACTCTGGCCCAAGCGGAGCGCTCAGGCTATCACCGGGGAGCGTCGGTGGGCGGTCCTGCCTGAGGCGCGGACTCGGTCGCCGCGGCGGGCCCGCGCCCGTCGTCGTACACCTGCGTCTCGCGACCGGGGCGCAGCCGGCTGCTGACCACGAAGTAGATCGCGGCGGCGACGAACAGCACGATCGAGGTCCACACGTTGAAGCGCAGGCCGCCGACGTCCTTGAGCTCCACGTCGTCGATCCGGAGCATCTCGATCCAGCCCCGGCCGAGCGTGTAGGCCATGACGTAGAGCGCGGCCACGCGGCCACGGCCGAGCGTGAAGCGGCGGTCCGCCCACACGACCACGACGAAGGCCGCGAGGTTCCAGAGGAACTCGTAGAGGAAGGTGGGCTGGAAGGTGGAGTACTGGAAGTAGCCGACGGGGCGGTTGTCCGGGTCGATCTCGAGTCCCCACGGGAGGTCGGTGGGCTTGCCGAAGAGCTCCTGGTTGAACCAGTTGCCCCAGCGGCCGAGCGCCTGCGCGACCAGGACCGTCGGCGCCATGGCATCGAGGACCGGCAGCAGCCGGATCCCCTTGCGCCGGGCCCCGAGCCAGACGCCGAAGATGCCGAGGGCGATCGCGCCCCAGACCCCGAGGCCGCCGCGCCAGACGTAGAGCGCCTCGATCGGGTGCCGGCCCTCGCCGAAGTAGAGCGCGTGGTCGGTGGCCACGTGGTACAGCCGACCGCCGACGAGGCCGAACGGCACGCCCCAGACCGCGAGGTCGGCGATGTCGCCGGCGGTGCCGCCGCGGGCCACCCAGCGGCGCTCGGCCAGCCAGATCGCGACGATGATGCCGAGGATGATCGCGAGGGCGTAGCCGCGGATCGGCAGCGGGCCGAGGTACCAGACGCCGGAGGACGGGCTGGGGATCGAGAGGGCGGTCATCGGGTCAGCTCTCCTTGCCGAGCAGGGTGTGGATGTCGGCGGCGAACTGGGCGGCCGAGGTGCCCTGCGTCCACAGGACCGGGACCTGGTCCTGGCCGTCGATGGCGCTCACCTGGGTGCTGTGCACGACCTCGTAGCCGCCGCTGGGCAGCTTCTCGCCCTTGAGCACGGCGATCGCGAGCGGCTTGCCGACCGAGGCGATCGTCTTGATGTCGCCGGTGAGGCCGATGAAGGACGGGTCGTAGCGGTCCAGGTAGGTACGCAGCGCGGACTCGGTGTCGCGCTGGGGGTCGGTGGTCACGAAGACCACGTCCACCTTGCTGCGGTCGGAGGCGTCGAGGCGGGTCATCGCCGAGGCGAGCGCGGACATCACGACCTGGCAGATGTCGGGGCAGTTGATGTAGCCGAAGAACACCAGCGTGAGCGGCTTGGTGGTGTCCTTCGCCAGCGAGAACGGCTGACCCTCGGTGTCGGTGAGGGCCGTGTCCGGGACGGTGTACGGCTGGTCGAGCACGGCACCGCGGAACTCGGCGCCCGCGTCGTCGCCGCCGCAGGCGGTGAGCACCAGGAGCAGGCCCGCGACCAGCCCGGCCAGCAGTCCCCGCGTCGTGCGGTCAGCCACGCCGTACGCCGTTCGCCAGGTCGTCGGTGAGGGCGCTGAGCGCCCGCAGGCCGGCCGCGCGGTCGTCCGGGTGGTCGAGCAGCGTGCGCACGAAGGCCGAGCCGACGATCACGCCGTCGGCGTACGACGCCACCTCGGCGGCCTGGTCGCCGTTGCTCACCCCGAGGCCGACGCCGACGGGCAGGTCGGCCCCGCCGTCCGGGCTCAGTGCACGGGTGCGGGCGACGAGCGGACCGGCGAGGTCGCTGGTCGTGGTGCGGGCACCGGTGACGCCCATGACGGCGGTGGCGTAGACGAAGCCGCGGCAGGCGGCCGTGGTCATCGTGACGCGGTCGTCGGTGCTGGAGGGGGCGACGAGGAAGACCTTGTCGAGGTCGTGCCGGTCGGCCGCCGCGATCCACTCGGGGGCGCTGTCAGGGGTCAGGTCGGGCGTGATGAGGCCCGCTCCCCCGGCGTTCGCGAGGTCGGCGGCGAACCGCTCGACTCCGTAGCGCTCGACAGGGTTCCAGTAGGTCATGATCAGCGTGGGCGTGCCGGTGGCGGCGACGGCCTCGACGGTGCGGAGGACGTCGGAGGTGCGGACGCCGCGCTCGAGGGCCTGCTGGGCGGCGGCCTGGATGGTCGGACCGTCCATCACCGGGTCGCTGTAGGGCAGGCCGATCTCGATGACGTCGCAGCCGGCGTCGACCATGGCGTGGAG